>JAITWK010000027.1 GCA_031285295.1 Deltaproteobacteria bacterium | reverse complement strand
GAATGATGCGGGTATCACCCCGCTGGGCCGGACGCGCTTAAATGAACTCGCGGCGCAAGTCGGCGCGGATGTGCCGTTTTTCCTGCTTAATCAACCGGCCTGGGCGGAAGGCATTGGCGAAAAACTTGCTCCGGCGCGGTTTTCTTTTGCTGCTGAACGGCTGCTGCTGGTCTGCCCTGAAATATCCGTTTCAACTCCGTGGGCCTATACGGCCTGGGATGATCTGCAAAAGCAAAACGATGCCAGGCCAACAACCGGACCGGCCAAAGATAATGAAAACGCTCCAATAAGATTCTTGACAAGCCGGGAAGCGCAAGATATTAGCACTTCCTCTGCGGAAAATGTGACTGACCAGGAATTTGGCGACGGTTTCTTCAACAGCTTTGAAGAAGTTGTTTTTGCCAGATATCCGGAACTTGCCGGGATCAAACAGCAACTTCTGGATCTTGGAGCCGACGCGGCCTTGATGAGCGGCAGCGGCAGCAGCCTTTTCGGTCTTTTCAAACGAACCGCGCAAGCGGATCGCGCAAGTGAAATTTTAAGAGAATCTGGCCTTATGGTGTATAACCGGGCCATTCATGCAGGGGCGTCGCCAAGTCGGTAAGGCTACGGATTTTGGTTCCGTCATTCGTGGGTTCGAATCCTCCCGCCCCTGCCAGTTTTTTTGTGTTTTTACTATTGGTGTCTAAATTAACCTGATTTTGGGTGCATCATGGCAGGACAGCTAAAAATCATCAGCGGCACTTCCAACCCGGAACTGTCGCGCTCCATTGTCGAAAAATTGGGTGTCGAACTGACCCCGGTTTTGCTGGATACTTTCAGCGACGGCGAAATCAGAGTCGAAATTCAGGATAACGTGCGCGGTGATGACGTTTTCGTCATTCAATCGCTCAGCAAGCCTGTCAATTTCAATCTGATGCAGACCTGCCTGATTCTGGACGCCCTCAAACGGGCCAGCGCCCGCCGCGTTACTGCCGTGCTGCCCTACTACGGCTATGCCCGTCAGGATCGTAAAGTCAGCCCCAGAGCGCCCATAAGCGCGAAACTGGTGGCTGATTTTCTTTGCGTGGCCGGTATGAGCCGCCTGATCACCATTGATGTGCACGCCGGTCAAATCCAGGGCTTTTTCAATGTGCCGGTCGATAACCTGTTCGCGGCTCCGGTAGCTCTTGAGTATCTGCGCGGCATTGAAGGCGAAATCGTTATTGTTTCGCCGGACGCCGGTGGCGTGGAACGTGCCAGAGCCTATGCCAAGCGCCTGAACGCCGGTTTGGCCATCATTGACAAGCGCCGCGACAAGCCCAACCAGGCCACGGCCATGAACGTAATCGGCGATGTGGATAAAAAAATAGCCGTGGTGGTGGACGACATGATCGATACCGCCGGAACCATGGCCGCCGCAGCCGATGTGCTGCGCAATCATGGCGCGCTGGACGTAATCGCCTGCGCCACGCACCCGGTGCTTTCCGGTCCGGCCATTGAGCGCCTGATTGCATCCAGTTTCTCAAAAATTCTTATTTCCGATACTATCCCGCTTGGCGACAAAGCCGCCGCGTGCGATAAATTGCAAGTTTTTTCCATAGCCGACCTTTTGGCCAAGGCTATACGTAACACCCATACAGAGTCCTCCGTCAGCGAACTTTTTATATAAAAAGGTTTTGTATAAAAAGTCGCCCGTCAGCAACGGCGCAAGTCATGGCTGAGGATCAAAAGGAGAGAAGAAAATGTCAGAGTTTGCAACCCTTCAGGCTAAAAAGCGTGAACAGACCGGCAAGGGCGTTGCCCGCCGCCTGCGTGTAGCTGGTCAGGTTCCGGCCGTGTTCTATAACGCTCTTGGCGAAAGCCAGCCCATACAGATTAACGAAAAAGAACTGACCAAGCTGTACCAGACCATTGGCCGCACCTCGGTTTTCAATATCGAAATCGACAACAACGGCAGCAAGGAAGTTTCTCCCGCCCTTATTTGGGACGTGGATTTCTTCCCGATTAAGAATCGCATCCAGCACATGGATATTTACGGCGTGGACCTGAACAAGGAAATCAGCATCCGTGTTCCCCTTGTCTTCACCGGCGTGGCCAAAGGCACCAAAATCGGCGGCAAGCTTGAAACTTACCGCGAAATCATTGAAGTTGCCAGCAAGCCGCTCTCGCTGCCGAAGAAAATCGAACTGGACATCAGCGATATGGATATCAACACCTCCATCCGGGTTGCGGATCTCAAGCTGCCCGAAGGCGTACGCGCTGAATACACCAACAACTTCGTCATTGTCAGCGTGCTGGCGCATGGCGCGGATGATGAAGAAGAAAAGGCCTAGCAACAGTATTCGGCACGAGTGTTCTTGCCTCGTGACCGCGCTGTTTGAACGATAGATTATAAAGCGCCCATGAAACCCTTGTTTCATGGGCGCTTTATACAGGAAAGAGCGGCATGGAAACAGGCGGAATGCTCATAGGCCTGGGTAACCCGGGCAAAGAGTACGAAAACACCAGGCACAACTTCGGCTTCATGCTCATTGATGAGCTGATCCGCCTACAGCCTGGTGGCCGAGCCGCTGAAAAACTTTCCACCGGAAAAAAGCAGTATGAACTTTGGAAGCTGTATCTGCCTCCGGTTCATTCTGCCCCCTGGCTTCTGCTCAAACCGCTCACCTACATGAACAACAGCGGCCTGCCAGCCACGGCGGCCATGTCTTATTACGGCATCTCGCCGGATCAGGTGCTGGCCGTCCACGATGAACTGGATATCCCTCTGGGCGAAATGCGTTTTAAATTCGGCGGCGGATCCGCCGGACACAAAGGGATCAACTCCCTGGCCCAGCAGTTCGGCAGCCGTGATTTTTACCGTCTGCGCCTGGGAATAGGCAAACAGCCCGGTGAGGAAACCATCGCGCATGTGCTGGGACGTTTTAACGCTGCCGACAGCCGCGTTGTTGATCAGGTACTGGAAGCGGCCTGCCGCGGCCTGGTCATGTTTAACGAGCGCCGATCCATGCCTTCCGAGGCCGGACCCAAAGCTTTGGCTGCCGCGCAGGAATATTTCAATGGCTTCCGCCTGCCGAATTAACAAATAACCAATACTTGAATCCCCCCTCCAAACCCTGCTGTGGGTAACGATTACCCAAAGCCCTGCTTGAAAAATAACCATTACCCTATGGCTATTTTTTATTTTTTGCCTTGCCACTACACATAGCCTGTTTTCTGTGTTATAAAAACTATTACGCAATCATCAACTTTAATTTTCCTGCCAGGAGCCCTTGTGTTTTCTCCGGAAGAGCTGGTCGTATATCCTGCTCAAGGCGTCGGCGTTGTCGAACGTATTGAGTCAAAGGAAATTGGCGGTCTGACAGCCGACTTTTACATAGTCAGGATATTGGGTAGCAACATTACCCTGCTGGTTCCGGTTAAAAACGCCGGTAACGTTGGTTTGCGCCATTTGAGCAGCAAACCGGAATGCCAGGAAGTTTTTGAAAACCTTAAAAACCGTGCCGGATTCACCGGTTACACCGGGCAGAACTGGAATCGCCGTTACCGTGAATATACCGAAAAACTGCAAACCGGCACTCTGAATAACGCCAGTCATGTTCTGAAAGAGCTTTTGCTTATCAGCGGTGAAAAAGACCTGTCTTTTGGCGAGCGCCGCCTGCTTGACCAGGCCATGAATCTGGTCACCACGGAAATGGCTTGTGTACTGGGCGAAAAACAGGAACAAATTCAAAGTAGTATTGAAGAACTTTTTGTTGATATCCTGCAAAAGCCAAACAATGACAGTGCTGACCTCTAACGTCAGACAACTCTTTCAGAACCGTTGCAAAAAAAATAATACCTGACTCGGTAGCGCGGCAAAATGAGATACTAACAAGATAATACTTGCTATGCTGGCGTTATTGCATTAAATTGAAGAAGTCATTTTCCCTCCAAAGAGTTTTTTCCTTAAAATAAGTTATTTTTTCACTTCTGGCCCCTGGCCTGTGTTTCCCAACGCAGCCTCTTTTATAATCCTTTACCCAATCCATATCATCAATATGCGTAAAAAAAGCGCTCCCAAGCCAACTGTCGATGTTGAAGTCGAAGAAAGCGGCATGAATTTGTCCGAACTGAAGGTCAAGAGCATGACCGACCTCATGGCTCTGGCCGAACAGTTTGATATTGAAAACGCCAGCAGCATGCGCAAGCAGGAGCTTATTTTCGCCTTGCTGCAAAGCTGTGCTTCGCAAAACGGCGCCATTTTCGGCGACGGCGTGCTGGAAATTCTGCCGGACGGGTTCGGATTTTTGCGTTCCCCGCTGTGCAGCTACATGCCCGGCCCCGACGATATTTATGTCTCCCCCTCGCAGATTCGCCGTTTCGGCCTGCGCAAGGGTGATATCGTTTCCGGTCAAATCAGGCCGCCCAAGGAAGGCGAACGCTATTTCGCCCTGCTCAAGGTGAACGAAATCGGTTTTGAGCCGCCGGAAAACGCCAAGAACCTGGTGCTTTTCGACAACCTGACCCCCATTTATCCGGATCGTCAGCTGCGTATGGAAAACGGGGACAAGAATTATTCCGGCCGGGTCATTGATATGCTGGCCCCCATCGGCTGTGGTCAGCGCGGCGTTATCGTGGCCCCGCCCAGAACCGGTAAAACCATTCTGCTGCAAAACCTCGCCAACTCCATCAATGCCAACAATCCCGATGTCTATCTCATAGTCCTGCTCATTGACGAACGTCCGGAAGAAGTTACCGACATGGAACGCACGGTCAAAAAAGCCGAAGTAATTTCTTCCACTTTTGACGAACCGCCGCAGCGCCATGTGCAGGTTTGCGAAATGGTGCTGGAAAAAGCCAAACGTCTGGTAGAACGCAAAAAAGACGTGGTGATTTTGCTCGACTCCATCACCCGCCTTGGCCGGGCTTATAACGCGGTAACCCCTTCTTCCGGCCGCGTGCTTTCCGGCGGTCTGGATGCCAACGCCTTGCAACGTCCCAAGCGCTTTTTCGGCGCGGCGCGCAATATTGAGGACGGCGGCAGCCTTACCATTATCGCAACTGCCCTTATTGACACCGGTTCGCGCATGGACGAAGTGATTTTTGAAGAATTCAAGGGTACCGGCAACATGGAAATCTATCTGGATCGCCATCTGGCCGAAAAGCGCGTCTTCCCGGCCATGGATATCAACCGCACCGGCACCCGCAAAGAAGAACTGCTTCTCTCCGACGACACGCTCAACCGCGTCTGGATTCTGCGCAAAATTCTGGCTCCCATGAATTCCATCGACAGCATGGAATTTTTGCTGGACAAAATGCGTGGCACTGCCAACAATAAGGAATTCATCAACGTAATGAACAAATAGTAGTGCCTCATTTTGCCGTGATACTGCGTCAGATTTCGTTTTTGCCTCCGGTCGAGTAGGAAAAGACTACACTCCCGTCGGCAAAAACTCATCTTCCTTGCTTGACGGCAAAAGCAGGCACTACCCGGCGTGTTCAAAAAAACAGGTTGTCTGGACAAACCCCCTGATTTTGGCGTAAGTTTCAGACGGTATTTATTTTTCTAATTTCATAATCATACCGAACGGAGGTTGCATCCGTGACTGCTACTATTGCTAAACCTGAGGCCCCTGTAAAAAACCTGGCCATGGATCTGGTCCGGGTGACCGAAGCCGGTGCACTTGCTTCCGCTCGCTGGCTGGGCAAGGGCGATAAAAATGCCGGTGATCAGGCGGCTGTGGACGCCATGCGTCTCAGCTTCAATTCCATGGATATCGCTGGCACGGTTATTATCGGCGAAGGCGAAAAAGACGCCGCCCCCATGCTTTATAATGGCGAACAGGTCGGCACCGGACAAGGCGTGGCCATGGATATCGCTGTGGATCCGGTAGAAGGCACCAATCTGCTGGCCTTTGGGCGTCCCAACGCCATCTCCGTGGTGGGCGTTGCCCCTGGCGGCAGCATGTTCAACCCCGGACCAAGCTTCTATATGCAAAAGCTGGTGGTGCCCGCTCCGGCCAGAGATGCCGTTGATCTCGACGCGCCGGTTGATGTGAACCTCAAGCATATTGCCAAAGCCCTGGGCAAAGACGTTGACGATCTGGTTGTCTTTGTACTGGACAAACCCAGGCATGAAAAATTGATCAAAAAAATTCGCGGGTGCGGCGCGCGTATTCAACTGCACACCGACGGCGACGTGGCTGGTGCGCTTATGGCCGTGGACCCGCGTTCGGAAGTGGATGTGATGATGGGTACCGGCGGTACCCCGGAAGGCGTTATTGCCGCCTGCGCTATCAAAGCTATGGGCGGGCAGCTCTTTGGACGCCTGGATCCGCAATCTTTTGTGGAAAAGGAAGCCTTGCAGGAAGCTGGCATTGATATGCGCGAAATCATGACCGTTGAAAGCATGATTAAAAGCGACGACGTGTTTTTCGCGGCCACCGGCATTTCCGGTGGCACTTTCCTGCGCGGCGTGCAATATACCGGCACCGGAGCCATCACCCACTCCATGGTCATGCGAGCCAAAACCGGATCTGTGCGCTACATTGAAGCGCATCATAACCTGGACCGCCTGATGAAGATCAGCGCCGTTGCTTACGACTAGAGCGCAATTTGCCCTGAATCCGCTGTAAAAAAGATATCAGAAATATAGCGCATAAAAAAACAGTAGCTCCAAAACGGGGCTACTGTTTTTTTATGCGTCATTAGGCAATATACTTATTCCAGTTGCAGCGATTCCTTGAGCCGTGTCAGGGCGATTTTGGTTTCCGCCGTGGTTTCGCCCAGGAGCGAAGCGATTTCCTGTACCACGCGCATCTGCTTGGCGATAACTTCGCTGGTAATGGCGGCAGTCTTGCGGCGCATGGCGTCGTTCTGCTCACGGGTGGTTTCATCCTTGGTAACATCGCGCATAATCAGGATAAAAATGCGGTAGTTGGCATCAAACAACACCGTTTGCTGCACATAGCGCTTGTATTCCACCAGACAGACCCGGCGGTCGTAGATATTTTTCTTGCTCTGGATCACTTCGACAAAAACATCCGGGTCCAGAACACGCACAATCTGACTGCCCAGCAAAGCCTCTTTGTTGCGCAGATTGAGAATGTCACAGGCGGCCTGGTTGAGTTGCTGCACCACCAGCGACTCATTCAGGACAATAATGCCGTTGGGCGTGTTGTTGAAAATGGATTCGGAAAAAGATTCGGCCTTTTCCTTGAGGAAAGGCAGGCACATTTCCAGTTCCGCCTTACCCAGAATGACGGCCTCGGCCTTTTCCCGGCAACTGTTATACCCGCAACTGCCGCAGTTCAGCTCATGCTCCGGCTTGGTTTTGCCGATTTTTGCCAGCACTTCACGAATGGCGCTATCCGAAATATTCACCCGCAAACAAGGCGAAGCGGAGAACTGCCTGGTCAATTCCTCAATGGGCGGCATATCCACGCTGAAATCGCGCTTCCCGGCATACGAAGCCACGGCGATATGATCGCGTATCGGATAATGGTGCGCTTTTCCAATAATCGGGCCGCCAATACAACTGCCCGTGCAAATGGACATTTCCACAAAGCATTTGCTCAGGTTGCCGCTGACGATGCCTTTTATGGCTTTTATGCAGTTGTCGATACCATCCACGCTTATGTAATCATAATCTGGGTTGGCACAATCCATGGAGCGCAGAATGCCGCCCGGCACCGGAAAAAACCGGGCCTTGCCCTCATCGCGGCTGTCTACGCCAGGCTCCAGCTTAACATCGGCCTCAGTCAGCCAGTTGCTTAATTCCTCAAAAGTGAGCACTACATCCACAGCGCCCGGATACTGAGCAATTTCCGCCTTCTTTGAAACGCAAGGCCCAATAAAAACCGTATGGCAGCTGGGATACTGCTTCTTCAACTCCTGACAGTGAGCCTGCATGGGAGAAGCCAGTTTGGCCAGATATGGCAGCGCCTGCGGATAGTAACGCTGCAAAAGCATGGTCAGGGAATGGCAGCAGGAGGCAATGATGACCTGTTGCGTACCCTCGTTAACCATTTCATCATAAAGTTTTTTGATCTGGGTGGCTCCGCGCGCTGTCTCGCCTGCTCCGGCAAATCCCAGCGCCTTAAGCGCCTTTTCCATGGATTCAATGGTAGTGCCGGGATAGTTGGCCACAAAGGAAGGAGCCACACTGGCATAAACAGGAACACCGGAAGCAATCAGGCGCTTGGCATCGGGCAGGTCGTTACGAATTTCCTTGGCGTTTTGCGGGCAATTTACAAAACAGCGCCCGCAGAGAATGCACTCGTCTTCCACAATGTGTGCCTGTTCGTGCGCAAAGCTGATCGCCTTGACCGGACAGTTGCGGATACAACGGTAACAATGCTTGCAGTTAACCTGTTTTAGTTTGAGATATTCTTTTGGCATGTCCTGCCACCCCTTGCGTGATTTATAAAGTACCACCGGAGTCAGTGATTGCGGTCTTCAATTTGGGGCAGAGATAGCTCATTTCAGGAATATTGGCAACACTACCCCGCAAAACATTTGCACAAGCGCCTTTTCAGCCCATAGCAACACAGTTCGCCAACCGTCTGTAAAATTAGTCCAAACTTGGGGACTTTTAATTTATTATCTGATATTAAAAGGAACCACCATTGTTTACTGACGCATAGTTATGCGAAAGTAAATACGCCAACTTCTTTCAATGGAGACTGTGACATGTCGGCAAAAAGGAAATTCTTGGCAGCGGCCTGTTTTTTCGTATTGTTGTTCGGCCTGACCGGTACCGGTCTGGCAGCTCAAGCATCGTCAGCAAGTTCGGCGGATCCGTCGCCTGGTGAAGTCCTCTCCGGCAGAACCAGTGAAGAGACTCCAAACCCGGCCTTTTACCTGCTGGGCAAATCCTTTACGCTCAGGCTGGAGGATGGCGGCAGCATCATATATCATTTCAGTACCAAAAACACACTGGACTGGCAAAGAACCTGGGCCGGCAGGCCGGATCGCGCCAACACCCTTGGCACGGCTACTGACTTTATAGTAACCAACCCGCGCCCGAATATTTATTTTATCGATTATCTGGATGACAGCGCCAAACCGTCCAAGCCTGTTACCATCATTATGGATCTTGGACAGAATATCGCCACGGTGCTTTACGGCATTCTGCCCACGCAGGAAGAACTGGCCATTACGCCGGAAGAGCGCGTCAAACAGAACCTGCCCCTAAGCCTCGTGCGGATTGAAGTGCTGCATGCCGGTATCAGCTCCTTGCAGAACACCAAAACCGTCCGGCACAGCGAAACCGCCGATCTGGTCGGCAAACGCATGCGCTACGACTACCGTTCCGGCGATGTTTATGAGCATCAATACAAAAGCGAAACTCTTTTTACCTGGATTTGCCTGGATGGCATGGAAAAAGGCAAGACCGATTCCGAAGCCTGCCGCACGTATAAAATAGCCGACCAGCTTTATTTCTTCATCTGGTGGGAAAAGACGGTCCCCACGCTGGGGGCGCTGATTCTCGATCTTAAACCCGAAAGCATGCACACGGTTGGCAAGCTGGCCGGTTTCAGCGATGCCGAGCAAACCAACGTGGTCAGCGTTGTGATTGACGCCAAGGCGAGTATTTTGGAGTAAAGTATTTCATGATTGGGATTTTATATGTTCAAAGCGCCCTAGCCTTAAACAAAAGACCAGGGCGCTTTGGCGTATATAAAGAGGTATTCTACTGAATATAAAAAATATATATTGAGTTGTAATAAAAATCAATACAAATAATTTGTAAATTTACCTCAATGCAAACATATAAAACCTAAACAATATTGACAGATAACCCAGTTGTAGTTTAAATATATAAGAAATTATATTGTTAATATTTGAAATAATTTTATAAAATAAATATAATAAGGAATTATTATGCCAAAACAAATGGATGGTTCTTATCGTTATGCTGATGCTGATTGGCCAAATGTCACATGCACATTACACACGTCACATGAAGAATTATTTAAAGGACTTGAAGTAATGCTGTATGGGGACAGAGAAAACAATATAGATCCGCATGATCGCTCGATTAAACCGATGATTCCACATTGCAATGTTTGCAACGAGGATAAAGAGAGATACGACACTCTCTCCGTGTTAGGTAATATTGGTGCTGCAGAAATAAAAGAATATCATGAACGCATCGTTCCTTTGTATAATAATGTTGTTATTTACAATAAAAATAATCAAAGAAACATAGATATGCTTTATGACGTTATCCGTTCCATATGGCATAATGTATTAACTCTACGCCTGATAAGCGATGCCGCATTATCAATGTTTGTTAATTCACCAACAGCACAAGCGAAAGGATATATCCGCACAGAACCCAATAGACCAGATTGTATTGGATTTATGAAATCTAATGGTCCAGAGTATGTCGCATTAAACCTAAATGAAGAATCATTTCACTGCCTTTCAGTGCTTAATGAAGCTTCAAATTGTATTAAGCATATACGCAAAAATAAAATAGACCAATGGGTAAGTTCAGCTGACCCTAGGCTTGTTGTTTTTCCTAAGGAGGACAAGAAGACTGGAGTAATACCTGTTGAGTTTCAACAACGCGTATATGATTTGATTGCAGGAACAAATAGATTTGTTGCCTCTATCTTTAATAAAATTGAAGTTTAACAGTTTAACATTCAAAAAAAATTTAAATTTTACAATCACTCACTTTATTTTTTTAATATGTAATACCCCAAAGCGCCCTGAACTTAAATTTAAAGGCCAAAGCGCTTTGGGTGTTACCTCATTCTCAACAGCTTTCAATACCGCGATTTCTTCTTATTCATTTCTTCGTAATAAGCTTCAACGCCCATTTCCTGTATCTTGCGGTTATTCTCGATGGAGCGTTTATTCAAATTTTCATCAAATCCGGTATCGTTGCAGGGGAAATTCGGGCATTGGAAGCAAAAATCAACTTGCTTGTCCCGCACGCAATTTACCACTTTGCAGGTTTTAAGCAGAGCGCACTTGCCTTCCTTACGGCAGCCGCCGCATTTGGCCTGCGCGAAATAATCCAGCAACGCTTTAAAGGCCGGGTAATCGGCAAACAGCGGTTCATCAAGCACAGTTACAAATCTTGCGGCATAAGGCTCAAAGTTGCCCAGTGCCGCGCTGAGTTTTGCGCTCAACTCGCTGATATCGCCGCCCTTAAAGGCAAAGCATTTGCCGCAAAACAGCCCGCACGGCGAAAGCCTGGACAACGTTTCTTCACGCTTAATCGGATCCATTTTTCCTCCTGATACTTACAGGGCGGCTACAACATTTCAAAGTTGTAGCCGCCCTGAACAAAACCAGCATTTACCAAAAATAAACTTTTACTCTAGCTTTCGTAATAAGTCCTCAGACTCTGGCTCCGCACCGGATGGCGCAGCTTGCGCAGGGCTTTGGCCTCGATCTGGCGGATACGTTCGCGGGTTACGTTAAAAAGTTTGCCCACTTCCTCTAGGGTATGGTCGCTCTTTTCGCCGATGCCAAAGCGCTTGCGCAGCACCTGTTCCTCACGCGGCGTAAGATCGGCCAGCACGCTGGCAATCTGTTCCGAAAGCTTGGTGTTGACCACTTCTTCCGCCGGGGCCACCGCTTTCTTGTCTTCGATAAAATCGCCCAGGCTGGAATCTTCCTCGTCACCGATGGGAGTTTCCAAAGAAATCGGCTCCTTGGCGATTTTCAAGACCTTCTTGACCTTATCAACCGGGTAATCCATGCGCTCGGCTATTTCTTCCGGCGTCGGGTCGCGCCCCAGTTCCTGCACCAGATAACGCGAAGTACGGATAAGCTTGTTGATGGTCTCGATCATATGCACCGGAATACGGATGGTGCGGGCCTGATCCGCAATGGCGCGGGTAATGGCCTGCCGAATCCACCAGGTAGCATAAGTGGAGAACTTGTAGCCGCGCTGATATTCGAATTTATCAACCGCCTTCATCAGGCCGATGTTGCCTTCCTGAATGAGATCCAAAAACTGCAAGCCGCGGTTGGTATATTTTTTGGCAATGGAGACCACCAGGCGCAGGTTGGAGCGGATAAGCTCCTGCTTGGCCCGGGTGGCGGCATTATTGCCGCGCTTGATACGCCAGAGCACTTCTTCCAAATCGCTTACGTTGTGGCTGCATTTTTCCTGCAAGCGATTAAGGATTTCAATTTTGCCCATGATCATTTCCTTGAAGGGGAAAATCTCTTCCAGGCTAAGATTGAGACAATCCGCCGCTTCTTTCGGAGTGCAACCGCGCTCGTCCATGTGTTTGAAAATTTCCAGCAACTCAACCTGGGTTTTGCCGGTGGAAAGCACATAGGCGGAAAGATCGCGATGGCAGTTGTGCATCTGCCGGACATAATCCTCAACGGTCTCAATAATGTGATCGATCAGGGTTTTTTCCAGCTTGATGTCACGCAGATGCGTGACAATCTCTTCCTTGAAGGCCACAATTTCCTTCTGAATGCCAGCCACCCGGCGGTCCAGGGTACAACATTCGTCAAACTTGGCGTAAATTTTACGCTTTTTCTTGAAGGTGGCCTTTATTTCATCCAGCAGCAGGATAACACGCTGGCGCTGGTTCATTTCATCTTCGCTGGGGTCGTCTTCCTCAATGGTTTTAACCACATCCTTAAGCTTGATGCGGTTCTGCTTGAGGTCTTCGCCAATGCTGATCAGCTCTTCCACGGCCACCGGAACTTCCACCAGGGCGTAAAGCACGTCCTGCTCGCCGTTTTCAATCTTTTTGGCGATTACCACTTCGCCGTCACGGTCCAGCAGCGGCACCGCGCCCATCTCGCGCAGGTACATACGCACCGGGTCGGTGCTGCGCGTGGCGTAATCAGCTACATCCTCTTCTTCCACCAGATCCAGAGGACCATCGGAAACCGGCTCTTCTTCCGGCTCTGAGGTGGACATGCTGATCTTTTTGCCTTCCTTTTCGGAATCGACAATAGCAATATCCAACTGCTCAAAAATGCCGATGATTTCTTCAATCTGTTCCGGCGTGCTGGCCTCGGAAGGCAGGGCCTTGTTTACTTCCTCAAAGGTCAGGAAACCAGTACTCTTACCCTTGTTAATCAGGGTTTTAATCTGTTGGATGTCTTTGATATTACTCATTATTGTTTCTCTCCAAGCGGTTTCCCGGTGAGTTTTTCAGACAAAGCCCGCAAAAATTCGTTTTCGTAATCGTCGCCGTTAAGGCCCGCCAAAGCCTGCTTGTAAGACACGCTTTGCTTATCCCGCACCAGGCGCTTGATGCTTTCGCAGATCATCTTCAATTCCAATGCGTCCTTGGCCTCGTCCTTGGGCGGGACGTCAACCGTGCGGCAGCGAACCCAGAACTCTTTCTGCTTATCGTCAAGCAGCGGAAAAATATCATACTCCGGACTTGCCGAATTACTGCCGAGCAACTTTGCCCACAAGGCCCGGCCTCTCGGTGTGTGCAGCGCAAACTCCATGCCCTGATCACGCAAGGTAGGCACCAGATGCAAATTGCGCACGGCATAAGTCAGAAACAGCACATCGGTATCCAAGCCACGCGCGGCTTCCACGGCTACGCCGGGGGCAGCTTTGCCGCGCATGCCCCGGCTTTTGTCCCATCCTGGCCTACCGTAAGAGTCGCCAGAAGTGCCGGAATTACCCTGCCCGCCAGCCCGGCCAGAATCGTCAGCCCCTTTGGGCCGCTGCAATTCTTTGCGCAAAACACTTTCCTCAAAGCCAAGGCCTTTGGAAAATTCCGACACAAAGCGGGAAAACAGGGCCGGTTGTTCAAGCTTTCCCAAAAAGTCCTTTACCCAGACTATGGCATCCTTGGGCGCATATTGCTCGTTCAGTGAGCGGATGCAAAAAGTCAGGCCGTCCGGTGCGGCCAGGCGCAAATTTTCAAACATTTCCGGCCCGCCGCCTTTAAGCAGGCTGTCAATATCCTCGCCTTCCGGCATCAGCGTAACTTTGCAGCGCAGGCCGCGCGTCAGCAGCATTTCACAGGCACGCAAGGCCGCTTTGCGTCCCGGCCCGTCGCCATCAAACAGCAATTCAAAATCCGAACAAAAACCGGCCAGCCGTTTGACCTGCTCCGGGGTCAGCGCCGTTCCCAGTACGCCGCAGGCATTCTGATAGCCGAACTGATGCAGCGTGAGTACATCCATGTAACCTTCGGTAAGCAGCGCCGCTTTTTTTACGGCTATGCTGCGCCGGGCCTGAAACAGGCCGTAAAGGTTGTCTCCCTTCTTGTAAATCGGCGAATCAGAGCTGTTTATATACTTGGCCGCATCGGCCTCGGCAATAATCCTGCCGCCAAAAGCTATGGTCTGCCCGCTGAGGTTCTTGATTGGAAACATCAGCCGCGAACGGAAGCGATCATAAACACCGCCCTTGTCGCCCCGTATCAGCAAACCAGCCTCAATGCCGTTTTCCTTGCGAAAGCCGATCCGCTCAAGCTGTTGCGCCAACGTGGCCCACTCGCCAAGGCTCCAGCCCAATTCAAAGGACTCCACAATTTTGGCGTCCAACTGCCGACCAGCCAGATAATCCCGGCAAGTCCGACCCTGGCTTGATTCAAGGTTGCGGCGGTAAAAATCCTTTGCCGCCTCGTGCATTTTCAAGGCTTCCCGGCGCAAATCCCGCGCTCTGGCTTCGCCCGGATCCCGCTGTCTGGCCTCCAGAGCAACTCCGGCCTCTTCGGCCAACTGTTCCAGCGCTTCCTTAAAATCCAGCCCGTTGATGCGGCCGTAAAAATCAAAAATATCTCCGGCAGCCTGACAACCAAAACAGTAGAAAAAACCCTCGTCAGCATTGACGCTGAATGAGCCTTTTGTCTCCTGATGAAAGGGGCAAGGACCCATCCAGCGGTTACCGCCAGCCTGCTGTAAATTTACATAACGGCGCACGATATCCACAATATTCAGGCGATCCTTGATGGCCTGCACAGCGCTGCCCGACCAGCCGGCTCCGCGCCCGCCGCCCTTCCGGCTTCCCGTCTGCCCTGCTCCGTCACTCCTTGCGTTCATAGGCAACTACTTTAAGACGACCAGCGTTACGCCGTCGCCGCCCTGATCTTCAGGAGCCAGCGCAAACGAATTAACCGCCGGATTATCTTTCAAATAAAGATGCACTTCGCGCCGCAAGGCTCCGGTGCCGCGCCCGTGCAGCACTTCAATGGAATCACGTCCGCCCATGATTGCGGAATCAATATAAGAAGCTAACTCCGCTAATGCAAAATCAGCACGTTTTCCCCGTAAGTCAAGTCTGGGGATGGTATTTGCCGCCCGAGGCAGAATAATTGAGCCGGAAGACGAAGCGGAACCTGCTTTTGCGGAACCGGCTTGACCGGATTTGCCGGACCGATCAGGCTGTCCGGCCTGCCCGACGGATAACGCACCCGACTTGCCCAAATCCGCAAGCGCAACCCACATGGTCACGCCGGAAAAATCCAGACGCACGCGGCCGCGCCGCTCGTCAAGTTCCAGAATCTGGCCTTTTTTGTTCCAGGGCGCGTAAACAGTGGTTTGCCCAACCAGCAGGCCGGAAAAATCCGCCTGCACGAGCTGCCCCTTTTGCTCTGACTGACCGGCTTCTGCCAAATCAGCATCATCGCCTTCGTTCAACCCGTTTGGATCGCGCACAAGCTTGCCCCGTGCCTGGGCCAGGGCTTTCAAAGCCTGTTTGTGCGTAACACGCGAAGCCTTCCAGTCGCGCAGCACGGTCTGGGCTTCACCCTGAATTTCCTGAAAAAGTTTTTTCCGCTCAAGCTCAAAACGCTCTTCCAGGCGAGCCCGTTTTTGCCTGTAGGCTGAACTTTCGCGCTGCAAATCCCTGATTTCGCCTTCACGCTCCACAGCCAGCGAGTTCAGCCGCTCAATAAGCAGGCCGGTATCTTCGCCATCCAGCAAAAGATACTGCTGCGCCCGTTTCAAAACACTTTCCGGCAGGCCGTGCTCCTTGGCAACCTCCAGAGCCTGACTGGCCCCGACCTGATCATAAACCAGCCGGTACAAGGGCTTTTTGCTGGCCGGGTCAAAAAGCACAGATGCCGCGCGTACTTTATCACGCGAAAGCGCGTAAGCTTTAAGGGCCGGAAAGTGCGTGGCCGCGAACACATACGCACCCTTTTCCAGCAATTCGTCCAGCACGGCCTGAGCCAGAGCCGCACCCTGCGAGGGATCGGTACCAGCCCCGAATTCATCCAGAATCACCAGGCATTGCGGGCCGATCTTCGGCCAATGCGCGGCCAGTTGGGTAATCTGGGCCGTGAAGGTGGAAACATGATCCTCAAGGCTCTGGTCATCGCCGATAAAGGGCAGAATAAAAGGCCAGAACGGCAGGCTGCCGCCTTTGGCCGCCGGAACCGGCATGGCGCACATGCCCATGAGCGTAAGCAGGCCCAAAGTTTTCAGGCTGACGGTTTTGCCGCCCGCGTTGCCGCCGCTGATGATCAGAACGCGCTGATCCGGCTCCAGTAAAATATCCGAAGGAACCGGAGCCGGGGCAAACAAATTGGCTGACTTGCCCACTTTTTCATCTTCCAGGCGCTGAGCATGGGCCAGAGCCAGCAGCGGATGTCTGGCCTCTTTAAGGCAAACGGCCCCGTCAGCAACAAAATTCAGCATTTGCCCGTCAAGCTTCTGGCCCAAACGGTGCTTGGCTTGCAGCACATCCAGACGGACCAGCAGGCGGTAAATCCCGCGCAAAAGCGGCAGTTCGGAAGCAAGCAACCCGGAAAGATAGGCCAGAATTTTGCGCTCTTCCTCGCGCTCCTCGCGTTTTAGCTCCTGCAGACGGTTGTTCAGATCCACCAGGAACATCGGCTCAAAATAACAGGTTTCGCCGGTTTGCGAATAATCGTGAATGATGCCTTGCAGCCTACCCTTGAAATTGCTTTTGAGCGGCAGCACATAGCGATCCGAGGCCAGAGTGATGTACTCGTCCTGCAGGTAGTGGCCGATGTTGTATTCTCTGGCGAAATCGCCCACCTTGCGGTTGCACTGCTGATGCAGGCGGCGCAGCTCACCGCGCACCAGGGCCAGTTCTGGCGAGGCTTCATCACGAATAAAGCCATCATCGGCCAGGCAGCGCTGCAAACCGCCAAGCGAGCGCACCGGCAAAGGGGTTTCCGCGCAGCAGGCAGCCAGAAGTTGCCACTGGATTTCACCGCTGCCGGGGTCGCGCCCCTGCGTCTGAATGGATTCAACCAGATTACCCGCCTGGGAAAGCACCTGACGCAAAATCCAGAGAGCATCCGCTTCCAGAGCTGGTGAGCCTTTTTCCAGCAGGTCCAGCACGCCTTCCAGGCTGGGAAAATTGATCAGCTTATAGCCAGTGGCTTCCAGCCAAAGCCTGCCCTGAACAAAAAAATCCGCCTGAACCTCCAGTTCATCAAGACTGGCGGCAGGCGCAAGTGAACGACAGGCTGCCGCACCCGCCTCGGATACGGCAAAACCAGCCAAAGCTTCCAGCAATTTTGGAAACTCCAGAATATTCAGGGAACGTGCATCCATAATAAAGAAATAACAAAGGCGGGAGCAGAATTACTGCCCCCGCCGAGCGAATGTGTGGCGAAGAAAAAATCAATTAATTGGAATTGATTTTCCGCATTTTCTTCATCAGGCGCTTACGTGCGGCGGCCTTTTTCTTTTTGCGCATCACGCTGGGTTTTTCGTAGTGCTGACGCTTCTTCATTTCCGAAAGAACGCCAGCCTTCTCCACCTGCTTTTTAAAGCGGCGCAGCGCGATATCAAAGTTGGAATCTTCATCGTTAAGATATACACCGGGCAAAGAAATCACCCCCTCTGGGTATTCCAAAATCTCGACTACTCTTAAAAATACCTAGAGGCAGCCGGAAATAAATCAGGAGAAAAAAGCTAAGCCCTTTTCTCCTGAAAAGCAAGCAAAAAACGAATTGGCATCAATGATTGTCTTGCGACTGCATGTTGTACTCTGCCATTGTTTCACGCAGAGTCTTTACGGCAACCACACCCAACCCGATACCCAAAGTAATCAGCACGGCATATAAAACGCCGAAAAAAATGACATGATCAGGCATCCACCACGGAATATCCTGGGGCAGCATGCTATGCAGCGTTTCACCATGCAACATAATAAGTTACTCCAACTAGTTGACTGCGTCTTTCAAATTCTTGCCGGGACGGAATTTTACGACTTTGGAGGCAGGAATCTTGATGGTAGCGCCGGTGCGAGGGTTACGGCCCTTGCGCTCTTTACGCGATTCAACAGAAAAAGTGCCAAAACCTGTGAGGGTGAGCTTGCCTTCCTTCACCAGCACGGCCTGCACGGCTTCCAGAAAAGCATTGAGGGAACGCTCGGCGCCAGCTTTGGTCATCGAGGCTTTGCCAGCAATTTTAGCAACCAGATCTGCCTTGGTCATAAGTTTTTCCTCCTAGCTAAAAATAGCTTTTAGATACTGTTATGCATTATAAGCAATGCTTTGTCACAGTTTTGCAGTCTCTAACTTAGAAACAAACATGATTTCAGTTTCAAAGTCAAGCTAATAGCAATTTTTTAACGTAACTTACATATAAAATCTAATACCAGACCATTTTGGCATGAAAAAGATTCAGGTATAATTTATCAAGCATTATAACAAATTATGCTATATCAGATTCAAAAAGCCGCAGCGCCAAACTTTGAAATTGCCCCGGACTTAACTCTTCCGGCCTGGACAGGCTTCTGATGCCTTCCGCTTCCAGGGCTGCTGCCACAACGCCCTGCTCCAGCCCGGCGGAACGCAGAATCACCCCCAATTGCTTGCGCCGCATCTGAAAGCACAGTTTCAACAGCCTGGACAAGGTCTGAGGACTTTTCGGCCTGGCTTCCTCCGCTAACGGAGCAAAGCTGACCACAGCCGAATGCACCTTGGGCCGGGGAATAAAAACCTGGGGCGGCACTGTAAACTCAAGCCGGGGCGTGGTATAGGACTGCACCCAGACGGAAAGCGCGCCATAAGCGCCGCTGCCCGGCAAAGCTTTAAGGCGCAAAGCAACTTCCTTCTGCACCATGAACACGGCCCGGCGCAAGCCCGGCACCTGACTCAGGATATCCCACATCAGCGGCGAGGCCACGTTGTAAGGCAAATTTCCAATGACCTTCCAGCCATCGGCAAAATTGCTCCAGGGCGTAGCAAGAGCGTCAGCCAGTATAACCTCGCAGGGCATTTTGGCCGCTGCCGCCGCTTTTTGCCTTTCCGCCGCCCAGTATTCGTCCTTTTCCACCAGACAAAGGCGGGAAGCCGCCGAATCCTGCAACAAACCGGTAAGCATGCCCGGACCGGGGCCGATTTCCATCACTTTGTCGCTGCTTTCTATATGCAAAAGATCAACGATCTTGCGGGAAATGTTGGTATCCTGCAAAAAGTTCTGGCCCAGGCTTTTTTTGGCTTTCGGTACTGCTGATATTTCTGTCTTATTTATAATTTATCCCCTTTATACATACAGCCTGTTGGTAGTGCCTGCTTTTGTCGTCAGGCAAGGAAAATGAGTTTTTGCCGACGGGAGTGTACTCTTCTCGTACTCGACAGGAGGCAAAAACGACAATTCCGCAGGAAGGCGGAATTGGACGCCGAAGCGTAGCGACGGCGCCCGTAGGGTGAGGCACAGGATGTGCCGAATCAAATTTGACGCAGCATCACGGCAAAATGAGGCACTACCCAAGTATATCGAATCTTTCAAAGCGCATAATCAACCCCGCCCTGCCCTGGGTGGACGAACGCAAATAGGTGGAAAAACCAAAAAGCTCGCGCATGGGAGCCAGAGCCTTGACAATTTTTACTTCACCACGCTCCAGCAAATCCGATACCTTGCCGCCGTGCGTGCTGATCAGGTTAAGAGCCGCGCCCAGATGCGAATCCGGCACAGATATTTCCAGATGCATAAGCGGCTCCAGCAAGACCGGTTTGGCCTCGGCCAGGGCGTTTTTCAAAGCCGCCACCGCAGCCATGTGATAACCGGCGGGCGAAGAACTGCCATCCCGACGCTGCATCGACAGCACTTCCACCAGCACATCCTGAAGCGGAAAGCCCTGCAACACACCGGATTGCAGGCTATCATCAATGCCCCGATCCACGGCCTCCAACCAGGCGGCAGGCCAGGACTGGCCGGAGCTTTGCCCGGAAACGCCGCCGGAACTTTTGCCGGAAGGCCGCTCCTGAGCAGCCCCGGAGGCAGCTTGCCCGGTCTGGGAGCCGCTATCAAAGGCCCAGCGCACCAGATTGCCGCTACCGCGCTCACGCGGGGCCACGCGCAGGGTAACCTGTCCGTAATGGCGCACCTCGCCCAGTTCACGGTCAAATTCGCCGCTGGCCTCCGCGCTTTTAAGCACAGTTTCCTGACAGACCACCTGCGGGTTGCCAGCACGCGGAATCAGGCCGTATTCGCGTTTCAGACGCTCCAGCAGCACTTCCAGATGCAATTCGCCCATGCCGGAAACCACCCGCTGCCCCGAAGCTTCATCAAGCTCCACTTGAAGGGTGGGGTCTTCCAGTTGTAAACGCTGCAAAACTTCATCAAGCTTTTCGCCTTCACCGCTGTTTTTTGGCTCAATGGCAATGGAAATAACCGGACGGTAAGCGGTGATATTTTCCAGCAACAAACGGCGTTCCAGCGCGGCAATGGAATCTCCGGTACAAACCGAACGCAGTCCCTGCACGGCCACGATATCCCCCGCCCTGGCCTCGTTAAGTTGATCGCGGCTGTCGGCATTCAGGCGGAAAATGCGGCTGATTTTTTCCGCTTTTCCACGGGTTACGTTCAGGCAGTCCAAACCTTCACGCAGTTCACCGGAATAGATGCGCACCAGCGAAAGCTTGCGCCCGCCTTCCATAAACAGCTTGAAGACCAGCGCGGACAATGGTGCTTTGGGATCAACCGTTACTTTAACTTTTTCGATATGCCTGGCAGCGGTTTTCACGGCCTCTGTATCTTCGGCCTCCTGCGGGGCGGCTTCAGCCGGGTTGGGCAGATAGGCGCAGATTCCGTCAAGCAACAATTGCACGCCGGTATTGCGCAGGGCCGACCCGGCAAAAACCGGCACCAGACTGCGCCGCAAAGTGCCGTGACGAATGGCGGAGCGCAGCAATTCCAGCGGCATTTCCTCGCCGGTCAGGTACTTTTCCATGATCGCGTCATCTTCATCGGCCAGAGCGTTCATCATGGCTTCGCGCCAGGGAGCGGCCAGAGCCGCTTCCGCTTCGGAAAGAGCGCTTCTGGTATAGGACGAGCCCTGACTGGCGGCGTCAAAGTCAACCCGCTCCAGGCTCACCAGATCGATCAGGGCTTCAAATTCCTCGCCCTCGCCAATGGGCAGGGTCAGAGCCAGCGGAGACACGCCAAGCCTGGTTCGCATTTCTTCCAGCACACTTTTAAAAGATGCGCCCAGGCGATCCATTTTATTTACAAAGGCCAGCTTGGGGATGCCGAATTTTTCCGCCTGCCGCCAGACGGTTTCCGACTGCGGCTCCACCCCGCCCACGGCGCAGAACACACCAACCACCCCGTCAAGCACGCGCAGGCAACGCTCCACTTCAATGCTGAAATCCACATGCCCCGGCGTATCAATAAGATTGATGCTGTAATCTCCCCAGTGGCAGGTGCAGCAGGCCGAAGCAATGGTGATGCCGTGTTCCTGCTCTTCCGGCGTAAAATCCATGGTGGCCGCGCCTTCATGCACTTCACCCATACGATGGATTTTCTTGGTGTAAAAAAGAATACGCTCGGTCAGCGTGGTCTTGCCGGCGTCAATATGGGCGATAATGCCGGTATTGCGCAGTTTGTCCAGGTAGGCGTCTGTTTTCGACATAAATAAGCTCACTAAAAAAATACGTTCAGGACCAGGCGTTTTGTTGAGCCACTTTAGACAAACTTTTGCAAATCTTCCACAATAAGTTATACAAGGGCATCATGCTTGGAACACTTATATATGTCATGGGGCCGTCCGGATCGGGAAAAGACAGCCTGATCAGTTACGCCCGCAAGCAAATAAGCGCTTCTTGCGCACAAACCTTGAATGCCGCCCCCAAGGCAGCGGCGAATACTGCGGCCACCGCCGTTATCAACGCGCAGCCAGGATTACGCCCGGTGCTGTTTGTTCGCCGCTACATCACGCGCCCGGCCAAGGCAGGGGACGAACACCACACCCCGCTGACGCGGGAAGAATTTCAGCAGCGCAGGGAACAAGGCGATTTTGCCTTATTCTGGAAAAGTCACGGTTTTTGTTACGGCGTTAGCAAAGATATTGATTTGCGTCTGGCTGAGGGCGCAGTGGTAGTAGTCAACGGTTCGCGGGAATATCTGCCCGCAGCTCTGAAAAAATATCCGAATTTGCTGCCGCTGCTCATTTCTGTACGGCCTGAGGTTTTGCGCGCACGTCTGGAAAAACGCGGACGGGAACAAGCGGCGGATATCGAAAAGCGCTTGGCCCAAGCGGCCATGCCACTGCCGGAAATGCCCGGCCCGATCGGCCAGACCAAAATGATCTGCCTGGACAACTCCGGCGATCTGGAAAAAGCCGGACAGCGTTTTGTTGAATTGCTTGAAAGTTTACGCCGCGTCCCAATGCCTTAACCTGTGCAGCGCCTAAACCGGCAAGTCTTTACCTCAGCAATTAACGCAAAACGGTTCAGGAAAAATTTTCTCTATTAAAAATTCCTGCTGTGTGCCTGCGAAAAAATTCCGGCGTCAGATCCGGCCAAATCCAGAAGGCTTCATTGCCCGGCTGCAAGCGCAAAGCGGTTTCAAAAACACCGGGCAGGCATTTGCAGGCCAGTCCGCTGCGCAAAACGTCAAGCATGAACTTGTCTGTACCCGCATTCACAGTCCAGTCCCCCAAAAACACCACCGCGCCATCGCCCTGCCCCCTGAACGGCTCTACGGCCTGCCCCGCGTTCTCCGAACAATCTTTCATGCCGCGCAAATGGACAAACAGGCGGGAAAGTTGCGCCGGATTCAGGCTCCAGACCTGTTCTACCCCGGCCAGTTCCAAGGCAGCGGAAATGGGCAGGGAAAGCTCAAAATTTTTCTCATCTTCATCGGCCAACAGGCAGACCAGAACTTCCTCCACTCCGGCCAGAATAGCGGGCATAAGCGCGGCCAGCAGGCCGGACGGCGAGGCATAGGCTTTATCCAGCAGAAAAAGCGCCCAGCTTTTCGGCGTACTTTCGGCGCGCAATTCCCGGCCCAGCCAGTCGCGGCTTTGGCATTCCCACCCTTCCAGTTCACCGTGATAGCGGTGCAAAAGAGCGATCTGGCTTTTAAGCGCGGCACGCAGACGCGGCTCAAGAGTCTCATAGGCTCCGGGGCCGCTGTCCAGCAGCCGTTCGTCCAACCATTCTGGCCATTCTGGTAATTCCATTTAATCTCCCAAAACCGGCTTGCCCAAAAGCCGCTTCAATTCAAGCTTGATGACCAGCGATTCCAGGCGTTCACGCGAAAGATGCCGGGCATAATTGCCATCTTGCAGCAAAACCTGAAACTCCTCATCTTCCAAAATGGGATCATCTTTGGACAGTTCCGCCAACGCCGCGCAGTATTTGCGGCTATGTTCAAGCAAGGTTTCGTTGTCATAGGCAAGAACGCGGCTCACTATCTGCTCCAGCGCTTCCGGTGCCGGGCTGTCCGCTTGACCCATAACTTCCAGCACGCCTTTAAAAGTCCGCTCGGCACCGGAAAGTATGTGCTTTTTCTTGACCATATTCATACCGGCCCAGCCGGCATCCAGCCATTTGAACATGGAATAGCCGGTACTTTCGCCGTTTTCGCCTTCCGGATACAGCAACACAATGCTTGCCGAAGAATACATATAGGTATCAGCCCAGCCAATACCGCTGGCCGTGGCACCCTGCTCGTTGCTGTAAACAAAATCCCAGTTGCTGTAAGGCTCGATAATACCACCCTTTTTTCCTACTTCCGACTCCCCGGCCATCCAGCCCACCGAAAGCAGCATGGGCTTGTCATGATAGCGGAAGAGGATGATCAGGCGTTCCAGATTATAGCTGTAATAGGATCCGCTAAAATCGTCCGGGGTGATTTCTTCCCACTCCTGATTCCTGAAAATCAGGGGCTGCGCCAGATCCGCCGGGTTTTCCAGCAAATCCCATAAAGGGCGATCCAGTTTTAAAATGCCGCTTTCCGGCTGAATGCGGTTTACGCGTATGGATGAAGGGTAAAGCACTTCCTGGGTAATGGCCGGATTGTAAAGATAACGCAGGGTCTGGCCCAAAGGACGGTTTATACTTTTGTGCCAGAAAACGCCGGAGCCGCCATTATAGCGTCCGGGGTTGATATCTTCGCCTTCACCGGAATTCGTAGTCATAAACTCGACAAGCGCTTCCAGCTCGGCAGGGTCCGGCGGCGTGACATTGGGATCATTGCATTTCAGGAGTTCATCAATAGCGGATTTTACCTGCTTATTGATGGGAGAATTGGGTTTGGACTCCGTTTGCCCTAAAGCGGACCCGGAAAATCCAAAGACAAGCAAAAAGGCCAGACAAACAAGCGGCCCAAGGCCAATGAGGTTTGGGGTATTTTTCATACAGGCATCCATACCCGTTACTGACGCCAACTGTCAAAATAAAGCAGGGGTATTTTTGGCATTGAACTTGCTTTAATAAGGCCAATGGCAGTTACCTGGAAAAAAATGCAGCATAGGAGCTTGATGTGAGTATCAATAGCATCGGCAATACGGGCAGTGACCTTTACGCGAAAAATCTCAAAGAGAATTTACGCGAAAAGGAAACTTCCACCGCGCCCGCCATCAGCGCCCTTTCCCAGGTTACCGACAAAGCCAGCCTGTCCGGGCTGGCTCCCCGCCTGCAAGGGATTTTAAAGGCTTTGGAGCAGCCGGAAGGTAATGTCATGCAGGCGGTAAGCGAAAACGTCTCCAGCTTGCAGGATGTTTTTGTGGATGCTCTCTACCTGGCGCTGGATTCGGAAGGCATAAACCTTTCGCAAAAACTCACCCTGCGCCTTGATACGGCCAGCGAAACCGAACAACTCGTTGTAGCCGGAGAACATCCGGACAGCGAACAAATCAACGCGGCCCTGGCCGGAGTGCCCGAACTTTCTTCAGCTTTCAAGGAGATTGCCGCGCAGTCGGAACTGTTGCGCGATGTGGGCAACATCGGCAAGGTAATAGGATCGCGCGGCCTGGCCGGGTATGAAAACGCCAGTCAGCAGGCGCGGGATTCCGCCTATCAAATCAGCATGAAAGGCGAAATGAGCCACTTCTATTTCGGCAAGCCCTGATCTGTTTTTATCTTTGCAATAGCTTCCAGCCTTGGCTAATATATATGCCTGTATCGTCTTGTGGCTACACTGGACAAACACTCGGGCATATCCAGGCGAAACCGCTCCGGCAAAGGGAAAAACATGC
>JAITWK010000019.1 GCA_031285295.1 Deltaproteobacteria bacterium | reverse complement strand
CGTCAAAATGAGGCGCTACCTGATCTTGACGGGACTGACATAAAACAGTAGAGACACATGTTCATATTTTGAGCAAGGAGAATCCTTAAAATGAAACGTACTTATCAGCCGAGCAGAATTAAACGCGCCCGTACCCACGGTTTTCGCGCCCGTATGGCCAGCGCCGCCGGACGCAACGTGCTGCGCCGCCGCCGCGCCAAAGGCCGCAAAAGACTCAGCGTCAGCGCCTAGAGCCTTTTGGCTTTGAATTTTTTGCGGAAGTGCTTTAGCGCATGCCGACCTTTTCAAAGCTGAACAGGCTTCTGAAGAGGCCTGAGTTTCTGCGATGTTACAGCGCCGGAAAGCGCTGTTTCACATCCAGTTTTATTGTTTTTGTCTTGTCGACGGAAGGCGCGGCCTGGCGTGTAGGCCTGGCCGTAAGCCGTAAAGTTGGCGGAGCAGTGCAACGCAACCGGGTAAAGCGCCTGCTCAGAGAGTTTTTTCGCTTGAATCAGCATTTGCTGCCAGCGGGCGTCGAATTGGCCGTGGTTCCCAAGAAGGGGATCCGGCCGGACGATTTGACTTATAACGATGTTGAACGGGAATTGCTCTCTTTGGTTACGGGATTGTTTGGAAGAAAATTAACTTCTCCTGTTGAGATCGTTGCGGGCCGGGGGTCCGCCGGAAGTGCCTGATCAGCGCTTTCCTGAGGATTTGCGGGTGTTTTCGGCATATTTGCGCAAATTGTTTATATTGCCCATTCGCCTGTATCAATGGAGCATATCGCCTCTTCTTCCAGGGGTCTGTCGCTTTTATCCCTCCTGTTCCGCCTACGCGGCTGAAGCCATTGCCGTGCATGGAGTTTTTCGGGGCCTTTGGCTGGCCCTGCGGCGCATCCTGCGTTGCAATTCTTTGAGCGATGGCGGGTTCGACCCGGTGCCGCCCAGAGCCAAGGCCAATTAACTGTAATTCGGAGCTTGTGAGCTTTATTATGGATAACCGCAACACACTTATCGCCATGACCGTGTGCATGGCCCTGATTTTGGGCTGGACCTACTTTTCCGAGGTTATGGGCTGGACGAATCGTTCGCTGGTCACAACCCAGGAAGTAGCGCCAGCTACCGAACAAGTTCCGGACCAGCAGGTGGTGGATTCCGCTGCTCCTGCCTCCGGCGGGGCGGCAGGGCATCCTGCGGCCATAAGCTCGCAGAACCCGGCGGCTTTTCCCGCCTCCGGCATCGTTGCTCCGGCAGTGTCCGAGGATGGCAAGCCAGCCGAGATAGTGGTTGAAACTCCGCTGTACAGCGCCAAATTCAGTGCGCTGGGCGGCATTCTCACTTCCTTTGAGCTCAAGAACTACACTGTCAGCAGCGAATACCAGACCGAAGCCCCACGGCGTCAGGTGCAGATAATCGCGCCCGAAGCCACGGCTTTCGCGCCTATGGGCATTCTGATCAACAACAAGCATTCTTGGCGCAATGCGGTCTGGAGCGTGGAAAACAGCGCGGGCGGCAATGCTCTGAATCTGGAATCCAGCGCGCCGGGCACTCTTACTTTTGTGGGCCGCCTTGACGACCTCACCATCAAGCGGGTGCTTACCTTTGAGCCGAATACCTATGTGGTGCGCGAAGAGCTTTTCCTTTCTTCCGCACAGGCGCAAACGCTCAACCTGGGTTACAGCATCAGTACCGGCAATCTGGCCGGTCCCGAAGACTATCTGCAAATAAACCAGGTGGCCCGGGTGCAGGGCGGCTCTTTCGAGATTATGGATAGCGAATCGGATCTCGCCAACGGGCAGGATTTCGGAACTGATGTCGCCTGGGGCGGCAGCATGAGCAACTATTTTCTGGCTGCCATGATTCCGGCTAATCCGCTTTTCCGCATGGAAGCGCGTCTGTCCGGCAGCGTATATACTGTGGCCATGAAGAACGACGCTGTGCAGGTTTCGCCGGAAGCCCCAACGCGTAGCGAAATGTTCTATTATTTTGGTCCCAAGCAGCAGGAAGACCTTATGGCCGCCCCCGGCAATCTGGTCGATGCGGTGGATTACGGCTGGTTCGGCTGGATTGCCAAACCGCTGATGGTCATGCTCAAGTTTTTCTATGATTATGTCGGCAACTGGGGCGTGGCGATTATCCTGATGACCGTGGTGATCAAAATTGTGCTCTGGCCGCTCTCGTACAAAAGCTACAAGTCCATGCAGGGCATGAAGGCCATTCAGCCGCACATGGCTAAAATCCGCGAAAAGCACAAGGGCGACAAAGAGCGCCTGAATCGCGAGATGATGCAGCTCTATAAGACGTACAAGGTTAATCCGGCGGGTGGCTGCCTGCCCATTCTGGTGCAATTGCCGGTGTTCATCGGCCTGTATAAAGCCCTGCTGGCCGCCTTTGAGCTGCGCCAGGCCAGCTTTATCCCGCATCTGCCTTTTACGGATATGCTCTGGCTGGCCGACCTTTCGCTTAAAGACCCGCTGTATATCACCCCGATTGTCATGGGCGTTTCCATGTTCATACAGCAGAAAATTACTCCGGCTGTAGGCGACCCGACCCAGCAGAAGATCATGATGTTTATGCCGATTATCTTTACGGTAATGTTCATCAACTTCCCGTCCGGTCTGGTGGTTTACTGGCTGGTCAACAACATTATTTCCATTGCCCAGCAGCAATGGCAGATGAAGCGCAAGCCGGGCAAGGCCTAAACTATAGCGGCGGCAGATGAAGCCCAGGCCCGGATTAAGGGCTTGGGCGAGTTGCCGCAAGAGCCTTTGCACTGTTGTCCGCGTTAGAAAATAATCGTTTTTTTGCTTGGTTCGGGTAAAAGGATCTTTATGAAAGATTATGTGGAGTTTACCGGAAAAACTCTGGACGATGCTATAAATGACGCTCTCTCCTACTTTGGTGTAGAGCGCGAGAAGCTGGAAATTGAAATAGTCAATGATGCCAAAACCGGAATTTTCGGTCTGGTGGGGGCCAAAAAGGCCACCGTGCGGGCCAGACGGGTGCAACTGGCGGCTATTGATCTGGACTTGGGCAAAACCGGCAAAGCGGCTGACGCAGCTAAAATAAGCCAGGCCGGTGATGCCGCCGGGGCGGCCAAAAAGGCTACGCCGGACAGCGTTGATAAAAAGCCCCAAACCGAGCCTGCCCCGCGCAAGCCGCAAGGCCAGCGTGGCAAGCCGGTTCAGCCTGCCAGACCAGCTCCGGCCATCCCGTCCGACCAGAAGACCGACCAGGCCGAGCAATCAGTTCAGCCCGTTCAGCCTGCCAAGGCTGCCCAGTCTGTCAAATCTGGCAAGTCAGCCAAACCGGCCCAATCAGCCAAATCCGCCCGCCCCGCGCGCGTGGAACAGTCTGCCCAGTCGGCTCACCCCAGTCATAAGCATAAAGCCGCGCCCAAAAGCGCACAGCCGGAAAAGCTTGTTGTTGATGAATCCGCTCCGGATTTTGACGAGCAACTGCCGCATATTCCTCTGGAATCCATTGATCAGGAACAGTTGCGCTCCATAGTGCTGGAAACGCTGTCCAGGCTGATCCACCCGATTGTCGGCGACGCGGAAAGCAGTTTCAGCCTGTCCGACGGGCGGGTCAACCTTCAGGTGCATTGCGCCGATAACCACGGCTTGCTTATCGGGCGTGACGGTCAAACCCTGGCTTCGTTGCAGTACCTGATCAGCTGCATTGCCTCGCGCCGCCTTGGGGCGTCCGTCCGGGTGCAGATCGATGCCGGCGACTACCGCGAAAAACAGGATGAAAAGCTGCGCGAGCTGGCTCTTAGCCTGGCCCAGAAGGTCAAGCACAGTTCCCGGCCGCAATCGACCCGGCCCTTGAGCGCCTACCACCGCCGTATCATTCACATGGCGTTGCAGGACGACCCGGAAGTGCAGACGCACAGTAAGGGCGAGGGTGGGCTTAAGCGTGTGGTGGTAGTGCCAAAGCGTAAGCACTCGTAGTGCCTCATTTTGCCGTGATGCTGCGTCAGATATCGTTTTTGCCTCCTGTCATGTACGAAAAGAGTACACTCCCATCGGCAAAAACTCATCTTCCTTGCCTGACGACAAAAGCAGGCACTACTAAGCTTGCTCAAATTGCGGGGTTCTCTGACTAACCATGTCCGCTTCCAATTATACCGACACCATCGCCGCCATCGGCACGGCGCGCGGCCTTGGCGGCATTGGTATTGTACGCCTGAGCGGCCCGGATTCGCTGTCTTTGTTGCAGCGCCTTTTTTCCAGGCAAAGCCGCCTGTCGCAAAAAGCCCCCGCTATACTGCCGCCAACCGTTGATATACTGCCGCAGGCTTCTGCCGATTCTTCACCACTGCCTCAAAATATACCAACGCCTTTCAATTTTTCCCCCCGCAAGCTGGAACACGGCTGGCTGCTGGACACCGCCGGACGTCCTTTGGACGAGGTTATGGCCGTGTTCATGCCTGGCCCGCACAGCTTTTCCGGCGAGGATATGGCGGAAATACATTGCCACGGCGGTCGCGCCGTGCTGGACGCGGTGCTGGAAGCCTGCCTCATGGCCGGGGCGCGTCTGGCCGAAGCGGGCGAGTTCACGCGGCGGGCTTTTCTTAATGACCGCATGGACTTGAGTCAGGCCGAGGCCGTGGCGGAAATGATCGCCGCGCCCACCCTGCAAGGGGTGTTTCTGGCCCGCAACAAGCTGGAAGGGCGTCTGGGCCTTGATTTGGAAGCCGCCCGTCAAAGCCTGGACTGGCTGCGGGCTAGGCTTTATCTGGCCATTGATTTTCCGGATGACGCCGAAGATGACCCCGCGCCCGATGCGGAATTTAACTCCCGCCTGGCAAATTTGCAGGGCCAGTTTGCCGCTTTGCTGCAAAGTTTTGAGCGGGCCAGAATTTGGCGCGAGGGGGCGTTGGCCGTTATCGCTGGCCGGGTAAACGCCGGTAAATCCAGTCTGCTCAACGCGCTGCTTGGCCGTAAACGGGCGCTGGTTTCAGCCACTCCAGGCACCACGCGCGATTATATTGAGGAAAGCCTGAATCTGGACGGCCTGCCGCTGCGCCTGATCGATACCGCTGGTTTGCGTCCTGCGGAACAGATTGAAGTGGACGAAGTGGAAGCCGAAGGCATTGAGCTGGCCAAGGATTTTTTTGCCAGAGCAGAAGCCATTTTGCTGGTGCTGGATGCCTCAACAGAGCCATTCGCCTCCCCACCTCGTCTGGAAGACGAGGAGATTCTGCGCCTCTACGGCCCGGCTTCCGGTCACAGCAAAGTGATTGTGGTGCTGAACAAGCTGGATTTGCTACCTGAGTTTGCCGCGCCGGATGAACTGTATGGTTGCCCCTGCTGCGCTATTTCCGCGCGGGACGGGCAGGGCCTGGATAGGCTGACCGCCCGGCTGCGCGAATTCATTCTGCCTTTGGGTGACGGTCTGGATTTTTCCTCTCAGGCCGCGCCGAATCTGCGCCAGGCCGTAAAAATCCGCGCAGTGCTGCGTGATCTTGAAGAACTCTCCCGCGAATACGACGGGCGCATTCCTGCCGAACTTCTGAGCGTCCGCCTGGACAGCGCCGCCGCCCATCTGGCCGACATCATGGGCTCCGGCGATACCGAAGCCGTGCTGGATCAGGTTTTTTCTGCTTTCTGTATTGGGAAATAGCAAGAGAGTTGCTGCCTTGACAAAAAAGCACATTGAACTACACTGTATGTGTAGGGAATGACAGGAGGTGGTAAATGTCTCAAACTACCCTGAGTGTCCGTATGGATGCGGACATTAAGAAGCGTTTCGATGTTTTTTGCGCGGACGCCGGTATGAACGCCACGGTAGCTGTCAATATGTTCGCTCGGGCCGTTTTGCGCGAACAGCGTATTCCTTTTGAAATTACCGGTAACGCGGATCCCTTTTACAGCGTAAAAAATCAGGCCCGGCTCAAGGCAGCCATGGAACAGCTCGAAGCGGGCAAAGGCAAAGTCCACGCTCTGATCGAGGCCGACTAATGGATAAAATATGGTCTGACGGGGCGTGGGAGGATTATCTTTACTGGCAGGGCCAAGACAAGAAAACCTTGCGCCGTGTAAACCAGCTGTTGCTCGATATTGATCGGAACGGGCACCAGGGCATCGGCAAACCGGAACCGCTCAAGCATGACCGACGTGGGTACTGGAGCCGGAGGATTGATGACGTTAATCGGCTGGTGTACCGCATTGTGGATAATAGAATAGAGATTGCACAATGCCGCGCCCATTATGATTAACTTTGGGAGGCTTTATTTATATTAGAGCCGCCCACCCCGTAAAGGGAGAGCGGCTCGGCTTTTGGCTTTTTATTTTTCCTGCTTTTAATTACCCCAAAAAGTGCTGCCGCGCTTAATCTCCCCGCTCTCAACCGCTTTTGAGGCGGCATCCAGAATGCCGTTTACAAAACCGCGCGAATTTTCGTCTCCAAAGCTGCGCGAAAGCTCCAGGGCTTCGTTAATCACCACTTTGGCCGGCACATCGTCGCGGAAAATCAGCTCATAAACGGCTAGGCGCAACAGGGCCAGTTCAACCCGGCCCATACGATCCAGCCGCCAGTTTTGCGAAAAGCGCTCTATCAGCTTGTCCAGTTCCTGCCGCTTGCTCCAGACGCCAAGCACCAGTTCCCAGGCAAAGCCTTCCGGCTGGGCGGCTTCCCCAAATTTTGAAGCCTCAGGAGTGAAGATCTGTTCGCTCTCTTCGCCGGAATCCAAATCGCGCAAGTCAGGCACAAACTGCCCGGTTTTGCGGGTCATGGAAGGGACGGATTGTTCGCTTTTGTATTTATCGGCTTTATCGCCCGGCTTGACCTGTTCGGCCTGTTCTGCCGGATCCGGCTCGTCAAAACTGAATTCGGAGTCATGTACGCTGGCGGCCAGCGGTTCGGCATAAAGCGAGCGGTTATACAACCGGCCCAGAGCGCGGACCGAATCGGCCTGATTGAAGAAAAGTCCGTAAATTACCTGAAAGGCTCTGGCTCTGGCCTGACGGCGGTTAACAGCATTTTTGGGTTGAACGCTGGGTTCGTGTTTTGTTTGCATTTGATTTATTTCCTTTCTGGGGTAGGCTTAATCTATTTTAAGGCGGTTGCCAATTTCAAAAAAAATCGCCAAATGGCGATTTTTTGTAGCGCGCTGATAACAGGATTTAATCAGCGGTTTCTTAGAAAGCTTCCGGGTGGAAAAATCGGTAAAAGTCTGTTACGGCTATCAAAGTAACTCAGAGTAACGGAGGATGATATGACCAATAATTCCAACGGCAGCGAAAACCGGCAGTCCGTCAGGCTGCCCAAAGCCTATACGGTTGAAGTAAAGGAACTGGCCTTTCCGGCTACCGGAGCGGGAATTGAAAGCAGCGTCAACGACATCAGCCAGGGCGGCATCAGCATCGAGTCGCCCCGTCCGCTGGACGCGGGCCAGACCATGCAGGTTAAAGTGCATATCCCCATGCTTAACCGTTTTTCCAGCAGCTTTTTCAAAGTGTATGAAAATGACGCCGATCAATACTTCATGGCCATAGCCAAAGTGATATGGTGCAAGCCAGCCGCTGGCAAATACATGGTGGGCATGGAGTTTGTGAACGTTGACGACACGCAGTCCCGTGCCCTGGCCGCGCTGATTGACAAGGCCATGCGCGAAACCTCCTGATAGTATTTACACAAGCGCCTTTTTGTAACAAAAAATCATCTTGTGTAAACGATATCAGAATCCAATCTGGCTTTGAGGGTATGCTTGCCCGCGCCGGTAATAATAACATCCACAAGATCGCCTGCCGCCAGCTTGCTTTCTGGCGGCAGGTTCACGTTAACGGAAAATCCGTGCGCGTCCCGGCCATGCAAGCTGATTAAACCGGGCAAGCCGGACGAATTTGGTGAAGCGGGCAGTTCGTTTTCGCTGTTTTCCTCAGTTATGTTTGCGGATTGCTGTAACGGGAGGCTCTCGGCTGGTTGCGATAAAACACTTTGACCTTCGATCAGCACCGTGGCAGGCGTTCCCAGCCTGCTTTGCAGGATGCGGGCCGTGTTTTCGTTCTGCCAGCTTTGCAGGCGGCCAAGGCGCTTAAGCCCTTCGGCGTGCGGCACTTTATCTTTAAAGCCGCAAGCCTTGGCCCCAGGCCGATCCGAATAAACAAACGAGAAGCTGGCGGCAAAATCGGCCAGGCGCATGGCCTGCATGGTCTGTTCAAAATCAGCTTCGCTCTCGCCGGGAAATCCGACAATGATATCAGTGGAAAGCGTGAGGCCGGGGCGGGCCTTGCGCAGGCCTTCCACCAGTTCCAGATAGCGGGGCAGATCGTACTTGCGGCCCATGCGCTTGAGGATGTGATCCGAACCTGATTGCAACGGCAGATGCAGGCGGGGGGCCAGCACGGGCAAATCGGCAAAAGCCTGAATCAGTTCGGCGGGCATGTCTTTGGGGTGCGGGGTGATAAAGCGCAGGCGCTCCAGACCGCGCAGCCCGGCCACCCGGTAGAGCAGTTCGACAAAATTCTGATCACTATTTCGCGTTCCATCGTTCTTTTGCCAATCCTGTCCGTAGGAATTGACGTTTTGCCCGAGCAGGGTGATCTCTTTCGCTCCCTCGTCGATCAACTGGCGGCATTCGCCCAGAATAACCGCTGCCTCGCGCGATTTCTGCCTGCCGCGCACAAAAGGCACAATGCAGTAGGTGCAGAAATTGTCGCAGCCTTGCATGATGTTCACAAAAGCGCAGGGCTGCGCCCCGTCCGGGCTTTTTTTATGTTTGCGCTCGCTGTATTCGCCGGAAAAATCCAGCAGGCTGATTTTTTGGCTGGAGTTTTCCGCCAGCAGGGCAATGGCCGCTGGAGTGTGGGCCAGTCCATCAGTGCCAAAAACCAGCCGCAACTCGCGCGATCTGGCAAAAAGTTTTTCGCCAACCTGCTGGGCCACGCAACCGCCAACGCAGGCGATAACGTCACGCTCCGGAAACTCGCGGGCCAGCAGGCGAATGCGCCCAAGTTCGCTATAAACTTTGTTCTCCGGTTTTTCACGCACCGAACAGGTATTCAGAATCTGTATTCTGGCCTCGGCAAAGGGTTTTTCCGTGAAGCCAAGTTCCAGCAACGAGCGGCGTAGCCATTCGGAATCGTTGACGTTCATCTGGCAGCCGAAGGTCATTATATGAAAAGTTTTTTCCTGGTTCATGCGGGTGTTGTCCTGAAGCAATTAACGCTTAAAATAGTAGGGGCATTTCGGGTGTGCAATGCCCCGGCTTGCTTATGATTGAAAAAGCCTGTCAGCAATGTGTTGGAAAGGGGGAGTTTTTACGCTATGGGTGCTTTTGTCAACATGAAACAACACAAAATCATACAGCCGCGCTTTTTACCCATGAGCCTTGCGGAAATGACCGCCCTTGGCTGGGATCGCCCGGATATTCTGCTGGTCAGCGGCGATGCTTATGTCGATCATCCCTCTTTCGGCATTGCCCTTTTGGGCCGCTGGCTGGCCGCGCACGGCTTCCGGGTGGCCATACTGGCCCAGCCGCGTTGGGAAGGCGCGGGCGCTGCGGAGGATTTTTCGCGCTTTCCCCGGCCACGCCTGTTTGCCGGGGTAAGCGCCGGGGCCATCGATTCCATGCTGGCCCACCATACGGCTTTTCGCAAAAAACGCGGCGATGATGCCTATACGCCCGGGGGTCGCGCCGGGGCAAGGCCAAATCGGGCCTGCATTGCCTATACCGGCCTGCTGCGCCGCGCCTACCCCGGCTTGCCGGTGGTGCTTGGCGGGCTGGAAGCCAGCTTGCGCCGGATCAGCCATTATGATTTTTGGACGGACAGCCTGCGCCGCTCCATCCTGCTGGACAGCAAGGCGGATTTGATCCTTTGCGGCATGGCCGAACAGGGGCTTTTGCGGGCCGCCCGGCTTGCCGATGAATTAGCCGATGAATTGGCTGGTGAGCTGGAGGGCGGAGGGGCTGGCCTGACCGGACTTGCAGGCACTGGCAGTCAAGCTGCGGCGGGCGGTAATTTTGCGATGGGCGAGCGTACGAAACCTGATTTTTTCCGCAAGGCTTTTGCGCGGGCCTGCCGCTTGCTGCCGGGAGCGGTGACTGCCTGGAACCCCAAAGAATTTGAAGATCCCGACTGGCTGGGGCCGGACGGCGGCGAAGCCCTGCTATTGCCAAGCCACGAGGAAATGCTGCGCGATCGTTTTGGCCTGATGCGGGCCACTCTGGAACTGGAAAAGCAGGTGCAGCAGGGCAAATTCTTTTTGCGTCAGGATAGCGGCGAAGGTGCGGCTGCGCGTACTCTTTTGTTGGCGCCGCTGCGTCCGCAGGATGAAGATAGCGGCCTTATGGATAAAATTTACGGCCTGCCTTTTTCCCGTCTTCCGCATCCTGCCTATACCGAAGCCATCCCGGCCTGGGAAATGATCCGCACCAGCATCACCACGCACCGCGGTTGCGGCGGCGGTTGCTCCTTCTGCTCACTGGCTTTGCATCAGGGGCGTCGGCTGCGTTCGCGTGGGCGGGAATCCATTTTGGCCGAAGCCGCCCTAATCGCGTCTGGCCAGACCGCTTCCGGTCAAACTGGCCCGGAAGATCAAAAGACGTCAGGCAGGAAGAAGGCTGGCCCGGAAAACCCCGGCAACCGTAAAATTCCGCGCTGGGCCGGATCTATCAGCGACGTGGGCGGCCCTAGTGCCAACATGTGGCAGGGGGCCTGCGCTCTGGACGCGGATCGCTGTGTGCGCTCAAGCTGCCTGCATCCCGATATTTGCCCCGGTTTTCAGGTGAATCAGGGCCGGGCTGTGGAGCTTTTGCGCGAAATTTCCGCCCTACCGGGTGTGCATCATGTGCGCGTGGCCAGCGGCGTGCGCTTTGACCTTGCCCTGCGTGAACCGGCGGCCCTCAAGGCCTACACCATGGATTACACCGGCGGTCAGCTCAAGGTGGCCCCAGAGCATGTCTGCGACGAAGTGTTGCGGCATATGCGCAAGCCGCGCCAGCAGGTTTTTGAAAAGTTTCTGGAGGCCTTTGCCCGCCATTCAAAGCAGGCCGGTAAAGAGCAATATGTTGTTCCCTACCTGATCAGCGCCTTTCCCGGCTGCTCCGAGGCCGACATGCGCCAGTTGAAGGATTGGCTGCGCAAGCGCAACTGGAGCCCGCGTCAGGTGCAATGCTTCATCCCCACCCCCGGCACGGTGGCCACGGCAATGTTCTATAGCGGCCGCGACGAAAAGGGGCGGGAAATCCCCATTGCCGTAAGTGATCGTGATCGGCTGCGGCAGCATCACATTCTGCTGGATTAGGGGCTGCCGTCACGATCTCCTTTTGCCGCTTGTAAAAAACTCATCTTTCTTGCCCGATAACAAAAATTAATCCCGTGAGAATATTGCCTTCAACAGGGTATTGACTTTGATAATCTTTTTCATATAGATATATCTGGAAAATATGAGAGAGGTACGAGTTGCAAAAGACTTTGGACCACAAGCGTTGTTCGTTGAATGATCTTCCCTGTGGCTGTAAGGCCAGGGTGTCGGAGATCACCGGCGATGTTCTGCAGCGGCAGCGATTGTGTTCGCTTGGGCTCACGCCTGGCGCGGAAGTGGAAATTTGCAACGGCTTCCCCGGCCAGTGCAAATTGCTGGTGCGCGGCGGCAATCTGGCTTTGGATTGCGAGATGGCCGGGCAGGTGCTTTGTGAAGATACGAGCGCCTTTTTTGCCGGAAAATAAAAATTCGCGTGATAAAGTGGCTTTAAGGACGAATATTATGTTTGAATATATTGTTATCGGTTTACTCGTGACGCTGGCCTCCTTCTATCTCGTGCGCCGTTTTTTGAACGGAAAAAAGGGCGGCACTTGCGCTTGCGGTTGTTCCGGTTGCGCTGCTTCCGGCGCGGGACGTTTTGGCCAGGGCGGTTCAGGGGCTGATGAACAGGCCGGGAGCGCGTGTTGCTCTAACTGTGGGCGGGGCGGGAGCGGAGCGTAAATATTTTTTTCAGCGCTTATTGACAAAGATTTTCATTTTCAATAAAAAGAATCAACTATTACACCATGATATACTAAATAGAGAGGATTTAAATGTCACCAATCATATCACCCACTCCCGCATCGCCAATTTCATTAAGACGATTGGCGGAAGGCCAAAAGGCAGTCATTGTGAGTATTTCTGCCCAGAGCGAGCTTGGCCGCCGCATCCGCGACATGGGGCTGGTTCCCGGCGCGGAAGTGGAAGTGGTGGGGCGCGCTCCGTTGAAGGATCCGGTTGCCTTGCGCCTTAAAGGCTTCACGCTTTCCCTGCGCAATAATGAAGCCGATTTTATCACGGTTATTCCTAAAAACTAGAACGGATTAAATGAGATTATCATGCCACATACCACACCCATAATCCTGGCCCTGGCGGGCAACCCAAACTCCGGCAAAACCACGGCCTTTAACTTTTATACCGGCTCGCGCCAGCATGTAGCCAACTATCCCGGCATTACCGTGGAGCGTAAGGAAGGTTTTTTGCGGGCGCATGACCGCGATGTGCGGTTGATCGACCTGCCCGGTACTTACGCGCTTACCGCCTATACCGAAGACGAGCTGGTGGCGCGGCGCGGCCTGACTCCTGGTGGGCCTGACGCGCCGGATTGCGTCATTAACGTGCTCAACGCCGGGGCGCTTGAGCGCAATCTTTATCTCTCTGTTCAGATTCTGGAATTGGGGCTGCCGCTGGTGCTGGCCCTGAACATGCACGACGAAGCCGAAAAGCAGGGAATGATTATCAACTGCGGGCGTCTGGCGGAGTTGCTTGGTATTCCGGTAGTTCCCACGGTGGCTCGTTCCGGCATCGGATTGGACAAGGCGCTGGCGGCAGCCGTGCAGGTAAGTCTGGACCGCCGCGCGGCCAAATCAAGCGGTCTGGGCGGCGCTAAGCCGCTGGATATTTCCTACGGCCCGGATCTGGATCCGGTAATCCAGGAATTCACGGCTTTGATTGAAGGTAATGAAGCGCTTTGCGCCAGATACCCGGCCCGCTGGATTGCCATAAAATATCTGGAGAACGATTCTGAAATTCGCGATCTGGTAGCGGCTGCGGATTCAGCGCTGGATGTCCGCTTGGCCGCTGGCCTGGAACAGGTAACCAGGCATCTTAAAAGTACCACTGGCTCCTATCCGGAAGCGATTATTGCCGATTACCGCTATGGCTTCATTTCCTCGCTGCTGCGGCAGGGTGTGGTGACCCGGCAGGATGAGTTGCGCAATCGCGTAGCCAGATCCGACCAGCTCGACAAAGTGCTCACGCACCGTTTTTTCGGGCCGCTTATTTTACTTGGCGTACTCTACAGCATGTACAAAATTACTTTTGGGCTGGGCGAAATTCCAATGGGCTGGGTGGAAGCTTTCTTTGGCTGGCTGAGCGAGTCTGTTTCCGGCCTGCTGGCCGAGGGCCTGCTGAAATCGCTGCTGGTTTCCGGCATGATTGACGGCGTGGGATCGGTCATGGGCTTTGTGCCGTTGATCCTGACCATGTTCCTGCTCATCTCGGTGCTGGAAGACAGTGGCTACATGGCCCGCGTAGCCTATATGATGGACCGCGTATTGCGCGCTTTTGGCCTGCACGGTTATTCGGTGATGCCTTTCATCATTTCCGGCGGTATTGCCGGGGGCTGTGCCGTGCCCGGCGTGCTGGCCACGCGCACGCTGCGCAGCCCGCGCGAAAAGCTGGCTACTCTTCTGACCTTGCCCTTTATGACATGCGGGGCCAAATTGCCGGTATTCTTGCTGCTGGCGGCGGCGTTTTTTCCCGGCAACGAGACTTCGGTCATGCTGATTATTTCTTTGGTGGCCTGGGGCATGGCCCTGATGATTGCCAAGCTGCTGCGCTCCACCATTATCCGGGGCGAGTCCACGCCCTTTGTCATGGAACTGCCGCCCTACCGCCTGCCCACGCTATTCGGCGTACTCATCCATACCTGGGAGCGCACCTGGCAATATATCAAAAAGGCCGGTACGGTAATTCTGGCTATTTCCATAGTAATTTGGGCCAGCATGACCTTTCCGGAACTGCCGGAAGAGATGGCCGCCAAGGATGATTCTTCCGCCGCCCGGCTGGAGTATTCCTTTGCCGGACGCCTGGGCAAAAGTCTGGAGCTTGTGACTGCGCCAGCCGGTTTTGACTGGCGCGTGAATATCGCTTTGCTGGGCGGCATCGGGGCCAAGGAAGTAATTGTTTCCACGCTAGGCACGGCTTATTCGCTGAGTGAAGAGGATATCGCGGCAGTCGAGGATTCCGACGATACGACATCCTTGCAAAGCCGACTGCGCGGCGACCCCAACTGGAACCCGGTCAACGCTGCCGCCCTGATGGCTTTTGTACTGCTCTACGCCCCCTGCTTTGTAACCCTGGCAGTCATGCGTCAGGAAACCGGATCCTGGAAATGGTCTGCTTTCAGCCTGATCTTCAATACTCTGCTGGCTTTTGCGGTGGCGGTGGCGGTGTATCAGGTTGGGATGCTGGTTATTTGAGTCAATCGTAACGGTTTTGGCCTGTTAGCACAAAAGAACCTTTGCGCTAACAGGCCACAATGGGCGCAGCCGCCCGTTCCAGCAGGCCGTTGCAGTGCGCGATGGCCATGCCGAAATTGCTGACCGGCACCTGGTTTGCCGCGCATATTTTCAGTCGCCGCTTCATTTCGCGCGGCGTGAGCATACAAGCGCCGCAATGCAGCACCAGTGCGTAGCGGGCCAGATCGTCCGGAAAATCCACGCCATTGCAGTATGAAAAATCCAGTTTGCAGCCGGTTTTTTTTTCCAGAAGCTTCGGCAGTTTCACTCTGGCTATGTCATCGTCCTGCTGATGGTGCGAACAGGCTTCGGCAATCAGCACCGGCGCGTTGGGATAAAGGCGGTCGATGCTTCGGCTGCCTTCCAGCAGCAGCTCGAAATCGCCCTTGAGCCGGGCAAAGAGCAGCGAAAAAGTGGTTACGGGAACTTGCGGCGGCAGTATCTCTACCACCTGACGCAGCGCCTGCGAATCCACGATCACCAGTGCCGTAGGTTTGTTCAGTACGAGCAGTTCCTTATTTGCCGCCATATCTGCGTCACCGCTCAAAGCATTGTTTTTCGCCGTGTTTGCTTGGCCGTTTACAGTTTCGCCGCTCAAATTTTTGGCCGGGCTTAGATTTCGGCTCAGTTCTTCGGGCTGCAAGAGCAGGGTCTGGTGGTTGTTTTCCAGCAGTTCGCGCAGCACCTGCACCTGCGGCGCGATCAGGCGGCCCTTGGGCGCGGAACCGTCTATGGGGGCAACGCAGATAACCGTACTGTGCGGCGCAAGCAGATCGGTCACGATTGCCGGTTGTTGGCTGACCTCGGGTGCCAGCCGCAACAGGGCTTCCCGCAGGCGGATCGACTCCGCATTTACCGCTGAATTCGCAACCGGGCTGGTCGTCTGGTTTGCAGCTGTTGAATCTGAAGCAGATTTCGCAGCCGGGTCCGCTGCCAGTTCCAGGCAGGGCAGTCCGCGTTCGGCACACCAGGCCAGATCTTTCGGGCTGGCCGCTTTCAGATCCGCCTTGTTGAAAATCAGCAGGGTAGGCGTTTTCAGCGCGGTCAGATCTTCTACTATTTTTTCTTCCCACGGCCCAATACCTGATTCATCGGTAACCACCAGGGCCAGATCCGCCCCGGCCAGAATTTTGTTCCCGGCTGCGCGGCGCAAAACGCCAAGTTCGGACCCCTCGTCCAGCCCGGCGGTATCATAAAGCGTTACCGGGCCAAGCGGCGGCAGTTCAAAAGGCAACCCCAGCGGATCGCCGGTGGTTCCGGCCTTGGGCGAGACAATAGCCGCCCGCTGGCCAGCTATGAGGTTGAGCAGGGTTGATTTGCCGGTATTGCAACGGCCCAGTACCGCGATATGTAGGCGATCGCCACGAAATGACTGTGTCATTGGTTTTTCCTTATGATTATCCTTTACGCCAGGCTCCGCCAGCCCCTGCGCCGATTGCAAAGTCGCTGCTTTTAACCAGATCGCGCATGGCTGCCGCGCGTTGCAGAGGATCATCGTGCTGTGCGTTTTTTCCCGGATAGATGGCGTAAGCTTCGCGTACCTCTTCGGGGGTGAGCGAGGGCATCAGCACATCGCCTACGGCCAGGGCGGTCAGGCGCATCTGATCGCCAGCCAGCCCCAGAGCGCTGGTAACCGGAATATGCGCGTAAGGCATATGCAGGCGGGCCACGGCCATGCAGCGCAAGGCCACGCTGGGCGCACAGGCGGGAAATGCATGCAGGGGAGTATCCGGGTGCGGCACAAAGGGGCTGATCGAGAGCATGTCCGGCTTTAACTCTGCCAGGCGGGCAATGGATTCGTCCAGTTCCGCCCCGGTTTCCACTGTGGACGCTGTTTTCGGATTAGCGGGGTCACTCCCGGTTTCCACTGTGGATTCTGCTTTCGGGTTAGCATGGTTATTGGCTGGAGCGTCCATAGCATTCAGAGCTGCCAGGCTTGGCAGCCCGGCGATCAGGCCAGTGCCGGTTTCGTAACCCAAATCTGCCAGATGGCGCAGGCAATTCAGGCGATCTTCCAGTCTGTTGCCGGGACGCAGGCGGGCGTAAAGCCGCGCGTTCAGCGTTTCCAGCTTGAGCAGATAACGGTCGGCCCCGGCCTTGCGCCAGAGGCGATAATCGGCTTCTGAGCGTTCGCCCAGGGAAATGGTTACGGCCAGCCCAAGCTCGCCCTTGATTTCGGCGATAATTTCCGCCAACTCGCCAGCCGGGTAAGTATCGTCCTCACCCGCTTGCAGCACCAGAGTGCCAAAGCCAAGTTTCTGTACCTGCCCGGCTGCCTGTAAAATAGCTGTCCGCTCCAGACGGTAGCGGGGCAGCTTTTTATTGGAGTTACGCAGGCCGCAATACAGGCAGTTCTGGCGGCAATGGCTGGAAAATTCAACAATGCCGCGCAAAAATACGCTATTGCTCCAGTATTCGCGGCGCAGGGCTGAAGCTTGTGCCCAGAGGGCGCGATCAACGCCGTCAGGTACAGTTTGCATTTGCTGAATGATTTTTGGCATAAATCTATTGAGGGGGGCCGGAGGAAATCATTTCCCCCGGCCCGGATAACTCACCTAACCAAATAAACCAATCCTACATCTTCTGGCGCTTCACATACTTGGTATGCAGCAGGTGATGGGACAGTTCGCTATTGGGTTCTTTAAGGAACTCGGCATACAGTTTTTTGATATGCGGGTTCTCATGCGATTTACGCAGCGGCTTGTTTTGGTCTTCGGTGAACAGAGCCTGGGTGCGCTTTTTCAGGATTTCAATGTCGCCACGGTGGAAGGGCTGACCGCCGCCGTCTATGCAGCCGCCGGGACAGGCCATGATTTCAATGGCATGATACTGCGACTTGCCGGAGCGGATGCCTTCCAGCAGATGGCGGGCGTTGCCCAGGCCGCTGGCCACCGCGACTTTGAGTTTGGTTCCGGCCACATCGATTTCGGCTTCCTTGATGCCTTGCAGGCCGCGCAGAGCGACGAAATCGACCTTTTCCAGAGTTTTGCCGGTAGCCCATTCATAGGCGGTACGCAGGGCGGCTTCAAGCACGCCGCCGCTGGCCCCGAAGATGACAGCCGCGCCGGTGGATTCGCCCAGCGGATCGTCAAAGTCTTCATCGGGCAGGGTATCGAAGTTGAGCCCGGCTTCACGAATCATCTTGACCAGTTCACGGGTGGAAATGACCAGATCCACATCCGGGTTGCCTTCCTGATTCATTTCCGCGCGTCCGGCCTCGAACTTTTTGGCGATGCAGGGCATGACGGAAACAACCACCATTTTGGACGGGTCCACGTTCAGCTTTTTGGCCAGATAGGTTTTGGCGATAGCGCCAAACATCTGCTGCGGAGACTTACAGGTGGAAGGAATATCGAGCATGTCGCTGAACTGGTGCTCGAGGAATTTTACCCACCCGGGGCAGCAACTGGTCAGAATGGGGAGTTTCCCGTTGTTCTTGAGGCGACCGAGCAATTCGGTGGCTTCTTCCATGATGGTGAGGTCAGCCGCGAAGTCGGTATCAAAAACCTTTTTGAAGCCGAAGCGGCGAAGGGCGGCAGCCATTTTGCCGGTGACCGAAGTACCGGCAGGCAGGCCGAAGCCTTCGCCCAGGGCGGCGCGTACAGCCGGAGCTGTCTGCACAATCACATACTTGTCAGGATCGTTGAGCGCCTGCCAGACCTTGGCCACGTTGTCCACTTCGGAAAGGGCGGCTGTGGGGCAAACGGCCACGCACTGTCCGCAGGATACGCAGGCCGTGTCGGCCAGGGGCATGTTAAAGGCCGGGCCGACCACCGTTTCGAAACCGCGGTTCAGGCCGGACAGCACGTTTACGGTCTGCACCTGGTTACACATGGTTTCGCAGCGGCGGCAAAGCACGCATTTGTTCATGTCCTTGACCAGAGCCGGGCTGGAGGTATCACGCCGGTGCTGGGACATTTCGCCGGTATAGCGGATGTCATGGATGGAAAGCTCGGCGGCCAGCGCCTGCAATTCGCAGTTGACGTTTTTGGGACAGGTCAGACAGTTTTTGGGGTGGTTGGAAAGAATAAGTTCCATAACCGTGCGCCGCGCGTTGATGGTGCGCGGGCTGTGCGTTTTTACTTCCATGCCCGGGGCCACCGGTGTGGCGCAGGCAGGCGCGAGAGTACGGCGTCCGGTCACTTCCACTACGCAGACGCGGCAACTGGCCCCCTGGTTAACCATTTTGAAATCATGCAGATTCAGATGGCAGAGGGTCGGGATATTGATATCAAGTTTTTTTGCAGCCTCTAGAATGGTGGTGCCTTCCGGCACTTCCACTGCGATTCCGTTAATAGTCAAATTAATCATATCGTCTCCAGTGCGGCTCTGATGTTATTTGCGGACAATGGCCTTGACCGGGCACTTGTTGGCGCAGGCGCCACACTTGATGCAGCGGGTCGTGTCAATGGAGTGGTGCTCGCGCTTTTCGCCGGTAATACAGGATACCGGGCAATCGCGCTTGCACAGGCCGCAGCCGATACAGGCATCGGTGATGAAGTAGTCAAGCAGGGCCGTACATACGCCGGCCGGGCAGCGCCTGTCTTTCACGTGAGCCACATACTCGTCATGGAAGTGTTTAAGGGTACTGAGCACCGGGTTGGGCGCGGTCTGACCCAGGCCGCAAAGGGCGGTATCCTTGATCACCTGGGCCAGGTTCTGGAGCTTGTCCAGGGTTTCCATGGTACCACGGCCTTCGGTGATGTCGGTGAGCATTTCGTAAAGGCGCTTGTTGCCAACGCGGCAGGGCGTACATTTACCGCAGGATTCCTCCATGGTGAAGTCAAGATAGAACTTGGCTATGTCAACCATGCAGTTGTCCTCGTCCATGACGATCATGCCGCCGGATCCCATCATGGAACCCATGGCGGTCAGGGCTTCATAGTCGATTTTGGCGTCGATTTGCGAAGCCGGGATACAGCCGCCGGAAGGACCGCCGGTTTGCACGGCCTTGAACTGCTTGCCGTCCTTGATGCCGCCGCCGATTTCGTAAATGATTTCGTGCAGGGAAATGCCAAGCGGCACTTCAACCAGCCCGACGTTGTTGATTTTACCGGCCAGGGCGAACACCTTGGTGCCTTTGCTCTTTTCGGAACCGAAAGAGTAGTACCATTTGGCGCCACGGTTGAGAATCTTGGGCACGTTGACCAGAGTCTCAACGTTATTGATGATGGTCGGCTTGCCCCAAAGCCCCTTCTGGGCCGGGAAGGGCGGCTTGGATGTAGGTTCGCCGCGCCCGCCCTCAATGGAGCGGAGCAGGGCGGTTTCTTCACCACACACGAACGCACCCGCGCCGTATTTCAGCTCAAGATCAAAATCAAAGCCGGAACCGAGAATGTTCTTGCCCAGAAGTCCGACTTCCTTGGCCTGATCAACTGCACGCTGCAAGCGGGCGATGGCCAGGGGGTATTCGGCGCGGATATATACATAGCCGTGCGTTGCGCCAATGGCGTAACCGGCAATGGCCATGCCTTCAACGATGCCGTGCGGGTCGCCTTCAAGGATGGAACGATCCATGAAAGCGCCGGGGTCGCCTTCGTCAGCGTTACAGACAACATATTTGACCGGGCCGGGCTGGGCCGCAGCCACTTCCCATTTGATGCCGGTGGGGAAACCGCCGCCTCCACGGCCACGCAGGCCGGAAGCCTTGATTTCCGCAACCACATCGGCCGGGGTCATTTTTTCCAGGCATTGGGCCAGGCCGAGATAGCCTTCGGCTGCGATATATTCGTCAATCAGTTCCGGATTGATCAAACCGCAATGGAGCAGGGCGATGCGCTCCTGCTTTTTATAAAAGTCCATGTCGTGCTGCCGAGCCAAAGTACGACCGGCGTGAGCCGGATCGTGGTAAAGCAGGCGGCTGACCAGATTGTTCTTTTTCAGGTGTTCTTCAACTATTTCCTTGGCATCGTCGGGCTGTACCTCAACGTAAAATACGTCGTCCGGAAAGACTTTGACGATAGGGCCTTTTTCACAAAAGCCGAAGCAGCCGGTGATATGGGCCGTAACAGTGTCTTCCAGCCCGGCGCCCTTGATGGCGGCGGTAAGGTTGTTCAGCAGTTCCTGGCTGCGCGAAGACTGGCAACCAGTTCCGCCGCAGACCAAAAGTTCACGCTTGGTTATCTCGCCCTGGGCGCTTTCTTCGCGCAGGCGCATCAACGGCTTGAGCCGGGCATAGGCATCGGCCAGATCTTTGTATGTGGAGAGTTTCTGCATATTATCCCCGTTACCCTTGGATCTCATTGATGATTTTACTTACGTCGGCTGCGGTTGCCTTGCCGTAAACCTTGTCGTTGACCACAATGACCGGCGCGAGGCCGCAGGCACCCACGCAACGCAATACATCCAGGCTGTACTTGAGGTCATCCGAGGTTTGACCACGTTTGATATTGAGCTGTTTTTCAAACTCGCTGACCACTTTTTCCGAGCCGCGCACAAAGCAGGCCGTGCCCATACAGGCTTTGATCTGGCAACGGCCACGCGGCGTGGTGGTGAAATAGGAGTAAAAGCTTACCACCCCAAAAATTTTGGCAGCCGGAATATCCATCTTCTCGGCGATAAACAGCATCACATCATTGGAAAGATAACCAAAAATGTGCTGCGCCTCATACAAGACCTTAATGATAGCTGATTCCTTGTCTTCAAACTGATCCATATAGCGCGCCAAGGATTTCAATCCATCGGCGCTCATTTGTGTTTCGGCCATATTGACCTCCAGCTAGAAGTGAGAAGGGATTAGAACACCAGTACAATAAAGAGTTGTGGGTTTGTAGTTTCCGGTAAGAAGGTTAAGTTGTGTGGGTGGACTTAAAGAGGAACGATCTATTTTTTGCTGACTGAGAATTCATCGCGGCGGTTCTGGCTCCAGATATTTTCACCGCGCCCTGGAACCAGGGGACGGCGGGTGCCGTAGCTTGCGGCATCCATTCTGGAACGCGAAATGCCCTGATCGGCCAGGTAGTTCAGGGCCGCTTCGGCCCGCCTGGCACCCAGGGCATCGTTATAAGCCGCAGTACCGCGCTCGTCGCAATGACCGTTGATAAGGAGGAGGAGATTGGGGAATTCGAGGAGTTTGGCGGCTTTCTGGCGCAAAACCGCCTTGGCGCTGTCGGTCAGGGCGGCGCTGTCGTAATGGAAATAAACAGGTGCGGAACTTATAAAGCTGGCGGCCTGCTTTTCCGCCGCGCTCCAATCTGGTGATGCAGAGGCGGCAGAGCCATAGTCGCTACGGGGAGCCGGTGTAACCGCAGATCCGTCGGAACGGGCGGCCAGAGCCGTGCCGGAACCGCCAGGGGCATCCGGCGTAACCGCTTCGGTTTGCGGTTTGGGAGTGATGTCGGCGCAACCTGCGCCCAGCATGGCGCAAAGCAGCAAAACCAGAACCGGTAATATCTGGACCGGTAAAGCCTGCCTGCTACTTGCCACTGCCCGGCCAAAACCTGGCCGGAAGCGGTCAAGAAGGGCATGGAAGCCAAGAGGGCGCGAGGCAGCGCTCGACATCATAAATAACTCGATTTAGTAGGTCACGCGAAACTCGTCGCGACGGTTCTTGCTCCAGGCTTCTTCGCTGTTACCCTGCACGGCGGGGTACATCTTGCCGTAGCTGTGCGTGGAAAGCTGTGCGGGGTTAACACCCAGCATGAGCAGGTAATCGTAGGCGGCTCTGGCACGGCGTTCGCCAAGGGCCAGGTTGTATTCTTCGGTGCCGCGTTCGTCACAATGGCCTTCAACCTGTACTTTGATGTTGCTGAAGCGCTTCATCAGATCGGCTTTGGCCTTGAGGTCGGCCTTGGCGGTGGCGTCAAGGTCGAAACGGTCATAAGCGAAGTAAACCGGAGCGGTTTTGATGTAATTGGCGGCTTCCTCAATGGTGGCCGGGCCACCGGCCTGTCCGTCCGTAGCGGAACCGTCAGGGCCGTTCACGCCGCCTTTGGTACAGCCGTATCCGGCGAACAAAGCGGTTATAATCAGCAACAACATGGAAAAACGGGCAAACTTGTTCATTCTCTTCCTCCTGAAAAGCAGCTTTTTTTCAGACGACAACAACGATACGGCATTTCACCCGAAATGCCAGTAAGAATCAGTTGGCTAACCCGGAAAATCCGGACCGAACCTATCTATATGCCTCTAAGTTTATAGGGTTCATGACGCTTGTCAAGTTCATAAGAAGGCTAAACGCTATTTTCTGGGTATCCCCCAGGTCGGAAATGAGGCCTCGCCGCTTCCGGTATCGATTTGGCGCGGTTCGCCGCCGTGTCTGGTAGTCAGATAGATTTTTTTGGAGCCTGACCGGGTGGATGTAAAGGCTATGAAGTAGCTGTCCGGCGCGAATTCCGGTTGTTCGTCGCTGCCCGGCCCGAAGGTAAGCTGTTTTTCCGCGCCGTTGCGCAGGTCGTGCAGGAAAATGCGGTGTCCGCCGCCCATTTGCCGGGCAAAGACCACCAAAGTGCCGTCAGGGCTGATGCTGGGGTCGGTGTTATACTTGCCGCCGCTGGAGATACGCGCGGTCTGGCCGGTTTTTAGATTGGTCAGGAAAATATGCGGGTTGCCCTGACGGCTGGAGGTATAGGCCAGATAGTTGCCGCTGGCGTCAACCGAAGGCGAGACATCAATGGCCCAGCTGTTGATCAGGGTTTTTTCCTTTTTAAAGGAGTGATCCAGCAGGAAGATGCTGGGGTTGCGTCCATCGGTGAGGCTTACGGCCACTTTGTTGTCCGGCATGAAGCAGGGGCCGATGACCGTGTTGCCCGGAAAGCGCAGGCGTTGCACGCGGTTGGTATCGGCATCCCAAACGCCCAGCGCGTGCGAGCGGTCGTCAATATGGCTGAAGACGATGAAGCGCCCGTCATGCGACCAGGTGGGCGAAATGGCGTCGCCCGGAATGTTGGTGCGCCGGGTCAGGTTGCCGCCGGTAGGCCGCACGGTCCAGATATCACGCTTGCGCGGGCCGTCGCTTTTGCTGAAAGCCAGGCTGGAACGGAAAAAATCGCCCCGTCCGGTCAACGCCTGCATGAACATGGCGCAAAATTCGTCGGCTACTTCCTCCACCTGCTTGGTGCTTTCGACATCAAAGCGCGAACCGAACATGAATTTGCCGTTGGAAACGTCAAAGGCGCGTAGTTCCACCTGATTGGAGTTGATCCAGATGGAGGTGATCAGGTTGTCGGTACGGGTGAGGCGGAAGCGTTCAAAATCCAGCCCCGGCTCGCTGGCTGTGGGGAGTTTCAGGCCGCCCGGAACCGCGCGGGCGTCGATCAGGCGCAGAAAGGGCAAAAAGCCAAGATTATTGCGGATTTCCGCCTGCAATTCATTAAGGTAGCGGCTTTCGCCCAAGGGGTCGGCCAGGGCGGCCTGCACCAGATAGGCGGAAGGGCTGATAGGCGCGATATAGCGGCCTTTCAGGCCGGTTTGCGCGGCTTGAGCTGAAGGCGCACCCTGGGCTGAAGGCGCATCTTGCGCGGCCAGGGCGCTGTGGAGCGGCAGCGCTGCGGCGGAAAGAACCAGGCCCAGAGCCAGCATCAAAAGAATAGGCAGTTTTATTTTAAAATTCCTGATCATATTCAAACTCCGCATAAATTTGCAACACTTGACTATATAACTACATAGCCGAAGTAAACGGCACCACCAAACTTTGATATTCCCGGCTGGGCGGCGGCTCCAGTTGCCCGGCTTCGCGCACGGCCCGCAGTACGTCGGAATCAAAAACCACGTCCCCGGAGCTTTCCACCAGCACGGCATCGGTGACCAGGCCGTTATCGGCTATTTCAAGGCGTACTTTGGCTTCAAAAATTACGCCATCGGCACGGGGGCGGGTGGTCAGGAAGGGCTGAATGCGCGATCGCACCGAATCGATATAATCGCCCAAAATCCCCACGCCATCGCCATCGCCGTCACCGTAGGTTCCGTCTTCCTCGCCATCGGCGGCGTCCTGCCCGGCTTGTTCCAGCGCCGCTTCCAAAGCGGCATTTTCCAGCGCGGCCTTAAGTTCGGCCTCCCGCTTGCGCTCCGCTGCCCGGCGGCGTTCTTCGGCTTTGCGTTTTTCTTCGGCCAGCCGCTTTGCTTCAGCTTTGCGCTTCTCTTCCGCCAATCGTTTTTCTTCGGCCAGTTTTTTGTCCGCCAGTTCTTTTTCTGCGGCCTTGCGCTTTTCTTCTTCCTGCTTTTTGGCTTCCGCCAGCTTTTTCTCTTCTTCCAGCTTTTTTTCCTGAGCCAGCCGGATCTCTTCGGCTTTTTTCTGCTCTTCCAGCTTTTCAAGCTCCCGCAATTCTTCTTCCAGCGCTTCCATGGGCAGCACGGTTTGCGAATCCTGCTCCGCCGGAGGCTTACTGGCCCGGTCTTCCTGTTTGACGGCAGGCGGCGTGGCTTCGCGCCTGGGTTTGGGCTGCGCTGTCTTGCGCCCGATAGTCACCTGTGAAAGGTTGAGCAGCGGCATATCCAGATTGACCTTGGGCTGAAAGCTTGTCGGCCAGAAGCAGATCAGCGCCAGCAAAAGGCTGTGCAACAACACGGCGCAGAACAAGCCAAGCGCCTTGCCGCCCCCGGAATGGGCATCCTTGAATCTGATGTAGGCCACCGCTTACTTTTTTTCCGGGCGCTGGGCCACAACGCCCAGGTTTTCTATACCGGCTGCCTTGGCCTGCCCCATAACCTCCACCACCAGCCCGTAGGGTACCTGCTTGTCGGCCTGCAAAAAGAGCTGCTTGCGCTGATCGGTTACGGTCTGGCGCAGCACGGCGTCCAGATTTTCCAGGGCTACTTCGGTATTGCCCAAAAACAGGCGACCATCGGCGGTGACGCTGAGTACCAGATTTTCGTTATCGGCTGGCAGCGACTGAACTTCCTTGGTTTCCGGCAGTTCAACCTCCAGCCCCTCGGTAAGCAGAGGGGCCGTTACCATAAAGATAATCAGCAGCACCAGCATCACGTCCACAAAGGGGGTGACGTTGATTTCCGAGACAAAGCCCCGTTTGCGGGCGTAAAGCGGCATGGTTAGGCTCCCGTTCCTGTCGTATTGCGACCGTTGTTGTCCACTTCACTCTGCACGCGGTTGATGAACACCCGCCCGAAGTTGGTCAGTTCAACTTCCAGACTGCCCATACGGCTTAAGAAGGAGTTGTAGCCAATGGTGGCCGGCACGGCCACAAACAGCCCGATGGCTGTGGCGATTAGCGCCTCGGAAATGCCGGGGGCCACGGTAGCCAGCGAGGCCTTGCCCTCCAGGCCGATGCTGTGGAAGGAATGCATGATGCCCCAGACCGTACCGAACAGCCCGATAAAGGGCGCGGTGTTGGCGCAGGTAGCCAGAAAGGAGATGGAGCCGCCCAGGCCGGAGAGCACGTCGCTCACGCCCTGGCCCAGTGCCCGGTTCACGTTGTCGTAAATTACCTTGGAGCTGTTCTGGTTGGCCATCAGGCGGTTGTATTCGGCCACACCCTGCCGGGCCACGAAATGTGCCGGGGAGTCGGGCAGGGTTTCCAGAACCTTGAGGGAGGAGGTCAGATCTTTTGCCTCGCTGAATTTTTCCAGGCCATGTACGCTTTGTTTATAAGCCCGGCGCAGGGAAAAATGCTTATAGATCATCAGCGACCAGGAACTGAGGGACATGATCAACAGAGCCAGCAACACGCACTGCACCACAATGGTGGCGCCCGCAATCATCGAAAAAATTTCCATATTGGCTTCCAGTCGTTTATCGTTAGGTTATTTTTCAGTCTTTTGTCATTAAAACGCTATAAAACGGGTACTGTCTTTTTCTGCGGATTTACGGCATAATCAGTCTTTAGGCAAGAAGGCGTATTTTAAGGTAGAGCCTTATTTTGCCGTGATGTTGCGAAGGAATTGTCAATTTATGCGTTATAAAGATATCTCCCTGATTCTTGTTCTGTCTGGCGCACTGGCGCTACCCGGTCTGACGGCTTCGTCCGCCTGGGCCGCCCAGGCCGCGCTGCCCGCTCCGGCTTCCCCATCCGGAACGCTCAAACCGTCCGCCCCGGCCCAAAGCCAGTATACGCTTGATGCAGCCGTTCGCCGCGCCCTGGACGAAAACTTTTCTGTTCGCGCTTCCGAAGCCAACTTGCAGGCTGCGGAAAACTGGCGCAAATCGGCGCGCGGCAGCTTCGGCCCCGCGCTTGGCACCAGTTACGGCTACAGTCATATGCCGAATGACGGCGCGGCGCAGATGGATGACGAAGATCTTTACACCTGGCGCGTCAGCCTGACCCAGGATCTTTTTTCCGGCTTCGCCACCCTGGCCGCCTATCAACGGGCCGCCTTGCAGCGGGACAGTGCCGAGGCTTCGCTTGCCAAAGCCAGGCTGGATTTGATTCTTACCGTGCAGCAGAATTTTTTCATGTACCTCAAGGCCGGGGAAGACGTGCGCAGCGCTACCGATTCCTACAACCGGCTGGCCGAGCAGCTCAAGATTACCAAGTCGTTTTATGATGTGGGACTGCGTCCGCGCCTGGACGTGTTGCAGGCGGAAGTTAACGTCAGCGAGGCCGAAGATACGCTTTTGCGCGCCCGCAACATGGTGGAAACGCAGCGCGCGCGCCTGAATACCCTGCTGAACATCCCGCTTGAGGCGCAACCGGAATATGTGGGCGACTTATCTTTCATCCCCTTTATGTCCACGCTGGAGCAATGTCTGGAACAGGCTTACCAGCGGCGTCCGGATATCATTATCGCCCGCAAGGCGGTATCCATTGCCGAACAGGATAAAACCACGGCAGCCAGCGATTTTTATCCCACCATCCAGGGCGATGTAACCTGGTCCACGCGGGGTAACGACTGGACGGCGGACGGCAGCGACAGCCGCCCGACCAACTATTCCGAGTGGAGCGTTGGCGTTACCGGCAGCATGACTGTTTTTGAGTGGGGGCGCACTTATTACGAAGTGCAGCAAACCTCGCACCTGATAGGCAAAGTTCGGGCCGAAGAGGCCGATTTGCGTCAGGAAGTTACCTATCAGGTGCAGGCGCGGCTGCTGGAACTGGATAACGCCGCCAAACGCATTGTGGTGGCCCGCAAGGGGCTGGAACAGGCTGGCGAGGCCTACCGTGTGGCCCTGGCCCGCTATAAATCACAGGTTGGCACTTCCATTGACGTGCTGGACGCCCAGGCCAGGCTGACCGCCGCCGAAGTTTCACTCACCGGCGCGCAGGCCGATTACCTGAGCGCCCTGGCCGCCATCTTTGCGGCGATTGGCGAGGAGAATCCGGGGTTAGCCCCTGGTAGATAAAGGTAACCCCCATGCAAGTAAAAACCCACAAAGAGATCAGTGCCGAGCTTTGCGGTGCGCCGCTTGAACTTGCCGAAGGGCGTTGCCGCCTGAGCATGAAAACGGTTCCGCTTATGCGGGCCGATGAGGCCAATCTGGTACACGGCGGTTTTGTCTTCGGCATGGCCGATTACGCCGCCATGCTGGCCGTGAATCACCCCTTTGTGGTGCTGGGTTCGGCGGAAAGCTCGTTTTTGAAGCCGGTATCCGTGGGTGATGAACTGGAGGCGCTGGCCGAAGTGAAAGAATCCTCCGGCCGCAAGCGCCGGGTGGAAGTGACAGTAAGCCGGGAGGGCGTGACTGTTATGAGCGGCCTGTTCACCTGCTTTGTTCTGGATAAGCATGTACTGGAAAAATAAGTAGTGCCTCATTTTGCTGTGATACTGCGTCAGGCAACGTTGTTTTGCATCCTGTCGAGTACCAGAAGAGTTGATTCGCCACATCCTGTGGCTCACCCCTTCGAGGCACCTTTGGCGTCCAATTCCGCTGCCCTGCGGAATTGTCATGTCCCGTCGCAAAAAACTCGCTTCCTTGTCTGACAGCAAAAGCAGGCACTACTTGACTCTGCAAAATGGGGCACTACCCACTTGAGATTTTTTGCCCAATGCGGTAAATGCCCTTCATTGCCGTTCTAAAACGGTATAGTTTAAACATAATATATCACAATATTACAGGAACATTCTTGATGCGTCATTTCCTGCTGCTTCGTTTTGTTCCGCTTCTTTTCTGCCTCGCCGCCGTCTTGCCGGCCCAGGCCGGGGCCCAGAACAGCGAAATCAAGCGCGTAAGCTGCGGCGGCTATAGCTTCACGCTGCCTGAAGGCTATGAGCTGCGCATCGTGCAGACGGATTCCGAAAACTTTGCCGAGGGCCTGGTGTTGAATGATCCGTTCCTCGACAGTGAAGCGGAAGCGGCTACCCTGATTTGCCTGCGCGAACGGAAAACCGAATTTTCCGAATACGTTCTGGACGCCAAACAGGCCGTAAAGCTGCGCATCAGCCCTCGCCAGGCGGTTTCTATGAATATTATGGCCACTCAGGACATTATCCGGTCCGGCATGGCCTTCAAATACAGCATTCTTGAGGAACAACAGGCTAACCGCCGCGAGATTCGCGGCATACATTATTATGTGCCGGTCATTGAAATAAACGGCCAGAACGAAGAATATCATACCCTGCTGTTTCTCAAGGATTTTCGCAAGAACGGCGAATATTACAGTATGGAAGGATATGCTTCGGCTGTGAACCGGACGGCAGAGCTTGTGCTGCGCAGCATCAGCCTGCAAACGTTGTCTTTTCAGGAATCCGCCTCATACTGAGTTGTCTTAGTCTATTAAGGCTCCGGCATAGCCCACCACCCGGCCCATATCCGCGCCAAAGCTTTGGCCGGTGATTCCGGAGCTGGTGTGCGCTGTAACGCGGCAGTTTTTGGCCCCCAGTTCCAGGCAGGCAAAAAGCATCAGGCAGGCCGGGGCGAAGCCGCACATGCTGATGCCTTTTTCCCGCACCACCTTAAATAGCCCTTCCGGGTCCATGGCACGCAGCCGGTCCAGAGCCAGCGCATCCAGACGCATGTTTTGCTCGTGCGGCAAAAAATGATTCATATCCGAACTGGTGATCAGGCAAATTCTGCGCCTGTTGTCCGTTTTATCACTTCCCGGTTTACCCCCGTTTTCGTTCTCCTTATCGAGCTTTTTGCTGAAACGCGCATCCCGCCGGGCAATGGTTTCGGCCAGCAGTTTTCCGGCCCGGCGCAGGTGCTCCAGGTTGTAGTCGGCCACGCAGATCGGCACTATAGCGGCCTGTGGGGCGATCTCCTGCAAGAAGGGCAAAATTACTTCAATGGCGTGCTCGCCAAGGTGCGCTGCCTGATCGGCTTTAAAGAGAGCGGAGGGAGAGGTGTTGGGGGCATCGGTCTGCCTGACGGTGGCAGTATTTTCAGCGGAGCTTGCGCTTTGATCCTCGCCTTGTAACAGTGCGGCAATAAAAGAGGCATCAACCGGCATATCGCCAAGCGGGGTGCGCCAG
>JAITWK010000001.1 GCA_031285295.1 Deltaproteobacteria bacterium | reverse complement strand
GAATGATCTTTGCCCAGTTCCGCCAGACCCTTGATAAACCAGGCGTCAACTTCTGCCGAGCGTTTGCCCAAAGCGCGGGCGTGGTGGGCATAGGCCGCCATGCCGCGCAGGCCGAACAGCAGGGTGGAGCGCAGGGAGCGGATATTCTCGTCGCCGCCGAACAGATCGCCGGGTTGCATAATCTCTTTGCCGCCGAGTTTTTCCCGCTTGGCCTTGACGCCGCTGACCAGCGCGGCCACGGTGGCGGTATCGAAGTTGACGTTGGTGATGCAGGTGAACAGGCCGTCCACCAGCAGATCAACCGCACACGAGCAACTGGCGTTATTGGCCTGCATGGCGGTGGCCAGGCCGATCAGTTCACAGGTAAGCACATCCTGTTCGTGCGAGGTATCCGGTTTTTTGCCGCAAACGCCGGATACGGTGCAGCCTGTTCCTTTCGCGGTCTGCTGGCATTGAAAACAGAACATAGACATGGTGTACGCCCCTTTTTTATTTGGAATTGTTGGTAGTTAAATGACAAACGCTTGAAATATGCTGAATGAACATAAATTATTTATATCTGCAAAAATGACTATTACTTTTCCAACTTTTAATTTTCCAAAATGCTTCCATCGGTGGAAACGGTTACCACCTGCCAGGGAATCATTTTGCCGCTGTTTTGCAGGGCGGTTTTGACGGCGTTTTCAATGCCGCCGCAGCAGGGAACTTCCATGCGCACCACGGTAACGGATTTGATGTTGTTATTCTTGAGGATCTCGGTGAGCTTTTCGCTGTAATCGCCTTCGTCCAGCTTGGGGCAGCCGATGATGGTGATTTTGTTCCGCATATAATCGTTGTGGAAATTGCCGTAGGCATAGGCGGTACAATCGGCGGCAATCAGCAGATTGGCGTTTTCAAAATAAGGGGCATTTACCGGCACCAGCTTGATCTGTACTGGCCACTGGTTAAGTTGCGATTCAGTCGCACAGGCTTGCATGGCCGTTGTCGGGCACGCGCCTGCCGGCTGCGCATGTTCACGGTGGATAGCCTTGGCATGGGTGCCGGGGCAGCCGCAGGGCAGTTTTTCCGCTGTTTTTGCTTCCATATTCTTTTTTACCTCCGCTTCGTTGTAGGCCAGGGCCTCTCGTTCTTCAAAGCTGATTGCTCCGGTGGGGCAGACCGGCAGGCAGTTGCCCAGACCATCGCAATAATCATCGCGCAACAGTTTGGCCTTGCCGTTGCTAAGGCCGATGGCTCCTTCATGGCAGGCCGAAACGCACAGGCCGCAGCCGTTGCACTTGCTTTCATCGATTTTGATCATTTGCCGGATCATTTGCTTTCTCTCCTGAAATATTTTCACTGGTTGATTTGCTTCACCTTGACGTGTTGAAGTGAACATGTCACAACAAAAATATATAATGCGTTGCATATACAACAAAAGGATAATTTTTTGAAAAAAATATTTGAGACGGTAAAAAATAATCCCCTGTTTGAAGGGATTGCTTTCAGCGATTTTACCAAGATGCTGGATTGCCTGTCGGCCAAGACGACAGTGTATCAAAAAGGCGCGGTGATTTTGCTCTCCGGCGATGCGGTTGATTTTGTGGGGCTTATTGTCGCGGGCAGCGTACAGATCATTCAGGAAGACATGGATGGCCGCGTTGCCATACTTGCCGAACTGGGCATTGCCGATACTTTTGGCGAGGTTTTTGCCTGCGCCGACATAAGGCAAAGCCCGGTTACCGTGCTGGCGGCGGAAGAGGTAGAGATTTTGCGTCTGGACTACAGAAGGGCCATTACCTCCTGCACCTCGGCCTGTCCCTTTCATGCCAGGCTGATCCGCAACATGCTGAAGCTGATTGCCCGGAAAAGCCTTTCGCTGAATCAGAAAATCGAGATCCTTTCCAGGCGGACAACCAGAGAAAAGTTGCTGCGCTTCTTTGATCTGCAACGGGGAGCAGCGAAAAAATTCACGATTCCCTATGACCGGGAAGAACTGGCGCAATATATTTGCGTTGACCGCAGCGCGATGTCCAACGAGCTATGCAAAATGCGTAACGAGGGGCTGATCAGATTTCAGAAAAATACTTTTGAGATCTGCTGAGATTGGACGCCGCGCAGGCAACCCTCTTATGACTCTTTCTCTTTTATTTTACATATGAGTTGGGTCATAGTTCCCATTGGACAATACACGCACCAGGAGCGCGGCTTGAAAAGCAGCATGGTCAGCAGGCCGAGCACCAGCGAAGTAAGCATCAGGGAGTAGAACCCAAAGGCAAACTGCACCGCCCAGGGCGGCAGCAAGCCGCCTGAATAAGTTAATGACGGCAGCAAGCCGTCTGAATGTGTCAGGGCCGGAAGCAGAGCGCCGGAATACGACCAATCCACAGGCAGGCGCAAGGCCATAAAAAGTTTTACCGCGTCGTCAACTTCCTGCGCCTCTGCGGCTACCAGCCAGGTGGCAACGAGAATGCTCCCGAACATCCCGAAAAAATAGGCCACGAAGAGGTAGCGGAACCAGGCGCTTTTCATCCAGGCGGGCATGGGTTTTCCCCGCGTCAGGCCCAAGTTGCCGCCCAGAAAACGGAAAAACCGCCCCCGGTCGCAGTATTTATTGCAGAACGCCTTGTCACCCTTGATGATTGATATAAGCAGCGGCGTTACAAAAAATATCAGCCCCAGCCAGGCAAAAGCAATATTATACAGCCCCAGCAGGAAATAAAGGCAGGTGACCAGCCATAAATGGTTGCGCCAGCTTTTTCTTGCCATTATTCCGCCTCCATCTTCATGCTGATGGCAGAGGCCGGGCACACGGCGGCGCACGCGCCACATCCGACGCATTGGCTGTAATCGACCACTGCGTGTATGCCGTTACGGATTGTTATGGCAATCCGGGGGCAGGTTTCCGCGCACTCGCCGCAGGCCGCGCACATGGCACGGTCAACCACGGGTTTTCGTTTTTTTTTGCTGGTCATGCAATTTTCCGGTGTTTACTTGCTGGCTGCAACGCCAAACCCTTCTTTGGTCCAGGCTCCCATGCCGCCGGACATGGAGTAGGCATCGTAGCCCATCATTCTGAGTACAACCATGGTTTGCGAAGCGGTTTGCCCGGTGTAGCAGTATACCACAATCTTTTTATCTTTGGGGAGCATGACCAGACCCGCTTCCATGCCTTTGCCGAACGGAATATTTCGGGCGGTCGGGATATGGCCTTTCGCGTAATCGTCAGCCTGCCGGACGGAAAGGATCAGGTAGGCGTCATCCTTTTCATCCACAATGCTTTTTACCGTCCTGGCGGTCAGGTTGAAATTGGCGAACGGGGTACCGTCCAGGGCCATTTTATCCTTGAAATAGACGGCTAGGGCATCTTTGACGCTGGCTGACACCGAATAGGCCTGTTCCGGCAAAGGATTGGCGGTTTGTTCGAGTAGCGCCGCATACCCTTCGGTTTTGCTGATGCCGTTGTCGAAACCGGATTGGATGTTTTTGGCCGTCTTGCCCGCGATGTTTAAAAGCGTTGTTACCTGGGCTCCGGTTTGGCCGGTATAGCAGTGAACCATAACCGGCTTGTCGTCCGGAATTCTTTCAAGCGCGTCCGGTATTGAGGTATCAAAGAAGGAAAGGTTTACCGCGCCCTTGAGGTGGCTTTTTGCGTAATCAGCCGGGCGGCGGACATCGATGATGAACAGATCCTCGCCAGCCCGCATTCTGGAAAAGAGTTTGTCCGCCTTAATGACATTGTTGTCTGCCGGGAATTCTTTAAAATAGACATAGGCGCGTTGCTGGACATCGGTGGTTACGTCCTGTTGCGCTTGAACACTTGCAGATTGCCGGGCCGGGTCGCTTGCGGCCTGTCGGTCTGAGTAGTTTGGCGCACAGGCCATGAGCAGGGTCAAACATAGGCATATAATGGTGAACAAGCTTTTTTTCATGGTTTCTCCCTTGTTATGCCCTTTACAGTATCTGTGTTTTTTGATGCCCGCTGCTATTTTTTGCTGCGTTAAAAAGACTGTTGCGCAATAAAAATATATAATCAGTTGTATATGCAACAAGGTTGTTTTTGTCCGAGTTGTTTTATTCGATGCGCCAGCACGACAGATCCGGCGCGTTTTTTGACGCCCGCCGTGTGAACTGATATATTTAATCCCGCCTTCTAACAGGAAAAATTTTTAAATACCGGGAATGATCATGCTCAACTATCACATAAAGCCAGAACCGGATCAGCAACGCCTGCTGCTGCTGGATCAACGTCTGCTGCCCGGTCAGGAGCAGTATTTTGTTTGCCGCAACGCGGACGATGTGGTGCAGGCCATACGCGAAATGGTGGTGCGCGGCGCTCCCGCCATTGGTGTCACAGCGGCCTGGGGCTGCTGGCTGGCCGCTTTGCGTCTGGAAATGGACGGGTTGGATAAAAGCCGTTACTGGGAGCCGCTGCTTAACGAAGCCCTGCAAAAAATTGCTCAGGCCAGGCCCACGGCGGTTAATCTGGCTTGGGCCGTAAACCGTATGCGTGAAGCCTGGGTGGATTTGGGCGCTCCGGATCTGGCCTCGCTGGTGAAAGCCTGGCAGGCCGTTGCCGAAGATATCCACGCCGATGATATCGAACTGAATATCCGCATGGGTGGCCACGGGGCGGCACTGCTGGAAGATGGCGACACGGTTATGACGCATTGCAATGCCGGTTCGCTGGCCACGGCAGGTTATGGCACGGCCTTGGGCGTAATTTACGCGGCAGTGGAAGCGGGCAAGAAAATCAAGGTAATTGCCAATGAAACGCGGCCCTGGCTGCAAGGGGCCAGATTGACCGCTTTTGAGCTGCAAAAGGCCGGTATCGAGGTCAAGGTAGCCTGCGATAACGCCTGCGCCATTTTGATGCAGCGCGGCCTGGTGCAAAAGGTTATTACCGGGGCGGATCGCATCGCGGCCAATGGCGACGCGGCCAACAAAATCGGCACGCACGGCGTGGCGGTGCTGGCCCGGCATTTCGGCATCCCTTTTTATATGGCCGCGCCGTTTTCGACTTTTGATTTCAACTGCGCTTCCGGCAAGGACATTCCCATAGAAGAACGCGCGCCGGAAGAAGTAACGCAGTTTCGCGGCCAGCAAATCGCGCCGCAGGGCGTCCCGGCCTGGAATTTTTCCTTTGACGTTACGCCCGCCGCGCTGGTCACGGCCTTTGTCACCGAGCATGGGATATTCAAGCCGCCGTATTTCCGCAGTTTGAAAAAGCTGCGGGAGAGGGCCGGGCAATTATAAGGGCAATCCCATAAGGCCTACCACAAACGCAACAACTCCTCGCGGGCATCCGCCGGGAGTTGTTTGTTTATATATTCTACGCGCACGCTGATGCCGGTTCCGCCGCGCACGTTAAATTCGCCTTCCAGGGTAAGTCGGCGCGGCGCGAGCAGGTTGGTAAGATCCTCGGCAATTTTGTTGCACAGGCTTTCCATAAAGGAGCCGTGATTGCGGAAGGCCCCCATGTAAAGCTTGAAAGATTTGGATTCCACACAGCGCTCGTCCGGCACATAGCGCAGGGTGATCACCCCGAAGTCCGGCTGCCCGGTCATGGGGCAGAGGCTGGTAAATTCCGGGTGCTCGAAGGTGATCACATAATTGTTTTGTGGATAGCGGTTGGGAAAAGCCTCCAGCATGGCAATATCCGGCGAGTCGAATTTAAAGGCTGTGGGACTGCCCAGCTTGCTGAGTCCTTGTGTTTCCTGAGTTGTCATAGTTCATTCCTTTCGATGAGATCATTTCCGGTTTTGTTATAACCGTAGGCTTACTAAACGTAAAGACTTCGGGTAGTGCCTGCTTTTGCCGTCAGGCAAAAACGATATCTGACGAAGCATCACGGCAAAATGAGGCACTACCGGCGGGGCAAAAGCATTGCCTTGCAAAATAAAATAGTCTAATCTGCCGCTTGTGAGCCTTTGCACAAACGCAAAATAAGGATGGGTTAAAGATGTACTGGAGCCGTTTTCACATTCCGACGCTAAAAGAAGCGCCGGCCGACGCCGAGGTTGTGAGCCACAACCTGATGACGCGGGCAGGGATGATCCGCAAGCTTGCCGCCGGCATATACACCTATATGCCTTATGGGTGGCGTTCGATCAACAAGGTGGCCAATATTGTCCGCCAGGAAATGGATCGTATCGGCTCCAACGAAATGGTAATGCCTACCGTGCAGCCCGGCGATCTTTGGATCGAATCCGGACGCTGGAGAGCTTACGGCAAGGAGTTGCTCCGTTTTAAGGACAGGCATGATCGCGACTGCTGCCTCGGACCCACGCACGAAGAAGTGGTTACCGATGTGGTGCGCGGCGAAGTGCGTTCCTACCGTCAACTGCCGGTCAGCCTGTACCAGATTCAGACCAAATTCCGCGACGAAATCCGCCCCCGCTTCGGCCTGATGCGCGGCCGCGAATTCATCATGAAAGACGCCTACACTTTCGATAAGGACGATGACGGCGCTGACAAGAGCTACTGGGACATGTTCCATGCCTATGAAAAGTGCTTCCAGCGGTCCGCGTTGCGCTTCAAGTCGGTTTCGGCGGACTCCGGCTCCATCGGCGGCAGCTTCTCGCACGAGTTCATGGTGCTGGCCGATACCGGCGAAGACGTGGTCGCAGCCTGCAAAAGCTGTAACTTCGCTTCGAACATCGAGCGGGCCGAAGTTAAGCCCTCAGGCAAGGTGGCTGACGGCAAAAATGCCAAGCCTGTTGAGGAAGTAAGCACCCCCGGCGCGCATACTGTGGAAGAACTCACTTCCATGATGAATATTCCGGCCACGGATCTGCTCAAGACCATTCTGTTCGTGGTGGACGGCAAAAAAGTGGCCGTGCTGGTGCGCGGTGACCGCGAAGTAAACGAAGTTAAGCTCAAGAACCACTTCAGCAGCGTTATTGATCTTGATATCATGCCTGCCGAAATGGTTGAGCAGGTCACTGGTGCGCCGGTTGGTTTCGCCGGTCCGATCGGCCTAAAGGTTGACCTGATTCTGGCCGACTTTGAAGCTCAGGAAAAAGATTGCTGGATCACCGGCGGCAACAAGGCCGACGTGCATTTGCGCAACGTCAACCTTGAGCGTGACGTGCCTGGCGTGATCTTCAAGGATATGCGCGAAATCACCCTGGGTGACGTTTGCCCGCAGTGCGGCGGTGAAATTGAACTGCCGCGCGGTATTGAAGTCGGGCACGTCTTCAAGCTCGGAACCAAGTACTCCGAAGCCATGAACGCCAAGTTCCTGGACGAAAACGGCAAGGAACAGTTCTTTATCATGGGCTGCTACGGCATTGGCGTTACCCGCGTGGTGGCCGCCTGTATCGAGCAGAACCATGACGAAAAGGGCATCATCTTCCCGCCGCCAATCGCTCCGTTCGAAGTGCTGATCGTCAACCTGGATGCCGAATCCAAAGAAGCTCAGGCCGAATGCGTCAAGCTGCATGATCTGCTGACCGCTCAGGGCCTGGATGTGCTGGTGGATGACCGCGTTGAACGCCCCGGCGTTAAATTCAACGATGCCGACCTGATCGGTGTGCCCATGCAGATTTTTGTGGGCGCCAAGGAACTGGCCAGCGGCAAGGTTGAAGGCAAGGACCGCCGTAGCGGTGAGCGCGTGTCGCTTTCGCTGGACAAGTTCGCCGCCGACTTCAAGGCATGGCAGACGAAAGTTTATAACGGTTGGAATATGTAGGCGATACTGCCTTAGTAACCGCTTCCAAATAGTTCTTCTTTTTGTCCCCCGTCCGCCGCAAGGCGGGCGGGGGTTTTGCGTTTATTAACTAATATCATTTACAATAATTCAAATATATTAAACCGTAATCACTGAGATTGGACTAACTTGTTGTTACTATTACCCAAGGAGAGAATTTCATGAATAAGACCGACAAGAACCTTATGGACGCCTTTGCCGGGGAATCGCAGGCCAACCGCAAATACCTCGCCTACGCCAAACAGGCTGAAAAAGAGGGTTTGCACCAGGCTGCCAAACTCTTTCGCGCTGTGGCCGAGGCGGAAACCATTCATGCTCACGCGCATCTGGCCAGGGCTGACAAGATTCACGATACCCTCACCAACCTCAAAGAAGCAAAATCCGGCGAGGAGTATGAATTTACCAGGATGTATCCGGGAATGATCGCTGACGCCATGGCCGAGGGCCGGGAGAGCGAAGAACGATACTTCGGCTGGGTGAACAAAGTGGAAGAGGTCCATTCCAAATTGTACAAGAAGGCCATTGACGCGGGCGGCAAGCCGGCAGCGACGGATTATTACATCTGTTCCGTTTGCGGCTATACCCATGAAGGGCCACATAACGACAAGTGCCCGGTATGCGGCGCGGCGGCAAAAGCTTTTTACAAGGCTGATTGAGAGTTATTAGACTTGATCCGAAGTTGTTAGACTTGTGTTAGATATTTTTTAAGGGGAGGCGCTGCCTCCCCTGTCATATCGCCGGGGGAATCGCTTCCCCCGGCCCCCCCTCAAGCAATTTTATTTTTCACACTTGGCAATCAGTGCTTCCCCAACTTTTCGGCCAAGGTTCTCGGCTGCTTCCAGATCCGCCTTGGTGGGGCGGAACAGGCATTTCACCGGTTCGGCGGGCTGTTCCACCTTCATGGCGTCCAGCCAGCCGGTAAGGTCGCGTGTGGATTCGCCGGACCAGCCATAAGAGCCAAAAGCGCCGCCCACCAGATTTTGCGGGCGCAGGCCTTTCATATAGGTCAGCACACCGGCCACCAGCGGCATGATGCCGTTGTTGTGCGTGGGCGAACCGGGGATGATCGCGCTGCATTTGGCCAGCTCGGTCATGATCTGGCTGTGGTGATGGTTTTTGAGGTACATAACGCGGTAAGGCACGCCAACCTGATCCAGGCCGCAGCCAATATAGTTGGCCAGAGTTTCGGTGCTGCGCCACATGGTATCGTAAAAAATCAGGGCTTTCTTGCGCGGCTTCTGCTCGGCCATTTCGCGGTATTTGTTCAGAATGAAGCCGACATCTTTCTGGCCCTTAAAGATCACCCCATGGTCCGGGGCGATCATGTCGATGTCCAGTTTCAGTTCCGTGACCAGATCCAGGGTTTTAAGCACCTGGGACGAGAAGGGCAGGACGATGTTGAAGTAATATTCCTCGATAAAGTTGGTCAGGGCTTCTTTTTCGTCAATTTCATGCGCAAAGCGGCAGTAACTGGCGATATTCTGGCCGAAAGCGTCGTTGCTGATCAGCAGTTTATCTTCGGGGATGTAGGAAAACATGCTGTCCGGCCAGTGCAGCATGCGGGTTTCCACAAAATGGATGTTGCGCTTGCCAATGTTCAGCACTTCGCCGGTTTTGACGGCCTGCACCGGCCAGCCGCTGATATCGAAGTAAGAGGCCATGGACTTGAGCCCCATGGGCGAACAGAAGATTTTTTCCGGCTTGCAAACTTCCACCATTTCGGCCAATGCCCCGGCATGGTCCAACTCAACGTGGTTGATAACGATGTAGTCGATTTTTTCCGGCTCGATTACCTGACGCAGCCGGGCCAGCATGTCTTCGCTATGATCGGCCTGCACGGTGTCGAAGAGTACGTTTTTTTCGTCTTTGACCACATAACAGTTATAGGTGGTGCCGCGCGGGGAAATGGCGTAGCCGTGAAAATTATGGCTGGCGAAATTCACCATCCCGACCCAGTAAATATCTTTTTTTATCTCAACAGGTTTCATGCGCGCCTCCGCTTGATGATATATTAGGCTCGGCCTGATTATATATGCGCCGCTGTAGTTTGGCAAAACAAAAGACCGGGGGTGATATTACGGCCCCCGGTCTTTATGTTGAAAAAAATCAAAAGTCAGTGTCGTCACGAGCTGGATTTTTGTTACAAAAATGCTCGTGAGGGCGCTGTCTAGTCGGCCGGTTCGAATTCACTCTTGGCCGCGCCGCAAACCGGGCAAATCCAGTCGGACGGCACTTTTTCAAAGGGGGTGCCCGGTTTGATGCCGGTATCGTTGTCGCCTTCGGCGGGATCGTATTCGTAGCCACAGAGGCTGCAAACGTATTTCTTCATCTTGAACTCCTTTATTTATTAAGTACTACCAAATTTGTTAACTTCAAGAAAATACTGGATAAAAGCGTTAACAGCTCTAGGCTTCGGCCTTCCAGTGACCATGCAGGTTGCAGTATTCGCGGGCGGTCACTTTGTCCGCCTTGATGCAGAATTCAGCCTCCGGGGCTTCACCGGGTTTCAGGAACTTGCGGCAGGATTTTCCGTCAGCCAAAAGTTCAATCCATTCAATCCAGTGCGCGGCCTCCATGGGGTGCGCTACCGAACCGACTTTTACTTTATACCCATTGGCAGTTTTTTCAATAACCGGAACATGCTTTTCTTTCGCGCCGTCCGAGCTGCCTTCTTTCATCAGCTTCATGGGCTGGCCGCAGCATGTAAGTTCCCCTTCACCAGCGTGCGCTACGGTAACGATGTTGCCACACAGTGCGCATTTGTAAACCTCAAATAGGGCGCTCATTCTTCTCCTCCTAATGTGAATTAAAAATTGGGGATTAAAGATATTGAAGCGTTAACGGCTATGAGGGATTATTGATATTATTTCTTGCCATAAAGCCGGACAGTTATAACTATATACGCGATGCCCTCAGGGGCAAAGCTTTTTTTGCCCGGTCCGGCGCAAAAAAAGCTAATCACCGGTTTTGCAATAATAATATGAAGCAACCGGATATAAGGGAATTCTGCTTTCAGGTGTTTCGGGGCAAGCCGTATGGACGCAAGAAAGCAAAACGGCTATGCTCAAATCACAAACGCGAAAGCACTTTTTTTATCTATATCCATTATTCAGGAGCAAGCAATGGCAGTACTGAAAATGACCTCTTTGGATCTCAAAGGCAAGAAGGTTTTGATCCGCCAGGATCTGAACGTGCCGGTCAAGGAAGGCAAAGTAAAAAGCGATGCCCGTATTCTGGCCTCCATTCCAACGGTTAAGGCCGCGCTTGATGCTGGGGCCGCCGTAATGGTGATGTCGCATCTGGGGCGTCCCACCGAGGGCGAATACAGCGAGGAATTTTCCATGAAACCGGTGGCCGCGCGTATGGGCGAGCTTATGGGGCGCGAGATTCCGGTAATCAGGGATTACCTGGACGGTGTCTCCCTGAAAAGCGGCGATCTGGTCATGCTGGAAAACGTGCGCTTCCTGAAAGGCGAAAAAAAGAACAACGAAGACCTGGGCCGTCGTTACGCCGCCCTGTGCGATGTTTTTGTGATGGACGCCTTTGGCACGGCGCACCGGGCCGAAGCCACTACCAGCGCGGTGGCCAGCTTTGCGCCCGTGGCCTGTGCCGGGCCTTTGCTGGTGGCCGAGCTTGAGGCTTTGGGCAAAGCCCTGAAAAACCCGCAACGCCCCCTGGTGGGCATTATCGGTGGCTCCAAGGTTTCCACCAAGCTGACTATCCTTGATAGCCTGCTGAGCAAGGTGGATGTGCTGATCGTGGGCGGCGGCATTGCCAACAACTTCTTGCTGGATTTGGGTATGCCGCTGGGCAAGTCGCTCTGTGAGACGGAACTGGCCGGATCCGCCAAAAAGATCATGGAACTGGCCGCAGCCAAAAAAATCAATTTGCCCCTGCCGCGTGACGTGGTGGTTGGAACCGCACTGGATGCCGCAAGCCCGGCAACGGTGAAGCGGGTGAATCAGGTGGGTCCGGAAGACATGATTCTGGATATCGGCCCGGAAACCGCCGCTCTTTACCGCGAGTTGATTCTGGGAGCAAAAACCGTGCTCTGGAACGGCCCTGTGGGCGCTTTTGAAGTCGATCAGTTCGGCCAGGGTACCAAGGCCATTTGCGAAGCGGTGGCCGAAAGTCAGGCCTTCTCGATTGTGGGCGGCGGCGACAGTCTGGCCGCTCTGGAAAAATACCGCGCCTCGGATAAGGTTTCATACATTTCCACTGGCGGCGGCGCGTTCCTGGAATTCCTTGAAGGCAAGGAATTGCCTGCGGTAGCCGTACTTGAAGAAAGGGCAAGCAATGCCGGATAAAGCCACACCGGAGTGTGATCCAGTGCTGGAGATCTGCGGTGATGGCGCTACGCCCGGAATGAAAATTGATCCGGGAGCTGGCTTTGGGCCAGCCCCGGAAGCAGGTTCAAAGCATGGTCAAGCGGGCGGCAGCTTATACCACCAGCCTGACGGAATGGCGGGTGGCATGTTGTGCTGTCCGGCTGCCGCTTGCTGTAATTTTTCCGGCGCTAAAAAGGGCTGGCGCAAACGTCATCCATTCTTGTTCTGGCTGCTGCTTCTGCTGTTTTTTGTGATTTTTCTCAATCTGTTCGGCGTGGCCTGGCGAGTGCTGGACGAGCGGGGCGTTTTTTCCGGCCCCAGGCTTGGCGTGATCAAACTTGAGGGGCTGATTGTCGATTCCGCCGCCGTGCTGGAATGGACGGCGCGTCTGCAAGAAAACTCCAACGTGGCCGGCGTGCTGCTCTATATCAACTCGCCCGGCGGCGCGGTGGTGCCTTCACAGGAAATCTTCGCGGCTGTAAAGCGCTTGGCCGCTGTAAAGCCAGTGGTGGTCTATATGAGTTCCGCCGCCACTTCCGGCGGGTATTACGCGGCTCTGGCCGGTGACTACATTGTGGCCAGCCCCTCCACGCTTACCGGCAGCATCGGCGTGCGCATGGAACTGGCCGAGATGAAGCAGCTTATGGATACCCTGGGCATTCGGCAGCAAAGTTTGGCCAGCGGCCCACTCAAGGAAGCCGGTACGCCGTTTCGCCCCATGCGGGCAGAAGAAAAAGATTATTTGCAGGCCATTGTGCAGGATATGTACGAGTGTTTTATCGGGGATGTGGCTGCCGAACGCAGGTTGCCGCTGGATCGGGTACGCGAACTGGCCGATGGCCGGGCTTTTACCGGGCGTCAGGCGTTGGCTTTGGGGTTGATTGACGAGCTTGGCGACCAGGACAAGGCGGCGCGAATTTTGATGGCCCGCTGCGGATTTGGCGATCAGGACAAAAAGGACAGGGATGGCAAGAGCTGGCAGCCGGAATATCTGTACGGTCCGGCTGAAGATAAGTCATGGCTGCTGGGGCTGCTTGCCAACGCTTTGCTGGATTTGCGTGAATTACAGGCTGGGGGAGCTAATCCTTTACCGGGGTTCTATTACTAAAACACAAATTCAGGTTATGTAAACACGGATTTCGGATCTGGAACCCGTGTTCTGATGTATATTTGGGGGGATAAATTGAAGCCGACAATAACAGCCGTGGTTCCGTATTATAACATGGGGCGGTATATCGCGGACGCTGTAAACTCATTGCTGAACCAAACCTGGCAAGATCTGGATATTATCGTGGTCAATGACGGGTCGGATGAGGAAAACACTCGTGCCTTGCAGCAGTTTGAAGATAATCCGCGCATAAAGAACATTTATCAGGAAAATCGCGGCGGTCAGATAGCCAGAAGTAACGGATATCGCATGGCCGAAGGTAAGTATGTGATTTTTTTGGATGCGGATGATACTTTTGAGAGTACTTTCGCAGAGAAAGCGGTTGCCATACTGGAAACGAATCAAGATATTTGTTTGGTTAGTTGCTTGGGCAGATTTTTCGGCGACAGAAACGGCATTAATAAACGGCAGCCTTATACAGTGGAGAACATTCTGGCAGGACGCAGCCACTCCGGGGCCGGAATGTTCAGGAAAAGTGATTGGGAATCAATGCCGGGTAAGGATAGTAATTTGCCTTACGGTCAGGACTGGGATTTTTGGGTTAGTATGATTGCCAGAGGAAAGAAAGCATACCGTATTGAGGAGTTTCTTTATAATTATCGGCGGCACGGCGATAGTATAATCAGCCGCAGGCGCAGTCGTGATAAGAAAAAAACAGATGTTATTGGAACTCTGCTGGAAAAGCATAAAGAGCTTTACACGCAATACCCGCAGGTGGCCTCCGAACTTGCCGCTGAGCGCACCGCCGATATTGGGTTCTCCATGCCCAGATTTATGGAACTCAAAAAGCAGAAGTACAAGTTGATTCTTTTTATGGCCTCTCTGCCTGGTTTTAATAAAACCTTGAACAAGGTGGCGCAAAAAGCCGGGAATAAGCTGGATTATTTTAACAGTCTTTAAGTGGTTTTTGTTGTGGAGAGCGGGCTGTATGATTTCAACAGCGTTTTTTCAGAAATGCGAAATATTTTTTCACAATTTTAAAAAAGTTGTTGACGAAGGGGCCGGTTTAGTTCATAACGCCTTTCTGCGCATGAGGAACCGAGTTTCGCCGTCCTCATTTGAAGAGAAGCTGAAAGCATCTCTTTGAGGACAAAGTTCAGGTTGTCATGCATTTTTTGTGCCTTTAAAAAATTTGCTTGGTTCTTTGACAATTAAATAGCGAGTCGGGAAGAAAAGCTTTTTTCCGCAACTCTCTTTAGCCGGGTTTGTCCTGGTTAAAGAACCCCGTGGCGGAAGAAGCTAAATTGATTATATCAGCCAGCCTGAGCAGCTTTTAGCGAGTTGTTCGGGTGTAGTTCAAGAGCGACCATGAATGGTTGACTCTGAGGTTTAGTAAATTTCAGACTTAGGTCTGTAA
>JAITWK010000024.1 GCA_031285295.1 Deltaproteobacteria bacterium | reverse complement strand
CCCCCTCGGGCTCCCCCGCATAGGGGCGCGGCCCCTATGTACCCATTTTGCAGATATTTCACAAATCACAAATAGGACTGAATTAAATCTGCGGCCTTAAGCGTCCCACCCTGGCGCGGCTTAAGGTAACGCCTGAAATCATTCAGCACCTCATCTCTGGAGCGCGGCGCGGTAAGAAGTTCCAGCAGGGCCGGAACCAGTTCTTCCGCGCTTTGCACCTGACGGGCCAGTCCCAAATCAAAGAGTTCGCGCCCCACCCAGGAAAAATTGCTCCAGGATGGTCCGATGCAGGGAACCAGACCGTAGGCCAGTGGCTCCAGAAAATTCTGGCCGCCCAAAGGAGCCAGGCTGCCGCCGACAAATACGGCGTCGGCCTGACTATAAAGTTTGCCCAGTTCGCCAAAGACATCCCAAAGATAGATACGTCCAGGCAAAAATCGGATTTGGGAAAAATCGTTATTGTCTGTCAGCTTGGAGCGCAGGCAAAAATCCAGCCCGGCGGCGGCAAGCTGCTCGCTCCAGGCTTGTACCCGGTGCATATGTCGGGGGGCGATCACCAGGGCAAGTTGCGGCATTTTGCGCAAAATGGACTCGACCGCACGCGCAAGATCGGCCTCTTCCTCTTCGCGCACCGAGCCAAGCACCAACACCGGCGTGTCCTGATGCAGACTACAGGGCGAGGGGGCCAGCAAGGGCAAAAGCAGGCGATCAAATTTTATATTCGGCATCAGGTCGCGTAGCGCGGTTTGCTTTTGCCCGACTTTCAAGGAGCCAACAGGGGCTTCATCAGCCAGAGGCGCGTAATGGCCGTTTTCGCCTGTGTTTTTATTTTGACCATCCTGACTATCAAAAATTTGGCAAAAACGCTTTAAATCGTCTTCTCCGGTGGCAAGGATTGCGTCCGGGGCCAGAGGGCGCAGCCAGGGGGCCAGCAAGCGGTAAGCCCGGTAGCTGCCCTCGGTCATGCGGGCGTTTAAAATAAGCACGCGCACCCCGGCGGCGCGGCAGGCGGCCAGCAGTCCGGGCCAGATTTCGGTTTCCAGCAGGATCAAAAGCCTGCCACCCGAATGAGAATAAGATGCTGCGCTATTTTCTGTTCTGTCAGTGGCCGGGATATTTTGATTCGACGGCTGCGGCCCGAAAACCTGCTCCACGGCGCGTTTCATAATCGCTGGTTCGTCAAGCGGCAGGTAATTCAGAGTTATGGCCAGCGGCGCGGGTTCCGGCGCGTTTTGCGCCTGGCGCTGAGTTTCCGGCGCGGCTTTGGCCTGGCGCTGAGTTTCCAGCGCGGCTTTGGCTTGGCGCTGAGTTTCCAGCGCGGCTTTGGCTTGACGCAAAATTTCCAGACCCTGGCTGGTACAGGTGGTGCAGAGGACGCGCAGCCCCGGATTATCCCGGCTCAGCACACGCAGCAGCTCCCAGGCCAGATAGCTTTCGCCGCCGGAAGCGGCCTGAATCCAGAGATCAAAATAATTTTGCGCGATTGAATTGGCGGTCGGCAGATTTGACGGCAGATCAGATTGAGAAATTGGCGCACCGGGCCAATCAGATGGAACCAGGCGCTGCTCAAAGCCCTGACGCAGTCTTTTATGACGGCGCAGTAGCGGGCGGGCGGCTTTCCACAGCAAAGAGTAGGGCGTAAGCACTCCGGAGGTCATCCTTTATTGCGGGTGCAGGGGACCACGTCCCCTGCCGGAGGGGTCCGGGGAGGCAGGGCCTCCCCGAAAACAGTTATTTATCAGTATAAAGCAACCCTAACTTGATCAGCCGGTCGATCAAGGCGTCAAAACTCAGTCCGTGCGCGGCAGCGGCGCGCGGCACCAGGCTGGTGGAGGTCATGCCGGGCAGACTGTTTACCTCCAGCAAAATTGGCTGTCCGTCTTCCGGCAGGATGAAATCCGCGCGGCTATAGCCGCGCAGTCCGAGCGCCTCATGCGCCTTGAGGGAGATTTCCTGAATCCGGCGCGTAACATCTTCGGGCAGGGGAGCCGGACAAATTTCCTCGGCTGCCCCGGCAACGTACTTGCTGGTGTAATCAAAAAATTTGCCGTCGCCAGTCTTGGGAAGGATCAAAATCGGTGGCAGACTTTCTGCTGCCTCGGTTAACTTACCGTTGGCTTCTCGTAAACTTCCCAGTACCGCACAGGTAACTTCAACCCCATTACAGGCGGGTTCGACAATGTATTCCCAGCCGTTAGAAAACAGCTTGTCAAAAGCCGCCGGAGCCTCGTCAGTACTGGATATTTTCGCCATACCCAAACTGGAACCGCCAGTGCTGTGCTTGACGAAGATGGGATACCCGAAAGGCGAAGACCAATCGCTTGCCGGTTTATCGGTAAGCTGAATCCAATCCGGAGTAACCAAGTTATGTTTGCGAAAAATCGCCTTGGCCGCATCCTTGTTCAGGGCCAAAAAGGACCCGGCAGGTGAAGAACCCTGATAGGGAATTCGTAAAGCTTCCAACATGGACTGCACCAGTCCGTCTTCACCCGGAGCGCCGTGTAAATTTATGAAAGCAAAATCCATGCCCTGAACGGCGTCACACAGTCCGGTCAGGGAGTGCTCCGGATCGTAACGCTTCACGCTATGCCCCAGACGGTTCAGGGCGGCTTCGATGTTGGCCGCTCCATTCAGCGAAACCTGACGTTCACCAGACCAGCCGCCAGCAATTAGCAGAATATTCATAGCGTTACTCCCTGGCGGCTGAGTCGGCTTCGATTGTCCAGCCGCCCGCGATCAGAAGTATGTTCATTGAGTTTTACTCCCAAAATTATATTCATTGATTTTCACTTCCAGGCGGCGGCTGAGCGCTGCTTCAACCTCCACGGCCTGACGGTGCGCCAGAGTCAGCATGGCCAGGCTGCGTTCGTTGTGGCCGTAACGCTCTTTCAAATCCGCAAAGCGATCTTCCAAAGATACGATGCGATCGTGCATTACGCGCTTGTCGGCATAACTCATCAACAGCACATGCAAAATTCTGTCGTTGTAAACATCGATTTCCCAGGGCCAGTTTACATGATGGTAGACCATCTGCGATAGCAGGTAATTTCCGGTTTCGCGCAGTACTACAGCCGCGCCGATTTGAGCGTGATTACCGGGATAGTGTACCGTATACATTTTGGCGATGTCGTGCAAAAGCCCGCCAGACAGCAGGGTGGAACGGGAAAGCACGGCCCCGCGTTCGATGGCCAGATCTCCCACGCCAGTAAGTACCAGAGCGACCTGACGGCAATGATCGCGGATATGCGGTGGCACAGCGTAACGATCCCACAGGCGGAAGCATTCCTCCGGGGTGGGGGCTGGCTGATAACCGGCGTCCGCGCCGTCAGTTTGAGCGGAACCGCTGAAGCTGGCAGGCGCGGCGGGCGGTTCCGGCAGGCTGATGCCCGGAACAAAGGGCAGATAGGTGTAACGCGCGGCAACAGCGGACAGGGTTTCGGAATTTTGTTGGTCGGTATTCATGGATATGTCCTGGTTTATCTGTCAGGGGCTCTGCCCCTGGCTCCCGCATAGGGGCGCGGCCCCTATGTACCCATTTATAAATTTACTAATTCCACCTGTCCGGCTTCCAGTTGGCGGCCAAGAAAAAGTGAACCAATGCGGGCAAAACGGGCTTCGTCGTCTGTGGTCATAAATCGCGCCTGCCCCGGTTGGCTTTGCCGGTTCAGCAAATCCAGCTCACGCAGCTTGTTTTTTACCGCCTGGGCGGTAGTAGCTGCGGAATCGACAATGGTAACTTGCCCGACGGATAAATCGCCCAGCACTTTGGCTATGGTGGCGGTCAGGGTAGGAAAATGGGTACAGCCCAGTACCAGACAATCCGGCTGTGGGATATCCGGTTTATTTGGCGCATCCGGCTGGCCATCGGCGGCTCCGGACTGGCCCCCGGAGGCTCCGGACATGAACAGCGGCTCCAGATAGCGTTTGGCAACAGCTTCGACAATCGGGCCGTCCATCCAGCCTTCTTCGGCCAGCGGCACAAACAGGGAACAGGACTGGCCGATGACGCTGCTGTCCGGGCGAATGGCCTGTATGGCCCGCTGGTAAGCGCCGCCGCGTATGGTCGATTCCGTGGCGATTACCGCTATCCGGTTGTTGCGCGTGGCTGCGCAGGCGGCAGCCGCGCCCGGTTCCACCACGCCCAGTACCGATAGCTGCGGCCAGGCGGCACGCACCTCGTCCAGTGCCGCTGCTGTAGCGGTGTTGCAGGCGATAACCAGGGCTTTTACCCGCATGCTCACCAGTTTTTCAGCCGCTTGCAGGGCATAGCGCGCAACCGTGCGCCGGCTTTTGGTGCCGTAAGGCAGGCGGGCGGTATCGCCCAGATAAAGCATGTCTTCATGCGGCAGGCGGGCCATGAGGGCCGAAAGCACCGTCAGGCCGCCCATACCGGAATCGAACACGCCTATGGGACGATCGGAATCGTCGGAAAGCGCAGCGTTCATTTGTTGTCCAGGTTTATTTATTATCCAGCAATTCGTAACTGCTGGTTATCAGAGGCGAATGCAGGCTGTCCAGCACCCGTTCAAGAAGAATGCCGTCGCGCATCGGCAAATCGTGCCCAAAGGTGGCCCGGATGCCCAAAGTTACGAACTGCACGGCCCTGTCCATGGCCAGCGGCAGGCTGTCGCCGCGCAGCAGGCCGGCGGTGAGTACGCTGGTGAAGGTATCGCCGGTACCGGGGTAAAAAGCGGGAATGTACTCGCATTCCACTTTCCAGAAACGATCCTGCCCGCTGTCGTAAGCCAGCACGGCGCTGCCGTCCCGGTGCCTGCCGCGCAGCGGTACGCTGGTAATTACGCTGTAGCGCGGGCCGATTTGCGCCAGGCGGCGCAGCCAATCCTTAACTTCTTCCAGATCCGCGTAAAGGCGGGCTGATCCTGAAACGTCAGGTGACTGCATAACGGCGGGTGGCATGGTTTCGCCAAGCAGCAGGGCCGCTTCGGTAAAATTGGGCGTGATGCAGTCGGCCTTGCTTACCAGCCAGCGCAAACTTTCTACCATGGCCGGGGTCATGGTCGGGTCCAGCTTGCCGTTATCGCCCAGTACCGGGTCCACCACGGCCAGGCCATCCTGATCCAGGCAGGAGACAATGCAGTCCGCCACTATTTCGGCCTGGGCCGGTGAGCCGAGAAAACCGCTGTAAACGGCGTCAAATTTCAAATCCAGCCGTTTCCAATGGTCAAGGAAGTTGCGCATGGGGCCGGTCAGATCCACAAAGCAAAAATCATCCACACCGCCGGTTTGGGAAGAAAGAACCGCCGTGGGCAGAGGACAAGCCTGAATACCCATGGCGGAAAATACTGGTATGACAATGCACAGGGAAGTGTGACCGATGCCCGAAAGATCGTGAATGGCGGCTACGCGCGGCAGCGGATTATGCCTGGGATTATACATGGCTGATTGTACCCGGCTGCTTATGCCGGGCGTTTTACGCCCGGCGGTTTACGCATTACTTTTTATTTGGCAATCATGGCGCGCAGCATGTCCGAGCAGCCTTCGGCGCTATGGCTCATGCGTTGCAGTTGCTCCACAAAATGCGTGAGCTGATAGATTTCCTTGAAATCCATGCTGGAGTTGAAAATAACCGGCACCAGCGAGCTTTGCATCTTGTTAACTTCTTTATGATTGTTGCGAATGGCCCGGTAGTGGTTTTTTACCTCTTCACGGTCCATGATTTTGCCGGAAAGCAGCGCGATGGTAACTTCCAGCGCGGGGCGCAGCAATTTGATGGTAGTGCCTACCAGGGCGATATATTCAATGAGTTTGGCCTGGAAAGGCTCGGGAATGGTCAGCGAGCGCATGGAAAGCCAGTACAGGCTGGCCTGTCCGGCGTCCAGAATATCGTCCTGCTGTCTGGTGTAGGTGAAAAACAGCACCCGATCCACCGGCATGAACAGGCCGCGTGGCATGTGGTTGCGGATGTTGCGCTTGACCTTGTCGGCATGGTCTTCGGTAAAGTTGACCTGTTCAATCAATTCGGCCAATTCGCCTCTGGAATTGACGCTTTCAAGATCGCCGCCCTGGCTGATGAAACATCCCATGGAACGCTCTATGAGCAACATGCCTTTTGCGATGAGTTCATAATGCTCAAGCAGGCCGCTCAACGGCGAGCGCCTGGCGAGAATTCCAAAAAAGGGAACACTCATGGACTGATACCTCCGCCGCGATTGATGTTTGCGGCTAACTTATTAATAAATAGCGTAACAGTGAATATACGCCTATGCAACTAAAAGCGGCGATCGGCAAGGTAAGCACCCAATATAGCACTATTTTGCCGAAGACGCTGAAATCCACGGCAGCGAAGCCGCGGGCCAGGCCCACACCCACAATGGAACCGACCGTGGCGTGTGTGGTAGAAACCGGCATGCCCAGGTTGGAGGCCACCAGCACGGTGGTGGCCGCGCTGAAAGAAATGGCGAAGCCACGGGTGTTGTTTATCTGGGTGATGCGCTCACCGATGGTATCCATAACCCGCTTGCCCATCAGAAAGGTACCCAGAGCAATGCCCGCTCCGCCCAAGAGGAGCAGCCAGAGCGGAATTTCAACCGCGCCAGCCAGATCAAACTGGCTGTAAATCATATAGATGGCGGCCACCGGCCCGATGGCGTTGGCAACGTCGTTGGCCCCGTGCGAAAGCGATACGTAGCTGGCCGTGAAAATTTGCATGCGCCGGAACATATCATCAACTTTCTGGTTTGGATCGCCTTTGAAGCGGATGATTTTAGGAAAAATATAATAGCAAACGGCCATGCTGACGATCATCAGGGCGAGACTGATACCTATGGCGGGCAGCCAGCCGAAGCCGATGCTTTTGCCCAGCGGGGTTTTGAAGAAAAATGAAAGCATAACCAGCACTATGGTCAGGCCAATCCAGAACGGCACCCAGCGCAGCGCCCCGCGCAGCATTTGCCGGGCGAATAAAATGGTGTGCCGTATGTGCACAAACACCACATAAGCGATAGCCGCCCCCACCAGTGGCGAGAGTATCCAGCAGGCCACAATGGCCAGCATCGACCACCAGTTGATCACATCGGTGCCGCCCAGCACCAGGCCAAGGCCGACCAAGCTGCCCACGATCGAGTGGGTGGAAGATACCGGCAGGCCGGTAAAAGTGGCGATGAGTACCCAGAGACCTGCGGACAGCAGCACCGAAAGCATGCCGAGCATCAGCAGGAATTTATCGTCAATGACTATCGGGTTAACGATCCCGGTGGCAATGGTAGAGGTGACCTGAGAGCCGAGAAAAACAGCGCCGACACAGTTGAGCACAGCCGAAATAAGCACGGCCTGCTTGATGGTGATTGCTCCGGCGCTGACCGCCGGGGCCACGGCATTGGACACGTCGTTGGCGCCCATGCTGAAAGCCATGAGGAAACCAGCGATCATGGACAGGATCAGAACGATGGTAACTGTATCCATCCACATTGTCCTTATTATAAATATTTAAGCCGCTTGGAGAAGCGCGGCGTTCCGGTAATGCCTGATTTTGCCGTTATGCTTTGTCCGGCACAAGCTCGTCACAAATCCGTAATAAACCGGAAACGTGTATACGCCAAGGGGAGGATTGTCAATTGTCACGAGATTGGTGGATAAAATTCATCTCGTGACAGCACTTGCCTAAACCTCAGACCGCTCTGGCCGATAAGAATTTTGATCAATGGGAAAAGCGTATCCGGTGGCATTACTTTTGCATAAAATCCGGCGAGGAGTCCCCTTTTTTATGTTCCGGGGGTTCGCAAGGCAAAATTTTCCCAATGAGGTGCGAGCATGGCTGTCGAATATACATCAGGACAAATCAGCGTTCAGGGTCTTGGCAACGGCGAAGACTTTGGCGCGATGATCGAAGCCCTCAAAAAAATCGAGATGAACAAGTCCGCGCAGCTTAACCGCTGGAAGCAGGACTGGATCAAGCGTCTGGATGCTTTTGGCGAATTCCGCACCGCCCTCACCGAGTTCAGCACCTTCATGAAGACGCTGAACAGCGAAGACAAATTCCTGGTCAAAACCGCCACTGTTTCCAATTCCAGCGTGCTTTCCACCGGCAGTACCACCGGAGCCGTTGACGGAAACTATACTATCGAGGTGGAGCAGGTTGCCAGCAACAGCTACGCCAGTATGAGAACGAGCGTAACCAGCAAGCTGGATTCCATCAATACCGACACGGCCACCAAGAAATTTTCCTATACCTACATGGGTGAGACCCGCGAGCTTGACATTGCTACGGGTACTACCCTGGAAGGTCTGAAAAACCTGATTAACAACGACAAGGACAATCCCGGCGTGCGGGCCACCATTCTGGAGGCCGGCGGTGAATTCGTGTTGCAGTTGTATAGCCTGGATCAGGGCAATGATACGGAAATTACCGTTGCGACTGGTGTGGACAACCAGCTTAGCGGCTATGGCACGAACACCTGGCAAACCATGGTTGGCAAGGACGCACATGTAAGGGTTAACGGCTTTCCGGACACGGGCTGGTACGAATTCAAGGGCAACAACCTTAGCGTTTACGGCATTGAAATAAATCTGGTCAGCGCAGGCACCACCACCATTACTGTGGCCACGGACAAGGCCAAGATCAAGGAAAACGTGGAAGCCTTTGTGGAAGCGGCGAACAAGGTTCGCTCCTTTCTGGTGGAAATGACCTCAGTCAATGCGGACAAAGCCGTTCTGGAACCGGATTTTGCCGAATCGCAGTTTGAAATGCAAATGGGCGGCGTGCTTACCGGTAACTATGGTGTTCAGCTCATGGCCTCCATGCTTAAAACCGGAATGATGGATGTAGGTGCCGGTTTTGACTATCTTCAGATTAACCCCGACGGCACCTTTAGCGGCGACCTTTTTTCCTCGTTGGCGCAAATCGGCATCAAAACCGACAGTGTGCAAGGCTCGCCCACTTTCGGCCTGCTTATTTTTGAAGATAACCAAAACCTGATGACTTTCGACAAGGCCCTGGCAACTTCACCGGAGGGTGTTGCCGAGCTGTTTTCGGCCGATCAGAAGGTCTACTCCGATTCCAGCGACTTTTTTGCCTATGACGCCCTGGATGGTTTTACCAAGGCCGGTAAATATGACGTAAAATATACCGTAATGGCGGACGGCAGCATTGACGAAAGTACCGCCACCATTAACGGCGCTGCTGCCTATATTGACGCGGACGGCCTGCTCGCTATCCGTGACACCAAAAATCCGGCCGCTGGTCTGCGCCTGCTGATCAACAACCGGGTTGCAGGCAACTACGAAGGCACGGCCCGCGTCAAGGACGGCAAGTTGAACGGCCTTATCGATCTGGTCGATAACAAGTTTCTTAAGCCATATGTTGAGCCTAAAAAAGATCCGGTGAGCGGCGAGTGGGTGAACGTTGAAAACGGTATGCTGAGTATTCTGGAAACCCAGTACCGCAACATCATCAAAGGCATTGACGACAAACTCTACAAGGAAAACGAACGCATCATCCTTTGGGAGCGCCGCATGAAAGCGCGTTTCGCCCGCCTGGATGAAACCTTGAAGAGATATGAAAACCTCAACTCCCAGCTTGAATCGCAGATCAAGGAGCTGAGCGGCGGTGGCGACTAAAAAATTTCAGGTGAGTAAAAAGCCTTAGAGGAAAATATATGCAAAAAGCAGCGCACTCCTATATGCAGACCAATGTTTCCACCACTTCGCCGGGGGAAATTATCATTCTGCTTTATGACGGAGCCATCAAGTTTTTGAACACATCCAAAATGCTGATCGATGCCAAGGATTACGCGGCCAAAGGCATAGCCATATCCAAAGCCATGGATATTATCAGCGAGCTTAGCGCGGTACTGAACAAGGAAAAGGGCGGCGAACTGGCCGAGAATCTGCATAAGCTGTATTTTTGGTGCAATACCACGCTGGCCATGGCCAACCTGAAACTGGACAAAGAAAAAATCGATTCCGTAATCAAGATTCTGAGCGGGCTGCGCAGCGCTTATGCCCAAATTCAGACCATGCCGGAAGCACAACAGGCCTGCGCCCAAATTGCTGCGGGCCAAAGGCCGGAACACTCCGCCGTGCGCAACCTGCCCGGATCCGGCACTGTGGAATCGCCGTTGCCCACCATGAACAGCAGCCTGCGCGGCAGGGCGGCTTATAGCCGGATGTCAGCCAATAGTTAGTGAATTTTGCATGGGGCTCCGCCCCAAACCCCGCATAGGGGCGCGGCCCCGATGTACCCATTTTGCAAAACGGCTTTAGCCGTTTTGCTGTTTATTGTCTTGCCGCCGCACATCCAATAGTACCATCGTACCCAGGCGCAGGAATTTGTTTTCGCTTATCAGCAGCTTCGGGCCGCTTTCGGGGTTGTAGCACTGTTGGTTGTAGCGCCAGATCAGCCCTTCCATGCCACCGGCGGCCATAAAGGCGCAAAAATTACGATAGTGCCGCCTGCCTGCCATGCGCTCAATGATTCGCACGGGCGGATGGAACAGATAATCAAGATTGCGCTCCGGCATTTTCCATTCCAGTACAAGAATGCGTTTGCTTACCCTGGCCGCCTCGCCAAGTATGCGCAGCGCCGTGGCTTCGTGAGCGGCGTCTTCTTCACCGTCTTTTTTGTCTTTGTGTGATCCACACTCATGCAGCATCAAAGAAAGTATTGCCGCATCAAAGCTGTTGTCGGCAAAAGGCAGCGCTTCGGCTGATCCGAGCACCAGTTGGGGAGTGCTGGTTTTAGCTACGCCAAGGGAGTTTTTTTCGCTTCTGGCTGAAATTGACGCCGATCTGGCGGCACAGGTTTCGCCAGCCAGATTTTTTCGCGCCCGCGCAAGCATGTGCGGCGAGTGATCCAAGCCCACGGCCGTGACTCCGGCTTGTTCAAGCTCGCGCAAGAGCAGGCCAGTGCCGCAGCCGATATCCAGAACCGGGAGCGGCAAGCGTCCGCTTGTCAGAGCAGCCGCCAAATCACGGTGCGGCCCGGCAAGAAACCGGGCCGCGATCAAATCATAAATCGGCGCGATGTTGTGATAATCCTGGTTCACCGGGATATTTTCTTTTGGTAGTGCCTGCTTGGGGCGCAGGCATTACCTACTTTTTAAGGGCTTTTCTTTTGTTGTGAATCAGCACGATATGGCGCTTTTCTTCGTCAATGCACTGGACAACGTGGTGTTGTTCGCTTTCCGGCAGCAAATCCAGCATGGCCAGAAAATAGACGATGGTATCTTTTTCAAAGCCCAGAGCGGCGATAAAAGGATCGCGCCCGTCAAGATTTGCAGGGATTCCGCCTATAGTGAAAAGCATGTGCGAATCCAGGGTGGCTTCCACATAGGCCAGATATTCCTGATCCGTACTGCCGGTAGGCAACTCCAGGCCACCGACGCGCTCAAGCATGGAGGCGAAAAGTTTTTCGTGCTTCAGCTCTTCCCCGGCCATGAAGGCGAAAAATTCTTTGGCTTCCTTGCCAGCAGCAGCCTGTTCGGCCTGCTGGTAAAATTTGTGTCCCCGGCGCTCGATTTCAACAGCCGAAGCAATTACATCCGCCGCATTAACAAAACTGGCCATATGTTAGTCTCCTTTTCCTTGCCTGACGTCAGAAGCAGGCGCTACCAAGTTGGCTCAAATTAAGACGTTACACAAAATACGTCTGGTTGGGCGTAAGGTATCTTACTTGGTTCGGAGGATTGAGGCAATCGGGTAGTGCCTCATTTTGCCGTGATACTTCGTCAGGCATCGTTTTTTGCTCCGGTCAAGTATCAGAAGAGCAAGTCTGACGACAAAAGCAGGCACTACCAACCTATCAAATGCGTTAGGTATTTCTATCAAACAAGCCGCCCTGATCGCGCAGCAGAATGTCCAGAATGGCGTCTTTCAGGCTTTGCTCGTCGTTGGGTCTGGAACGCTTGGCCGCTTCTTCCAGAATACCGGCCTGCCGCTCATAAAAGTTGGCCTCCGAAGCGTAGAGGCCGCTTCTGGCCTCATAGCTTTGCCGCATACCCGAAACCATGCTGCTGGCCGAATCAACCATGCTTTCGGCCCTGTTCAGGCGGGCTTCCCAGGTGGTTTGGTCGCCTGTATTCGGATAAACCAGCGGATTAAGCCCGGTTTTCAGGCCTTCCAGGTTAAAGAGAGTCAGATCCGTACTTTCCTTGCCGGCCTGCAAGCTGATTTTGCCGGTATTGCCGTCCGCGTTTTTGCTTACCCGCTCGTCGCTATCCCAGGCGCTGCCGTCCAAAAGCTTGATGCCGTTGTAGTCAGTATTGCTAACCGTTGCGGCCACGCCTTGCGCCAGGTCGTTGTATTCAGAGATCAAAACATCATTTTTTTGTGAAGTGTCATCGCGCAGCAGGTCAATAATATCTTGCATCCGGGTGAGCTTTTCATCGATGTTTTTCAGGCCCTTGGAGGCAATTTTAACCAGTGCGCCACCTTCGTTCATGTTTTTGGAGGCCTGACGCAACATGCCCGCATCGCTGCGGATCAGGCCGGTCAGGGCATCGTTCATGATGTCGGTGCCGCTGCGCTTGGGTTTTTCCGGCTTGCCGAGCATAAATTCGTTCAGGCTCATGCCGCCGATGCCGCCAAACTGTCCTGCTTGCCCACTGATAATTTGCGTGACCATCTGGCCGCGCAAAAGCTGCATCGCATATTGCGCTGCGCTGTTGGGGTCGTAATAATATGCCATAACCCACTCCCCTAAAAAAGATCGCCATCCCTCAACATCTCTTTTCGGTTGAGGGATGGCGTTTCTTTAGGGGAGTGGGTTTAAACAAGTATTTTTTGGCAGAAGGCAGAGTCGTCACGAGATGGATTTTTGTTCTCTGACAAGAAAAAAAGCTCTTTTATGGAGGAAGTGTACTCTTTTGGTACTCGACCGGAATAAAAAAGCTTTTTGACGCAGTCAGGGGCAAAAAGGCGCTCGTGACGGCTCTGCCTAAGACTTTCCGCCAGGAATGATGAGGTGCAACAACAATCCGCTGATACCGGCCAGGCCAATGCCCTTGAGGGCCAGGTCGCCGCTGCCGATAACCATGCCACCTAGGCCGAAGACCATGATTACGGAAATGATCACCATGTTGCGCGGCGCGGTAAGATCTTGTTTGCAGTGAGCCAGGCTGTTCATGCCAACCACCACAATGGCCCCGAAAAGCAGAATCATGATGCCGCCCATGACCGGCACCGGGATGGTCATAAGCAGGGCGCCGAGTTTGCCCACAAAAGCCAGGCAGATGGCGCTTATGGCCGCCCAGGTCATAACGCCGGGGTTGAAGGCACGGGTAAGCACCACTCCGCCGGTCACTTCGGCATAGGTAGTGTTGGGCGGGCCGCCCACAAAAGAGGCCAGCATGGTAGCCACGCCATCGCCCAGCAAGGTGCGGTGCAGGCCGGGATCTTTGGTATAATCGCGTCCGGTGACGGCGCTGATGGCAAAGACGTTGCCCACATGCTCAATGGCCGGGGCAATGGCAATGGGAACGATATAAAGAACGGCCTGCCAGTTCCATTCCGGCATGGTGAAATCTGGAATAGCCAGCCAGGGCGCGGCTTTTACCGGAGCAAAATCCACAATGCCCACACCGAGCGAAACCGCGTAACCCACAACAATGCCGCAGATGATCGGTATGAGTTTTATCAGGCCGCGTCCCCAGATGGTGGCAAGGATGGTGGCCCCCAGGGAAATCATGGCAATAGTTAGGCTGGTTTCGGGCGGAATGGAGGTGCCGTTGCCGAAAGCCATGTTCACGCCCACCGGGGCCAGCGAAAGCCCGATAACCATGATAACCGGCCCGGTTACGATGGATGGCAGGAAGCGCTCGATGATGCGCACGCCCTGCTTGAGCACCAGAAAGCTCAGGAGCATGTAAAGTATGCCCGAAGCCACCAGGCCGCAAAGGGTGGCAGGCAGCCCCCATTGCGCAATGCCCTGCTGGATGGGCAGGATGAAGGCAAAGGAGGAAGCCAGAAAAATCGGCACCCGCCCTTTGGTGATAATTTGAAAGGCCAGCGTACCAAGGCCAGCCGTGAACATGGCCACACTGGGGTTTAGCCCGGTCAGCAGCGGCACCAGCACCAGAGCGCCGAAAGCCACAAAGAACATTTGCGATCCGATCAGCGCATGGCGGGGGTTAAAGCTGTAATCCAGGCTGGAAATGGTGGAATTGTTTTTTGACATTTTATTTGGTCCCGAAAATTTTGTCGCCGGCATCGCCCAGTCCGGGCAGGATGTAGCCTTTTTCATTCAGTTGTTTGTCCAAAGAGGCGGTATAGATTTCCATATCCGGGTGGGCCGTAAGCACGCGCTCCACGCCTTCCGGCGCGGCCACCAGGAACAGTCCTTTGACTTTGGTGCAACCGGCCTTTTTGAGCAAATCAATGGTTGCCACGGTGGTTCCGCCGGTGGCCAGCATGGGGTCGAGTATAATCGCTTCACGTTCCTTAATGTCTTTGGCCAGCTTCACATAGTACTGCACCGGCTCCAGCGTTTCCTCGTTGCGGAAAAAGCCCACTATGCTTATTTTCGCGCCCGGGATCATGTCGGTAAAGCCGTCCAGCATACCTATGCCAGCGCGCAGGATCGGCACCACGGTTATCTTTTTCCCCTTGATGCGTTCCACTTCCACCGGCCCGGCCCAGCCCTGTACGCTGACGCTTTCCGTATCCAGATCCTTGGTAGCCTCATAGGTAAGCAGGCGGCAGATCTCGTTGGAAAGATCGCGAAATTCCTTTACGGAAAGATTGTGGCGGCGCAACAGGCCGAGCTTGTGTTTGATCAGGGGATGGTTCACAATATTAAGCGGCATGAATACTCCCGGTAACGCCAGGCCATAAGGCCGCGTCATTTTTTTTTTATTATTTCTAAATTGCCGTGGCCGGTTGGTCAAGAATAAGCTGGGCTAATTTTTGTGTTGGGAAAAGCCAATTTTTATCGGATAATGATGTGAAAAAAGCAAATAATGATACCATGTTAGATGGCGAAATCGGGCAAGCCGATTCGCCGCGCTGTTTTTCGTTGAGTTTGGGCGATGATGCGGACTGGCAGCGCCTGGATGCCTGCCTGGGGCAGGCTTTGGCCGGACGCCTTTCCAGGGAGAAGATCAAAAAAGCGATTCTGCAAGGGGCGGTAACCCTTAACGGGGCCATTTGCCAAAGCCCGAAAAGCAAGGCTGGACCGGGAGACGAAGTTAGGCTTTCTTTGGAGCCGGCTTTTGCTTCAGCTTCGGATTCGGCGGCTGGGCCGGTTGCGGAAGAAGGACCGCTGGATATTTTATACCAGGACGCGGATTTGGCGGTAATCAACAAACCGGCTGGCCTGACCGTGCATCCCTGCCCCAGTTGCCCGAACGGAACCCTGGTAAACCGCTTGTTGGCGCATTTTCCGGAATTGAAGGAAAATGCTTTTGCCAACGATTGCGAAGCCGAATCTTTTTCGGAAGAAGATGATTTTGAGGGTTTTCCGCCTCAATCCGGGGACCGTCCGGGTATTGTGCATCGTCTGGATAAAGATACCACCGGCCTTTTGCTGGTGGCCCTGAACGAGGCAACACGCCTGAAGCTGGCCGGGGTCTTCGCGGCCAGGCAGGTGAAAAAGGAATATCTGGCTCTGGTTTATGGCGTGCCTGCGGAGCGCGAAGGCGTAATCAATGTTCCCATCGGGCGTGATCCGGTGAATAAAACCCGCATGACCGCGCTGCCGGATGCATTGTCGGCTGCGGCGAAACGGCCCGGTCCGTTTGATCCGTCTGATCTGCCCGAGGGTATTGTTCCGCCCGGCCAATCCAGTCGATCCGGGGCCAGCTCCGGTGGACGTGACGCTCTTTCGGAATACCGTACGCTGTACAGCGACCAGCGCGGCCTGTTTTCTTTACTGGCTGTGCGCATTCACACCGGGCGCACACACCAGATTCGCGTGCATCTGCGCTTTTTGGGGCACCCGATTATTGGCGACGCCGTTTACTTCGATTATCGCGCCATCCGGCCTGTGTTGGAGCCGTTTTTACGGAATAGGCCCGACGTGCTTAAAAATGGACAGACTCTGCGCGAATTCATTAATCTTTTCGCCACACGCCCCTTGTTACACGCCTGGAAACTCAGCTTTGAGCATCCGCAGTGTAGTGCCTCATTTGGCCGTGATGCTGCGTCAGATGTGGTGGATTACAATGAATCTGGCGAACAGCCGCATGAGCTGTCCTTTATCTGTCCGCCGCCGGAAGATTTTTACGCCTGCCTGACCGCCCTGGGGCCGTGCAGTCAGCCGGTTATTCTTACCGGCAATGTGGGCTGCGGTAAATCCAGTGTACTGGCCGGGCTCAAGCGGCGCGGCATTCCGGTTTGGAGCGCGGACAGGGCCGTGGCAGATTTGTACCGTCCCGGACAAAGCGGCTGGCATATGCTGCGTTCGGCTTTTGGCAGCCGTTTTGTGCCGGATGGCGCGGCGGAAGTGGATAAAAAAGCGCTGTTCGCGGCCATGTGCGAGGATGAGCGCTTGCGCCGTGAAGTTGAAAAGCTGATTCACCCTTTGGCCGCCGGGGCCATGTGGGGCTTTTTTGCCGATTGTCCGGGGCTGCCTGGCTTACCGGAAACGGCGGATAAATTTGAACAGGTAACAGGGCAGTCTGAAAAGGAATCAGCGAATAAATTCGAACGGGAAACGATGGAGAAGCCTGAGCAGGCCGTGCCGCTGGCGGTGGCGGAAGTACCGCTGTATTTTGAGGCCGGTTGGGCCGCGAAAACGGCGGCTGGAACGCAAAAGATTGGCAACAGCGCCAAGTTACCGGACAGTGCCGAATTGCAGGGTGCAAGCACGAAAACGCTGTCGGCCCCATTGGTGCTGGGCATTCACTGTCCGCGCGAAATACGCGTCGAGCGCCTGCGCCTTAAGCGCGGCTGGCCTGACGCCATGATTGATAAAATGGAAAGCTGGCAGTGGGATGAAGCAAAAAAAATGCGGGCCTGCGATCTGGTGCTGGATAACAGCGGCAGCCTGGAAGATCTGGATGGGCGTATAGAAATCGCCCTGACTGATTTGGCCGCCCGGCGTGAACGGGATTTGCGGGAGATGTTGGAACAGGTGCGGGATTTGGTAAGCGGCACAGAGTAGATTTGAGTTGAATAAATCGCGGGTGCAGGGGGCCGTTGCCCCCTGCCGGAGGGGGGCGGGGAGGCGGAGCCTCCCCGGAAAACAATCAAATAAAATATACCGTGATCATCGTTCTTATCCGGCCAAGTGATCATTCATAATTTGCGCAGCCTTAACCGCCACCGAAGCGGTCAGGCGGGCGCATCTTTCTTTTCTGGCGGTGTCGGAAGGCTCGGCGCAGCTTTTGCTCCAGGCGGCCAGCGAATCGAGGCAAAGTCTGGAGCCAGCGGTGGAGACGGAAATTTCTATATCCTGAGCCGTGGATTTGCCTTCGGCGTTCAGGGCCACTCCGGCCATGGCCTGTTTGCTGGGGCGGTAATCCGGCAGGCTGGCGGTTTCATACCAGCTTTCCAGCTCATCGCTCATTTTTTGGCTTTCTTCGGCGCTCCAGAACAGGGCAAAGGCTTTGCCCGCTCCGAGCAGAGCACCGCAAGTCTTGCCCGGCCCGGAATAACGACCCTTTTTATGCAGCAGCAGATCCAGCGGAAAATCGGCATATTCGCCTTTGTATTTGGCGGCGTAAAAGTTGACGAAGGCACTGAACACACCGTAACCGCATCCGAGTTGCTTGTATTGTATCCCCTGATAGGCCAGATCCGCGATTTTGGCGATATCGGCAGAATCAAGCTTGTGCGGCGCCCAGTTGAAGGTTTGGCCAAGATCCAGTCCGGCGGCCATATATAACGGTTTGCCGCCCTCTTCCACCGGCAGGTTCGGATCAACCAGCAGGGTTTTCAGAATTTCTTCCAGAGTAACACGCGACATATTTTCCTCCATAGTTATTAACGCATTGAATAAGCGTAGGATAAAAGAAGTCCGCTGTCCACTCCGGTAGGACCTCTTTTTGCCGTGATGTTTTTTGTTGCTGGTTGATGGATCGGGCCGGGTCGAGTATCATCTGGGTATGATGAACAATTGCCGAACCTTGAGCGTTAATGCGGTAAGCGAAGCCGTGGCCGCATTGTGTGTGGAAGCCAATCTGCACTTGCCGAAAGATGTTGCAACTGCCCTTGAACTGGCCAGGCAGCGGGAAACTGGGGCTTTGGCTTCCGGTATTCTGGATCAACTGGCCGCCAACGCGCAAATCGCTGCCGCGCAATGCCTGCCTCTGTGTCAGGATACCGGGCTGGCGGTGTTTTTTGTGGAATTGGGCCGGGATTTACGACTTGCGAATGGCGCGGATGGCGCTGGCGGGGCTGACGGCGATATTTATGCCGCCATCAATGAGGGCGTGCGGCGTGGTTATGCCGAGGGCTTCCTGCGCAAATCTGTCTGTGATCCGTTCAGCCGCGCCAATACCGGTGATAACACTCCGGCGGTAATCCATCTGCGCCTGGTTCCCGGCAGGTCCCTGCGTATTGTTTATATGGCCAAGGGTGGCGGCAGCGAGAATATGTCGCGCGTGACCATGCTGGCTCCGGCTGAAGGCTGGGAGGGTATCAAGCGTTTTGTGCTGGAGCGGGTGCGCGAGGCAGGTGGCAACCCCTGCCCGCCGATTATTGTGGGCCTGGGCATTGGCGGAAATTTTGAACTTGCCCCGTTGCTGGCCAAGGAAGCCTTGCTGCGCTGTCTGGACGAACCTAATCCGCAGCCGGATTTGCGCGACAAGGAAGCGGAATTGCTGGAACTGATCAATGATCTTGGCGTCGGCCCCATGGGGCTGGGCGGCCGCACCACCTGCCTTGGCGTGCTGATCAAGACCGCGCCCTGTCATATCGCCAGCCTGCCTCTGGCCGTGAATATCCAATGCCATAGCGCCAGGCACGGGGAGGTGCTGCTATGAAAAAAAGGCTTACAGCGCCTTTTTTGTCAGCGGACGATTTGTCGGCGTTGCGCGATTTGCGCACTGGCGATTCTGTGCTGCTCAGCGGGGTGATTTACACCGCACGTGACGCAGCCCACCAGCGGCTGCTGGGGCTGTTGGCAAAAGGCGAAGCATTGCCTTTTGATTTGCGCGGCGCGGCCATCTATTACTGCGGCCCAACTCCCGCGCCGCCAGGCCGTCCGGTTGGCTCCATCGGGCCTACCACCAGCTATCGCATGGATTCGTTCGCTCCCGCTCTGTATGAACGGGGGCTGGCCGCCAGTATAGGCAAAGGGCCGCGTGGCGCGGCGGTTAAAGAGGCTTTATGCCAATCTGGCGGGGTGTATTTTGCGGCCACGGGCGGCGCTGCGGCCTTGCTTGCCTCTTGTGTGAAGGAGGCAAAGCTGATCGCCTTTCCGGATTTGGGGCCGGAAGCGGTTTATGAGCTGAAAGTGGAGGATTTTCCCCTGCTGGTGGCTACGGACGCACAGGGCGGGGATCTTTATTAGGTAGTGCCTCATTTTGCCGTGATGCTGCGTCAGGCATCGTTTTTTGCTCCTGTCGAGTACGATAAGAGTACACTCCCGTCGCAAAAAACTTGCCTTCCTTGCCTGACGGAAAAAGCAGGCACTACCAAGTGCATTCTAATTGAGGGATGAATTGTTTAGTAAGCTTTGATGTATTCGTCCAGACTCTCCGCCGAACATTCGCGGCTTACCCAGAACGCGGCGGCCCAAACCATCAGGGCTGTGGCCTGAGTATCGTCCAGGCGTTTCAGTTTGGCTTCCAGACTGGTTTTGCTGGCACCGTGCCTGGTGTGTATCTGGTTCACGTCGCAGGCATCCATGACGCGCAAAAGCAGATAGGAAAGGCGGGTGTGATCCGGCAGAAGCTTGATATCACGATGCGCTTCAACAATAGTTTTAAGCTCACCGGGAGTATAATTGGAACGGATGCTGTTGATGGCCCGGAAAAAGGTATCAACAGCCCAGGGCAGAATAAATTCCGCCCCCGCGCTTTTGGTACGGAAGTAGTCTTTAAGCCATTTTTCCTGATCTGTTGATATGCGCGCTGCAACCTGCGGCATGGCGGCCCCGTCGGGTTAAGTTGTAGAGTACGAGCCTCTGAATTTACATTGATAATTATTAGACTGGCACTCTAAAATGTCAAGAAAAAATCTAGACTTTCGCTTTATTTAATTCCCATAAAGCGCGTCAGCGAATTTTAACCGGCATCATTGGCCGCTATTGTAGTTTTGCGGCGCAAGGTCTGCCTGCTGATCTCCTGTTCGGAGAGTTGCTCGTCCAGGGCTTGCAGGCTATGCAGGTAGGCCATGTACCCTTCGATGACCGGGCCTATTTCCGCCAGATTCCAGATCCGCACGCGGCAGCTCAGGCCAAGTATTTTTCCGTTACGGTAAAGCAGGCTGTTCATGGCGCAAACGTACTTGCTCTGCCCATCGGCATCACTGCTTTTGATGATGCGGGCAAAGCTGATTTGCTGCCGGTCTGCTCCGGTCATGCCGAGATTATAGGTATATTCGCTGGTGTCGGCCAAACGGGAAAGAGCGGCCTGGGTAAAATAGTTCAGGGTGTCCTGATTGCAGACGACCGAGTTTTTTTGCCAGGGGGATTTGATTTTTTCAAAACCTTCAAGGGATAAATGACTGAAAACCCATTTATCCAGGGTAGTGACCAGCAGTAAATCAAACGCTTCCGGCGGTCCGTCAAATTTTGCGGAATCTGGAGTTTCGCCTGTTGGCGCAGCAGAGGGAGTGGTGGACTGACCGGAAGATGAAGCCGTAGTGGATCCGTTTTGCGAAGCTGGCTCAGAACCCTGACCGGAAGCTGGCTCAGAAGCTTGAGAAGCAGATGCAGTACTGGCGCTTTCGGTTACAGGGGCTAGTGATTCTGCTGTTTTGATCGGACGGGCAAAAACGCAGAGCAGGGTTTCGCCCGCCTTGAGCGTTACTTTGCTGTACAGCAGCTGATCCGGCTTTACGCGCTCAAACCCCTGCGGGGCAGGCATGGGCAAATCCAGCGCTCCCACACGAATTTGCAGATCGGCCTTTGCGTCTTTTTGCAAGCCCGGCTGCGCTCCTTGCTCAGAGTCTGACGCAGCATCTGTAGTTTGCCCTGCGGATTGTCCGGCTTCCTGTCCGTCCGGCAGATTACTGGTTTGGCCGCCATTCTGTTCGGCACTCTGGCCGCTTTTGTCCTCATCCCCGCAGCCGGGCAGCAATAAGACAAAACACAGGCCGAGCAGTATGATAAGAGCCTGACGGATCTTGCGGTTTGCCTGCGGGCGGCTGGTTGCGGCATGAGGCGCGTTAACGGGCAAAGCCTGTAACCTCTTTGTTTCGTAGTGATTTTGCTTAATAGAGAAGAGTAACTATTTTTTGTTAAATATATTTTAACGTAAATAGCAAGATAATTTTAGATTTTCTCTTGAAAAAGTCAAAAGTAGGATGCCTCTACAGTCCCAATCCTTGCCTTGTAACTGCTTTAATATACTTGCTATTGGCTTCCAGGGCAGGCTTGATGTCGTTCAGCTGGCGCAGGGGCACATTATAATAAATGTTGAAAATTTTGCCGCGCGCGTACAGCAAATTGCGGATGGACAGCGTGAAACTCCCATCGGCGAAAGCTCGTCCTGCTTTGGCGTTAAGTTCGCGGTCGCTGCTTCGGTTTTGGATCGTCTCGCCCGGACTTAGCTGCAAATAGGGCGCGGTATGCGAAAGCGCCGAACCATTGGCATCCGGTCTGGTACCTTTGCCGCTTACCGGTAAATTTCCGTTTTCGGCCCGGTTTTTAACGATGCGTGCCACACTGATGCTGTGGCTGCTTTGCTGATAAACACCCAGCGAGTAGCTAAAAGCGGCAAGATCCCGGTAAACGTCTTCGCTCAGCCGCGCGAAATCAGCCGGTGCGCTGTCGTGCCAGACATTGTTGGCAAGAGTCAGATCGTTGCGCATGGAGGCGAATTGCGCCCCTGAAAGGCTCAGGCCGGAAAATTCCGGTAGTGCGCTGACAATAACCAAACTGTTATTTTGCAGTGAAGCCGCCTTGCCGCTGCCTGAAGATCCGGCCTTGGCATAGACCGCGAAAATCGTTTCCGGCGGTGTCAGCCACGCTGCGGCAGCTTTGCGGATTGGGCTGCCGGTATTTTGCAGAACGAAACCGGAGGGGCCCGGCAGCGTGAGTTGTTGTGCCCCAAGGCGCAAGACGCAAGAACTTGCGGGGCCAGTGGATGCGGCGGGGACGGCGGGCGTGGCAATTGGCCGCTGGCTCTGGCAACCGCCGGAGAACAGAATCAGGACAAGCAGGGCGATCGGAACAAGCAGAGGCGTTTTTTTATTCACTTGAGTATCCTTGTTACTATTTGGCTGGGGCCGCTGTAGCACTTATTTGGCAGGAATAAAAGAAGTCACTTGTGGCGGTATTGTCTAGAGTATATGATAGCAAATATGAACATCGTGTTAATGAATCTCAGCAAGGAATTTCTGTCTGGCGAGCTGCAAACCTTTTTTTTGGCTCGTGGGTTACAGGAAAGTTCCGAACATAGCATCGTGCTAATCTGCCGTGACGGATCGAAGTTGCAGGCGTTGGCGCGTCAGCACGATATCGAGGTGTTTTCCCTGGCGTCCGGTCTTTTGGGCAGGGCCTTGGGCCGCTTGAAACTGCGCTGGTTTTTCCGGCGCAATCCCGGACGCTGGATTGTGCATACCCATGACAATATCTCGGCTGCGCTGGGAGCGGATTTGTCCCGAAAACATACGGATTTGCGGCTGATTCACAGCAGGCATACCCCGGAACGGATATCCGACGGGAAGTTGCAGGATAAAATCCGGGCCGGGCTTCTGGTAGCCTGCGAAACGCAGGAAATTGCCTTTATTATGGCCGAAGCCAAAATAATGCCGCGCTCGTTGAAAATTATTCACGGCGGCATTGATGCTTCCGGTTATCCCAAGCGAACCAATCGCGGCAATGGCCGCATCATTTTCGGCTGCGGCGGACGCCTGGAGCCGGGAAACGGACACGAAACCCTGATCCGCGCCTTGCCGTTTTTTCAGAAATTGGCCGAAAGCAGCGCGGCCTGCCCACCGGCCTGGGAAGTGCGCCTTAGTGGTTCCGGGCCGTTATTTGAGCCTCTGCTCGAATTGGCTAAAGAGCTGGGTGTGGAAAGCCGCCTGGCTTTTTTGGGCGGGCAGGATTCCAAAGTAGTTTTCCCTGATTGCGATCTGTTGGTGGCCCCGGCAGAGTCCGGCGAAGGATGCAGCCTGGCCTTGATGGAAGGCTGGGCGGTTGGCCTGCCGATAATTTGCTCGGACAGCATGGCGCACCAGGAAACAGCCGTCAATCTTCGTGACGCGCTCTGGTTTGCCAACGGCAATGCCGAGGATTTGGCGGAAAAAATGTGGAGCCTGATCGCTGATGCCACCCTGCAAAACAAGCTCATGGCCGGCGGCAAGGAAGCTTTGCAGAGCTTCAGCCACACGGCCATGACCGGGCGTTATCTTGAATGCTATGAACGCTTGCTGGCGATTAATTTTATTTAAATTTTCAAAAAGTCCTGATCCGCCTCGCGGATTAGGACTTCTTTTTTATCCGCTCCAAATTCCTGAGCATATTCGTTAAGACTGGCTTCCATAATCCTGTTTCCGGCGCAGGCACCAAGTTCGAGGTAGATTGCCCGTTTCATGGCCGAGAGCAGGTGCCCGCAATGGTAGAGGAAGTCCTTGCCCACGCCCGGCAGAAGTTCCTTGCGGCGCTGGGCCACACTTTGCGCTTCCGCTTCGCTTTTGAAGGCGAAGTTTTTCCAGAAAAAACCGCAACAATCACCGCCGTGCGACATAATCGGGTGCATTTCCAGAATAATTTCCGGGTTGAAGCCGTGTACCAGGCTGGGGTCGATCCAGTTGCAGTAAAGCTTGCCGTATTCCAGGATGTCGTATTTTTTCCAGGTGTCGCACCAGCCGCAGGCCACGGTGTCGAAGTGATATTCCGGCGCGAGGCTGACATTTACGGAGCGGTTCCAGCCTTTGATATCCATGAGTTCGGAATAGGCCATATAGTTGGCCACGCTCAAATCATCGCCGTTTTTCAGGCAGCGCATGGCGTAACGCAGGCCGCGCTCGCGGCCATAGATCTCCACGCCGTTTTGCAGAGCTTTCATGCCGCTTTCACCGCCCTCGGTCCGGAGAATATTCCGGGCGATCAGGGCGAAAAGCAGGGCGTGATCGTCGGTGTAGAATTTATCAGCGATGTTTTGTCGGTTCATATGGGGAATCTCCTGATAGTTTTATGCAGTAACAGTATGTTTTTTCTGGACTTATTTAAAGGATAAAAAGCAGGAATTGCCTGATTGGCTAATTTACCGGATCTGGCGGTTAGGCCCGACAGCCGGAGCTGTCGCTTTGGCCGCGCCGCCCAGAGTGCCGGGTCCACCCGGTTTGCCGTTTAAATTACCCGCAACGCCGGGGCCGCCCGGTCCTCCAGAGTTGACGGGATCAAACTGAGCGCCAGCCGCCTGCCCCAATTCGCGCAGGGCGGCGAAAGATTGCTCCAGGTTGCTTGGATTGCCAACGTCCTGACGCAGAAAAGCATTGATTTGCGGCATGATGGCAATGGCCCGGTCAATTTCGGCGTTGGCCCCGTGCGCGTAAGCACCGATATTGATCATGTCTTCCACCTTTTTATAGGCGGCCAGCGAACCAATTACCGCGCGTCCGGCATTGACCTCGTCCTTGCCCACAATATCCGCACGCAGACGGCTGATCGAGCGCAGCACGTCGATAGCCGGAAAATGCCCCTGGTCGGCCAACTCGCGCGTCAACACAATATGCCCGTCCAGAATGGAACGCACACTGTCGGCAATGGGTTCGTTAAAATCGTCGCCATCCACCAGCACAGTGTAAATACCGGTAATAGTGCCTTTATTGTTGCGCCCGGTGCGCTCCAGCAGCCGGGGCAACTGGGCGAACACCGAAGGGGTGTAGCCTTTGGTGGTGGGCGGTTCACCAACCGCCAGACCCACTTCGCGTGCGGCCATGGCAAAGCGGGTGACGGAATCCATCATAAAGAGCACGTCTTTGCCCTGATCGCGAAAATATTCGGCCACAGCGGTTCCGGCATAGGCGGCGCGCATGCGCACCAGCGGCGATTGATCGGAAGTGGCTACCAGTAATACGGAACGGGCAATGCCTTCCGGGCCCAAGTCTTTTTCAATAAATTCCAGTACTTCACGGCCACGTTCACCAATCAGGGCAATAACGTTGACGTCGGCCTTGGTATAACGAGCCATCATGCCCATGAGGGTGGATTTGCCCACCCCGGACCCGGCCATGATGCCGACGCGCTGCCCCTTGCCCAAAGTGAGCAGCGAATTGATGGAGCGCACGCCAACATCCAGCGGCTCGCCTATGCGCGGGCGGGAAAGCGGCGATGGCGGGTCCGCGTATATCGGAGCCAGTTCGGTACGGTCACTGACCGGGGCTGCGGCAAGATTTGCGTCCAGAATATTTTCCAGCCCTTCCAGAGGCTGCCCGAAAGCGTCAAAGGCGCGGCCCAAAAGCCCCGGGCCAACCGGCAAAAAGGGTGGCAGGCTGGAGTTGCGGATAAGGCTGCCCGGCTGCACGCCGCGCAAATCGCCGTAAGGCATGAACAGGAGGTTGCCTTCGCGGAATCCCACCACTTCGACCGGAATTACATCAGTCTGGCTCCCGGCATTACTTGCTGTGTGTTCGCTGGCCTTGCTTTCAGCTTGTCCAGGGCGTCGCGCCTGCTCAAAGCCTTGCGGCAGGATATGACAGAGCGAACCCAGCGGCGCTTTCAGCCCGGTACCTTCGGCCACCAGGCCAACTACCTTGTTGACCTTGCCGTAGCTTACGGTCAGGTTCAATTCCTGGAGCAGTTTAGCGGTATGTTTTGGATCCGGGCTCATGCAAACGCCGCCAGAGTTTTTGCTTTTTCGTCAGTCAGGGCCTGTTGCAGTTTGTCCGTATTACCTGACAGCAAGTCGGCGTATTGCGGCAAAATATCCAGCATGTCCGGTGGCAGCTTGCCATCGTCAGACATGCCCTGCACGGCCAGTTTGTTGGCTGCGGCCAGAATATGCACTTCCAGCTTGTAGTCGCTGCAAAGATTCGGGTGATGATGCCAGTTGATCATTTCGGTCAGCAGATCCGGTAAATCCCAGGTTTTGAGCAGAATGGCGGCTACAGTGCCGTGATCTATACCCCAGTAGTCTTCCTCAACCATAGCGAACTCGCATTGCTTTTTGCGGCTGATTTCGCTTATTTCCTGCCAGACTTGCGCCCTGCGGGCACCCAGCACCACTTTACCCAGATCGTGCAGCAGCCCGGCGGTGTAAATGCCGTCCGCGTCAAGCGGCACAGAGGCAACAGGAAAATCCGGGGAGGCAGACGGTGCGCTCCGGCTGTCGGCAACGCAATCTTCCGCTTTGGGCAAAGCAGTGTTCACCAACTGGGCGATTGCCTGTGCCAGCAAAGCGGTGCGGACTTGATGCTCCCAAAGATCGCGGCAGGGAAATTCCCTGGGCAGATTGGAGCGCGGTATGGCCCCGGTAGCGCTGAAAAACAGCACCAGTGAGCGTAATTCCAAAACACCCAGTACCTGCGCCGCGCGGGTGAGAGAAGAAATATTGCCTTGCAGCCCGTAGCAGGCCGAGTTGGCAACTGAAAGCACTTTGGCGGCCAGAGCCTGACTGCGTTCGATCAACGCGGCCAGTTCGCTCATGGGCAGGAGCGAATCATCCGCCATGCCCCGGAACAATTGGGGCAGTATGGCCGGATCAAATGGCAGACGGGGCGGATTAACGGCCAGATCGTTCAAAAAGTCGTGGGCCTCGTTGATCCTGGTGGCCATGGCACTCCTCACAGGCAATAAACACTTGATGTTGAGGCTCCGCCCCAAGCCCCGCATAGGGCGATTGCCCTATGTACCCTTTTAGATTTATTATCCGTTTGCGGTGGTCGCGGTTTTTTCACCAGCTGCGGACGCCTCGGTCTTTTCGGCTGTTCCTGTTGTGGCCGCATTGTCTCCCGCTTCCGCAGCAGCGGCTTTTTCATCCGGCCCGACCAGTTCCGCCGGGGCGCTCACATTGCCCTGAGCTTCCTTGATTTTTTTCAGGACCTCGACAACTTCCACCTTTTTGGTGTCCGGCACCATGTTTTTATTCAGCATCCAGAGCAGAAACTGGGCCAGTTCCGGCTGGGCCGGATTGATTTCAATGCCTTTGAGCAAATGTTCCAGGGCTTCGGCTGGTTTTTTGTTTTCCAGATAGGCTCTGGCCGCATTGTAATAAAGATTCTCGTCCTTGGATGAAAGCTCCAGCGCACGATCATAATAGGCGATGGAATCCTTGAACATCTTGTTTTTGCGCAACTGAATGCCGAATTCGTTGAAAAGGTGCTTGTGCTCCGGCTCAAAAGCGGCGTCCAGTTTGACGATGCGCCCGAGGATGTTTTCCGCCTTGGCCGTATCACCACGGGCCATATAGGTTAGCCCCAGCCCGAAGTTGGCGCGTACGTTTTCTTCATCCACCTTGATGGCGTTGCCGAATTCCATTTCCGCGCTGAACAGTTCGCCGTTATTGCGGTGACGCTCGGCCCTGGCCAGGGTTTTGGTCACCTCGCGCATGCGCGGATACACGGTGGAAAGGTAAAACTCCGGCTCCGGCGAGAATTCGGCCAGGAAGTTGTCTTTTTCCAGCATCCGCTTTGGGCCGGAAGGGATGAAGTTGGTATTCAGCGGCTGCACCTCAATTTGCCCGTTGTCCTGCTCAATACAGTACCAGAAGGACTTGCGGATGGTTTTGCGCGTGGTGGTGCCAGTGCCGACTTTCTGGATTTCCTGGGTAGAAAACACTCCGGTTATTTTTTCAGCCTTTTCCGTATTTTCCATCTGGATCCGCTCCTAAAAATTGAAGACAAACTTAAGGAAACGCAGATTAAGAACTTGCTGTGCAATCCCGCGAAGCAGGAACTCCCAAAAGTGCAAACAAGGAAACGTATTTATTTTTCCTGCATCGAATCCATAATGCTTTGCGCTGCCAGCAACGGATCGTGCGCTCTGGTTATCGGTCTGCCCACAACCAGAAAATCCGCTCCCCGCGCTACCGCCTCGGCCGGGGTCAGCACCCGCTGCTGATCATCAAGCTCGGCGCCGGCCGGCCTGATACCGGGGCAAAGGCAGATAAAATCCTTGCCACAGGATTGTTTTATCGCGTTCGCTTCCCAGCCGGAACAGACTACGCCGTCCAGCCCCCAATCCTTTGCCTGCAACGCTTTTTGCCGCACCAGTTCCCGCAGGGTCTCCCGGTCGCTTAAACCGGCTTCCTGCGGCGAACTGCTGGTGAGCACGGTTACACCCAGGAGCAGGCAAGCGCGGTCTGGTTTTGCGGCAGCCATACATCCGGACCTGAGCAGCGCTTCGCGTTTGGCCTCTACCGCCGCCCGCGCCATTCTTTTTCCGCCGTCAATATGAATATTGCAAATGTCGGCTCCGGCCCTGACCGCCGCCGCCACAGCTCCGGCCACTGTGTTTGGTATATCATGAAATTTTAAATCCAGAAATACCAAACAATCTATAGCCTTGAGCCGGGCAAGCAGATCCGGCCCGGCAGCCGTGAAAAGTTCCAGGCCGACTTTCATCCAGGGCGTGACGCCGCGCAACATTTTGGCCATTTCCAGGGCAGGGGCCGCCTCGGGAAAATCCAGCGCGACTACCAAAGCGGGCAGAGCGGGCAACGCCGGTTTGCGGATATTTTTCAAGCTCATCTAAAATTGCCCCAGCAAATTTTCCAAGAACCCCGCCCGATGACTGGGGTTCAGGCAGGCAGCCCGGTAGGCCGCGCAAAGATCCTCAAAGGCTTGTTCCTGATCATCGTTGATGATCCAGACATCGAACCAGTCGGCTTCCTTGAGCTCGGTGGCCGCGTTGGACAAACGCAAGGCAATGGCGGCCTCGTCTTCGGTCTGGCGTTTGCGCAGGCGGCGTTCCAGTTCGTCTTTGGACGGCGGCAGAATGAAAGCGAAAAAAGCTTCGGGCAGGCTCTGTTCCAATTGGGTGGCCCCCTGAACGTCCACATCGAACAAAACGTCCTTGCCTGCGGCCAGCAAATCGCGTGTGGCCTGCATCGGGGTGCCGTAATAATTGCCGTGTACTTCAGCCCATTCGGCAAAATATTCCTCTTCCACCAGGGCGAGGAATTTGTGTTTTTCCATAAAGTGATAATCGCGGCCGTCAACTTCGCCTTCACGCGGGGCGCGGGTGGTGCAGGAGATGGAGAAGGTCAGACGGTCAAATTTTTCAATGAGCCGCTTCACCAGAGTGGTTTTACCAGCCCCGGAAGGGGCGCAAAGCACAAAAGCCGTGCCTGTTCTGGGGGGAACTGTCATAGTGTGGTTCGCTCCTGCTTATCGTCAAATGCGCCTTTTTGCCTCTCGCTACGTCAGATTTTGCCTTTTATTTCGTCGAGTACCATAAGAGTACACTTCCTCAATAAAAGGCTTATCTTCCTTGCGAGAGAACAAAAAATCATCATTTGACGACGCTATCTGGTTTAAAATTATACCTAATTTTGTGCTTCCTGCGCGAAGCGCTGGCGTATGGTTTCCGGCTGCACGGCGGAAAGAACAACATGCCCGGAATCCGTAAGCACGATGCAACGGGTTTTTCTGCCCTGGGTTGCGTCAATCAGCTTGCCCGCCTCTTTGGCTTCTTCACGCAGGCGGCGCATGGGCGAAGAGGCCGGGTTGAACAGGGCGACCACGCGCTCGGCAATCATCAGGTTGCCAAAGCCGATATTCAGCAGATTGAATTTCGGCGCGGCGGCGGGCGTCTGTTCAGCATTTGGCGTTTGGAAGTCGGAGGTTTCCGGCATGTTGCATCTCCAGCATCATCAAATAAAAATTAATCGGTGCTTACTCGATATTCTGCACCTGTTCGCGGCATTTTTCCAGTTCATTTTTAAAATCCACGACCAGTCTGGAAATATTGGCGTCCTGTATCTTGTTGCCGCAGGTGTTGATTTCGCGGAAGCATTCCTGGATGGTGAAATCAAGGCGCCGTCCGATGTCGCTATCCTGGGCAAGCAGTTCCACCAGACGCTCAAGGTGGGCGTTAAGGCGGGTCAATTCTTCGCTTACATCCAGTTTGTCGGCCAGAATGGTTATTTCCTGCAGGAAGCGGCCTTCATCCAGAAGAGATCCGGATCCGCTTACGCCCAAGGCGGCGCTTTGGGTTTCCAGCGCTTCCGCAAGTCTGGCCCGTAAAGCTTCAAAGCGTTCTTCTTTAATTTGCGGCCCGCGTTCTTCAAGGGTTTCCACCCAGTCGCGCATACGCTGCACCCGGCTCAGCATATCTTTTTTCAAAGCTCTGGCCTCGGTTTCGCGTGCTTCGTTCCAGTCTTCCAGAGCCAGAGCCAGGCCACGCGACAGCGCTTCGCCAAGTTCTCCTTCCGGGTCCAGCCCGGCGTCCTCCCAAAGGAAGGAGAGCGAGATCAGCCTGTTGTAGTCAGGCACAAATGCGTCCCCCCGTTCGCGGGCAAAATCTTCCATGGTCTGCAACATGGCCGCAGCCTGCGCCTGATTGAATTTGGCCAGCCCGCCGGAAGCTCCGGTAGATTGCAGATTCAGGCTTATTTCCACCCGGCCCCGGCTGGCGTATTGCTTGACCAGTTTTTCCAGCCCGGATTCCAGCCCGCGTACCGGCTGCGGCAAACGCCACTTCAAATCAAGAAAGCGCCCGTTGACGCTGCGTATTTCCCAGGTTTGGGAAAAATCGCCGTCTTCCAGGTAATAACGCCCGAATCCAGTCATGCTGCGCAGCATAGCGGCTCCATTGTTGTCATTTTTACTTAAATCTATCCGGTATTGTCACGAGATGAATTTTTGTTCTCTGGCAAGGAAGATGAGCCTTTTATGCAGGGAGTGTACTCTTTTGGTACTCGACCGGAATAAAAGGCGAAATCTGACGCAGCCAGAAACAAAAAGGCGCTCGTGACTATTCTTCCGCCATTAAAGCGGCAGCAAAAGCCTGCCCGTCAAAAGGCCGCAAGTCTTCCATTTTTTCACCCAACCCGATGAAGCTGATCGGCAGTCCGTAGCGCAGGGCAATAGCTGCGGCCACACCGCCTTTGGCTGTGCCGTCCAGCTTGGTGAGGATTATTTCATTCACGCCGCTGGCCCCCTTGAAAAGTTCGGCCTGGGAAAGGGCGTTCTGCCCGGTGTTGGCGTCCAGCACCAGGATGCAGCGCTGCGGCGCACCGGGATGGAGCCTGGACACCACGCGGCGGATTTTTTCCAGCTCTTCCATCAGGTTGGTTTTGGTTTGCAGACGCCCGGCGGTATCAATAAGCAGGAGGCTGTAATTTTCCTTGAGGGCTTTTTCCGTGGCCTCATAAGCCACGGCTGCCGGATCCGCGCCGTGTCCCTTGGCGTAGAAGTCCGCGCCGGTGCGTTTGGCCCAAACCTCAAGCTGCTCTACAGCTGCGGCCCGGAAAGTATCACCAGCCGCAATCAGGGTTTTGCGGCCCTGCAGGGTGGCCCGGTGAGCCAATTTGGCGATGGTGGTGGTTTTTCCCGCGCCATTGACGCCCACCATAAGCAGGATTTCCGGCGGGTTGATGGCGCTGATGCGTTTGGGTGTAAGAAAAATTTCGGCCAGTTCGTCGCGCATGAGTTCGCGCATGGCCGCAGGATCGGTAATACCGGCTTTTTCAGCCCGGCGGCGCAGACGGCGCGTCAGTTCCACACTGGCTTCGTAACCGACATCGCCAAGGAGCAGCACTTCTTCCAGTTCTTCCCAGAAGCTTTCGTCCAAAGCACGGCCAGACTGGAACAGGGCGTTCAAACCACGCCCGAACTGGGCGCGGGTTTTGGCCAGCCCCTGACCCAGCTTGAGCAGCAGGCGGCTGCGCTCGTCTTCTTCGTCTTCCAGATCCAGAGCAAGAGCCAGACGATATTGCAGCTCGGAACGAAACTCGTTCAGAGCGCTGTAGCCCATGTTGTCCAGCCACTTGTCGAAGCTGCGGATAAATTTTTCCGCTTCATCATCCGGCGCTTCCAGGGCTTTGAACAACAGGGCGAGGCGCTGCTTGAGCGCATCACCCGCGCCCGGCACGCCTTCCAGCAGAATATCCAGCCAGGCTGAAAGACGGGGCGACGCTTCGCGCAGGGCGGCCAGCAGATTGTTGTCGGATTCGCTGAAAGTGGTCAGGCTGTTTGCAGCTTGCCCAATGCCTGCATCGGATGTGGCTGCGTCCGGATTGCCATGCGGCAGATCCTGTGCGCCGGCAATACCTGGAGCATCGGGCGATGCTGCCGTATCTGGCGCGTCATCCAAGGGTTTGGAGGCGCTGAAAATATTTTTTAGGGAGGTAAAAAAGCCCATGCGTTCAATCCTGCTTGTTTTTTAACTGGGCGGCTCTTTTTTCCGCGCGTTTGGCCAGAGTCAGCCCGGCCATGAATCCGGCGATCATGCCTATGCCGGTCCCCCAGAACATGCTGCGGCTGAACCCCAGCATGGCCCCGAAGGCCCCAACGGCTCCGCCGATCAATATACCCCGGACAATGTAATCAGCCGGGCTGAGATTATTTAATGACATAATTAATTACCCTACTGAACAATGCGGAAAATATCAAAGGCCGTAGCCAGCAACATCAGACCAATCAGCAGAACAAAGCCGCCGTAGACCAAAAATGTCTGGATACCAACCGGCACCGGGCGGCGAAAAATCAGTTCAATGGCACAAAAAAGCACATGCCCGCCATCCAGAGCCGGTATGGGCAGCAAGTTTAGCAGGCCAAGGTTGATGCTTAAAAAAGCCGTCAGGTAGAGTAACTGCCGCAGGCCCTGATTGGCTTGCTCGTGTACCAGTTTGGCTACCAGCACCGGACCGCCGATTTCTTTTACCGAACCCTGACCGCTGAACATGCGTTTGACGAACTGGCCAATCAGTGCGGTAAGACGCCAGGTTTCATCCAGGCCCAGACGAGCGGCCTCGGCTATGCCAATCGATTGATTGCGCCCGGAAGAGGCAATGCCGACGCGCCAGGTCTCAAAAGCCAGGCCGTTTTCGTCCTCGCCCTGGTAAAGCTCCGCGCTAAGCCTGAAAGTAAGCAACTGCCCGTTGCGTTCAACTTCCAGCGACATTTCGCGGCCTTCGGATTCCTGAATGCCGGAATAAAGTTTCGGCCAGCTAAAGGTTTCCTTGCCATCCACGCTTTTGACCAGATCGCCGGGCAGGAGTCCGGCAGATTGGGCCGGGCTTTGCGGCAGAATTTCGCCTATTTCCGGCAGCGGGTAGCTTCCGGCACCGGCGAACAGCCCCCAGAAGATAAGAAAAGCCAGCAGCATATTGAAAAGCGGGCCGCTGATTACCACCAGCAGGCGGTGCAGGGGCGGGCGCAGGGCAAAGCTTTCCTCTTCGGTGAAGGGAGGGGGAATATCCGCCGCGTCGCTTTCGCCCACCATGGAAACAAAGCCGCCCAGCGGGAAGATGCTGATTTGATATTTGGTCTTTTTGCCCTTCCAGGCCAGCAGAGCCGGGCCAAAGCCGATGGAAAAGGTTTTTACGCCGATGCCCAGCAGCCGGGCCAGCAGAAAGTGCCCAAGCTCGTGGAAAAAGATTAGCCCACCCAGAACCAGTACTATGGAAAGAATGCCGGTGATCAATATTGCTCCCGAATCATCTTTTTAGTTAGATAATATTCACATGAGACGAAAAGGCGCTCACGTGGTTTTGCTCAATTCCAGAGCCAGACGCCGCGCCTTCTCATCCAGCTCCAGAATTTCTTCCAGGCTTTGCGGCGCTCCGCGCTGATCCCATTTTTCCAGCACTGCCGCCACCAGACGGCTGATGCCGCAAAAACCAATCTTGTCGGCCATGAAAAGAATTACCGCCACTTCATTGGCCGCGTTCAGAGCCACGCTAAGTCCGTTGCCGCCATTCAGGGCCGCCCGGCAAAGATTCAGAGCCGGAAAATTCGAGGCATCAGGCGCTTCAAAGGTCAGCGGCGGCAAACCAAGCAGGTTCAGGCCGCTTGAGCGGTTGGGCATGCGTCCGGGCCAGCCCAGGCAGGAGGCTATGGGCACGCGCATATCCGGTGGGCCTAACTGGGCCAGTATGGAGTTATCCTCAAATTCAACCATGGAGTGTATCAACGACTGCGGATGCACCACCACGTCGATCAACCGATCCGGCAGTCCGAAAAGGTGACTGGCCTCAATTATTTCCAGCCCCTTGTTCATCAAGCTTGCGGAATCGATGGTTATTTTCGCGCCCATGCTCCAGGTGGGATGGGCCAGCGCCTCACGCTTGCCGGCTTTTTCCATGAACTCCCGGCTTTTACCCCGGAAAGGCCCGCCGGAAGCAGTGAGAATGAGGCGGCGCAACCCCGAACAATCTTTTTGTACAGCATCCGAATGATTTATTTGGGAGGATTGCAAGCCCAGGCATTGAAAAATGGCGTTATGTTCGGAATCCACAGGCAGAATACAGGCCTTGGAACGGCCACACTCGGCGCGGATAAGGTCACCAGCCAGTACCAAGGATTCCTTGTTGGCCAGGGCAACCAGCTTGCCGGCCCGCACGGCGGAAAGCGTGCCGCGCAAGCCTGCCGCGCCCACCTGGGCCGAGAGTACCAGATCCGCTTCCGGCAGGGCGGCCAGGCTGACATAGCCTTCCTGTCCACTCAGCACTTCCGGCTGGTAGCGCAAAAGCGGCAACAGTTCCTGCCGGGCCTGATCATCCTGCACAGCCAAATATGAAGGCCGCCAGGCCTCGGCCTGCTCGGCCAGAAGTTTTACGTTTTTTCCGCCAGCCAGAGCCAGCACCCGGAAAGCGTTTGGGTTGGAAGCGACTACGTCCAGGGTGCTGCGCCCGATAGAGCCAGTGGAACCCAACAGCACCAAATTGCGCGGTCTGTTTGGTTCGCTGGTTGTGTCGGAGGGATAAGAGAGCCCGGAGATGTAATTGATGCTTTGCGCCTGCATGATTATTCTTGCTTTGAAATTTAATTTACGCGGCGATATGCAGGCAGATCAGACGCAGGAACATATACACCGGCACCGCAAAGACAATGCTGTCCAGGCGATCCAGCAAGCCGCCGTGTCCGGGGATCAGGTTGCTGGAATCTTTTACCCCGGCGCTTCTTTTCAGCGCGGATTCAAAGAAATCACCGGCCTGAGCGGCCAGGCTGAGCAACAGCCCAATTATTCCCCACTGCCAGAAGGCCAGATGTTCCAGACCGGGTATGCCTACCAGTGGAGCATAAACCGCCAGAATGATCATAGCGGCGCAAAGTCCGCCACCGGCGCCTTCCCAGCTTTTTTTCGGGCTGACGCGCGGCCAGATTTTGTGTTTGCCGAAGCGCCCGCCAGTGTAGTAAGCGCCGGTATCCGAACCGACTGCGGCCAAAAGAATCAGCATTTGCTCCTGCAAGCTCAGGTGCAGCACCAGTTGCAGAGAAAGGGGCAGATAGAGTACCGCGAACAGCAGGAGAGCGTGATCCGCAAAGTTAACCTGCTCGGCCTTGTCTGTCTGACCAGGCGAAACGGGGGCGCTGCCATAGCGGAACATAAAACGCAAGGCGGTATAAAAGGCCAAAAGGCCGAGCACGCCGATTTGACTTGTTACGCCAATTCCACCGCCCGCAACGGGTACACTATGCTCATAGGCTCCGAGCAGGCATATCAGCAGCCCGGCGGTCAGTCCGGCTATTTTATCGGGCAGATTGGCGAAGCCGGGCCAGAACATCTGCCCGAATTCCCAAAGACCGGCCAAAGCGGCCAGACAAACCAGGATGCGCAGCGGCCAGCCGCCCAGAATCAGGCAGGTGGCCAAAACCGCGGCCAGGCACAGGCCGCTGATGATTCTTTTCTGGTGGGAATTGAGTGTCATAAATTTATTACAGTCCGCCAAAGCGGCGTTTGCGCCCGGCATAGCTGCGCAGGGCTTCGTTCAGCTCCGCCTCGCCAAAATCCGGCCAGAGCGTGGGGGTAAAATAAAATTCGCTGTAGGCGCTTTGAAAAAGCAAAAAGTTGCTGATGCGCTGTTCGCCGCTGGTGCGGATGACCAAATCGGGGTCCGGCTGCCCGGCGCTATAAAGCTGGCCGCTGAAAATCTCGCTGGTCAAATCTTCCGGCTTGCCGCCGCTTTCCATGTATTTGCGGCAGGCTGCAAGAATTTCGTCGCGACCGGAATAGTTGAGGGCCAGATTCAGGCACATGCCTTTATTGTCGCGGCATTTTCCCATGGCATAAGTAAGGGCCTTGCGCGAGGCAAGGGGGAGCCTGTCCAGATCGCCGAACACATGCAGGCTGATGTCATTTTCTTGCAGGGTGGGCAGTTCTTTGGTCAAAAAATCTACCAGCAGGCCGAAGAGGTGACTAACTTCCTCTTTGGGGCGGGACCAGTTTTCTTTGGAAAAGCTGTATAGCGTGAGATGCCGGACACCCAGGCGGCGGCAGGCCGTAACCACGCGGCGTACCGCTTCGGCCCCGGCCCGGTGCCCCTCGCTGCGCGACAGCGAACGGGCCGTAGCCCAGCGTCCGTTGCCGTCCATGATGATGGCAATGTGCGCGGGCAGGGGCTGGCCGTTAGTGACGGTTTCTGTTTGATGATCCGCTTGAAGCAAGGCGTCCTCGTTTTTTGCTGTAGTGCGTCCGATAGCGGCAGACTATACGTAGGAGCGTGTCTGGTCAAGCGCGGTAGCGTCATCATTATTACGGAAGCTCCGGCAATTCTTTCAAATTTCTCCGCAAGTTTTTTCCTCTTCGGTAGTTTAACTATATGAAACCGATAAGAACCAACCAAGGAGCCTACCATGCAGGAACATCTTTCTTGCTTGTCCTGCAAGCGCCGCCTTTCTGCCTATATTGACGGTGAACTTGCCCCTGCGCTTATGACAGCAGTTAAGGCGCATCTTGCCTCATGTCCTGCTTGCCGGCTGGAATATGACGCGCTCCGCGCCGTCATGGAAGTGCTGTACGCGCAGGAAGCGCCCGAACCTCGGCGTGGTCTGGATGCAACTGTTATGGACAAGATTACGCGGGAAGAGAGGGGCTACCGTCTGCCCCAGTTTATTCCCGTGCCTGTGTACGCAGCCGCTTTTGGATTGTTTGTCGGGGTGTTTCTGGCAAACGGCGCGTTACCGCAACGGGCGGACAATCCCATGATTGCGGCTGACGATGGCATCATGCAAGCTATGGATGTGTTTTCGCCTTCCCCGCAAGGCAGTTTCAGCAATGCGTATTTCACCATGCTCCATAATCCGGGTCGGTAATACCATGAACAAAAGAACACTTTTCCTTCTCTTGGTGTGTTCCGTGGCGCTGAACCTCGGCTTTGCCGGGGTCTATGGCCTCAATATGCTGAACCGTCCCAAGGCCGCACCCCAAGCCGTACCCCGCGCCGAATCAGGGACAGACTGCCCCTTTGCTTCGGAATACACGCATATGTACACAACGCTTGGGCTGAATCAGGCACAGCTTGAGCATATCGAACCGCTTGCCAAAGACTTTCACGCGAAAGCGGAAGTAATCGGCAGACAGATCGTGGAACAGCGTGACAGTATTGTGGTCGAGATGGCGCGGGAGATAGTTGACAGCGCAGCGCTTGACGCAATCCACCAGGATATTTCCACCCGCCAAAGTGAAATGCAGAAACTGGTAGTGGGGCATGTTCTGGATATGAAACAGGTTATGACTCCTGAACAGCGCAACTTGTTTTTTGAATCCATGCGCCGCAGTTTCAGAACGCAACAAATTCACCAACCATTACAATAAGAGCCAGTCCTATGCAGTTACTCTCTGTCTGCTCTGAAATACGGCTCCGCTGGCGGCGGCATTTTACCGCCATTATGGGGCTTGCTGTCGGCGTTTGTCTGCTTTTGGTGCTAAATGCGCTGTCCGGCGCGTACAAGGAAGCAACGCGCATACCATTACAGGATGTTGGAGCTGACATAAGCATCCAGCGAAACGGTGATGTGCCGGAAGAACTGAACGGCGTGGTCTTTTCCTGCTCGGCGATAACGATACGCCATGACGAGATTGAAGCCGTCCGCTCTATGAGTGGTGTGCGCTCCGTGGCCCAAGCTGTACTGCTGTGGGTTTTTCAGGACGACAAGTTCGCAATGGTTCTCGGCATTGAGCCGGAAAACCCCCTTGGCCCCGGCAGATTGAAAAACTACATGGTCAGGGGCGCGTATCTGAAAAGCGGCAAGCAACAGGCATTGTTGGATGAATCTTTCGCCCGTGACCAGGGCGTTGATGTTGGTGATAAGGTGACTGTAGCCGGACGAGATTTCTCCGTTGTCGGGCTTGTCGCCGCTTCTCAAGCACCCAAAATGGTGCTGGCGCATGTGTATATCCCACTTGAAGACGCGCAATCTCTGGCGGCGGAATCAAAAGGGGTGCAGACTGTTTCGCCGTTCTCCCTCCAAGATGCCAATGTGTTGTTCCTGACGGCGGATCAGGAAGCAATTCCGGCATTGTCCGCGTCCCTGCGTACCGCGTTGGGTGACAAAGCGGCCATTTCCACGCCGGAAACTTTTTTGCGTAAGCTCGGTACGCTGTTCGCGCTCTCGGATCGTTTTGCGGCGGCAATCGGGCTGATCGTGCTTGGAGTGACGTTCCTGCTCGTACTCAAGACAGTTGCCGGGAGTATTCAGGAGCGGGCGCGGGAAATCGCCGTACTCAAATGCCTTGGCTGGACAAACGGCAATCTCCGCAAACAGATTACAGCCGAAACCCTGGCCCAATGCCTGCTTGCCGCCGCCTTCGGGGTGGTGTTGGCAGGAATCGCCTGTTGGGTACTGTCCTTTCAGACGCTGGATATTTTGATTCCGTGGGAAATGAGTCCTACGCCGCACTTTTTGCCTGGTGGCGGTGAGCCTGTGTTCCGTACCGTGCATCTTCCGGTGGGCCTCTCGTTGCCTGCCCTGGGAATCGCTTTTGTTCTCGCTCTCGGCGTGGGCAGCCTCGTCAGTCTATTTTGTACGGGGCGGATAACCAAAATCAAACCGTCAGAGGTACTTCGTCATGAGTAGCCCCATTCTGTCTGCGACAAATCTGCAAAAAACCTTTGGCGATCTTGTCGTTGTCAAAGGAGTGTCCTTGAATCTCGATGAAGGCGAATTTGTCAGTCTGGTTGGAAAATCCGGTAGTGGCAAAACAACTCTGTTGTCCCTGCTCTCAACGCTCGAACTTCCCACATCCGGCGCTGTGACCTTATGTGGAAAAGATATTGTCAGGGCTTCCGAAGAAGAACTTGCCCTGTTCCGCAGGGCCAATATCGGATTCATCTTCCAGTCCTTCCACCTCATACCGACACTGACGGCTTGGGAGAATGTGGCCGCGCCCCTGTTCCCCGAACCTATGACGCAGCAAGCGCGGCGTGAAAAGGCTGTCGCGCTCTTGGAGCGTATGCAGTTGGGGCATCGGCTGGAACACCTCCCTGGCGCGCTCTCCGGTGGGGAAAAGCAACGGGTCGCCATTGCGCGAGCCTTGGTGAACAATCCCAAAATTATTTTTGCGGACGAGCCTACCGGAAATTTGGACAGCCAGACAGGGCAGAGCATCATGAAAACCCTGCACTCGGTAAATAAAGAGCAGAATGTGACTGTTCTCATGGTCACACACGATATGGAACTGGCGCAAAACGCCGACCGCACACTACATATGCACGATGGAGCCATACAATGAAAACAGCTTTACGCTTGCTTGCCGTTCTCTTCGTTCTTTTGCTTGCCGTACCAGCGCAGGCCGCAGAGCCTGTCACAATGGAAGTTTTGTTCATGAATCACGGGCCATTGCGTTCAACTATCAACAACATACGCACGATAGCAGCCAAATATGAAGGCAAGGTTACGGTCGAATGGTACGATTTTGACTCCAAAGAAGGGGTTGCGTTCATGGATTCCAAGGGAATCACAGAGCATATCCCGCTGATTATCTGGATAAACGGCAGTCCCACGCACAAAATTGACGGCACGGACGTGACTTTCAGAGGCTTCCCCAGCGGTTCCGGCCCCGCCATGTTCCGGGGAACCTGGGATATGAACATGCTGGAGAAAGCACTAGTTAACGCTATTCAATAGGACTTGCTATGTACTTGCCCTATATTCTGCACGAACTCCGCAACCGTTCGCACCGCACAGCGATCAACATTATCGGCATAGCCATAGGCATTGCATTGTTCGTGGCCGTGAACGCCGTGGCGACAGGCTATCAGGATGCCGTTGACCTGCCGTTCAAAGACCTGGGCGCGGACATGGTAGTGCAACGGCCCGAAAAAGGAAGCGCGGGGCAGGAAAACCGTTCCATGCGCGGGGTGCGTTTGCCGGTCTCCAATCAGCCCATACCCGCCGCTGACCGGGAGAGTTTGGCGGCGCTGAACCACGTTGCCGCCGCTTCTCAAGCCCTTCTGCTGTGGGAATTTTTGCCCGGTGGCTTCCGCACGGTCATGGGTGTTGATCTAGCCAATCCTGATCTTGGGCCTGTGCGCGTCAAGGAATGGATAAGCCAAGGGCGGAGTCTGGAAAATCCCGGTGAAGTGTTGGTAGAAAAGCATTTCGCAAAATTTATCCGCGTTAATCCGGGCGATACCCTGCAAGTCGGTGGCAAGGCTTTTTTCGTGGTGGGACTGCTGGAAATCAAGGAAGGTGTGCAGATAGGCGCATCCAATATTTATCTGTCCCTGCTGGATGCTCAAACGCTCCTGCCCGCTGAAACCGACCCGGTAAACGTCATGTATTTACGCCTGAACGATCCCGCCATGCAGAATACGGTGCGGAAATCCATCAATCTGCAGATGCCCGCGCTTTCGGTAAGCAGTTCCGATTCTTTTCTGGAGCTCATGGGCGGGGTATCGGTTATTTCCGGCTGGTTCTCCCGCATAGTGTCTGCTGCGGCTCTGCTTGGCGCGGGCTTGCTGGTTTTGAAATCCATGACTGCAAGCCTCGTGGAGCGAGTGCCGGAAATCGGCGTACTCAAAGCTCTTGGCTGGACAGAGAGAAACATACAGGGGCAGTTGTTCGGGGAAGCTATGGTGCAATGTCTGATCGGCTGCGTCCTCGGTATCGTTCTTGGCTATATCGGCGCGTATCTCGTTGGAACCATCGCAATCCCAATGGAAGTAGCTTGGGAACTAAACCAGCTCCCCGCTTCTGCCAAAGCGGAAACTGTGGCGGCGCAAGTTATGCGGCTTCCCATAAGCATCTCCGTGCCGTTGTTGTTGGCGGCTTGCGGTTTCACACTGGCGCTCGGCACGATTGCCGCGTGGGGTATGGGGAGAAGCATAGCCAGACTGCACCCCGCATTGCTGTTTAACAGGCTATGATACAGTTGACGAATTACTATGTTATCTGAAAAGTATCTGTATGATGCCATACGATGATCTGACCAGTGAAGAGTTGATGCCTCTTGTCGCTTCCGGCGATAAGCGGGCCTTTTCTTCCCTCATGGCTCGGCATCGGAACACTGTCTATGGCATTGCCTACCGTTTTTTCAAAACACCGCAAGAAGCGGAAGACGTGTTTCAGGAAGTATTTTTGAGAGTGTGGCGTTCAGCGGGCAAATATCAGCCCACGGCACAATTCAGCACTTGGCTGTACACAGTTACGGCCAATCAATGTAAAAGCGAACTTGCGTCATTGTGGCGGCGCAAGGTGCGGCTGATTGGCTCATTCTGGGCGGGTGATGCAGGAGAACGCATTGCCCCGACAACGCCCTCCAGTGAGGAAACTGCCGCACAAAATCAACAGGCGGAACAGGTACGCAGCTCCATAGGCACGTTACCCGCAAAACAGCGCCTTGCGCTGATTCTTAGCCGCTTTGAAGGGTTATCCTATGAAGAGATTGCCGCAGTAATGGATTGCTCTATTCCTACAGTGGAATCGCTGTTGTTTCGGGCAAAGAACGGTTTGAAAAAATACCTCTCCAATAACTTATAAGCGGCGTATAGTTGAGTACGTATGATTGAGGAATTGACTAAAAAGATAAATTGTGGCGGAACTTGTTACGCGCTTCAACCACTTTAACTACATAGTCGCGGGTTTCCTGACTGGGTAGCTTGCGGACCAGAGTGGTGTAAAGCTGCTCCGGGGTGAACTTGTTGATTTTTTCCACGGCCTTGGCCTTGTCACGGTCAAAAGATCGCAGCACGGCGTTGGGGCCGCCGTTGTAAGCGGCAATGATGCAAAGTTCGCGGGAGATGTGGTTTTCCACATCTTTGAAGTGGCGGCTGTTCAGCAGGTGCAGATAGGCGGTGCCGTACTGGATGTTGCTTTCCGGGCGGAAAAGCACATCACGGCCGGGCGTGCCGTTTTTACCGGTTAAAAAGGCATAAACTTCGCCGCCTGCGGTTTGCGGCACCACCTGCATCAATCCGAGGGCGTTGGCAATGCTGACCGCGTTGGGGTTAAAGCTGCTTTCCGTGCGCATGATGGCGTAAACCAGGCTGGGCGGCAATTCGTAGTCCGTGGAGTAGCGCTCTACATAGTTGCTGTATTTGGAGGCCCGCTCAAGGGCGCGCAGACTAAGGCTGAGGCTTTCGCGCCGCATTTCGCCCAGCCAGGAGGCCAGTTCCATGCGGTCGGAACGGCATTGTAGGCCATACGCAAATTCAGCGGTTGGATCGCTAATCTGGCTGTTCACCAGGATCATTCGTCCGCTCAAATCGCCAGGCCGGTTTTCCGATTCGCTCCAGGCCGGGGTTTCGTCCCAGATCTCGCCCTCGACAAAGCCATTATTCAGGCCATCGCCTGAGGGCGCAACGCGCAAAGCCACAAAACGGCCCCGGAGCAGATCCGGGTTGTCCCTAAATTCGGCAAGCAGGCTTTCCGCAGCCTGTTCGCCAGTGGCGATGCGTTGCATCTGATTGGCTGCGTAAGGTTCACTGGGGCCGCTGAAAGCAAAATCCGTGGCTTGCGGCAAAGCATGTTCCCCGGCCAGAGTTCTGAAAAGCGGGCTTTTTTTGCCCAGGCTAAGCAAACTGCCCTGGGGAGCAGGCGCTTCGCGGCCAGTCCAGGCCAGTTGCTCCGGCCGCGCTTCGCGGGCAGGCAGGCTGGAGGCAAAGGCAAGCGGCACAATTTTTTGGCTAATCCGCCAGTTGCGCGGGCGGCTGAAAGATGGGGAATCTTCGGCTTCGGCCAAACGGGAAAGAACTTCAGCCTGGCTGGGAAAATGCCTGGTATGCGCGGCAGGGTCAAGTTGCTGGCGTAGCGAGTAGTTTCCCGCCCCAGCGAACGCTTGCAGCCAGATATTAACGGCAAGCCCGATGGTCAGGCAGGGCAGGAGCAGCGCACAGGTTTGCAACAGCCTGCGTCTTGGCAAGTTTATTTTTTTGCCAACTATTTGACCCGCCTTACGGGCCAGGCTTTGCACGGTTCGGATGCAGCTGTTATTTCCGCATTTGAGATAAGCGTAAAAATGCGTTTCACGCAGACGCGCGGCGATATTGGCTAGTGGAATAACTGGCGGCAAGGTGGCCGGTTGGCGGCTGGAGCTGCCGTTGGATGTCACGTAAGCCTCTGGTTGGCGTCCCGTCAGGCTGGGCGCGGAACCAGTCAGGTTAGTTTGACCAGTCAAATCCGTCAGAGGCGCGGCAAAAGCCAGTTTGGAGCGGACAGGCACATTCTGGCCTACCGGCTGCAACAGGCGTTTGAGGTCTATGGCGGGTTGTGGCGACATAATTTATTTTTCGGTTTTTCCCGGCATTTCTTTATGATTTCTAATTCACATTTCCGCTTTTTGACGGCAAAGCCAGGATTTCTTTTATAATATGCAAACCAGGTGCCAATAAAATTTTTTTGCCTGAACCGCCGGATTAGTATAAATGAAGCCTTGTGACACGTCAAAATACATTGTTGTCCGATTGTGTAAAGCCGCTTCGTGACTGGGCAGCCTGGTAACATATTGAGATCCTAATGCAGAACACAGCAATACCGAGCCTTAGCAAGGAAGAGATCAACACTCTTCCTATTTATCGTTATGACGGAAAAATCGTCCAGGTTGACGATGCCGACAAGTTGCGCGTTGCGATTGAACGCTTGCGGCAGGAAAAAGTTCTTGGTTTCGATACCGAGACCAAGCCCAGTTTCCGTAAGGGAACCAGTCACCAGCCCGCCCTGATTCAACTGGCTTGCAGCGATGTGGTGTTTCTTTTTTTGTTGCGCAAGTTGCCCCTCGGCCCGGAATTGGCCGCAGTGCTGGCCGACCCTTCGCTGATCAAGGCCGGGGTGGCCATACGCGACGACATGAATTTTTTACGCGCTCTTTATCATTTTGAGCCGGGCGGGGCGGTGGATTTGGGCGATCTGGCCCGCAAAAAAGGCTTGCAGTCCTACGGCCTGCGTCCGCTGGCCGCCTGCCTGCTGCGGGCGCGTATTTCCAAAAACGCCCGCTGTTCCAACTGGAACAACAGCGAACTGACCGAACAGCAGATCAATTACGCCGCTACCGATGCCTGGATTAGCCGGGAAATTTATCTAAGCATGCAGGAACTGGAATAAATATTATATGGATATTTTTGCCTCGATTTGGGATTTCATCCTCAAACTGCTCGACATTGCCCTGCATGTAGATGCCTATCTTTTCCCGCTGGTGCAGGAATATGGCGTTTTTGTCTATCTGCTGCTTTTTCTGGTGATTTTTTGCGAAACCGGGCTGGTGGTAACGCCTTTTTTGCCGGGCGATTCCCTGCTTTTTGCAGCCGGGAGCCTGGCCGGAGCTGGTCAGCTTTCCTACCCGCTGTTGCTGGCGCTTATTTTCGCGGCTGCCGTGCTGGGCGATCAGGTAAATTACAGCATCGGGCGTTTTTTTGGGCATAAGGTATTCGAGCGGGAATACCGTTTTCTCAAGCACAAGCATTTGCACGCGGCCCAGGCTTTTTACGAGCGGCATGGCGGCAAGGCGATCATTCTTTGCCGTTGGGTGCCGCTTATCCGCACCTTTGCCCCGTTTGTGGCGGGCGTGGCGGAAATGCACCGAGGCCGCTTCATCCTCTTCAACTTTATCGGCGCGGCGGCCTGGGCGCTGAGCCTGGTGAGCGCGGGTTTCTTTTTGGGCAACCTGCCCTTTGTGCAAAAGAATTTCTCGCTGATAATCTACGCCATCATCCTGATCTCGGTGTTGCCGGTGATTATCGAAGTGGCGCGCAATCTGCTGAAATCCAGAAAAATTAACTAGCCTTTGCTGTAATCGGCGATCGTTCCTTTGCCTTCATAGGCGGCGGAAAGAACGTCTTTGTTAAAGTCGTACATGTCGCTCATGCTGGAACGCAGGCCGCCCTTGCTTTTGCCGCCGACTTTGTTCATCTTGTCCAGAGTTTGGGTGATAATTTCCGAATCCAGATTGGACTTGGCTACGGAACCGGCCAAATTGGACAACGAGCTGCTGGTACTATCTGCCATGATCTATCCCCTTGCGCAGTTAAAATGTTATATTGGTTGATTGCCTTATCGGCAGATATGAAAATTTTATTAGGGAAAACATATGAAGATTTACATAGCAGCTTCCTGGAAGCACCAGCACGCGGTGGAAATGCTTACCGAGCGCCTGGAGGCCGAGGGACACCAGATTTTATCCTGGCTGCGCGAAGGGCGGCCCGAAGAGGCTTTTTTGTCCAGAACAGAGCTTGCCAACTTCATCTATTCGGATGAAGGGCGGCGGGTTTTTGACTTTTGCGCTGATTCGGCCCGGGGTGCGGATCTGCTGATTTATCTGGGGCCTTCCGGCTGCGATGCCTGGGCCGAAGTGGGCGCGGCTTATGGTTCCGGTGTGCCGATTTTGGGCCTCCTGGCCAAATCCGAAGATGTGGGCCTGATGCGGCATATGGTGAGCCATTGGTATTCTTCGGTACAAGCCCTGCTGGACGCGGTGGGTAGTGCCTGATTTTGTCAAAAAAGCCGCCCGTCATGCAAGACGGGCGGCTCCTTTACGCTGCGCCTGGCGGGGGCACACAAGGCGGGCGAAGGTTTCGATTCAATACCCTGAACAATGTTAAAACTCGAATTTTACCTGCAAACTTCCACTCACACCCTTGCGTACTCCGCTATAACCCTGAACGCCAAGATCAAAGGACAGGGGCAGGGACTTGCCTGTCCCGTCCGCGTCCTTTGTGAAGGGCTTGAGGGTCAGGCCAATTTCACCAATACCCGTATTGCCGCGCAATGACGGCGTATCAATGCTGTAGCCATAGGTGCTGGCCCTGGCCTCGCCGTCAAACTCATGCTCGTAGGCCGCGCCGATATAAGGGGTGATGGTTTTGTCCACCGCGTAGGTGAAGCGCCCGCCTATACGCAGGCGCTGCGACTCCACATCTTTGAACTTGACCGGATCGCCGTTTGAAAGGGTTACACTCTCGCCTTCCTGCCGCGTCCACAAATATTTTCCGTAAAGATCAAGCTCGGCAAGATCCGAAACATTCCAGAGATAGCCCGCGCCAAGGTGAAGGCTGTGATACAGGGACGAGGAATCGTAACTGCCTGTAACGCCGGTATTGGAGTCGCGCAGGTCTGAACTGCCGTATTCATTGTATACTTTGCCCATACGCCCCGATGCTTCAACATAAAAGTGGCCGGGGCCGGTATCGTTTAAGTCCGCACGGGCGAGAATACCGCCGCCCAGATAATAAGCGCTGCCGTCACCCCTCACGGAGGCGATATTTGAAAAAGAGTTGTGCGTGTCATAAGAGCCGTTGCCGTATTCGAAGAACATACCCAGCATCAGACTGCGGAGGCCGCTTTGTTTGGCGAAATCTTCGCCCATCCAGCCTGCGGCCAGGCCGGTCAGAAGTGATACACTGGACATGTCCACTCTTGAACCGCTGCTGTAGCCAGACATGCTCCCGCTTACAGCGCTGAAGGATGCAAGCTTTACCTGCTGTTCGTCCTGCCCGGCTTCTGCATCGGAAAGCGCGGTACGAACCTTCTGCATGCCCTGCCCGGCCGCCAGTTCGCCCCCCTGGTTCAGCAAGGCCAGCCCGGCCAGAAAACCTTCGGAAAAAGCCTTGCTTTCCGGACTTGCGCCAAGACTGGTTATTTCGGCGTACAGGTGGAGCGGGTCTGTACGGAGATCGGCTTCCCAGGCACGGGTAATGCCCAGCCGCCCGGTGGCAACGCTGTTGCCCGGCACCCCGTCAATGCCGCCGCTGGCCTGAACCAGCGTGAGCACATTGCCGGGCAGCAAATCCATTCTGTCACGCCCGCCGAAATCAATGGCTATAAAGCTGTCCCCAATTTCCGCCCTTCCGTCAACATTCAGAATGGGCGCACCCTGCGGACTGACGTTGGCTGGCAGGGTAAAACGCATTATGCCATCTTCGATGTGCAAATCGCCTTTATAATAAGACTGCCAATGGGCGGAAAGTTCAGCCAGGTCGATAGAGTTGCCGCCGGTATCAAAAGTCGCGCCGCCACGCAGGCTGAGTTGTTCGGAAATGCGGCCTTTGCCGGAAGCATCGAGGGCCAGGGTTCCCTCAAGCACGTCCGTCCAGCCGGTATATTCGTTCGCGCCACTCAAAGTGAGCGTGCCGTCACCTATTTTGAGCAGGTCGCCCGATCCGTGAATAACGCCGCCAAGCGTGGCGTATCCGGCGCTGGTGGCTTCGAATATGGCGGCCGTGTCCAGGCTGAAATTGTTGGCAAGCGTGCGTGCGCCTGAAAAACCTACAGTGGTGCCCGGCAGCATATGTACCGTGCTGTAACCGAAAGCCGTGTCGCTTCCGGCCACCAGTTTTCCCTGCTCCAGTTCCAGATTGCCGGTAAAGGCGCTGTCTCCGGAAAGGGTAAGCGTACCCGCGCCGATTTTATACATTCCGTCGCCGTTCAGGTTTCCGGAAAGGGTCGCGTTTTCTCCGCCCGCCACAGTCACGATATTGAAGCCGCCCTCCAGCGACACATCGTTTGCCACATTAAGCCCGTCCAGCATGGAGAAAAGCCCGTTGCGGAAAAGCAGGCTTCCCGTACCCAGAGCTCCCGCATCGGTGATATGCAGGGTGCCGCCGGTAATGCTTGTACCGCCGCTGTGCGTGTTGGCCTTGTCCAGCAGCACATTGCCGATTATATCCAGCCTGCCCTGACCGCTGACGGTTTGCGACAGCCCAAGGCTCGCTTCGTCATAGGCGAGTTGCAAAACCGCTTCGGCTTCAACCGTGATTGCGGGATTGAGCCCGGCTGCGTAAATATTGCCCAGGGCCAGGGTTCCGGCGCTGACCAGGGTTTCGCCGGTATAGCTGTTGGCCGCGCCAAGAACGAGGCGCCCGGCTCCGCTTTTGTGCAGGCCCACGCCCGGCGCACCGTCCGTGAGGGTCGAGTTTATGAAGACATCGCCACCCTGATTGCTGAGTACGGCAAGGAGCCTGTCCGCATCCAGCGGGTCAAGATCCAGAAGGCCGATGCTGCCGCCACTGATATTCCAACCGGTAGAAAGAAAAAACAGGCCGGAAGAGGCAACATTGCCCTGAACATTCACAGCGCCTGGCGCTGCAAGCTCTGTTCCGAACACGGCAACGGGGCTGTTCAAGGTCCAGGTTTGTGAAAGTCCGCTCCCGTCATACAGGCTGTTCCAGTTTGCGGTTCGGTTCAGGTTCCATAGCCCGTTCGTGCCGCCGTTCCAGAAGGCGATCTCCTGACCGGTGGGCAGGGCTACCAGCAGCACATCCTGCTGCGCACTGTAATTGAACAGTTCCATGCTGTAGCCGGGGGCGTTTGTGATATCCGCACCGCCGTAATTGACAGTATAATCCGTGTTTCCCAGGGATCCGGCGCCCATGGTACTGCTGCCGTAGCTGGCCAGCTTGTAAACGCCCAGGGAATCCAGATTGATGGTATTTGTGGTGCTGCCCAAATCCCAGTCCAGCTCGCCGCTTACGTCCAGCCAGCCGCCTTTGGAGAATGTGATATCGCTTCCGCTTTCCAGCGCAAGGTTGGTGCTTTCGCCGTCCTGTCCATAAAAGGAGAGCATGCCATCCGCAAAAAGCGAGCCGCCCGAGCGGATGAAAGTATCGCCGGATATCGCGCCCCGTCCGGCCAGGGCCGCGCCGTCCGCAACAGTCACGTTGCCGCGCCCGCCAAGTGTTGAGTCCACAAGGCGCAGCGTTCCGGCATTAACGGCGGTGGGGCCGTTAAAGTCATGCATGGCAAAGGCAAGATCCAGCGTGCCGGAACCAGCCTTAATCAGCCCGCCTTCTCCGGTGATGGCCCCGCTCAGCAGCAAATCCTGCACGGTGTTCAGGGTGGCGCTGCCGCCGGTTAGTTCGATGATGTTCTCCAGGCTGGCCGCCTGTGTTTCCAGATTTGCGCCGTTGCCCAGAAGCAGTCGGGCCTGCCCGATTTCGCTTTGTGCGTCCACCAGCAGAGTGCCGGGGACGGAAATGCTGCCGCCAAAAAGGCTGTTGTCGCCAGTCAGTTGATAAGCCTGATTATTCAGGGTCAGCCTGCCCACGCCACTCAAATTATTTTCAAAAGTGTTATTTGCGCCGTTCATTTCCAGAATCAGCTGCGAATCCTTGCCTTGCAGGGCTATTTCACCGCTGCCGACCTGACCGCTGTTGCGGTCCCCGCCGAGTTTCAGGCTTGTTTCCGCCCCAAGCACGGTTGCGCCGAGGTAGCTGTTGGAGCTGATCCCGGTAAAATCAAAGGTTACCCCGGCTCCGTCCAGATGCAGATTACCCTTGCCGCCAATGGAGGCAAAGGCGGGCGTTACGGTATCCCCCGAAGTTTTATCCGCTGTGAGCTTGAGCACGCCCAGGGCTTCTTCGATATCAATTGCGCCTGCAAACGCTCCAGAACGCAGGTTGTTGTCCTCCAGCGTATAAGCATCCATACCGGCAAGTTGCAGGGTGGACGCGGCGATTCCGGAAAGCGCGTTGCGCAGTATGCCGCCGCCTTCCAGACGCAGGGCACTGTTTTCATCAAGAGTTATGGCCCCGTCGCCCGCCGCGCTGAAAACCTTTTCCGCGCCCGCCCCTTCCAGAACAAGGGTGGCGTCGCGTTCCACCACGCTACCGCCGCTGTAACTGTTGCCGGAGGCCAGCCGGGCAACAGTGTTTGTAACCGCTGTCACCTTGCCCGCGCCGCTTATGCTGCGCAGCAGGGCGCTGTCAGCTTGGTCATAGGCCAGCCGTAAATTGGCGTTTTCCGCCAGTTCTATATCCGTAACCCCAGGTTCTTCGCCCAGAGCTTCAAAATCGTACAGGCTGAGGGTGGTTCCTCTGCCTACGCTTACAGCGCCCCGGAAATCCGCGTTCGCGTTGTCTATAGAGGTATCGGCCAGCACTTCCAGAGTGCCGTAACCGGCCAGGGTGTTCAGCAACTCGTTCCCTGTGCCGCTGATTTTCCAATCCAGAGTCAGGGCGCTTTCCGGATCAAGCGTAATCAGGGAGTTTTTAAGAGCCCCGTTATGTTCCAGAATAAGGCGTCCTTCACGAATGAAAACATTTTCCGGTATGAAACCATCGGGTGATGTAGCAGAGGAATCAGCTGCCAGAATTACATCTCCGGCCCCGGTTTTCCATAAAGGCACGGAGGAATCGGAAACCAGCAAGGGAATATCCAGGCGCGGCACTTGTACCGTGAACCTGGGATTGGCCTGGCTGTTCAGCACCGTGAAATGGAGGCGTGAATCAGGCCCGGAGGTAAACGGGTGCAGAATGATATTATGGTTCGGATTCGCAGTTTCATTGGTAAGCAGCCAATTCTCGTCCAGAAAACTGATCATGTTGGCGTGTACGCTGCCGTTCAGAATCTGAACGAGATATGCTGGCGAATAGGCATGGTCAAAAATGGCGATGCTGAATTTGCTGTTATCCCAGGCGTGGTCGTTGCCGCTAGTATCCTTCCAGTTGCGCAGGTCCGGAATGATGTTCCAGGTGCCCTGGCCCGCGTATGCCGGGCCGGCGAAATAAAGCAGGTTGTACCCGCTGGCGGCGACCAGTTTGGCCTGATTATCGTTGGTATAACTCAGAACGGCCGGGTGATTCGTGCCCTCATTTTGAATGTGCACATAAGAAGTGACATCCTGCTCATTCCGTGCGGCGTTACCAAAGCGTGAGCCAAGGCTGCCGTAATCGGCCACCACAAATACGCCGGGGTGCGGCAGGTTGGCCGAAAATATGCTGTCACCCAGGTCAAGCGCTCCCTCTGTTGTCAAAAGCCCGCCCCGATAGTCAAAATTGGTGTTACGGCCAAACTGCGTCTTGCCGACAACGTGCAGCCCGCCTTCCAGGCTGAAGCGGGAGCCATTTGCACTGAGGTTTCCGGTAAGCAGGGTGTCTCCGGCAATATTCAGCTCGGATTGACCGGCAGAGGAAAGATTCGCGGTGCGCAGCGTAATCCCGTCGGCCAGGGTCAGGCGGCCCTCGTCAACGGTTACGCTGTTGTACTGGTAGTAGCCTCCGGAAAGAACAAGCTCTCCGGCTCCCCGTTTATGCAGGTTTATATAGGGGGTTATGGAGTCTTCCGTGGGGGCGAAGGTAATGGAACCCGGCCCGCGAGTGTTGAGAATCAGATTATTAACGTAGCGGTTGTTGTCGGCAAAATTGGTGTTGAACACCGGGTGGCTGTTTGCGGACGTACCAAGGTCAATTTGCCCGTATCCGCGTATGGTGGAGGTTTTGCCCAGCAGCGCGGAGTCGGCGAGCGTCAGTTTGTGCCCTTGCAGATCAATTGTGCCGGTAAAGCCGTCATAATTTTTGACGCCGCTGTAGGGCCATAAAAACTCCGTGTCGCCAGCCAGTCGTATGTCGCCGTTCCCGAACAAGGCCGGGGTGTAGAGCCTGTCTGAGGTTTCCAGAGTGCCGTCCACATGCAGATCGTAAAAGACCATCTGCGAATTGACAATGCCCGTACCCCGATTAACGGCAAGCGAAATGGTCGCGGGCCGTTCAGAGAACTTCATTGTGCCCGAGTCTATAATTACCCTGGCGTTGTCAATGTAAGGCAGATTTACGTTAGTTAAGCTTTCGAGCTGAACCAAAAATTGTGCTATGCCGTTTCTGCCCGTGATGCTGGAGAGACCGCGCAGGCTGGAGCCATCCCGCAGACTCAGATGCAGTTCTGTTCCGGCGTCTCCCTCGATGGCAGGAGTTTGCAGATATGGGTAATTTCCCGCGCCATTGGCCGAGAAACCATTCCAGGCAAAAGACGCGTTATCCCGCAGATGTATCCAGTCGCTGAACTCCAGGCTGCTGCCTGTGAAGTTTACGCGGTCGTAATCGGCAAGCTGGAATTTGGTATAATGACCAGTCAGATCCACGTTATCGAAAGTGGCGGTAAAGCGATTGTGCTCGTTGCTGCCCCCGATGTTGATCCACGCGTCATAAAACTTCAGCCCGCCACGCTCGCCTCCGATGATGGCGGCGTGGGCATCGCCCGGCGCGGGAGTGAACAGGTAGTTTCCGCCCCGCGAACTGTTGTTTATGCCAAAATAGTAGACTGTCGGGCTGCCATTGGGATAGACGGTGAATTTTTTGGGATACAGGTAGGAACTTAATTTCGCAAAGTATGCGTTGCTTCCGTTCAGCCAGGGGTGCGATCTTTTGTAGTCGCTGCCCCTATACCAGCCATAGTAAGCGTCGATGTCATCGGGAATATCCTGCCACAGCCCCTTACCATGCAGTCCGTTTACCCAGTAGTAGCTGTCAGTTCCGAGACTCCCCACGGTCTGATCCAAATAGAAGCCGCTTTCAAGGGCAGTGGCCGGGGCGGGGGCACCGAGCAGAAGAACCAGCGTGAAGAGAATCGTAAATATCCGGCGGCAAATTCTTTTGCTGGAATGTGTGGAAGGGGCAACGACTGGCATTATGGTCTCCTGTACTGAATTAGAATTCCAGCTTGACTTGCAAGCTTCCGCTTACGCCTTCGCGTTTGCCGGTATAGGCTTGCAGGCCAAGCTCAAAGGAGAGGGGCAGGTCACTGTTTTGGGCTGTTCCCGCTTCACCCGCGCTGGCCGCAAAGGGCCGGAAGGAGAGGCCGAATTCGGCCATGCCCGTATCGCCCTTGAGGGACGGGGCATCTATGTTTTGCCCGTTCACGGTTGAGCCTGCCTTGCCGTCAAATTCGTGTTCCCAATACGCACCCGCATAGGGGCTGATGGTTTCGCTCACATCGTAGGTAAAGCGTCCACCCAGACGGCTGCGCAGGGAATCGGCGTCCTTAAAGCGCAGCTTGTCCTGATAGACGGTCAGGCTGTCGCCTTCCTGTCGCGTCCAGAGCAGCTTCGCGGAAGCGTCTAAAGTTGCCTTGTCGGAAAGATCCCACACATAACCCAGCCCGCCGTGCAGGCCGTAGTAAAGCGAATCGCTCTCAAACCCTGCGCTCCAGCCGTTGTACTGAATATCATCGCTGCTGAAATCCGCTTCCGCGCGGCCTGCACGAGCGCTACCATCAACATACAGGCCGGAAAGTGCGCCTTCCTTTATATCGTAGCGGCCCAAAAGCCCCGCGCCGTAATAGGAGGTATTGCCGTCGCCATCCGCTGAAGCGTAATTGCTGAAGGAGTTGTGCGAATCGTAATTGCCCCAGCCCGCTTCAAAAAATGCCCCGGCAGTGAGGCGTCCGCCAAAGTTTTTGCCCGCTATGTCATTGCCGATAGCCAGCCCGGCCAGAAAGGACGAACCGCTGACATCCACATGCGAACCGGAATTATAGCGCGACCAGCCGCCGGAAAGTCCGCCGAAGCCGCCCGTCCGGTAGCCCGCGCCGCTGGTGGCGCTTAGCGCGGAGCCAACGCCCTGGCCCAGCAGCAGATCCATGCCCTGATTGGCAAAGGCGAGGCCGACTGCCCGGCTTTCGGCGTAGGCTTTAAGGCGCTCATAGGCCGGGCTGAAGGGGGAAATTTTGCCGAGGATCGCTTCAAGCTGGTTGCCGCTTACCTGCACGGTGTAGGTGTCGCCGCCGGAGGTAGTGATTTCGGCGGTGACAAAATCATGGGTCAGCAGTCCGGAAACATCCAGCAGCACCACCCGGTCGCCTGCGGCCAGGCTGTGCCTGCCGGTGGTGGAATCCAGGCTGATGCTTGCGCCGGTCATGTCCGCGTTGCCGTTTACGGCCAGCAGAATGGATTCGGCCAGGGCGGTATCGGGAATGTCGAAGAACAGATCGCCGCCTCTGAAATCGGCGCTTTTGCCGGTGGCCTCGATTTGCGATCCCATGCCATATACAGAGAGTCTGGGAATAGTCAGGCTGTTTGCGCTGGATGCGGAGAAATCGAAAATGGCGCTGTCATAAAGCGACAAGCCGCCCGAACCGTTATCGCCCAGAGTTCCGGCTCCGGACAGGGCCAGGGTTCCGGCGCGGACTTCCGTAAGGCCGGTATAGGTATTCGTGCCGGTAAGGGTCAGGCTCCCCGCGCCGTCTTTGGTCAGGCTGCCGCTGCCGGAAAGAACGCCGTTGAAGTAGCCAGTGATGTTTGGCGCGGCGATAGCAACGGTCAGTTCTCCGAGTGCGATTTCAGTACCGGACCCGCCTGTGAGTCCGCCCACGGTCTGTGAGTTGCCGTTCATGTCGATTTTGGCGTTGTTATCCAGAACGAGATTTGAGGTCGCGCCGAAAGCGTTGTTGGAAAGCATGGTCAGGTTTATGCCGTCCACCGTGGTCATGCCCGTGTAGTCGCTGTCAGCCTTGCCGACCGTGGCGTTTTGCGCTCCGGTAAAGGTGAAGCCGCCCGCGCCGGTCAGTTTGGCGTTGATGGAGGGCGTGCCGGTGGCGCCCCCGCTGCTGCCTGTGGAATCAAGGGTGACGCTTTGGCCGTCCAGCGCTTCCAGTTCGCTCAGGCCGTAGCCCAGGTAAACGCCGTCCGCGCCAACTCCGGCGATATAGTCAAAGGTGGCCTTGCCAACGGTATTTGCACCGTCCGTGATGTCGCGGATTTGCTGTTTGCCGGTCGTCAAGTCCGTACCATCGGAAGTGTCCAGCACCAGCAGGCTGCCGCTTCCGCTAACGCTTCCGGCGTCCACAAGCTGCTTCTGGTACAGGCTGGAACTCGCCCCCGCGTAGTCATAAAAATTGCCCTGGCCGGTCACTGTGGTGTCAATGCCGTCCAGACTGGTCAGGTCAACCCTGACCGTGCCGCCGCCGCCCGCCACATCCAGGGTATCAACGCTAAGGGCCGTAACCGGATCAATTGCGCCGGGGTTGACAATGTCGCTCAAATCCAGCGTGCCGCCGTCAAAATCCAGACCGCCTATGCTTTGCGGCGTATCCACAAGGGCTGTCGCGCCGCTGCCCAGGCGCAGGGTGGAATTGGCCAGCGTGCCCGCAGCGTTGCCGGATATGGCGAGACTGGTATTTTCCAGCGCCAGCGTGCCGGTGAAGCTGTTGCCGGATTTGTCGAAGGTAAGCGCATTGCCGCCCAGATCAAAGGCCATTATTCCATCGCCGGAAAGGGCGGGGTTGAGGGCGTAAGCGGCGCTACGGCTTATTTCCATCGTGCCGTTGGTGGCGATATTGAGCGTGTCGGCAACCAGGGTGCCGGTCAGGGCGACCGTGCCGCCAGCGATGTTGAGCGCGCCAGCTTCCACATCGCCGGTCAGATCAACCGTGCCCGTGCCTTCCTTGGTCAGGCTGCCCGTACCCGCTATGGTATTGGCAAAGGCTCCGTCAAAATCAAGCACCAGAGTTCCGGCGTTGTCAATGCGCTCCGTTCCGGCGGCGTTCTTGTTCATGAGCCGCAGCGTGCTGTTGCTGGCGGTAATTTCTATACCGTTACGAAAGCTGTTGTTGCCGGAGAGAGTAACGTCCGCGTTGCCAATAAGTTCCAGGGAATGCGTATGTCCCCCCGGCAGTGTCGGGTAGGTGCTATTTACCCACAACCTGTCATTCACAACAATATTGCCGCTAAATACCCATCTTCCGTTGGTCACATCCATAAAAGAAGCGGTGCCATTGCCGGTGATTGGTGCGTCGGCCGTATCGCCTGAAAAGTGCACCGCGTCACCGATGAGGAAGAAATCTGCCTCGGTATCACTGGGATTGCGCCAGTTTTGCTCGGTCATGTTCCAGGCCCAGCCTTGGCCGCCTTTCCAATATAGTGATTTGTTTTGTGCTTTCAGGTCGGCGGTAAGGTTCAGCGAGTTCCCGTTATGGGTGATCGACAGATCAGGATCCCCTGAGAAGCGGGTGTTCGGGGTATTGAGATTGTTCCTCATGGCCAGGATATCGCTAAGAGGGACGCCGTTCAGGGTGAACCTCCAGGTTGGAGTATCGCCGCTTATGCCTCCCGCGGCGGTGAGTATGGCCTTGTCGTTGATACTGCGCAGGCTGGTCAAATCGATGGTATGCCCGCTGCTGATGTTTGAGGTACTGACAGTCACCCTATTGCTCACCTGGATAAGGCTGGTGTTGCCGTCTGCGTCCGCGTTCACCCGCAGAACCGTTCCCTCGTCCAGAAACAGGTAGTTGTTTGTGTTCAGGGTCAGGGTTCCGGTGGGATTTCCTGCATCGCCTGCGGCAAGTATACCCATAGCAGGAATTACGTTGTGGCCCACAAAAATATTCCCACTCGTATTCACCGTTCCCGTTCCGGCCAACATGCCCTGACCATTAGTGCCAACAAGGACACCTGTGCCCGTTACCGCGCCGCCGTTCTCAACATTCAAAATGCCATCGCCTTCGCGGCCTACGATGATATTGCCGACCGCTTCCAGGCTCGAGCCCGCGCCGCTCACCGTAACCGTGCCGCTGGAACCGGCGTAGTTCCCAATAACGAAATCGCTCCCCGCCCTGGCCATGCCGCCGCCCGTGACGGAGAGCGCACCTTCGCCATACTCCCCGACGACGAGATTGCCCTCGACATCCAGCGCTTCTCCCGCGCCGATAACATTGTCCTTTGAATCGGGAATAATAGCTGTTGCGGCCAGAGCGGGCCGAGCGGAGAGCGCCGGAACCGGAAGGATCAGGGCCAGAATCAGGGTAAACGCCAGCAGGTGACTGAAGCGCCCGGCGTTTTTACGGAAGCAGCACAGGTGGCTTGTCATGCGGATCATGGCGTAACCAATCCTTTATAAAAAATGGAACAGCAAAAAATGCGCTGCCGAATACAGTGCGGCGCATATAAAATATTTGACTATTGTAAATTATAATTCGCGGAAAAAATCAAGAGCCAGGCTTGTAGACGCTTGTAGACACATTGGATAATTTGCTGAAATATATGGAAGTATATTTTTGGTGATTTTTGCGACTATTGCTGCTTCTGCGCTTGTCTTATGCGCCCGTCCGTCCCTGCGCGGTGAAAAGTTCCATGAGCGCGGCGCGGCTTTTTGTGTCCGTTTTTCGCAATATGCGGGAAACGAAGTTGCGGACAGTGGATTCCGCCACATTCATATCGGCGGCTATGCCCTCGGTGGAATGGCCTTGCGCCAGCATGGTCACAACCAAAATTTCCCGCTCGCTCAGCCCGAAGCGCACGCCAAAAGCGGTATAGTCCTGCTTCCGCACTGGCGGCTCCGAAATCCGCTCCGGATTCTGCCCGGAATCCGGTTCCAAAATTTGCCCCGGCATTTGCCCCAAGTCATACTCTGCCCCAAATTCAGCCAGGAACGCGGAAGTATCGGCATTTTGCGCCACGGGCCACAGTTCCGGTTTCTTCACCAGAGCTGCGTGGAAACGCCATAAACAGATCGCTGTTCCCACTATCAGCAACAGGGATGCCACCGTCACGCCATAGGGCATATTCATATCCTGAACCAGCCCGTGCAAAGCCACACCGCCAAAATGCGCGACATGCAGGCAATACCCCAAACAGATAATAAAGGGGAAAAGGGCTTTTCCCTTCAGCATTCTGGCCGTTGTGGTGTAAAAGATAAGCAAACTGATCTGCTGCGCGATGCTGAGCGGGTAATACAGGCTCATCCGGTCAATCAGGCCATTTTGCCAGGCGAGGTTAAGGCAAAATAGCACCACAAGGCCGGGAATACAGAGCAGCATTAGTTTGTCCGGCCTTGCGTCCAGAAAGCGCCCGGCTACAGGAAGCAGAAACAGAAGGACAAAATAGGGAAGTCCCAAAAGCTCCGGGGTCATGACCGCCTTGGGCATGAAGGAACCCATATGGAAGCCGGTAATTGCGAAAATGCCTATGCCTGTCGCGAATGCCAGACACAGCGCAATGCATTTTCCCCGCAGGGGGGGGCCGGCTGAAACTGGCGGCGCAATATGATCAGACGCGGCGGCAGATTCCCGCACAGCGTAGCCAAAGGCTATGGCAAGGCAGAACCCCGCAAGCCCAACCACCCAGCAGTTCAGATAATAGATATATGTGATCAGCGCGGCGGGAGCCTGCGCAGAAACGGCGCTGAACAGGGGAAAAAGCAACGTCCACAAAAGTTCATTGCCCACATGAACCAGCGCGAACGCAAAACCTTCTCTGCCGTTTGGCACGGCCCGGAAAAACAGGAAAAAGCTTACAGGCATGAACAGGGCCATGCATAAAGCCAATATGGGTGGGCGACCACTGAGCAGATTGGCAAATATTTCTGCGGGCAGTGCAGGCAAAAACGCGCAAAAAAGCGCCGCTACCAATAAAAACACGGCCAGCGGACGAAGCCGCCCCATTCCTTTTCTGAGAGCGAATGACAGCCCAAGCGCCATCAGGGCGACCATGGCAAAATGGAGCAAAGCGGCGGGGTCGCCCTTGCCGGTTCCCGGAATACCTGACGCACGGCGTAAATTGATAAGGATTAACCCTATGTTCAGGGAGCAGTATAATAGCCCCATACCGAGGCCGGGAAGGAGAAAACTGGTACGCCGCATTCTGTTTTATGGTATTACCGTGCTTCTGCACGGGTTGCGGTTATTGCAGGAGCGCAAAATTTGTAGCGCGGAAAATGTCTTAATTCAAGCGTGCCGTCAATAATTTCAGGTTTGCAACACCCTGATTATTGGTAAATAATTGTGTCAGGGCAAAATATCTGACCAATATTATCAGAATTAAAATATATCTAACAATCTGTAATCGTTTAATTAAAAAATAATCCTTGCAAAGTTTTTTTCGCTTGTTTAAATCCTTTACAACTCAAAAAGAGTTTCGATTTTTCAGGAGAAAATTAATATGACCCGTAAAGACCGCACCGAAGGCATTTACAGCCGCAAGGAAGTTTTGGACGAGGGCGAACGCAGGCAGTTTTATCTGATCCAGCTCAAGGAACTGCTTTCCTACGCCTACCGGTATTCCGAGGACGTGAAAAAGCGCTTTGACCGCGCCCAGTTCAATGTCGATAAATTCAAGTCGCTCACCGATATCAAGCACATCCCCATCCTCAAAAAGAAAGAGCTGATCTTTCTGCAATCCATGGGGCCGCGCCTGGGCGGGCTGTTGACCAAGGATCTGGGCGAATTGAAGCGGGTATATCTTTCCCCCGGCCCGATTTTTGACCCGGAAGACCGGGCCGACGATTACTGGGGCTATACCGAGGCTTTTTACTCCATCGGCTTCCGCCCCGGCGACATCGCGCAAATTACCCTGAACTACCATCTGGCCCCGGCTGGCCTGGTATTTGAAGAGCCGCTGCGCAACCTGGGCTGCGCCGTTATGCCCGCCGGGCCGGGCAACGCCCTGACCCAGCTTGAAATCATGCAGAAGCTGCGCATTTCCGGCTATATCGGTACGCCCAGCTACCTGCTGCACCTGGCCCAGAAAGCCGAGGAAAAGGGCATCAACCTGCGCAAGGATCTTTTCCTGGAAGTGGCGTTTGTTACCGGCGAAAAGTTCTCGGAAAAAATGCGCTCGCAGCTTGAAAAGAAGTTCGACGTGATCATGCGTCAGGGTTACGGCACGGCCGACGTGGGCTGCATCGGCTACGAATGCTTCCACAAGAACGGCCTGCACATCTCCAACCGCACCTATGTGGAAATTTGCCACCCGGATACCGGCATTCCGCTCAAGGACGGCGAAGTGGGCGAAGTGGTGGTTACCGCTTTTAACAAAACCTACCCGCTGATCCGCCTGGCCACCGGCGACCTTTCCTACATCGACCGCGCTCCCTGCGCCTGCGGACGCACCAGCCCCCGCCTGGGCAGCATTGTGGGCCGCGTGGATACCACGGCCCGCATCAAGGGTATGTTTGTTTACCCGCATCAGGTGGAACAGGTTATGTCCCGCTTTGAGGAAATCAAGCGCTGGCAGATTGAGGTTACCAACCCCAACGGCATTGACGAAATGACCCTCTTTATTGAAGTGAACAACTTCAAGCGCGAAGAAGAGCTGCTGCACTCCTTCCGTGAGCGCATCAAGCTGCGCCCGGATCTCAAGACCCTGGAACCGGGTTCGCTGCCGCCGCAGATTCGCCTGATTGAAGACAAGCGCGTCTGGGATTGATAGCGCCCGCATAAGCGATAAAAAACTCAAAAGGCCGGGCGCGATAAAAAATTGCTCCCGGCCTGATAAAATGCTTGCCTTTATTTCGGCATTTGTATAAACCGAACTTTCTTGCCGGGGTAGCTCAGTTGGTAGAGCAGCGGACTGAAAATCCGCGTGTGGGCAGTTCAATCCTGTCCCCCGGCACCATTAGGAATATTACGAAGTCTCGCAAAGCCTCAAAGGTTTTGCGGGACTTTTTGCGTACGCTTGTCGCCTATGTCTTCAACTGCTATTATGCCATTAAGAACGCACCAAGGAGCGTAGCCAATGCCCTACACGCCAATAACCATAGACCGTGACGCGCTTACCATCATGGGGGTGCCTTTTCCTGATTTAGAAGTATTGGAAAGCACGGCGGATGCCATCGGCACGAATATGTTCGAGGGCTATCAGCCAACGAAGAAGGGTATAGAGATTATCCGCGACTATATCCTTGGAAAAATTACCTTTAAGGATGTCGTTCGCGCTGCTGTGGATGAATCGTATGTCGAATGACTACAAATATGTTGACCCCGATTATGTCTACACAGATCCGAAAACGGGCGTTCTGCGGAACCTTGAAAATATCAGTACCTATAAGGCACTGACCTTTGCGGAAACAACCGCAACCGCGAGACGCGCCAAAGAGCTACGAGCGCATCCGATTCTTGTTGAAAGCGCCGACACGCTTTTTGCCATCCACCGTTATTTGTTTCAGGACATTTACAAATGGGCCGGGAAAAAGAGGACGGTAGAAATCAGCAAGGGCGGCAAGCAGTTTTTCCCTTTACAGCGTTTTGATACGGCACTCCTGCATATCGACAGCCTGATTGCGGCGTATAAGCGCATCAACCGTGATGATAAGCAAGCATTGTCCCGCAAGCTGGCGGAAATTCTGGATTCCGTAAACTATCTGCATCCATTCAGAGAAGGCAACGGACGCGCCCAGCGCGAATTGCTCCGTCTGCTGGCCTTGGAAAAGGGCTGGAAGCTCAATCTCAACCCGCCGGATAATGCCGCAGTATATGAACGCTACATGGCGGGAACTATCAGCGGCGATAAGGGCATTCTGGCAGAATTGATTTTTGAATGCTTAAACGGAGATTGAACTAAGGTGCCAAAAGCAGGATCGAACTAGCGTGCGGAAAGCAGGATCGAATTGTGGAAACTATTTTGCTGGTAAAATTGCTGGTAAATCTCTAAGTGTCAATTCATCTTAAACAATAAAATCAATATGTTTATCCTCAATTTCAACGCCGTCCCCCGCACCATTAGGAACATTACGAAGTCCCGCGAAGCCAAAAAGGTTTTGCGGGACTTGTTTTTTACTCCTGCCCCTTCTTTGAAGGAGATCTAGATAGCTTCACCGAGTTGACTAAATTTTACATTTTGTTTATACATATAAACACGATATCACAGACGCTTTGACGCTAAAAGATAAGGGTTCCCCATGAATGACGCAGAAAAATCCATCAAGCTGTTTGAATCACGCCAGGTTCGTGCCGAATGGGACGAGGAAAATGAAAAATGGTGGTTTTCCATAGTTGATATTGTTGGTGTCTTGACTGACCAGTCAACCTCCCGTGGCGCAACCCTGTATTGGGGCAAGCTGAAACAGCGGCTCAATGAGGAAGGTTCTGAACTGTTGACAAAATGTCAACAGTTCAAAATGGTCGCCTCTGACGGAAAGAAGCGCCTCACCGACGTAGCCGACACCGAACAGATTTTGCGCCTCGTTCAATCCATTCCCAGTAAAAAGGCGGAACCCTTCAAGATGTGGCTTGCCCAGGTAGGCAGAGAACGGCTTGACGAAACGATTGATCCTGAACTCTCCTTTGACCGCGCCATCCAGAATTACCGCCGCCTGGGATATAGCGAAGCCTGGATCAACCAGCGCATTAAAACTATTGAAGTTCGCAAGTCTCTGACCGATGAGTGGGACAAGAGCGGCGTTCAGCAGGGGCAAGAATATGCCTCCCTCACAGATTTGATGAGCAAAACGTGGAGCGGCATGACCACGCGGGAATACAGACGGTTCAAAGGACTGACCAAAGAAAACCTGCGCGACAATATGACCAACACGGAGCTTGTGCTTGGTATGCTGGCCGAAGTTGCGGCCACAGATATTTCCATTGTGCGCCGACCTGTCGGCTTCAAGGCAAGCGCGGAGGTTGCAAAAGAAGGCGCGGAGACTGCAAAGGTTGCTCGTGAGCGGCTTGAACAGAGCATAGGAAAATCCGCCATCAGTAGCTTGAACGCAAAGGATTTAAGGCAGAATGTGCTGGATGAAGGCGGCGATAGCGGATAGAAATGGGATGATTACCGATCGATTTTACACCAAAGAAAAGGTAAATTAACTTTTTTGATATTTTTATATAAATATACTTGCATTAAAATGTATGTTTTATTAATTTTTCCTCATGAAAATATCTCGTGATGAACTTGTTGCCGTGCTTTCCCAATTTAACCCTTGGTGGCGTGGGGAGCCAATAGCCGATGTGTCGCCTTGGCATCGTACCGTTTTTGCCGAACTGTTCGAATGGGTGGAAAACCCGCCAGCGCCACGCGCAGTGTTACTTTCTGGTGCCCGCCAAGTAGGCAAAACAACGTTGTTGCTCCAGGCGGTGCAAAAATTACTGGATCAGGGCGTACCGCCATCAAATATACTCTATGCCACCTTTGACCACCCGTTGCTCAAGCTGGCCGGTATTGACGCCGTTCTGGAAGCCTGGCGGGAGCGCGAGCCCGCCGCCAACGGGCAAGAGTATCTGTTTTTGGATGAAGCCCAGTTCATCCGCGAGTGGGGTACCTGGATCAAGCTGCAAGTGGATTTCCAAAAAGACAGAAGAATCGCCTTTACTGGTTCCGCCATGCCTCTAGCCGAAGCCGGGCTGGAGTCCGGGGTCGGACGCTGGCATACTATCAAGCTGCCGACCTTATCCTTTTTCGAATACATTCAACTAAAAAAAGTGCCTTTGCCGGAACTTCCTCCTTTGAATAGTATTGATGACCTGTTCTTTGCTTGGGAGCCACGCAATTTTTACTATTGCCGGGAAGTGGCCGGGAAGTATGCCGGACATTTCCATGAATATCTGCTTCGCGGCGGCTTCCCGCAGACGGCGCTTATAGAGAGCATCCCCCAGGGGCAGAGGCTGTTGCGGGAAGATATTATCGATAAAGTGCTCAAGCGTGACATGACCGCGCTTTTTGGCGTCCGGAGGGTTCTCGATCTTGAACATACATTCCTGTATCTCTGCCTTCATGATGGCGGCCTTCTGGATATGCCTAACCTGTGCGCCAATCTGGAGGTAAAACGTCCCACAGCTCAAAGTTTTATCGAATTGCTTGAGGCCACTCACCTCATTTACCGTCTGCCGCCTTATGGCTACGGCAAGGATGTATTGCGGGGGCGCTTCAAAGTTTACCTCGCCGATGCCGCCATTGCTCCGGCTGTCATGCTCAAGGGCAAAAGCCTGTTGGAAGATGCCGCCGCTCTGGGGGCGGCTGCTGAAACGGCGGTGTTCAAACATCTCTTCACCCACACCCATGCGCAAAATGTCCATTTCTCTTACTGGCGCGGAAAAAAGGCTCATGAAGTAGATGTCATCGCTGAAGCTGACGGCGTGAGCATTCCCTTTGAGGTGAAGTATCGGGCTCAGCATAGCGGGGTTGGAGATTTGAAGGGACTTATGGAGTTTATGGAGACGAAGACCCCCCCGCATGGTTTTGTAATTGTCAAATCTGCGGATGATTTTGGGCCAATGGTTTTAAATGGCACCCAATCCCGCATCATGCGGGTTCCGGCACCGTTGTTTTGTTATTGGCTTGGACGAGGTTGAGCGGGGGCAATTTAAGCCCGGTTTTTCTTTTTTATCCATGTCCCTGTTTTTGATGGCTCCCCGCAACGGACATGCATTTTATATTATTTCAATGTAATATATAAGCTTATCGGATGTGCCCTCTAAACCAGAGAATACCACAAGTCCGCAAGTCATCAAAATCCTTGCGGACTTCTCTTTTGCTCGTTTTGATAGTCACAGCATATCCCGGCGATGCGGCTTGATCTTGCCTTGTAGTCCATACGTTAAATTGATATTATAATGCCAATAATACACTAGAGAGCGGGTAAAACACCCTGCACACCCATTGCCTTAGACAGTAAAGCGCTTAATCGGCGCTTATATTGGCGGAGAACAATGTTTTTGAATAATCGATGAAAGGATGGGGTGCCATGATCAGATTTTATTCGGCAAATGTGCGCATAGCAAACAGTCAGCGGGCGATAGACGAGTGCTTTGATATTGCATTCGGAGGGCAGGTTCCTGACGATTTGAGGGCGGTTATTATCAATGCCCCGTTGGGACATAAGCTCGACAGGCTGGCTGCCTCGGTACGCCAAAAGGCGGGGGAGCAAAATTATGTTACGCTGGGAAGTTCCTGCAGTGGAGTAACGGGCCGCGACGGCGTGGGTGAGTCCATGAGCGATCTTGCCATGATGGCGGTTTGCGGACCACAGGAAGAATTTGCGTATGCCGGGGTGGATGATATTTTTGGCCATAACTCTTATGAAAAGGGATTGGAACTGGCGCGTGCGCTGCATGATAAAGCGCCGGACGCGACGATTATCTATTTGCTTTGTCCGGGCATCGATATTGCTAACGATTTGGTGGTAAATGCATTTGAAGAAACCTTCGGTAAAGAAATCACGATATTCGGCGGCACATCTTCTGACAATATGCGCGGTCTTGTCAGTCAGCAATATACCGGAGAAGCTTTGACGGAACACGGCGCATGGGCGGCGGCGTTCAACGATGCGAGCCTTAAGGCGGTCACGCGCGCAACGCATGGTTTTACCGCGTATGGCGAACCAATGATCGTGACCAAAGCAGACGGAAACAAGATCATAGAATTCGACGGCCGCCCCGCATGGACGGTTTTTACCGACAGGTTAGGACTAAAGCCCGCGCCGGATACCATATGCGGTGAGACCATTCCGGTGGGCGCACTCGCCGAAGAATTGCCGGAGGCACTTGCGCAAGAATACGGTAATCAGCACATACTCCGGGTCATTACAAAGTATGATTCCAATGGTACGATCCATTATCCCGCGACAGTTCAGGCAGGCACAAAGCTATGGCTGACGCAACGCGATGAAGATTTGATTTTTTCAGAGCAGGAACGTTCGCTTGAATTTTTAAAAGAGCAAATCGGCGCTGGTGTTCCGGTGGCTGTATTTCAGACAGACTGCCTTGCGCGCGGTCGTTTTCTGTTTAATAAAGTGATTAAAGATGAAATCATTGCCATGATGCACCAGGCGCTATCAAACGGTGGTGTTGTGCCGGCATGGCTGGGCATGTATGGCTTTGGTGAATATGCTATTCTCGGGGGGAGAAATACCTTCCATAATTATTCCACCGCGTTGCTTGTGCTATACCGGTAATTTTTATGGAAAGGAAAAGTCCGATGGATGGCAAAGATGGGGAAATAACGCGGCTTAAAGCAGAAAATATACGGTTGCAGGAACTGCTTGCTGCGAATGAACTGAAGACGCAAAAAAGGCGTGATGTCCAGAGCCGCCTGGATACGCAGATTGATATGTTCAAGCGTATCCATCATATTTCCCAACGGACTTTCCAGGTTGAGGATTTCGACAGCTTTTATGCGATTGCCGCCGAGGGCATAGTGGATGTTTTCCAACTGGAGGCCAGCGCTGTATACATGCTGGATCTTTATGGTGAATCCATGAGTCTTGTGGGCAACTGCAACATTGTTCCGTCTGGCACAAACAGAATACTGACGATCAACAAATTATGGCTTGCGAACAAAGAACATTGGGCCTTTGACAGGCAGAAAGCTATTATGCCGGATGCTGCTGATCCGGAAGCACCGTGGGCGGCGTTTGACGCTGCACACGTGATTTATATGCCAATTTTTGATAATGAGCGTTCGTTGAAGGGCTTTTTTCTTGGCATGATCACGCAGGCTGGGAAACAGTTCTACGATTTTTACCCAACGGAAATACTGTCTTCATTCACGGTATATTGCCAACAGATGAATAGTGTTTACAACAATATTTCATCAATAGGGCAAGCACGGTGGGCGATGAACGCAAAGAATCTTTTTTTTGCAAACCTCAGTCATGAAATGCGTACTCCACTAAACGCGATCATCGGAATGGTTCAGGTTGCACAACGTAGCGGCGAGGCAGAACAGTATAAAAAAGGCATTGAGCAGATCGGTATTTCGTCGCAACACCTTCTGGGGCTTATAAGCGACGTGCTTGATTTTTCCAAAATCGAAGAAGGAAAAATGGTTTTGGAAGAGAAAACATTCGATATTGCGTCCCTTTTGGATAATCTGATTAGCCAATTCATGCCGCAGGCCAAAGAAAAAAATATTGCGATGACGCGGGAAAAAACGCTTGAGGGTTCCTATACTGGTGATGCGACCCGCCTCTCGCAGGTATTGATGAATCTGGTATCCAATGCTGTCAAATTCACGCCTGCGGGTGGAAGGGTTACTTTGACTGTGGAGGAAACCGGCCGCCAGGCAGATAGGGCAATTGTACGGTTCTCCGTGCGGGATACGGGCATCGGCATTACACAAGACTTTAAGGCGCGATTGTTCAAACCGTTTGAGCAACAGGAGCCCAGCATTTCACGCAAGTACGGAGGCACAGGATTGGGTCTCGCGATTAGCCGCCGCATAGTGGAAATGATGGGCGGCGATATTAAAGTCGAAAGTACCGTTGGTGAAGGGGCGCGGTTCTATTTTTCGATTGTACTGGGCGTTGCGCCGGATAAGCAAGAGGATATTTCGGAAACAGACGATATCCAGCTTGATTTTTCCGGAAGCACTTTGCTTCTGGTGGATGATGTGGAAATAAACCGTGAGATCGTAATGGCATTGCTTGATGGAACCGGAATTCGGTTCGACTGTGCCGAAAACGGTTTGGACGCTGTTGAAATGATACGTAAATCCGCGCCGGGGCATTATTTGCTCGTGTTTATGGACGTCCAAATGCCGGTAATGGACGGTTTGGAGGCAGCGCGGGAAATCCGTGCGCTTGATCATCCTGACGCAAAAACACTCCCGATTATCGCAATGACCGCCAATGCCTTCAAGGAAGATGTTAACGATGCCGTTAACGCAGGAATGGACGGCCATATCAGCAAACCTGTGCAGTACGATGCTATCATTTCCGCAATCAGGCATGTGCTGGAACGACGCTGAGAGAATTAGCAATCCCGGCCTCCGGCATCATCAGGAACATTATGAAGTTCCGCGAATCGTAGGAAACTGTATGACAACTGCCGATTTTCAACCATTCATGTCTGTGGACGAAATTAGCTTGCTGCGCAAGTTCACGCCAAAAGGTGGCAATGTTCTGGAATTTGGTAGTGGCGGCAGCACACAGTTATTTTTTGAGTGCGGTGCAAAATATTTGTGCAGCGTAGACTCGGATCCGGATTGGCTAAAAAAACTGACAGGGAATCCTGAGGTTCGCGTATATTACAAGCACGGAAGATGGACGCCAATTCACGCAAATATTGGCCCTGTAGGCAGATGGGGAGCACCGGCCGAACCTGTTCCCACGAGCGACTGGCTAAATTACACGGTTAATTGCTGGGATATTATTCCGGAGATTGATTACGATTTTGCGCTTATCGACGGCAGGTTTCGCGTGGCTTCTGTATGCCAGGTATTGTTGCGTTGTGGCGATTTGCCCATAGCCGTTCATGATTTCTGGGAACGTCCGTGGTACCATGTGGTATTACCGTATCTTAAGCTTCTGGAGCGGGTGGATAGCCTTGGGGTTTTCAGGCCAGCCCCTGGCCTGAATCGACAAGATCTGGACAAACTTTTGCAGGCTCATTTATATGTTTTTGATTAGCGCCAGCCGATAACACGCCTTATCAAGCGCACGTAGAAATTTTTTTTAAACGCCCTTGACCGTCAGATTGGTTCAAGATATACATCCTTTCTCACGAGCGGTATTTAACGCCACAAAAAAGGCCCGCCGCTTTGATGTCTTCGCCCAGGTGGTGGAATTGGTAGACACGCTAGCTTGAGGGGCTAGTGTTCGCAAGGACGTGGGGGTTCGAGTCCCCCCCTGGGCACCATTTTTCAGAAGAGTTACAGCTAAGAGGCTGTAACTCTTTTTCTTTTTGAACCCAGAAAAGAATTTCAGCCATGATTCCAACAAGCTTTGACCCCAACTGGGTCAAAGATGCCTTCCAGGAATTGCAATTATACATCGTCGCCGCCGTGGCCCAATTTGAGTGGGCGCTGATCCTGGAGCGGCAGCGAGAAGGGATTGTTGTTGCAAAACGTAACGGGAAATATCTGGGGGTCGGCAGGAAGTCGTCGCTAACGGAAATTCAGCGACAAATACTCAGTGCCAAGCTTAAAGCTGGCGAGAAAGTGGTTAATTTGGCGAGAGAATTTGGTGTGAGCAGGTAGACGATCTACGCTTGGGCACAGTAGTTGACGTGTGGCTACAAAATGGCTACGGTATATGTGAAATGGAAAGGAGATAAAATTATGGGTACCGCAGTATTACAACAAACACAAGATTCTGTTGTCCGGGCGCGGATTGATACGTCTGTCAAGGAACGTGCCGCCGATGCCCTGGCCGATATGGGTTTGTCCCTTTCTGATGCTATCCGGCTTCTTCTGGTAAGAGTAGCCGATGAGCGCCGCCTGCCATTTGAGGTAAAAGCACCCAACGCGACAACGCGCAGAGCAATGGCTGAACTTGAGGCCGGTGGTGGTAAACAATTTGCTACTGTTGCTGACTTGATGGCGGATTTAAAAGCGGACGATTAAACGAGCAACAGATTTCAAGAAAGACTATAAGAGGATAAAAGCCTCTCCGCGTCATGCTCAAGATGTGGATGATCTTTTAGTGATTATTCTTGCCTTGTTGGTTGAAGATAATCCGTTGCCTCAAGCTCAACGTGATCACGCATTGGTTGGAAACTGGAAAGGCCACCGGGAATGTCATGTGAAACCCGACTTGCTGTTGATTTATAGTCTGGAAGACACAGACATGCTACGTCTTGTTCGCCTTGGTTCCCATTCAGAACTATACAATCGATAAACAGCCATCTTGTTCAGAAAGATAGCTGGCAGATTCTGATTTTTATCCCGGTTCGAGTCTGCGCCGACGCTAGCCCAAACAAAAGCAATCCTGAAGTTTTCACACACAACCCCCGCCAATCAGCCCAATGGTCCAATCGGCGGGGGTTCACATATAGCGTAAAACCGGAATTAGCCTATTTCGCGGCGCTTGCCGGGGCGGTATGGCAGGGCTGGCAGCTTTTGAATTTGGGGTAAGCCGCCGGTACAGCCTCGGCCCGCATGCTATGGCAGCCGTAGCAGGAACGGTCCGTATTTTTGGCGTGGAAGGCCATAAACATGCTCATGGCGTTGCGTGCGCGTGCGCCCGGCGCGGCGTGGCAGACTTCACGGCAGGACGAGACCGCTTTGTCCGACGAAGAGTTGTGGTGGCAGGTTATGCAGGCTATGCCGGTGCCGGAATGACTTGAATGGTTAAAGATTACGGTAGCAAGCCGCGAGGTGCCGCCCTCAATCGTAATGGGGTGCTGCGGACCATATTTTTCCGTTGCCTTGGCGCTTCCGGCCTGGGCAGTTTCTTCCGCTGCCTGCGTAAGCTTGGCCTGGGTAATTCCGGTCAGTAAAAAGGTCAGTACGATCAGGAGTGTTATAAGGTATTTCATGGTTCCCTCGAAAAAGGATGAATTAATTTCAAGCGTTAAAAAATATTCCAGAAAGACGGTTTGAGTGGAAGCAAGCCTTTGCGTGCCGCCACCATATCCAGATGCATCATGCCCAGGGCCGCCGCGTCCAGATTTGGCATGAATTCACATTCACGCAAGTCCAGGGTAGGGCAATAGGTTTTGCATTTGGTACACCAATCCAGCCTCTCGCCGTGCGCGATGCCGCTTTCGCGCAATATTTCCATAACGCCGCCGCCTTTTTCCCCACAGTTGGGGCAGGTGCCGCGCTGGAATTTCCAATTCGCGCCGCAAAGGCCGCAGTGTAGATGTTTTTTACCGCCGCCACCGGCCAAAAAGGCGTTTTTGGCGTCCACAACCGGTTTATCCAAAAAGCCGATGCTCGGCAGCGAACCGCATACCGGGCAATGGCCTTCCTGTCCGTCCGCGCCTTTTTCCCACACCGTCTGACCATTCACACGCGCAAGTTGCGTGGTCATGGCCCGCAGCACAGGCGAGATCACAAAACTGCCGACAAAATTCAGCATCAGCGGGTCTACGCTTTCTTTACTTTTTTTATGGGTCTTTTTGTCGGCAGGACGGAGAAAAAAAGCTTCCAGAGCGGCCTGGTGCGGCTGCAAAGCCTCAAGGCGAGTCAGCAAGGGCAGCAGTTTTTCGGCACTGTAACGCAATAGTCCGGCGCTGCCCTCCGGCCAGTTCCCGCTATCAAACCAGGCGGCTGGCGAGTAACCGGGCGCGGCGGCGGGTGAAGATCCTGACTGGATGTTCCACGGCTCCGTCAGGGCAAAGTCTTCCGGCAGCGCATCCGCCAGCGCTTCGGCCAGTTCGGCCTGGGCCGACAGCAAAGGTTCAAAGGCGCGTAACACGGGCGCGAGTACCGGACGCCTGGCAATGACGTCTTCCATTGTTTGCGCCACAGTCCGTTGCGAACCCCGGCCAGAGTTATCCGCATCGGGAATGTTCTCCACTCCCGGCACCGCTCTGGGCCACTTTCCCGCTGTTCCCGCTGCTTTCGTTGATTCCATTACTGCTCCGTAGAAGGTTGTTTCGTAAACCCGCGTTAGTGTTTAGAGGAAGGCGGCGTATTCGTAGTAGTGTTCCTTTTCCTCTCCGAGCAGATAGATGACGTTCACGTCCCGGTAGTCGGCCAAAAAAGCCTTAGGGAAGCGTTTTTTGACGTTTTCCAGGCGTTTTTGCGCCAAAACCAGCATTTCTTCCCGTTCGCCAAAAGACATGCACCCGGTGGGGCAGGTTTTTACGCAAATGGGCTGCATGCCGTTGGAAACGCGATCAACGCACATGTCGCACTTGGTCAGGCGGTTCGTTTTGGCGTCAAGGCGGGGGATGTTATAGGGGCAGGCGTTAATAACGGCCCGCGCGTCTGCGGCGCTGAGCGCGGCGGATTTTTCCGTGGGCAGAACCGCGCCGGTTTTCTGATCCTGAATCATTGCGCCGGGTACTACCTTGTCGGCAGTGTCCTTGCAGTTGGGGACAAGGCAATGACGGCACTGATCCGGGAAAAAGTTCCAGATCACCGTGCCTTCTGCGGTCAGGCGCTCTCTGAAGCGGACAATCTTGTAGTTGTTGGGATTCAGATCCGGCGGATTCTGGTGCGTGCCGCGCTGCCTGGTGTCGTTGGCGGGCAGATCGTGCCATTCCTTGCAGGCAATCTGGCAGCCCCGGCAGGCCGTGCATCTGGTGGTATCTACTAAAAACGATTTAGGCATTGCGATGCTCCTTACCTGCTTATTTCGGTCAGCGGTTCATCGGCTTTGCGCAGATTAACGCAGCAAGCCTTGGTTTCCGGAATGGTCGTATTGGGATCATAAGCCGTAACCGTCAGCCTGTTGGTAGCGTCGCCACAGCCCGGCGTGACCCAGCCGAAAGCAAAGGGCATGCCTATCAGGTGTACGGTTTTGCCCATAACCGTAAAGGGACGGATGCGGACAGTCACCATGGCGATTGCTTCCACCCGGCCACGGGCGCTTTCAATAATGACGCCATTGCCGTTTTTGATGCCTTTTTCTTTGGCCAGTTCAGGGCTCATTTCCACATAAAGCTGCGGTTCGGTTTCCAACAAATTGGGCACACTGCGCGATTCAACGCCGCCGCACCAATGCTCGGTGAGGTTGTAGGTGGTCAGCACTATCGGGTAGTTCGGGTCGGCAGGCGCGGCAATTTTGTCCATTTTCGTAGTGTGGAACTTATAGACCGGACTACTGATCTGATCGGAGAAGGGATGCCTGTCCAGCGGGGTTTCCGCAGGCTCGTAATGTTCGGGGAAGGGGCCATCCACCGGGCCGGAGCCGAAGAAAGCGGCGTGGCCGTCCTTTACCATGATGAAAGGCAGCGTTCCGCCCTTTTCAGCCAGGGGCGGCCAGGGGCCATCGGGTATGTCGCCCACCCATTTGCCGCCTTCCCAGGCGATAACGGGTTTTTGGGTGTTAAACGGCTTGCCGTTAACATCCACCGAAGCGCGGTTGTACAGGATGCGCCGGTTCAGCGGCCAGCACCACGACCAGTTGGGATAAAGCCCGATGGCCGCCTGCATGGGGGTTTGGGTGGTGTCGCGGCGCTTGGACAAATTGCCGCCTTCTTCGGTAAAACTGCCCGTATAAACCCAGTTAAGCGAGGAAGTTGCGCCGTCGGTTGTGAGCGCGCCGAAAGTAGGCACCAGTTGGCCTCGTTTATAAAGCTTGTCTCCAACTTTGGTGTCGGCCCAGAAAAAGCCGTTGATGCGTTTGGTCCATTCTTCGGCCTGGAATTTATCCGTCCAGTGCATTTTCAGGATCGGCTCGGGCAGGATGCCGCCTTCTGTTTTGTAAAGTTCACGGATTTTATTGAACAGCGGCACAATGATGTCGGCAAAGTGCCGCGCCTCTCCCTCTGCTTTCACTCCCTGATCAAACCATTGCAGCCAGCGGCCGCTGTTGCTGACCGTGCCTTCCTTTTCAATGCGGTGGGCGGAAGGCAGCAGGAACACCTCGATTTTCTGGCGCTTGGGGTCTGTGCCGGGGCGCTTCCAGTTATCAGTGGTTTCCGAGTGGTGCAGTTCCGAGCAGACCAACCAGTCCAGGTTATCCAGGGCGGCACGCATTTTGTTGCTGTTCGGGAAGCTGTTCATGGGGTTGACGCCGAAGATGAAGCCGCCCTTTATCTCGCCGCGATACACCCGATCCATGATATACATGTAGGAATAATCCTCGCCCGGTTCCAGTTTGGGCAGGTATTCGTAGCAGAAATCGTTTTCCGGCGTGGCCGCGTCGCCAAACCAGCCCTTGAGCAGGCTGGCGATATACTTGGGCCGGTTGCTCCACCAGTTGGGGCTGTTTTTCAGCGTGGTTACCGGCGTATTGGCCTTGTTATAATCGGCCAGGGTTTGCCAGGGCGCTTTTGGCGTGGCGTTGTAGCCGGGGATGTTGTCGTAAAGCAGGGCATGGTCGGTAGAGCCCTGCACGTTGGGTTCGCCGCGCAGGGCGTTGATGCCGCCGCCCGCCACGCCGATATTGCCCAGCAAAAGCTGAATGAGCGTGGAAGCGCGGATGTTCTGCACGCCCACGGTGTGCTGTGTCCAGCCCAGCGCGTAGAGTATGGTTCCGGATTTGTCGGGCTTGCCGGTAGCGCAGAAGCTGTCATAGACTTTCAGCAGGTTTTCCTGTGAAACGCCGGTAACGTCCGATACGTTTTTCATGGTATAGCGCGAATAGTGCTTGCGCATCAGGTTGATGACGCAACGCTCGTTTTTGAGGGTGCGGTCGATAACCGGGCCGCCGTCCGGGCCGGTTTGCATGGCCCAGGAGCTTTTGTCGTAGCTGCGGGTTTTCGGGTTGAAACCGCTGAACAGACCGTTGTTGAAGGAGAATTTTTCGCCCACCACAAAGGCCGCGTTGGTGTAATTAAGCACATAATCCTTGAAATAAAGTTCCTTTTCAAGAATGTAGCTGATCATGCCGCCCAGGAAGGCGATATCCGTGCCGGAGCGCAGCGGCACATGAAAATCACAGCGGGCGGAGGTGCGGGAGAACTTGGGGTCAACGTGCATGAGGGTTGCGCCGTTATCCTTGGCCCGCATAACCCATTTGAAAGCTATGGGGTGGTGCTCGGCGGCATTGCTGCCGATAATAAGCACCGCATTTGAATTTTTGATGTCAATCCAGTGGTTGGTCATCGCGCCGCGTCCGAACGACTCTGCCAGAGCCG
>JAITWK010000014.1 GCA_031285295.1 Deltaproteobacteria bacterium | reverse complement strand
CTGTTCGGCCTGCGCGGCATGGCGGCCTATGCCCACCACGCCCGCGCTTTGGGCAAACGCTCGGCAGAAGTTGACGCCTGGTTTATCAAGGGTCTGGCGGAACTGGGCAAAGATCATTCTATCGATGAATGGCTCGGCCTGCTCATGGAATTTGGCGGCATCAACCTGCAATGCATGGCAATACTTGATGAAGCCAATACCGGCGCATACGGCAACCCGGTTCCCACCCAGGTGCCTCTGAAGGTAGAAAAAGGCCCGTTCATAGTGGTGACCGGCCATGACCTGTACGATCTTAAAATGCTGCTGGAACAGACCGAGGGCCAGGGCGTCAATATTTACACGCATAGCGAAATGCTGCCCGCCCACGCTTACCCGGAACTGAAAAAATACCCGCACCTGAAAGGCAACTACGGGACGGCCTGGCAGAATCAGCAGAAGGAATTCGATAATCTGCCCGCGCCGATTCTGTGGACGACCAACTGCATCATGCCCACCAAGGAAAGCTACTCGGATCGCGTCTATACCACTTCGGTAGTGCAGTACCCCGGCGCGAAGCACATTGTGGCTGACGCTAACGGGCATAAGGACTTCTCGGCCCTGATCGCGCATGCCAAAAAACTCGGCGGCTTTACCGAAGACAAGCAGTTTGCCGGAATCAACGGCGGCACAACCGTTACCACCGGCTTCGGGCGCAAGACCGTGCTGGATAACGCCGGGACGATCATTGACGCCGTAAAGGGCGGAGCGATCAAGCATTTCTTCCTGGTGGGCGGCTGCGATGGCGCTCAGCCCGGACGCAACTACTACACGGAATTCGTCAAACAAACGCCCAAGGATACGGCTGTTCTCACCCTGGCTTGCGGCAAATACCGCTTCAATGATCTGGACGCCGGGCAAATCGGCCCCTTCCCCCGCATCCTCGATATGGGGCAGTGCAACGATGCTTATGGCGCGATTCAGGTCGCGGTTGCCCTGGCCGGAGCCTTCAACTGCGGCGTAAACGACCTGCCGCTTACCCTGGTGCTTTCGTGGTACGAACAAAAAGCGGTGTGCATCCTGCTGACCCTGCTTTCGCTGGGCATCAAAAACATTTACATCGGCCCCAGCGTTCCGGCCTTCTTCTCGGAGGCAGTGGTAAACGTCATCGTGGAAAAATTCGGCCTCACGCCTATTTCCACCCCGGAAGCGGATTTGAAAAAAATCCTGGGATAACTATCAGTAATCCTTAAAATTCATGAACTGCTCCGTAGCAAAACGACGGAGCAGTTCATGGTTTTAAACACTATTTACAAATTGTTGATTGACAGCCTTTTTCGAATCGACTAAAAAAATGCCATGAACAACAGCGCAAAATCCTTTTCCTTCCAGTGGTGGTGGCCCTTCTAAACAGGGCCGTGGACTTTTGCGCGTTTAAATACCAGCCGGTAACCCCGGCGAAAGCGAAACAGAACCGCGGCAGTGAAAACTGACGCGATTTTTTTTACCGCCTGGATTCACTGCCGCTTAACCGGGCCAAGGCCCGCCAGCAGGTGAATCAAAATGAATACCCCCGCCCAGACCAGCAAGCAGACCCCGGATCAAACTCAGGCTCAGACCGCAAGTCAAAAAAACGGCTTTTTCGGCTCTTACGGCGGCAGTCATGTACCGCCGGAATTGGCACAGACGGTCGAAAGCATTGCCGAAGCTTACGCCCGTTACAGCCAGGATCCTGATTTTCAGACTGAACTGAATTATTACCTTAAAAACTTCGTTGGACGTGAAAGTCCGCTCTTTTACGCCGCAAATCTCAGCCGCAAATTGGGCGGGGCCAAAATTTATCTCAAGCGCGAAGACCTCAACCACCTGGGAGCGCATAAGGTTAACAATACAGTTGGGCAGGCCCTGCTGGCCAAACGCATGGGCAAACACAAGCTGATCGCCGAAACCGGGGCCGGGCAGCACGGCGTGGCCACGGCTGCCACCGCCGCCCTGTTCGGCATGAGCTGTACCGTGTATATGGGCAGCCTGGATGTGGAACGCCAGTACCTCAATGTGGAACGCATGCGTATGCTGGGCGCGGAAGTTGTCGCGGTAAACCGGGGCAACGCCGGACTGAAGGAAGCTGTGGATGCGGCTCTGGAAGCCTGGGTGGCGGATCCGGAAATTTTCTATGTTATCGGCTCGGCGGTCGGCCCACATCCCTACCCGTTGATGGTACGCGATTTCCAGTCAGTTATCGGCAAGGAAGCACGCCGTCAGATTCTGGAGGCCGAAGGACGCCTGCCCGACTACTGCCTGGCCTGCGTGGGCGGAGGATCAAACGCCATCGGTCTCTTTCATCCCTTTGCGGCGGACACCCAGGTCAAGCTGGTGGGTGTCGAGCCGGGCGGACGCGGTAACGCCCTGGGTGAACACGCGGCCACCCTCAATTACGGCAAGCCGGGCGTGCTGCACGGCTCCAACTCCTACTTTTTGCAGGATGACAACGGCGAAGTCGCGCCGGTGCATTCCATCTCCGCCGGTCTGGATTACCCCGGCGTCGGCCCCGAGCACAGCTTCCTCAAGGATAGCGGACGCGCCACGTATGTAACGGCCTCTGATCAGGATGCCTTGGACGCTTTTCAGACCCTCTGCCGCAACGAGGGCATCATCCCGGCCCTGGAATCCTCACACGCTCTGGCCCAGGCCATCAAGCTGGCCCCGACCCTGAACCCGGATCAAATCATCGTGGTCTGCCTGTCCGGGCGCGGCGACAAGGATATGGAGCAGCTTACCAAGCTACTCAAATAAAAGTATCCGCCAGTAGAATTTATGTGGAGCTTACTCTGCCAGTCAGTTTTTTGGCGGCCCGTTGTCCTCCGGGCCGCCAACTGGGTGGACGCAAATAGAATTTATTGCCGCGCTAGGCTTTGCGTATTTTGGCAAGCTGTTTGCATAAGCAATTGCGTAAGTTGACAACCTGACTGCCAACGCAGTTTTAAAAAAAATCAGGCAGCGTTCAAACTGCCCGCAGACAGTTTTTAGCCAGATCTCAGGAGGACACCATGCTTTTTTTACTCGGAAACAGCGGCAAACAAACCAAACAGCCCACCAAGCGCACCGAAAATCTGGATCGCGTCAAGGAGTTGTTCAATTCCGGGCGCTTTCCTGTAGCGACCATGGATAAACTGGACGATGAAAGAAAAGTGGGTAAAGTACTGGGTCTGGTGGCCTGTCGCGGTTTTGACTCCGAGGAAGCCTTTTTCGGCATGGCGGCCCGCGCCGTCAATCAGGGAGCCCAGGCCATTATCGGCTACCAGGAAAATGTGGCTTTCCACCCGGACGGCAGCAAATATTTCACCTGTTACGGCACCGCCGTGCAATTTGAAGTAAGCCAGGAAGCGCACGAAAAACGCCAGCTTTCGCAGGAAATGCACAGGGCGCTTTCTGCCAGAGCCTAACATTGCCTCTAAATTTCAGTTTATGAGCGGTTTGTTTGCGCTGGACGCGAACAAACCGCTCAAGTTTTAATCTTGCTTACTCCCCCTTACTTGCGTAATATTCGCAAAGCAAAATTATTCATTTGAAAATGCAATTATGGGGTCGAGTATGAACAAAAAAATTCTGTTGCTGGCGCTTGGTTTTTCAATTCTGTTACTGCCGGGCTGCTTTGAGAAAAAAGTAATTTACGGCCCCGGTTCGTCCAGTGTCTACCGAGGCGGATCGCAGGATGCCTATTCCGGCAATTCGAGCGGCACAGCTATCGGCGGTAGCGGCACGGCTATTGGATCCAGCGGCTCTGCTACTGGCGCGGGCGGCACCCCCATCAGCGGCGAACCCACAACGGCTACCGGCCAACGCGGCACCACTCCCTATACCGTGCTGGGCAAAACCTACTACCCCATGCTCAGCGTTGACAGTTACAGCGAAGAGGGCATCGCCTCGTGGTACGGCGCGGATTTTCACGGCAAGCAGACCGCCAACGGTGAGCGTTACGACATGAATGGCATGACTGCCGCCCACAAACTGCTGCCCTTCGGTACCATGCTCAAGGTTACCAGTCTGGAAAACGGCAAGAGCGTCACTGTGCGCGTCAACGATCGCGGCCCCTTTGTGGAAAACCGCATCATCGATCTTACCCGTAGCGCGGCATCCGGCCTCGACATGCTGGGACCCGGCACGGCCAGGGTGCGTATCGAAACCATCGGCGCGGTAAGCGGCCTGTCCAAGGGTGAACTGAGCGGCAGTTTTTATGTGCAGATCGGCGCTTTCAGCAAAGAAGACAACGCCCTTGGCCTGGTGCAGGCTTTGGCCGACCGTGGTACTAAAGCCAGATCCTACTATTCCTCTCACGTGAATATGTGGCGTGTGCAAGTTGGCCCGTACAGCAATCTGAGCGGCTCGGAACGCGCGGCTGACTCGCTGCGTGGCGAGTATCCGCTGTGTTTTATTATCGCTGATTAGGAGCTGTTTCCAAATAATCCTTTTGTCCAATATCTGTGTCATCCGGTCTTTTTTGCTACGGTCGAGTACGAAAAGAGTACACTTCCTTCGCAAGAAAGACCGGATTCCTTGCTCTTGGAACAAAATTATTTATTTGGAAACAGCTCCTGAACATTTAAAATTTATGTAAGGATTTTTTCAAAATGCCTGAATACGGACAACTTTTCATACTGGCAAGCCCCAGAGGCAAGCGCTATCTGCGCCGTCTGGAAGAGGGGCAGGACATTCACAGCGGCGATGGTGTAATCAGCGCGGAGAGCATCCGTCAGGCCGAATACGGCAGCGAGGTACTTACACACCAGGGCGTGCCCTACCGCCTCAAGCGGCCCGGCCTTTACGATCTGGTGCGCGGCGTCAAAAGGCAGACTCAGATCATCTACCCCAAGGACATCAGCTATATCTGCATGCGCCTTGGCGTAGGCAACGGCACCAGAGTTATCGAAGCCGGTTCCGGCTCCGGCAGCCTGACCATGGCCCTTTCCTGGTTTTCCGGCGAAAGAGGTCAGGTTTATACCTACGAAGCGCGGGAAGAATTCTACAAGCTTTGCCGCCGCAATCTGGAATGGGCCGGGGTGGGGCAGAACGTCACCCAGTACAACCGCGATATCGCCGAAGGCTTTGAACAATCCGGCGAAAGCGCTGCCGATGCCCTGTTTCTGGACGTGCGCACCCCCTGGGAATATCTGGACCAGGTGGTACGAGCCGTAAAGCCCGGTGCGCCACTGGCCTTTTTGCTGCCTACGGTGGATCAGGTCGGGCAGCTTCTGCGTGGGCTGGAACGCGGCCCCTTTGACGACGTGGAAGTAGAAGAACTGCTGATCCGGCGCTGGAAGCCGATAGCCGACCGCCTGCGCCCGGAAGATCGCATGATCGCCCATACCGGCTTTCTGGTCTTCGCCCATGTGCAGGAGCGCTCCGAAGAATTTGAGCGTCTCAAGCCCAAAGGTACGCGCGAACGCAAGCAGGAAGCGGCCCGCCGCGAACGCCTGGGCCTGAGTGCATCGGATGAGGATTTGTCGGACGAAACTCCGTTTACCTAAACCTTACAACATCAACCTTATAATGAAGGGGATCGGCGCTTGCCGGTCCCCTTTGCCATTTAATGCGTCCCACCGTATAAAAGCGGCTTGAAATCACCGTTGCGCTCGGCGGTATGGCAGGTCAGGCATTGTTCCGGGCTTGGCCTGTGCCGGATTTGCTCGGTATCGCCGCCTTCGCTATGCAGTGAACCAGCTCCGTGGCAGCTTTCACAGCCAATATCGCCCAAGGCCGGGGTTTGGGCGTAGCTTATGAAGCCGCCTGGTTTTCCGTAGCCCGTGGCATGGCACTGAAAACAGGTTTGCTGCTCCTCCGGCGTAAGCTTGTCCAGCATCTTCTCTACTTTATCTCTGGTGTGCGCCTTTTTGGAATCAGTCTGAAAGCGGGCATAAATATCTTCATGACAAGCAGCGCAGGCGGCGCTGCCCACAAAAGAGGCTTCAGCCGCCCAAGCCCGGTCAGTCCCCACCCCAAGCAGACCTGCCGTCAAAAACACCGCCGCAAACAAAACGCGCCGTTTCATTCAGGGTCTCCTTCCTCAGACAGTTCGACCAGCACTCCCCCAGATTGGGAATCTGTTTCCCCTGGCAGCGTGGCCAAAACAGTTTCCAAGCGGCGAAGAACCTCAAAAAAACGTTGCGCCGCTTCTTCCGAAGCCGTCATGGCCAGCAGAATCCGCCCGGCCAGTTCGCGGCTTTCATCGGCGGATTGGTTAAGAAGCTCACCCGCGCTCAAGCGTTCCCGCGCATCCGTAGCCAGAGACTGTGCCAGCAAATCGCCCGCTTTGGCCGAAGCCAGAATCGCGCAAAGCGTCTCCTCGGCTTCCAGTACCATACCCGCGCCGTTATCCACATTTTCAGCCGTGTTTTCCACCGCCGCGAGGCCGCTGCGCACTCCGTTCTGAATTTCCGCCGCCTGACTACCCACCTGGGTAATGGCCTGCATGGTTTTTTCCGCCAGCTTGCGCAATTCACCAGCCACCCGCACAAAGCCGCGCCCGGCCTCACCGGCTTTGTCAGCTTCAACCGCCGCGTTCAGGGCCAGCAAATTGCTCTCATTGGCGATATCCTGAACCGTCTGCATAATCAGCACGATATTGTCGGTTTTTTGACCGAGAACCCGCATCCGCTCCTTGAGTTGCAAACCGGCTTCCACTATCTGTTTCATGCTTATGACCATGTGCCGGGCCTGTTCGGTCCCCTCAGCCGCGCCGCGTCTGGTTTCTCCGGCCTGATCGGCGGTCTGGGCGGCGCTGGCAGCCAGGTCGCCCAACCAGGACTGCATTTCACCCAACGCCTGCGCCGTGTGATCCGAAAGTTGCCGCTGGTGGCCGGATTGTTCGCGCGTATGACCGAGTTGCCCGATCAGGAAGGAAGCGGACTCGCCAAGCTCGCGCAGCAGGACTTCAGCCTGTTTGGCGGCCTGGTTGAGAGCTGCGCTTTGCCCCAATACAGCGGCCTCGCGGCGGCAGATTTCCGTCAAATCGGAAATAGCGGCAAAAACGCCTAAAAATTCCCCATCCGGTGAATACACCAGCGAAGCGTCCAGCCGCGCCCGTTTGAACCCGCCGCTTTTGGTAACCAGATCTTCCAGGCTGCACAGGCTGTTTTGCCGTTCAAGCAAAATGCGGCTGAACACCGAGGTAGACAGATGACGCCCGTAAAGCAGAATTTCTACGTTCTGGCCGAGGTAATCGCCGGTTTCGCCGTCCAGCTCCAGCAAATCCAGCATATGCGCGTTGATTAGCGAAACCCGGCCCTGGCTGTCGCACATTACGCCCGGCACACTCATGTTCTCAAGCACGCTCCGGGCAAAGCCGAGCAACCTTAGGCTACCCAGCATCCTGCCGATATTGCCGGATAACCGGCCAAGCTCGTCCTCGCCGCCAACCGTAAAACCAACATTGAAATTTCCGGCCAAGATCCCGGCCGAGCTGTCAGCCAGCCCCAGAACCGGCTGGATGAAGCGCCGCCAGACGCAGGCAAAGAGCAGCAGGGAAAGCAATACAGCCAAAAGAACAGACGCGCCGATCCGGCCCAGGTTATCCATAAAAAGGTCTTGCAGATCCTCTTCCACATCATGCAGCACCAGCATGGCACCCAGCACGGGTTGGCTCCAGCCGTGGCAGTGGTAACAACGGGGCTCGTTCTCAATAGTGGTAACCTGCATGAATTTGCGGCGTCCGTTGTGGCTGATTATCCCGCCTTCCGGAGCCTGACCGGCTAGGGCAAGGCGGCAGGCCTCAAGCACCTCCGGCGGATAAATGCGCCCCAGCTCGGAACGGATCTCCTCCGGCCTTGTGGAATAAGTGATTTTTCCATTGAAGCCGGCGATGGATATGCCGGATCCCGGAAAATTCTGCCGCAGGGAATCAAATTGCGCCGCAGTACCGGGGTCATCGCCCTGGCGCAAGGGTTTTTCAATGCTCTGACGCAACAGGCCGCCAACTTCCGTAACCCGGCGCTCCATATCGCGCAGCGCTTCGCTTCTGCCGCTGTAAATATCCCAGGCCGCGCCCAGAATCAGCAACAACAGGGTAAGCAGGAAAATCAGCGTCAGGGCCTGCAAGCCCAAAGACTTCTCTATCGCTTGCTTGAAACCGGCCATATCCTCTCCTGCGGTAGTGCCTCATTTTTCCGTGATGCTGCGTCAGATTTCGTTTTTGCCTCCTGTCGAGTACGAGAAGAGTACACTCCCGTCGGCAAAAACTTATCTTCCTTGCCTGACGGAAAAATGAGGCACTACCAAAGACTAGATATACTGTCAGGCATCAATCTTGCTTACATAGATCCGACAGGACTGTCATAGCCATATTTTTGGCTGACGCAAAGTATCCAATTGCAAAATAATCCGAATAATTTTGCGGGAGAACATATGATCTACGCCCGGAATCAAAAAAACAGCAAAACCGGAACCAGGCCGGACGGATCTGGCGGGACGGGACGCGAAGCCGCCCTTACTCAAAGCATACGCACAGCGGCCCTGCCCGGCGTAGTGCTGATCGGCCTGTTCATGCTGCTAAACCTGGTAGGTTGCGCCGGAAGCGGCGAGAAAACGCGCTTCGAAATAGCCAGCCAGCCGGTAGTTTATACTGATTACGAAATTCTGCGCGATCCGCCGGTGGTGCATGTGCAGCCGGTAAGCGAGGCCTCCGGAGTCAAGGTTTTGTTCGTGCCTTTTCGGGTAACGCAGCAGATGGATAACTCCGAACTCGTCGGCTACAGCATAACCAAAATGTTCTGGCAAAACTGGGCTGCGCTGGGCGTGTTCGAATATATGGAATACGCGCCCGAAGCCGGTCCTTTCAGCCTTGGCCGCGCTCTGGCCCTGGCCCGCTCCAGAGGGGCCGATATGGTGGTCAGCGGCTATGTGACGCATTTTCTATCCGGCTCCAGCATAGCTGGCAGTTCGCTATCCGTGCAACTGGAAGGCTATGACACAAGTTCCGGCATTCTGGTATGGTCCATGGCCCAAGGTGCGGCCATCGCCAGGCCGCAAAGCAATGACTATATGCTTTTTTCCACCCGGCCAAAAATGCCGGACGACCCCATTTACGCCATAACCGCAGCCATGGCCAAGGATATGGGCGAAATCATGCGCGGCTGGAGCCGGGCAGAAGAAATTCGGGCCGAAGAAGCCAGATTGGCCCAGGAAGCCGAAGAAGAACGCCTCCGGCAGGAACAGCAAAGCATTACCGACAGAATCGGCACTTATGTAGATGAATTTTTTGATTCGGAGGATGCCTCCAAATAATCAATCAATGATCTTCAGAGCCTTGAGCTTGCGGTGCAAATAACTGCGCTCCAGGCCTATGGCTTCGGCCAGCTTGCTGATATTCCCGCCGAATTCCTTAAGCTTGACCTCCAGATACATGACTTCAAAATCGTTGCGCATGGCTTTGAAGTCATTGGCGCGTAACTTGCCGGGCAAATCCGCCGCCTGTCCGGGCCTGACCGGCTGGCTCGTTACCTGACCAGGGCTGCCGGGTTGCCCATGCTGGCTGTTCACCGCTTCAAGCGCTGCTTCACCAGCCAGGCCATTAGTCAGACCCGCCGCCAACCTGTCGCCACGTTCACCAGCGGAGCGGGCCGGGTTGCAGTTTTTCGGGTCCAGTATTTCCGGCGGGAGCATGTCCGCCGTGACCACGCCGCCGCCGTGCATGATCAGCATACGCTCCGCAAAGTTACGCAACTCGCGCACGTTGCCCGGCCAGCTGTAATCCAGCAACGCTTCCCTGGCCGAAGCGTCAAAACGCATCGGGGTCAGCCGGTACTCCTGCTGGAAGCGCTCGTTGAAATAATCAAGCAGGATTAAAAGGTCGTCCTCGCGTTCGCGCAACGGAGGCATGTGCAGCGGGAAGACGCGCAGGCGGTAGTACAAATCCTGCCGGAACTCGCCACGGGCAATGGCCCCTTCCAGATTTTTGTTGGTAGCTGCCACCACGCGCACGTCAACCTTGATGGTCCGATTGCCGCCCACGCGCTCGAATTTCTGCTCCTGAAGAATACGCAGAATCTTGGCTTGAGTTTTGACGCTCATGTCACCAATTTCGTCCAGAAACAACGTGCCCTGATGGGCCAGCTCGAACTTGCCGATCTTGGCACTTTCCGCGCCGGTAAAAGCGCCCTTTTCGTGCCCGAACAGCTCGCTCTCGATAAGTTCTTCCGGAATGGCCGCACAGTTTACGGCCACCAGGGGTTTATCGGATCGTCCGCTATGTGCGTGAATGTAACGGGAGGCCATTTCTTTACCGGTACCGTTCTCGCCGGTGATGAGCACCCAGGTATCAAGAGGGGCCACCATATCCATGAGGCGGCGCAAATTTTTCATGGCCGGTGATTCACCCTGGATGCTTTCTTCGCGTTTTTCCGGCAAGCTGGAACGCAGGGCCAGGTTTTCGCGTTGCAGTTCGCGAAATTCCAGAGCGCGGGCAGTGGAAATAAGCACTTTATCCAGTGAAAGCGGCTTTTCAATAAAATCATGCGCCCCGCTCTTGATGGCCTGCACGGCGTGCTCAACGGTGGCGTGGCCGGAAATCATCAGCACCGGCAACTGTGGCCTGGCGGTCTTGATGGTTTCCAGCACCTGCTGCCCGTCAATGCCGGGCAGCCAGATATCAAGGAAAACCAGATCTATTTCCTCATTTTCCAGCACGGCCAGACCGCTTTCGCCGCTTTCGGCCTCCAGCGCCTGATAGCCTTCGTCTTCAAGAATGCCGCGCAAGGAAAAGCGGATGCCTTCTTCGTCATCAATAATTAATATTTTGCCTTTTTTGCCGCTCATATCAGCTCCGGGATGCTCCATCATATAACATCAAAACTTTTTTTAAAATAAAGCTTACAAACAAAAACGGCAACCAGACATTTTAACAACAAAAATAAAACAATCATGTATTTGTCGCACAAAAGATTGCCAAAACCAAAATATCGGAGCATGATATCGCCTTGCCGAACAGCAATTCATTGCGCACATAATTGATTGAAATTTATATATATTTTTTGAAAATAAGTTTATACGAGGTAAGTGGCGTGTCTTTTCGCATCAAGTTCAGGCCCAAACTGCTGGATTGCCTGGCCGGTTATAATTTTAAAAGTTTCAGCGGTGATCTCTCGGCGGGCCTGACGGTCGGCGTTATTGCCCTGCCCATGGCCATGGCTTTCGGCATTGCTTCCGGGGTTGCGCCGGAGGCCGGGATAATCACGGCGGTCATAGCCGGTTTTCTCACTTCTTTCTTCGGCGGCTCCCGCGTATCCATCGGCGGGCCTACCGGAGCCTTTGTAGCCATCGTGGCCGGTATTGTTTCTGGTTACGGCCTTTCCGGCCTGCTCATCTGCACCATGATGGCCGGGGTTATTTTGCTGGCCATGGGTTTGGCCCATCTGGGCGCTTTGATCCGCTTCATCCCGGCCCCTTTGATCCGGGGGTTCACTACCGGTATCGCCATTATCATCCTCTGCGGCCAGCTCAAGGATTTTTTCGGCATCCAGGCCACGCTGGGCGACACCTCCAACGCCATTGCCACCATCATTTCGCTGCTGCCCCACATGGCTGATATCAGCCTGCCCACGCTGGTCACGGCAACGATTTGCCTGCTGGGCTTCTTTTTCTGGCCGCGCAAGCTGGCCCGCTATATTCCGGGCAGCATCGGCATGATGATCATCGCCACGGTGGCGGTGCAGCTTTTAAGCCTGTATTTTGATCTGGGTATTGAAACCATTGGTTCGCGCTTTGGCGGCATCCCGCGCAGCCTGCCTTCGCCCGGCCTGCCAGCCATTGACCTCGCCACCTTCCAGAACCTGCTGGCTCCGGCCATGACCATAGCCATTCTGGGGGCTATTGAATCCCTGCTTTGCGCCACTGCCGCCGACGGCATGATCGATGACGAACATGACCCGGATCAGGAACTCATGGCCCAGGGCATAGCCAACTTCGTAAGCCCGTTGTTCGGCGGCATTCCGGCCACCGGAGCCATTGCGCGTACCGCCGCCAACATCCGCTGCGGCGGACGCAGCCCCCTGGCCGGGATGATTCACGCTCTGGTGTTGCTTGGTATCATGCTGCTGGCCGCGCCGCTGGCCAAGTTCATCCCCCTGGCTGTGCTTTCGGCCATTCTCATTCAGGTAGCCATCAACATGGGCGATTGGCGCGAGTTTATCCTGCTGCCTCGTTATCCCAAGGGCGACGCAGCGGTATTTTTGCTCACCTTCCTGCTAACCGTGGTATTTGGCCTGACCGAAGCCGTTACCGTGGGCATGCTGGCCGCCTGCATCATGTTTATCCGCGACATGTCCTCCACCAGTCTGGTAGGGCTGCAACCGATTAAAAAGCACATCGCCACCGGCGGCTATAGCGAGACGGAACGCGGCGAAACCGGCAACTACCGCACACACGATGAAGTGATGGTGCTCTCCCTGAGCGGGGCGCTCTTTTTCGGGGCGGCCCAGAAGCTCAAGCGCGGACTTTCGGTGCTGCGCAACCCGCCCAAGGTGCTGATTATCAACATGTCGCAGGTAATAAGCCTGGACGCCACGGCCATTTATACGCTTGAAGACATTGTGATCAAAAGCAAGCGCAAGGGTGTGACCATCTTGCTGGCCGGACTGAGAAAACAGCCACGGCACTGGCTGCTGCGGGCCGGATTGCTGGAAGACGTGCCGAGAAAAAATATCCTGCACGACATGGAACATGCCCTGCAAAGAGCGCATGATATCATTGATGCCGAGGAAGCGGCCAAAAACACGCCGCCGGAAGCCGCCCACAGCGGACTACCCGAAGCTGCCCGAAGCGAATTATCCGAAGCTGCCCGGTGCGAACTGGCAAAAGCTGCCCATACTATGCCGCCGGAAACGGAAAACCAGCCAGGTGGACCGGAAGATTCCAGTAACGAGCAGCCGGAAACAGCAAACAATACAGCAGAGTTTAAGCAGAAGGAAGCTCTGCTTACCAGACTTACCGAGCAAAACGCCACAGGACAACGCGACTGGGCCCGTAACGACCTCTATGACAAATAAGTCATCTACATCCTGATCTGTTCAGGGTTTCCCTTCTAACAACCCAAACGGCCCGACGTAATCCGCCGGGCCGTTTGCTATTTCATTTTCAATTTACCTGGGCAGCTCTTTTACAGCTTGTTCAGGCCCATATCCAGATCGGCAATAATATCCTCTACATTTTCCAGCCCTACGGAGAGGCGCACCAGCCCTTCGGGGATGCCAGCCTCGGCCAGTTCCTCACTGGTGTAGGGCGAGTGGGTCATGGAGGCCGGATGCTCGATCAGGGTTTCGGCATCACCCAGGCTAACAGCCAGCGTACACAGTTCCAGGCTGTTCAGCAGTTTGGAGCCAGCGGCGCGTCCGCCCTTAACCTCAAAGGCGATCATGCCGCCGAAGTCGGACATCTGCTTTTTGGCAATGGCATGGCCGGGATGCGAAGGCAGGCCGGGGAAGTAAACCTTTTCAATTTTTGGGTGCTTGACCAGAAAATCGGCTACTTTTTTGGCCGAGGCGCAGTGGCGCTCCATGCGGAGTTCAAAAGTCTTCAAGCCGCGCAGGACCAAAAAGGCTTCCTGCGGCCCGAGCACGGAACCGGTCATGTCCTTTACGCCGAACAGGCGCACCTGCTTGATAAACTCGGCACTGCCCACAGCCGCGCCAGCAATGACGTCGCCATGGCCGTTCATGTACTTGGTCAGCGAATGCACCACCACATCCAGCCCCAGTTCCAGCGGGCGTTGCAGATAGGGAGTGGCGAAGGTGTTGTCGCAGACTACCTTGATTTCCGGGTTGTAGTCATGGGCGATTTTAGCCACGGCTTCAAGGTCGGCGATCTTCAGCACCGGGTTGGCCGGAGTTTCCAGATAGACCATGGCGGTGTTCTTTTTCAGGGCTTTTTTCACTTCATCAAGATTGGCGGTATCAATAAAGCTCACTTCCACGCCATAGCGGGTCATGCCGTGCGCCAGCAAGGCATAGGTGCAGCCGTACAGGGTGGTATCGGCCACAATATGCGAGCCAGCGCGGCAAATGCTCCAGAACACCGAACTAATCGCACCCATGCCGGAAGACATGACCATGCAGGCCTCGCCGCTTTCCAGATTGGCGATTTTATCTTCCAGCACCATGGAAGTGGGGTTGCCCAAACGGGAGTAAATAAAGCCGCCTTCTTCCAGGGCGAAGCGTCTGGCCCCCTGCTCGCAACAGTCAAAAACAAAGGTGGATGTCTGATAAATGGGCATGGTCAAGGCACCAAAGCTTGAGTCCTTGACATTGCCGGCGTGAATGGCTCGAGTGCCGAACCCTTTTTTGTTGTCATTTTTCATCGTGAGTCCTCCATGTTTGTTTATCCAGCCGGGATCAGCCGGAATAATATTCAAGTGGGCTATAAATATTACTTAAATTCGTTTGGCGGCATACTCCGCCATCTTCCGCGCCTCGGAAAAATCCGGTTGCAGGTTCAGTGATGCATTGGCGGCCTCCAGAGCCTGCTGCCATTTTTGCCAGTCGATATACAGGCGGCCCTTGTTGAACAGCAAATAAGGATCGTCCGGGGTGTGAATTTCCGCTTCGCTGAACATTTTTTCCGATTCATTAAAATTTCTGGCCTTGCGGTGCAGAATGCCGAGCCGGTTCAGAATATAGGAGGCCTGACCATCCAGACGTCTGGCCTTTTCCATGTATTCAATGGCGTCCTGAAGCTGCCCCGCCCTTTCAAAGGCTTCGGCGATATCCACCAGAGCGACCACGTCATCGGAGTTTTCCGCGGCAATTGAAGCACAAAGCACCCTGGCGGCGGATAGATTGCCTGCCTCGATTTCACTTATCGCCTTTTCCAGATTGGCCTTTTTTCTGGCTTCGCGATCGCGGTAAGCCTGATCCGCTTCCTCCAGCGCCAGTGAATCCAGCGTTTCCATGAGCAGGCGGATGGTTTCGAGCAGTTCGCCTTCCTCGCCCGGTGTGTAGGTAATCGTGATGTTGAACTGCTTCTGAATCTTCTTGTTGGCGTTGAGGTCTTTTACCGCCGTATCGATAATGTTGGTGAATTCCTCGCGCTCGGACCTGAGCAGTTGTTCGCGCATCATCTCCTGCAGGCCGTTATAAAGTACCTGCACGGCGTTGGCCACCTTGTCCTGCCTGAGCATGGCACCCACGCTGCTGAGTTTTTTACGAGCGTCGAACAATGTTTTGGACATTATAACCTGCCTTGGTTACGCCGCCAGCCAGCCAAAATTGCCGAGCATGGGCGCTTGCTTACAAATTGAGGATACCTGTTTTCAAATTTCGGAAGCAGCCATTACCCGCAAAACTTCCGGCAAATCTTCCGGACGGTCCACGCCCAGGCTGCGCCCTTCGGTAAGAACCACGCGAATGGGAATGCCGTTTTCCAAAAAGCGCAACTGTTCCAGTTTTTCCAACCCCTCCAGCCGAGATTTGGGCAAAGCGGTAAAAGCGGCCAGAGCTTCATAGCGAAAAGCGTACAGGCCTATATGCAGATAATGGATTCCACCGCCAGACTGCTTTGGCCTGACCACATCGCGCTCAAAGGGAATGGCCGCGCGGGAAAAATAAAGAGCATCACCATTACGCGCAAAAACGACCTTCACTCGATCCGGCGAGTCAGCTTCGATCTTGACTCGGTCCGGCGAGTTGGCTTCAGCCGCTTCACCAAGCTCCAGGCTGCTGCGTCGAACCAAGGTGCTTACCCGCACCGCCGGGTCCACAAAAAAAGGCTGCACCAGTTCGCCAAGCATGGCCGGGGCCAAAGCCGGTTCATCGCCCTGGATGTTCACCAGTACCGCGTCAGTTGGCAGGCCGAGAAGCCGGGCGGCTTCATAAACCCTGTCCGTGCCGCTTTCGTGTTCGCTGGAAGTCATTACCCAGGGTACGCCAAGTCTGGCAGCGGCCTCGGCAATGCGCTCGTCATCCGTGGCCAGAGTAACCGAGGCCAGTTGCGGGCAAAGGCAAGCCCTGCGCCAGACGTGCCAGAACATCGGCTTTCCTGAAATCTCGGTCAGCGCTTTGCCCGGAAAACGTGAAGATCCGTAACGCGCTGGTATAATCCCGTGGCAGACGGGTGATTTTTCCATACTTTCCTTTACCGCGTCAGGCGTAACCGGCTACGCGGCCTGAGTAATTGTTGAATATGGATTAGCTGCTTCTTATATTATAAGATGACTTCCAGCTTATTTCAAGGCTTGCCAAAAATTTTCCAGTAACCTCATTAAGTTGAATAAATTGATATACTGTTTATTTTAAGTCCATAAGTAGTTATAATGGCGTGAATGAAAGAAGAAACCGTGAAAATTCCCGGCATAACCGAAAGCCCGGTCTGCGCCCGCTGCGCGGCCAAAGGGCCAACTTGTTGCAGCCTGGGAGCAGCCTCCCCGGATGCGGAAGAACCGCAATGCTTTCCGCTGTCGCAGCCGGAATGCTTGCGCATTCTTGGCGAAGCAGAATGCGCAAGCATTTTGGCGGCGCAGCCCGGCGGCGCACCGGAAAACCCCTCCGGCGGTTTCTTTGTTTCCGCGCCCAACAGTCCGGACTTTTTGGCGGCAATGCACGCGCTGTTTCCCGGCGAAGAGGCGGTCATTGCAAAAATATGGCCTGATGAAGGAAATCATTTGCGATTGTTTCTGCCAAACGGGCGCGACTGCGTTTTTCTTGCCGCGCAGGGCTGCCTGCTGCCGCCGCATTCCCGCCCCTGGTTCTGCCGCCTCTTTCCCTTCTGGGTGCTGAAAGGCCGACCGCGCTGCTTTGCCCCGGCAAGCTGCCTGGCGGTAACCGAAAAGCCAAGCCTGAACGGGCTGCTGCGCACGTTTGCCATTGACAGTGCCGGGGTTTTGGATCTCTATGCCCGACTGCGCCGTGATTGGGGCTTGAATAACGATGTCTGACGCAGCATCACGGCAAACAGGGGCGTTACAGGTTGATGCTTTTGCCGAATGAATGTATGTAAACAGGATCAATTCGACAAGAATATCTATCAGAGTTTATTTTTATGAAACGTATCTTATTGCGCTGTTTTGTGGTTTTGCTGATTCTCGGAGCCTTGGGAGCCTGCGCCGGTGCCGGGCTTATTTTTTGGGTTTCCAGGGATTTGCCCAGTTATACCAGAATTTCCGACTACCGCCCGCCGCAGGTTACCACGGTTTATGCGCGTGACGGCAGCATCATGGGCTATTTTTATGACGAAAAGCGCTTCATGGTCAGCCTGGCCCAGATGCCGCCGCATCTTTCGCAGGCCTTTCTGGCTGCTGAGGATTCCTCGTTCTACGAGCATGACGGTATCAGCTTCAAGGCCATTCTCCGCGCTTTTGTAATAAATACAATTTCCGGTTCGGCCAACCAGGGCGGCAGTACCATCACCCAACAGGTGGTCAAGCGCATCCTGCTTACGCCGGAGCGCAGCTATATCAGAAAAATCCGCGAAGCCATCCTGTCTTACCGGCTGGAAACCTACCTGAGCAAAGACGACATCCTGAATATTTATCTGAACCAGATTTACCTGGGCAGCGGGGCTTATGGCGTGGAATCCGCCGCCCGCACCTATTTCAACAAGCATGTCGAGGATCTTGCCCTGCACGAGGCTGCCGTGCTGGCCGGATTGCCGCAGTCGCCCTCCAAGGTCAACCCCTACGCCGACCCGGCCGGATCCAAAAACCGGCAACGCTACGTGCTGCGCCGTATGCTGGATGAAGGCATGATCAGCCAGGCCGAGCACGACCAGGCGGTAGCGGAGCCGCTGGTGTACTCCAGCATGCCCGAGCCGTCCAAAGTGGGAGCCTGGTATCTGGAGGAAGTACGCCGGGATTTGATCAAATTCCTGAGCGAACAAAACGTGCGCGATCTGAACCTGCCGCTGGAGCGCTACGGGCGGGACGCCCTGTATAATGCCGGTCTGAACGTCCATACCAGCATGGAGCCGGTACATCAGGAAGCCGCTGAGCAGGCCTTGCGCCAGGGGTTGCTGGATCTTTCCAAGCGCCAGGGCTGGCAAGGTGCGTTGACCAGCCTGCCGATAGGAAAACTGGAAACTTATCTGGCCCGCCAACTTCCGCCCGAAGCGGTTGCGGCGGCTGAACCGCCCGCTTCCGTAGCCGAAGCGGCAGAGCTGGCCGTAAAAGCCGTAACTGCGGCCCTGCCGCGCTTTATGGCTGCGCCGGTTGTACCCGGCGATCCCACCGCGCCGGTTGCATCTGCTACACCCGGTGATTCAACCGCAGCGGACGCAGCAGCCCCGATCGCGCCCCTGGTGGAAAATACCCCGGATTTGGCCGAAATTGAGCGCTATCTCGGCCCGCAGGCTTTCAAACCTGCGGATCTGGACAATGCCGGCTGGGCCCAAGCCGTGGTGGTGAAAGTTGATAAAAAAGAAGCGCAGTTGCGCCTTGGATTATACAGCGGCGTCATAAGCACCAAACGTATGGAGTGGTGCCGCCTGCCCAACATGGAGCGTGCCCCTGAGGAAAGCGGCCAGATCCGCACGCCGGATAAAGTTCTGAAAGTGGGTGACGTAGTTTGGGTTTCCGCCGTTGGGGGCAGCGGCAAGGCCAACCCGCTGGGTGCTCCGGCTGGCGGCAATATCCCGCCTTATGACTCGTCCGCCGTCAAGCCGGACAGTCCCATTGCGCTGAGTCTGGAACAGATGCCCGCCGTTGACGGCGCTCTGGTTTCCATGGAAATAGAACACGGCGACGTGGTCGCTCTGGTAGGCGGATACACTTCGCCGCCGGAAAACCATTTTAACCGGGCCACTCAGGGACGCCGCCAACCCGGCTCCTCCTTCAAGCCCATAGTCTATTCCGCCGCTTTGGATCTGGATTTTACCGCCGCCAGCATGATCAATGACGCCCCGATAGTTGGCTCTACCGGCCGCGAGGATGACTCGATCTGGCGTCCTTCCAACTTCGACGGGATTTTCTACGGCCCAATCCTGCTGCGCACGGCCCTGGTACGTTCACGCAACCTTTGCACCATTCGTCTGGCCCAGCAAATCGGCCTGACTTCCATTATCGAGCGGGCCAACCTGCTTGGCATTGATGGCGCCATCCCGCACGATCTTTCGATCAGCCTGGGGTCTTACGCGGTGCCGCCCATAACCATGGCCGAAGCTTACAGCTCTTTTGCCAGCGGCGGTCAGCGCGTGCGCCCGCGCCTGGTGGAAAAAGTTACGGATAACTGGGGCAGGCCGGTGGTCAGCTTTGTACCGGAAAAAACTCCGACCATTTCGCCGCAAAACGCCTATCTTATGAGCTCGTTGCTCAAGGACGCGGCAAGGTACGCCACTGGCAACCGGACCAGGGAACTCACCAGAGTCGTCGGCGGCAAAACCGGTACCACCAACGAGGAACGCGACGCCTGGTTCACCGGCTTCTCGCCTTTCCTGGTCAGTACCATCTATGTCGGCTTTGACGAAAGCCGCCCGCTGGGCAAATTCGAAACCGGCTCACGGGCTGCCGTGCCTGTTTTTGTCCGCTACCGCAAGGAAATTGAGCAACTCTACCCGGACGAGGATTTCCCCAAGCCGGAGGGAATCACCACGCTGAGCGTTGACGAAAGCAACGGTTTTCTGTCCGGAGCTTATACGGAAAAAAGCGTTATCCTGCCCTTTTTGACCGGCACGGAACCCACAGTGGTTTCCGGCGCGCCGATCCGGCGCGGTGATGATGACCTGGGCAGTGCCATAGATTTATTCAAACAATAAAAAATAAACAATCTAATCATACGTGACCACAAGTATGGCCGGAGGAATTAAATGCTCAATAAAGTGATGTTGATTGGAAGACTGGGCCGGGATCCGGAAATTCGCTACGCCAGCAATGGCACCCCCATCGCCAACCTGCGCCTGGCCACCGATGAATCCTATGTGGACCGCGACGGCAACAAGGTAGAGCGCACCGAATGGCACACCGTGGTGGTTTTTCAGCGCCAGGCCGAAAATTGCAAAACCTATCTGGGCAAGGGCAGCCTCATTTTTGTGGAAGGCAGCCTGCAAACCCGTAAATGGCAGGATCAACAGGGGCAGGATCGCTACAGCACCGAAATAAAGGCCCAGCGCATCCAGTTTTTGGATCGCCGGGGCGCGGCGGGTTCGGCAGGGGCAGGTAATGAAGACGGCATGGGATCTTACGAACCTGCGCCCAAAAATTACGGTTCCGGCCAGGCGGGACAGGGCTACGGCCAGCAGCCGCGCCAGGGCCAGGGCGGCAAGCGCCAGTCGGGCGCTCCGCTTAACGATCCCATGGACGATCTCGGACCGGCCTTCCCTTCCGAAGCCAGCGGAATGGACGACGTACCGTTTTAGGGTACCACTAAGTTAAAAGTGTAAACAGCACTCAAGAAGCCCGGGTAATTACTGGGCTTTTTTGTTGTTTACGTTTTATAACGAGAAAGGTGAAAGAGACTGCTAGTGCATCATTTTTGTGGAATGTAAAAAACAGTCATTCACTGCCAAAGTATCTAGAAAATAATTTTATCAGCGAAATTTAAAGTGAGTAAGAGGTATTGACTTTCACTCACTTTTTTTAATTATATTGACACATTACAACAAAAATGATTTATAATATCCAAAATATTTTCACGGCTATTCAGCCTATAGACAAAGGGAATATTTATGGAAAAAAGCGCATATAAAATTAAGGTAATAGTAGCAAGTAGCGGAGAAAGATTTCGGGCTCTAGTTAATGCAGATGGAACTCTGCATTATTATGGCAATCTCTATGCCAACATGAACTTGCGAACAAGGAACAGAGCCGGTCATACCGTAGAAAATGCCTTGAGGGCGATAGTCATTCTCTATCATTTCTTGGATAGCGCAAATATCCAACTAGAGCACCGGATGCTTGCTGGAAACTTTCTGAGCAGACCGGAACTGGAAAATTTGAACCGAGTAAGCAGGTTTCCAATAAGCGATATTACTGCTCTCACTGCTCCACAGCACAGCCCAAATAAAAAGACGATCCAGTTTACGCCGTTTCGCAAAAAAGTTGTTCCTCACAACGTATCCGACGAGATCAGCAAAAAAACAGCGACCTTACGCCAAATATACATAAAAGACTACTTGCTATGGTTACTGGAATGGTTTTCACACCATAAAACATCTGATCGTCTGAAGTCTTTTGAGTGGGCGCGCACGATGACTCAACGGGTACTCAGTTCCTTCTCAACAGACGGAGCGAAGCGAGGCGTCACGATCCGTCAAGGTCTGTCTCAAGAGAGTCAAGATGAACTATTTCGCATAATTGACCTTTGCTCGCAGGATAATCCTTGGAAACACCATTTTTGTAGAACGCGAAATGAACTGCTTATTAAGCTCTTATTTTATTTGGGGGTGCGTCGTGGAGAATTGTTGGCTCTGCAAGTACGAGATGTAAATTTTTCGGAAAATAAAATACTCATCGCTCGCCGACCAGATAATCCGGAAGATTCACGTAAATACCAACCGTTAGTAAAAACGCTAGAGCGTTCTTTACCACTTGAAGATGCCCTAGGTGAGCGATTGTATGGGTATATTCATAATTGTCGCCGTAAAACACAGCACGCCAAATATCACCCGTTCTTGCTTGTAAGCTCAATAGGAGATCCATTTTCCATTTCTGGACTTTCGCACGTATGCGAGGAGATAAAAGCCGTGAACCCACATCTATTAAGTAATTTTTCCCCCCACTTGTTACGCCATACCTGGAATGATAGATTTTCTCGGATCATGAAAGAAGAAGGAGTTCCACCAGATAGAGAGCAATATTTGCGCTGCATCCTGATGGGGTGGATACCAACTTCTGAAATGGCCGCGGTATATACCAGGCGATATGTAATTGAAGAAGCACAGAAAATTTCGCTGCAAATGCAAAAAGAGGCTATAAACTTGGGGAGAAAGAATGACTAGCGCACTACGACAAGAACTCGTCAAAACTGCTTATCTGCCTGATGTCAGTTACACACGTAGTGGGCGTGAATTTTATCCACAGAAAGATATTTGGCAATACAAAGACGAATTGAATACAATTTATATGGATTTTACAAAATTTAAATGCAGTTATGAAATACGACAATCCATAAAAAAAATCATTTGCTGGTACGCAGAAAACAGATCTCCATCTTATACCTCTAGCATGTTCAGATATTTATTATTTTTCTTTATAAAAACATATGAAGAATTACAAGTAGATGTGACCTACATTAATTCGGAAATACTTCTTAATTATTATTCCTTTCTCCCAGAATGCAATAAATACTTCCTGGGATACATTTCTGGACTAATAAAACATTGGATAAGCATGGAGTTGCCGGGAGTCAGCCAGGATTGCTTGGCACTCCTTGAACAGCTACGGATCAAGGGTTGCACTAAAGGTGAAGCTGTTCTGACCCACGACCCTGAACATGGAGCCTTTACCGCCCTGGAGTACCAATCGCTACTTTCTGGCCTCAACACAGCTTACGAGACGGGCGAAATGGAGCGGGAGGATTTTCTGCTGGCCTGGCTTTGTCTCACGCTCGGGCAACGACCGATTCAATTTGCAGGGCTGAAATTGTGCGATTTTCATATCTTTGTCGGTGAAAATAATGAGCAGGAGTACTTTTTGGATATTCCCCGCGCGAAACAGCGTCACCAGTTAGCACGAGAATCATTCGCCACGCGCCCCATAGATCCAACCATCGGCGAAATACTCGCTGAACATATTGAATCGCTTCGAAACTCTTTTAAAGGACTCTTGGACGATCCTGAACAGGCTCCTATGTTTCCGGCTGCGCGAGCGAGTCAAGAAATGTCAAAAGGGTTTGAATTTCATCGTACATCTACGACTATATCGCTAAAAATAAAGCAAATATTAAGCACACTTCGGGTGCACTCTGAGAGAACGGGAGACTATCTCAATATAACTCCAACGAGAGCCCGACGTTCACTTGGTTCGCGTGCCGCCGCAGAAGGCCATGGAGAACTCGTGATTGCAGAATTACTGGATCACACCGACATACAAAACGTTGGTGTGTATGTGCAAGCACTTCCAGATATGCTCGAACGTCTCAATGAAGCTCTCGCTTTTCAATTGGCACCCAGATTACAGGCATTCGCTGGAGTACTCATTGATCATAAGACACAGGCAAAAAAGCGCGATAGGTTATTTATTTGCAGTCCACATAGTGATTTCAAACCTGTAGGGCAATGTGGTCGGCACGATTTCTGCCAGTCATTTGCCCCAATCGCTTGCTACACCTGCATCAATTTCCAAGCGTGGATGGATGGCCCACACGCAAGTATTCTGACATATCTGCTTAAGGAGCGAAAGCGTCTATTGAGAAGCACTGATCCTCGAATTGCCAGCGTGAATGATAGGACGATCATGGCGGTGGCTCAGGTTGTGCTGAAGTGCAAAGAAATGAAAGAAAAAGGAGATATCGTCCAATGAGCAACATTATTCTTTTCACTCCACAGTCTAAAGGAAATATAGAGTCTTTCATTTTGAAATGCCGAAATGAGCTGTCAGTCTTCGGTAAAGATTTAAACTTCGACTCGGATCTTTGGGATGTGACCAATGCTCTTAACAGAAAAGCTATGGGTAACAAGCGAGAAAGAATTCGCTTCAGCAATTTAAAAACAGCTAAAGATAAATCACCTGAGAGTATGCATCCGGCATTCAAAGATTTTGCCAAAGCGTACATCCGATACCATCATGCCCTTCGCCCCAGCCAAAGCATTGGTCATCGCCTAGGGGCACTTCGTGTCATTGAGGCGGCACTGGCTGAACATGGCCTGCCTCCCGCGCCCCACAAGTTGAATGTCGATATTTTGAACAGGGCTGTGCAAATAGCTAATTCTTATTTTAAAAGTCCTGCCTTGATACACCGGATCGGTGGTCAATTTCAGCAAATTGTAAAATTCATGAACACCAATAAAATGGTTTCACAGAATATTTTCTGGAAAAACCCGCTGAAACGTCCGCCTGACGCGGTTCGGGTTGGTAAAAAAGCTGACGAAGATCGGTTAAAAAAGATGCCTTCGGAGGCATCTCTTGATGCTATTCCAGAGGTCTACAAACTTGCTACTGAGCCCAACGAAATCCTGATAAGCTCAACTGCGGCAATACTTTTTTGTATGCCTAGCAGGATTCACGAAGTTCTTGAACTTCCGCTCTTATGCGAAGATGAGACAACATATGGAAAACGTAAGAAAAAGGTCTACTCTTTGCGTTGGTGGCCAGGTAAATATGCCAAGCCTATGCTCAAGCCAGTATTGGCGGCGGCGGAAGGACTAGTTCGAGAAGCGTTGGCAAAAATACGCTCCGTAACCGAGGAAGCTAGAACAATTGCCAGATGGTACATTCAACACCCTGATATGATTTATCTGGATGAGAATACAGAACCGTTGCGGCAAAAAAATTTTTTATTATTGCAAGAAGTGTCAGAGGTTTTGGGACTTCCACATCTGCTGGCGGTTCGTGAATGGTGCAAATCCCAAAAGATCACTCTCCACGGGCCGGAATCCAAGGTAAGCTTTGACGATCTGGAAAAAGCCGTTCTCCGGCAATTACCAGCAAATTTTCCAATTTTGGCTTATAAGACCGGCTTAAGATACGATGAGGCGCTCTTTGTTGTACTAAAAAATCAACTACATTCAACGCACCATACGCTCAAATGCATTATAGAACCAGTGAATATTAACACCATAAATTATGGCCTCGGTGCACGAGTTGCACATGGCTCTCCTTCAATTTTTACCAGACTAGGTTTTACAGAACCTGATGGCAGTCCGATTGTTATCAATAGCCATCAGTTCCGCCACTACCTAAATACCTTGGCTCAACTTGGGGGGCTTAGCCAGTTGGATATTGCCAAATGGAGCGGACGAGCAAATGTCAGCCAAAACGTGGTTTATGATCACGTCACGGATGATCAGGCTTTGGCATTGGTTCGGTCTGCTGTTGGTGACAGTAGCCTGATGTTTGGACCTATGAAAAAAGTCAATATTAACATGCCTATGACGCGGGATAAATACGCAGCATTAAAAATACAAACGGCTCATACTACAGATATTGGATTTTGCATCAATGATTTTACTATGAATCCATGCGACCACTACAGAGACTGTTTATTCTGCAAACATCTTGTATGTCTCAAGTGTGATAAGAAAAAACAAAAAAATATACTCGCACGCCTGAAAGAGGCAAATGATTTGATGATTATGGCACAGAATGCAGTTAATGAGGGCTACTATGGCAGCGACAGATGGCTTGAGCATCATAAACAGACAGTCGCTAGGCTGACAGAGCTTCATACCATTATGAAAGATCCAAACATTCATCAAGATGCCGTTATTCAATTAGCTCAACCAAGACAGAAAAAACAAATCAAAAATAGCGCGAAAGCGTTAGCGATGAAAAAAACTCATGAAAAAGATAAACGGAAATAGCCCAACTCGGCCAAAGAATATTACCGATCATGATATCATGGTAATCGTCGATATTTTGGGACACTGGGGTGAGGCAAAGTTGACTTGGAAACTGCTCGCCAAGGAAGTTGAAAAACACCTTTTTTGGCTTTATACGCGACAGTGCTTGAGTAGCTTCGTCTTAATTAGTGATGCCTTTGCAGCAGCAAAAAAGGCTCAAAAATTTAACGGTGCAGCAAAGAAGAAGCGTTCCACCTCAGCCGTGCAGAAGACGACCGCGGATAGAAACGACTCACTTAAAGCAAAACTTCGGCAGAAAACAGAAGCCTATGATAAACTTGCGCACCAAACGGCAACAATAATATATAATGCTGGTCTGCTAGGCATAACGGAGGAAAAATTGAACAGACCAATGCCTTCTGTGGATCGTGATAAAACGGAATTATAACGACTGAATCGAGCAGGAAAATCTGTCAAAACGGAAATCACTGTCAGATCAAGTCTGAACTACTACATCTTATAAAAATCACCTCACCTAATATACTTGCAATAATAACCTTTTAATAACTGTATAACGTGTAGTAAGTCATTAAATTTAACTGTATGCGTTAATATAGATAAGTATTTTGATCATTTTTTTCCTTTTCTCTGGATTCAATAGTTTTTATAATTTCTTTTGCCAATTTTTTAAAAGATGGGCTGATGGACTCTCCAATAACAACTGGCAACGTCCTTCCCATTACTTGAGTTCGGCGAATTTGTTCAGACGTTGGTATTGTTTGATTAAAAACATAGACTTCTGGATATTGTGCTTTCAAATATTCTTTTAGTTGCTTTGCTTGTATTCTTTGCGGCATCCAATGGTTAAGAACTACTCCAAGTAATTCAAGTTTTGCGTTCCAATTTTTCATATCATCAATAAGGTCAAGCAGTGCGGATAAGCTTGAAGCGCCATATGTTCCGTCGATTGGTACAATTACATAATCAGAACAAATCATTGCGAGATTTATAAACAGTCCTGCGTCTTCTGGACGGCCATCAAAAATGACGTAATCATAATTTTGCATAATGGGCTGTAGCCGTTTCATCACCTGTCCGATTGCCACAAGAGGTTCAATACGAAGTGCCGCCTGTGCGGCTCTAAGATTGTTTGGTAGTAAATGGATGTTTTGATCAATTGTGTCTGTCACTATGACATCTAAAGCTCCAATTCCCCGATCAAGAAGAAATTCATTCATTGCCGGGTAAAATAAACCGGGATCTTTTTTGTTCTTTGGCGAGAGAGTCAGTGTGGCATTGCCCTGTGGGTCGGCGTCAATGACAAGAACCTTGTTTCCGGCTGATGCGAGGACGTAGGCAATATTCGTTGAAATGATAGTTTTCCCACTTCCGCCCTTAAGCCCAAGAAAGCTCAAGCATATGCTTTTTTTCATAATTTATTCTAACCTTTCGGTTTTATTAATTGGTGATTTACTTATAGACATGGCTGCAAACATAAAAACGATTGACCATAGAAACAATAAAATCAGCCCGTGTACAAAATACATTGGCTGATTTTATTATTTTATGTTCACCAACGAACTGAAGAATGACGCTAAAAGGTCGTTGACTCCATATCGTTGATAAAAGAATTCGGAAGAGAATTCATGAGGCTATTGACTTTGTCCTTCGGTAAAAAAATTGAATCAAGATTATAATTACCGACCCCTCCCATGGTACTCAAGTAAATACCGTACAGCAAAGGGATATAGCCCATTACTGGTTCTTTGTTCTCATTGAATGCTACATAAGTATAGCGCCATGATACGTCTACCTGCCGATCCCTACCAGTCACACTCTCAATCCCGAAACCTTTCAAAAGAGATTTCGAAAAATCATATTTGTATCTAACAACAGTGTAATTTTGCTTTTTGCAAAGCTCGATGAACATTTCATCGCGCACCTCAAAGTTTCTATTAATAGCAGCGGTACTTGAATTATTATAATTCCACCCGCTGCTTTCACTTCGAACGAATGGGAAGCCTTCACGCGCATTCGATTCAACCCAATGCCTGGTAAATCCTGCTCGCAAATTTGGGGGGCTGGCATTGAGCTTCGTAGCAACACCGTTTATGAATTCGTTATTCATCCATGAATACATACCCTGAATTTCAGGAAATAATTGATTTACTTCCATTGCGCTCTGCTGTGCGCGAAAATCTTCATCAAACAACCCTTGGACAGTTGTAATGCAACCTTGCAAACTTACAGAAATCATCAAGGCGATTAGTAGAAATGTAAGTTTTTTCATAGCTACCCCATTCTATTAGATACGGGTTAAGGTTGGGCGAGTATCTCAATATGCCCCCTGCCAAGTGCGACTAACGATAGATAGTCAATTGACCTACAATAGTTAGTCGATATTGTAAAGCCTCGTTGTATTTTGGAGACATGACTAAAAAATACGATGAAGACAACTTGGCAAAGACATTTATGCCTGCGATCTTAAGGCGATATCGCGATGCGGCTGGACTTTCCCAGCAAGAGCTTGCTGACAGGGTCGGAATAGCCAAAAGCTATATATCGTCACTGGAATTGGGATACCGCGCACCAAACATCAACTTGCTCGTAAAAATAGCAAACTCACTTGAGGTTCGCCCAGGAGAGTTGGTTGATGCAATGGTTGAGGAGGCAGAAAAAGACTAGAGTTGACCTAGTTTGATTTTCGGAGTTTTATGTTCTTTCTCAATTCAACTCACCAGGTAGCTCACACGGGGGTAGCCCAACCTAACCGAAGGCACAAACAAGGTTGACTCCTAATTTAACGGCACCCCTCGCGGTAAAAAGTAAACAGACTCAGCGCGGAGGCTCACTATAGCCCTTTGCACTGTCACAGGCGCGGGCGGCAGGCCGGAAAGATCTCCACATTCCCGGCTTTGGCAACAGCCTGTTGGTAATCATCAAGCAGGCTCTGTATACTGATATCAGTTAGTTCATCGCTCAACACAGTAGAAACTCGCGCCCAGGCCGCACAGATGGAGCAAAAATCGCGACTCCCGCAAACTCTCCGGGTTTCATCGGTGCAAGGAACAAAATTCAGCCCCCCTTCCATTAGGGCGATCACTCCGGCCAAAGTGATTTCGTCAGCATTTTTGGCCAGAGCATGTCCACCTTTTGCCCCTCTGACGCTCTTGGTCATACCTGCCCATTTCAAATTTTTTAAAATTTGCTCTATAAATTGTACTGATATACCGGTATGTTTTGACAAAAGCGTAGCTGGAACAGGTTTATCGTTATCAAGCCTGGCCAAATCCAGTAAAATATTGATTGCATAACGAGTCTTAGCAGATATATTCATAACCCCCCCAAAATGGTGCAACGTGTTACGCGTTGTCCGCGTTCACTCCGAAAAATTATTCACAGAAAATAATTTTTCGTTTTTCATAGGATACGCCTGTTAAACCTTGCTGACGAGAGCCTTCAATTCCGCAGGTGTGGCGGTAAGCTTGCGTTCAAAATCAAGCCCACAGAAGGAAGCATCCTGCCAGATAACATATGCAGAAACTGCGTTGAGTATGACATCCAGCGGCGCGTTGTCGGCCTTGATGCTGACCCTACTCTTCGCCTGAAGCTGTACGCCCTTGCTGTTTTGCAGCTCGATCCGCATGCCGGTCAGGCTAATATCCATAATTCTGGCTGCCATGCCGCCGCCTTGGCCGTTAATAGTGAGCTTGTACAGCGAATCAAGTTTGAAGCGCTCGGACCTGCGGCGTTCCGACCCCATGGTCTCAACCAGGTTTTTGAGTTCATCGGAAAGCTGGGAAAGGCTGGCCACGGCGGATATGGATTCCTGCATGTTGTCCGTTGACTGGCGAGCCATGTCGTTGATTTCTTCCATGGCGCTGGAAATGCCCGTACCCACGCGCGCCTGTTCAGCGGTATCTTTGGAGATGGCTAGTACCTTTTCGACCGCGAGTTCAGCTATCTGGACAATACGGCTGAGACGTTGGCCGGATTGACCGGCCAACACCGTGGAGGTGTTGGTAAGCTCCACGGTTTCACTCGTCAGGGCTTGGTTGGACTCCACAACAGTTTGCAACGCCAATACGGATTTATTCACGTCATCGGTGGCATGCATGGTCTTCTCGGCCAATTTGCGTACTTCGTCCGCAACAACGGCGAAACCGCGTCCTGCTTCTCCGGCCCGTGCGGCTTCAATAGCCGCGTTAAGCGCCAGAAGATTGGTCTGGTCCGCGATATCCTTAATAAGCTCGACTATATGGGTGATCCCGGCGGCCTGTTCGCCCAGCGCACGCACACCCTGCTCAGTACGATTGGCGTGATCGGCCACCTTGTTTATGCAGTCAAGGGTTTCGTTGACAACCTTGTACCCTTCCTCGGCCTCGGCGCGAGTGGCTCTGGTGTCATCCGTGGTTTGCCTGGCCTGTTCAGCTAGCACCGCCAGAGTGGTACTCATTTCGGAGATGCTCTGCATGGTTTCGTCCGAAGCCTTTGTCTGGATCTGAGCGGCATCGGAGGTTTTATCCAGCTGATTCCGAAGTTGCGCGAAGGCGTCACTCTGTTTGCGGGATATTTGCTGGGCTTCCTGAACGGACTGGGAGATGCGCTCGTTGAGGGCGAGGATTCTGTCCTGCTGTTCGCGAATTTCCGTTTCATCGGTTATGAGCAGGCAGGCCCCAAGCAGGTTACTGTCCAAATCCCACAACGGGGAGGCCGTGATCCGCATGGTTTTCTTTTCACCGCGTGCGGTAGCCAGGGTGACGGGAAGGTCTCGCAGGACATTCTTGTCCGCCAGTACTTGGTCTAGGGCGGTCTTTTCCTCGGGGCGGCTACCGAAAAATTCGCCCGACAGCTTGCCGTAATAATCTTCCGGCTTGCCTTGCCGCCCCCAGTAATCCAGCACCTGTCTGTTCAGGTAAGTAAGTTTGCCGGACGCATCCGCCACCGCGAAGGGGGTTACGATGCCCAACATAATACCCTTGGCGAAACCTAGCTGCTCCTTGAGTTGACTGACCATGGAGCGCAGGGCTGCCAGCATCTGACCGATTTCTCCTTTTTCATTGTTCGTTATCTTGGCATTGAAATCACCATTGGCAACAGTAGCGGCAAAGCGAGCGACATCGCGCAGCACACGGCTCAGGCCCATGACGATGAACAAGACTAGAAGCAGGCCTATCAGTATGCCGGAGGCGCTGCCTATGAGCAGGGAAGTCTGGCCGGCCTGAGTACTGGCGGTTGCCGTCGAGCCGAACTCACGCATCTGGGTATCAAAAAGTTCGAACAATCCCATAATGTCTGCGCCTATCTTAGCATGCAGATCGCGCATGTTGGCAAGGCTGGCTTCGACGGTTTTGGACGCCCGCTCCATTTCGGCGGAGGATTCGGACAAAGTTTTAAACGCGGCGAGCAACTGGCCGTGCAACTGCCGACCTTTTTCCACAACGATAAATTTTTGCAGCCCTTCCGCGATAGAGAGCGCACTCAGGTAACGTTGTTGGACAACCTTCATATTCTTGTCAGAGCGGGTATAAAGGTAGTCGCTCATGCCGGAAAGCATGTAAGCGAACTCTTCCCACAGGTGTTCAAGTCCGGCCAGCATAGGCGCATTGTCGGCTGAAAGCGCGGTCACCCGGAAATTGCTGGTGATGTCTGTAATTACTTTGTTGGCGGGAATCACCTTGACAGTATAGATCTCGTGCATCTTGGTGATTTCGGCGGACAGCTTGGTCAGGTCTTGCTTGAAATCGAGTGCGTGCTGGCGGATTTGTTCCAAAACATCCAGACTTTCCTCAACAATCATGCTCTGTTTGGCTATATCCGCCTGAGCAACAAGGTTATCCATCGCTTTAAGGGCGTTTTCTATAAATTGAGAATCAGCGGAACCCACATAGAGCCCCATCTGCGAGTGTGCCTGGTAGAGATGGGTCTCCATAGCGCCCAAAGCCACGGTAACCCGCACGCTTCTTTGGTAGTCGGTAAGGCTGACCAAAGAAGAGCGCATATGCCAGTAACCCAAAGTGGATATAGATAGCAAAATTAATATAATGCATGTGAAGCCTATGATAATCTTGCGTTTCGTAGTCATGGAAATACCTCTCGCCTGGCAGGCGTTAGTGGTTATGTTTCTCTTCGATATGAACAGCTTACATCAATTCACACATACTGCGTCTGAAGCAACGCAATTGGATGAGGCAACAGAAATGAATTCAGGTTCTACCTGTTTGAAAATATCGACCAAGGTGGGATCAAAATGGGTGCCGGAACTCTCAATAATGATCTGAGCCGACCGCTCGACGGTAAACGGTTTTTTGTATGGTCGGGTGGATGTCAAAGCATCGTAAACATCGGCAATGGCCATTAAACGTCCCAACAATGGTATATTTTGTCCTTTCAATCCATATGGATACCCGCTGCCGTCCCACTTTTCATGGTGTGTAGCGGCAACTATTTCGGCATACTTCAGAAAAGTCTGTTCCTTGCCCTTCTTGCTCATATTTTTGATCACCTCTACCCCCTTGACCACATGCCCTTTCATAATTTCGAATTCCTCGGGCGTAAGTTTTTCGGGTTTATTCAGGATGGCATCGCTGATAAAAATTTTTCCTAGGTCATGCAGTTGAATTGATGGAAGTATGTACTCCATGTCCTCCCATGTGTATGTTTCGTCGGCGTATATGCCGTGCTCAATCATATAATCAACAAGCAATCGTACGTATTGCTGTGTACGATTGATATGTTCACCGGTAAAGGAATCACGAAATTCTACAATATCGGAAATAGTGCTTATGATTAAATTTTGCAGATCAAAAACTTGTGTTGTTTTATCCTTTACCATTTTTATTAGATTATCATTAAATTTTTTCATCTCAACCTGCTGTCCCCTAAGAAGCAGGTGGTTTTCAATACGTTTACGTAAAAGGGTAGCTGAAAATGGTTTTGCTACATAGTCTACAGCTCCAAGCGATAATCCTTCATATTCATTCATGTAATCAATTTTTGCTGTCACAAAAATAACAGGAATATCAGCATATCGCGTGTCAGCTTTGAGGACTTTTATAATATCAAAGCCACTCATATTTGGCATTGCAACATCTAAAAGAATCAAATCTGGCGTTACACTATCCAGAAAAGCAAACAACCTCTCCGCCGATGGCAGCGCATAAACTTCATAAAGGTCCTTCAGCATATTTTTGCCGATATTCAAATTCACCTGATTATCATCAACCAACATAATCGTTTGTCGTTTATGCTCAAGCATGATGTTTTTCTCCTTTAAGTATAATGCGCTTTTACATTACTAATAAATAAAATATGTACAGCGTCATTCTTACGTCCATTCCCCTTTGGAAATTTTTTCAAAGTTCATCATATCTATTTGTTCACGCAGCCATACAATAAGTTCCCCACCGCGTTCATATTGGAACTCTTCAAACAGCGCCATGACCTTATCCACTCTGTCCATATCAAAGGCAGCACAGGCGTCACGCAATTCATGCAAGAGCGCCGGAGCAGGCTCGATGGCATTGGGTTTGTTTGCAGTCGTGTTGATTTTGCTAAGCGCCGCATCTATATCGGCGATCAGCGCTTCCGCAGAAGCCATAAAATTGGAGTGACCGGCCTGCACTGCGGCGAAGTCTCCTGCTTTTATCGCAGATTCAAGCAACTCCGCCTTCTTGCCGACCTCTTGGGCAACAATACCGTAGCTTGATCCTTTAATGCCGTGGATAACGATGCCGTAATCTGTAAAATTCTCCGCAGCCAGGCATTCCGGTAATTTGTGCAACAATAGGCGAGTGTTTGCTGCATAGGAGCGTAAAACATCGATAAATACAGTTTCATTGTCTCCAAAATTCTTGCAGGCCTTATGAATATCCACGCCACTAATCGTTATACCGTCCAACATATGCCTTTCGCTCCCGTCATCGCGCTTTTCGTTGTGAACCGGATATGCAGCCTCACCTGTGGCGGAAAGTTCTTTTTCAAGATTCTTATCCCTGACCCATCGCCGCAAGAGTGAATCCAGCCTGATGACGTCTATTGGTTTCGATATGAATGCTTGAAAACCATTGTTTAAAAACATTTCCTCATTACCGGCTATCGCGTTTGCAGTTAACGCAATGATCGGGATATTCCTGGCATAATCAGTTCCAATTTCCTGTCGTATGATTTTAGTTGCTTCTACTCCGTCCATGCCCGGCATCATGTGATCCATAAATATAGCACTGTAACGCGGATTCTCCGCCCGGATCATATCCACGGCTTGACGACCACTGGTTGCGCAGTCAATTTTTATTGCGTATGGCCTGAGCATTCCCTTTGCTACGTCAAGATTTGTTTCGATATCGTCAACGACGAGTACATGGGCATAAGACAGATCCACGCGAGCCAGCTTCGTGCGTCTGGTGCACTTGGCAAGCGTGTAGTGCAGTCCCATGAGGTTAGCTGCCACCTTCTTGCCTATTGGTGTTGAGGAAAATACTGTCTGGCGTAGCCGCACATGAAATACAGAACCTTCACCATACCTGCTCTCGACAGTGATGGTTCCATCCATCATTTCTACAAGACACTTGGTTATCGCCAGTCCCAGGCCCGTCCCTTCAACTCTGCGGTTGATTTTCGAGTCCACCTGACTATAGTCCGAAAACAGCTTCTGTAGGTTCTCCTGCGTAATGCCCATGCCCGTGTCCCGCACACTGGAGACGAGCCAAATGGCATCCGCTTCTTTCTCGAATGACAACCGCCATTCCACAGCCCCGGAATTCGTGAACTTAAATGCGTTGGAAAGTAAATTGTTGAAAATCTGTTTTACACGCAGATCATCACCGTAAAGTTCTGCTGGCAAATTTTCATCAACATGCAGCCTAAACACGATGGGTTTTTCTTGTATCCGCACGATATTCAGTGTCACCGTGTCGTTGATGAGGCTCGGAGTATCGTAGCGGACGGGGTGTATTTCAAACTTACCGGATTCTATCTTGGATATATCAAGGATATCATTGACAATATGCAGAATTGTTGAACCAGCGCTGTATATCTTTTCCAGGTTCGATTCCGCTTCCAGGGTCAACCCCTCTTCGCCGAGCGTCAGTTCGCTAAGACCAATTACGGCGCTTAGCGGTGTTCGTATTTCATGACTCATGCGGGCGAGGAAATTGCTTTTTGTACTGTTGGCCTCTTTAGCGTCTGCTAGCGCTGCTTCCAGTTTGGCGGATGTGTCACGAAGATTGCTATGCTCCGCCATGATTGCGGCGTGTTGAGCCTGAAGAATTTCGTTAAGCTTTACCAAGGCACGATTAACTAGGTCATTTTCTGATCTGGGCTGTAGAGAAACTGTCATGTCGCCGTTGGAGATTTGATGAATGGTGTGTACCTGCTGGCGAGCGCTCTCAACCATACGACTGAACGAATCGGCCAGAGCATGCATTTCATCGTTCGTCTGAACCTGAACATCAATATCAATGTCGCCGACTGCCAGAGCGGACGCAGCTCTGGTCATCGTCTGAATCGGTCTTACGATATGTCTGACAATGACAAGAATAGCCATGGTAGCAAGCGTCAGCAGCGCTAGTGTGATAAGCAATCCGTTTTGAACGAATCGCTGAATCACTTGCGTCGCATCATCAACATACCGCCCGGCAAGGAGCATGCCCACCACTTGCCCCTCCGGTCCGCTTATGGGAGTACACCTGACCACGGCGGCCCGCCCCAAAATATCGACCCGCCCGGCATAGGTTTTACCACCCAGCACGATATCACTAAGCGCAGCGCTTACTGTTGTGCCGATTGCGCGTGTGCCATCAGCATGCCGCACCGTTGTTGAAACTCTCTCATTGTCCAAATAGACAGTGGTTTCGCATCCGGATATTTCTTTTATTTCATCTACATAGCGATCCGCATCCAAGCGGTATCCGACCAGAACAATTCCAACGATGGCTCCTTGGTCGTCAATAATGGGTGCCCCCGCACGTATGGATAAACGAACCCATGAGCCCTTTTCCACAGCCGTCAGCTTCTTTCCGGCTATGGCGGCTTGAGCGATTACATGCTGGGCAATGGAATCTCCATATATTTTCGGTGCGTGCATACGAAAAATCACTCGGCCTTCTGGGTCTGCTATCGTGCAAAAATCAATCTCCGTTTCATCTTGCATCTGCGCGGTTTGGTAAGACAATGTCTTGCGGTCATTTTGCATCAGAGCATGAATAATTTCACGGTTCTGAGCCATACTCAAAGACGCGGAGGTCGCTCTTTCTTTAAGGTCAGAAAGATGATGCTCAGCGACTTTCGATGCCGAGTTGACTCGGTCGATCATCGCCTCATCAACAAAATCCGAAAACAATATGCTATTAAACACTAGTATCGCTAGCGCAACAAAAAGAGCTGGCGCTACCGTATTAATCAATAGCTTTGTTCTTATAACCATGTGAAATATATCCTCATATTAAATATCTGAACTATATATGGATATATCTTGTATATGATTATGGCTTTACCTTCCATATGCGGCACAATTAGCATTTGAGCATTTTATATAGAATTGACTTAATACAATTTTTTAAATTGGCGCATTTTTACGGCAACAAATAAGATTTACAAAAAATTGTACCTATATAAATTTTAAAAAATAATATTTGCCCACACTGGTCTGCTGGCTATATTTTTGCGCCTGCCGCCACCTCACCAACACAGAATCGATTGGTGAAAAAACCCAACACAAACAACCTTTGCCAAAAACTTTAATTTGCAAAATGTTTGATTGTTAATATATACACTGAGCAACTGATCATTGAACTCATCCAGCATAAAAATTGGCGCAGATTAATAATTAGGAGGCTAATGTGTGGGACTATACATTCCCTAAAAAGGATGCCAAGGCGCGCTACCTTTATATTGCTGACCGCCTGGAAGAAGATATTGTTTCAGGCGAGCTGCCCCCCGGATGCCGCCTGATGCCACACAGAAAACTTGCTGAGAAAGTCGGCGTAACGGTCGCCACGATCGCCAGGGCATACGGGGAGGCACAACAACGCGGCTTGGTCAGCAAACATGTAGGGCGTGGAACTTTTGTAACGGAACACGGGCTTCTCAAACCAGCAGTAAACAATGCTCAAAAAAATGAGTTCATCGAACTGAGTATTCCTATGCCCCTGCATAGTACCGAGCTAAGCGTTAACCCCATTTTGCAACGAATACTCCAGACGAACAGTGCCGATTTTCTGGTCAACCACTTCAACCCTATGGGGCTATATAAGTATAGAGAGATTGGTGCCAGATGGTTAAGCGAGAGCGGAGTCGACACAAATGGTGATTTAGTGATAATAGCAAACGGCCAGCAACATGCCTTGTCCAGTATTGTAAGCGCCTTGTTTGAGCATGGAGACAGGGCAGCTGTAGCTCAGTTCGCAAGCCCTGGGCTTCAAATGCTCATGCAACGCCACGGTGTTGTGCTGGAAGGAATCAAAATGGATGAGTACGGGATGCTACCGGATCACCTTGATACAATATGCCAGACACAAAATATCCGTGGACTGTTTGTAACTGAGAATACACAAAATCCAAATGCTCACTCACTATCGATCAAGAGACGCCAAGAATTATGTGAAGTTATTGCGCGTCATAATCTGCCTATAATTGAAGATGGTACCTTTACATGGATGAATAACGACAAATCACATATCTTTTCTGCTCTGCTGCCGAATTTATCTGTTTACTATGCTGGCCTTGGAGCATCATTCTACAGTGGACTAAGAGTAGCCTTCATTCATGCGCCTGAAAGATTCCATACGCGAATATCTCAGGCCATTATGGAAAGCACCTGGACGGTTGCCTCACTGAATGTCGCCATAGCCTGTGAGGCAATTACCGATGGTACGCTAACCAAGTCTCTGAAAAACAAAAGAAAAGAACTGGAGAGCAGAGTAAAAGTTCTTCAGGATACTTTGGCTGGTTTCCCGGTTAACAGGACGAAATCCAGCATCTATGCATGGTTGTTCTTGCCTGACTCATGGCAGTCAAAAGAATTCGAGCGGCAGGCCGAAAGAAACGGTGTTAGAGTTTCTTCAGCAGACAGATTTATTGTGGGGGAGTTCACAGCGCCTAACTGTGTTCGCCTTTCACTTACCGGGCCCAAAGACATTCCTTCGCTCAAACGCGGCTTGGACATATTGCGCCGCTTGCTGAGTAAGAAAGGAATGCTTATCACCCCCATTTGGTAACAGCTTGACATCATTATCGGCCCCTCAATGGATAGTGTGACAGCCATATCCAGAGAGTGGGGCATGCCTGTTCGCCCAGCAACCTCCACCTTTCCGTGGATGTTGATCTTGTGTTCCTCAATTTTTTGTTCCTATATCCTCCCTTAGATTACACCTGATACACGCAAAATTGCGTCAGATACAATTTTTGAGTACCCATCAATAATTCTTCGATACCGCCCTCTCTGTTTTTAATAAATCTCATTATATTTCAAGATATTCTAAGATAACAAATACCAATATCTGCTGAACAGCTCTCTGTTGTCAGGCCAGGCACTATTTGCGGCAAAGAACATTTGTGCGGCAAACATGTTGTTAGGCTGAATTATGTGACATGTTTTTGGAGTTAAAAATATGAATATGATTTATACTAAAAATATACCCTGTTATTTCAGAGCAATATATAAAATATATTTTTTGAAAATTTAACCCCAAAAATGATGTTTGCGGAATTGATATAGGAGCATTATTTTTTATTGACAAAGTAGCGGTACAATAAGAAATTGATACAATCAAAAGGAATCATTATGTGGAATATAACTACAATTGATACCTCAAAGCCACTTTATCTCGCGGTGGTGGAGGCTCTTGAGCGTGATGTCCGTTCAGGGACACTTCACCCTGGAGAGCAAATTCCTACTTGCAGAAAATTGGCACAAATTGTCGGAATCGCCCCAGGCACGGCTGTCCGTGTATACCGTGAGGCAGAGAATCGTGGATTGATCTCCGCCGTAGTGGGCCGAGGAACATTCATCACTGCCGATGCGGGCAAAAGGGCTGCCGTCATAGATGTCGAGCAGGACTCTTTAAAGTGGGATATGGGGGCAGCAAGCCCATTAAGTAAACCGGATCCACTTCTTTCCATTGTCGCCAGAAAATCGCTACATAAAGACAGGCAATCCGCCCTGATGACATATAGCGACCCGCAAGGGCTACCCGAACATAGGGGGGTAGGCGCGGATTGGCTGGCTAGATTTGGACTCACAGTGCCACCCAAAAATATCGTTATCACCGCTGGGGCACAACACGCTCTGTGGTTGATCTGCCATTGTTTATTCAAGTCTGGAGACCGGATCGCTACAGATCACCTCATTTATATGGGCATGAAAGCCGCAGCGCAAGACAAAGGAGTACGCCTGGAAGGGCTGCCCATGGATCATGAAGGAATGCTACCCAATGAGCTGGAAGTATTGTGTAAACGCCAGCACATCAAAGGTATATATGTATCCGGACGCATCCAGAATCCGACCAATGCTCCCATGTCCCATGAACGTCGGCTGGCGTTGTGCGACATAATCCGGCGACATGGTCTTCTGCTCATTGAGAACGATCCGCAAGGCTTCCTGAGCGATTCGCCGGATCACCTTCTATCCCCTATGCTTCCAGCGCAAAGCATTTATATTTCAAGTCTGTCCAAAATTTTTTTGGCTGGTCTGCGTATCGCCTTTGTAGCGGTACCATCCCATTTGGTAAAACCACTCACACAAGGCATAGCGAACAGCATGGTTTGTGTCTCTCCCCTCTGCGTGGAGATTGCCGCAGAGAGCATTCTGTCTGGTTATGTGGATGAAACCATACAACAAAAACAAGTCCAGATTGCAAAGAGAGTCGCCTTATTCAGAGACATATTCGTGGGCCACAATTTTGTAAGCTCTCATCAAAGCATGTATGTTTGGTTGCCTCTCCCTCATACAATGAGTGCTGCAAATTTGGAAGTTGATGCCGCCAAGCGCAATATACGAATATTCAACTCGGAACGCTTTGTCGTAGGGGCTGTTCCCGCACCGGAAGCTGTGCGTGTAGCTCTGACAGGGGTAGCGGATATGCCAAATCTGCGAAGAGCGCTCCATACATTGGAGCGTTTGGTGGCCAAAACAGCCTGATTAACAACAAAAATAACTTTTCATGGCAGATACGCCTCAAGCAACTTACATGCAGGAAAAAACATAAGCGGGGGATTTTATGACTACAAAATGGAAAATTATATTTGGGTTTACCACGATGATCCTGTTGCTCGGCATTGTCGCAGCTATTGGATATTTCGGCCTTTCCGGCGCGTCAAATGCCTTCGGCGAGTATCGCCTTTTGGCCAGGCTCAACGTGAGCACGTCCGATATTATGAGTAACCAGTATGCGTCCATAGCCGCCGTCCGACTGTTCCGTATTGACGGCGACCCTAAGTTAATGACCCAGGCCCGCAACGCCTTTAAGGACAATGCGAACATGATCAAAGAGGCCAAAACCTATACGGAGCGTAAAGATATACTGAAGGTTCTGGACAGTGCGGAACAGCACGCTACCGAGCAACAGGCGCTGGTTACTTTACTGGAAAAAAATCTTCTGCAGCTTCGCAGCGAATTCACCGATGTCTTGCAGCCCATTGCCAGAGAGTGTGGTGACAGTCTGGTAGAGTTGAGCAAAATTCTTTCCAGTGATGGCAGCAGTGCTGGCGTCAATACCGCCGCCTCAGCGCTAAATTCGCTGGCCTACTTGCGTTCCTCCCTCAACCGTTTCGTTTACATGGCCACACCGGCAGACGGAACCCAGGTGGAAGAAATGATGGCAAGTTTGGGCAAGGCCCTAGATGAACTCGGCGCGACCCTGAACACCGATGCCGAACTCGCCGCCCTTGCCAGGTTGAAAAATAACTATGGTGCCATGGTTAACTCCACAAACACCATGCTCACGTTAGCTTCAGCTATGTATAACGCGAATACGACCCTTATGGAGTTAAACATTCGCATTAACACCGATATTATGGAGATCAGCAAGCTCTCAAACGATCTGATGGTGGCTCAGGGTACGAGCACTCTGGAACAGAACGCGACGAGCCAGACCTACATGCTGGGTGGAACTATCGCTGGGCTGATTTTCGGCATTCTACTGTCCGTGTTCATTATTCTCGGGCTAATCCGGGTGCTGCACAATCTGGGTGTCTTTGCCAACGCCATCGCCAGTGGCGATTTTCAGACCCAAGTGACCAGTCGGGAAAAAGGGGAAATCGGGGCAATGCTATCGGCAATGCGGCAAATTCCGCAGGTACTTGAAAGGCTTATCATCGCCATCAAAACCGGCTCCGGAAAAATTCTTATCGGCGAGTATAGAACCAGGCTCGATGCTGCCTCCTTTTCGGGTTCCTTCTCAACACTGGCCGCAAGCGTCAATGCTACGTGTGACTCGTACCTGAAAGTTCTGGATGCAATGCCTCTCGCCATTTTTACAGGCGATCCAGACCACAAAATACTTTTCGCTAACGATATGTGCCAAAAAATTCTGGGCGGCGAAAAAAAGGGCCTGAATTGCGGCTCTTGTTTCAATACTTCTAATTGCGGAACAAGCGAATGCTTCGCCAATAAGGCGATGCAAGGAAAACATGCCGTATTGGGTGAAGTCGCAATCAAGCCAGCTACGGGTATGAGCCTTGAAATCACAGTCACGGCTTTGCCTTTGCTGGATGAAGCAGGCAACACAAAGGGATTTATGGAAATTTGCACTGATATAACTGAGAGCAAGCAGCGGCAACGTGTGATGCATTCTGTTTCCGAACAGGCGGCCTCCATTTCCAGCCGGATAGCAGCCGCTTCTGAAGAGCTCTCGGCCCAGGTGGAACAAGTGGCACGTGGGGCGGAAATGCAGCGCGACCGCGTGGAAAGCACCGCCTCAGCCATGACGGAAATGAATTCCACAGTGCTTGAAGTGGCCAAGAACTCCGGTCAGGCTTCCGAGCAGAGCGAACTGACCAGAAACAAGGCCAAAGACGGGGCTGGCCTTGTGAACAACGTTGTGCAGTCTATTAACACGGTCAATAAAGTAGCTGTAAACCTTCAGACAAACATGCGGGAACTTGGCGCTAAAGCTGAAAATATCGGCGGAGTGATGAATATCATCTCCGACATAGCGGATCAGACCAATTTGCTAGCTCTGAACGCAGCCATTGAGGCAGCCCGGGCTGGCGAAGCCGGCCGTGGATTTGCGGTTGTCGCCGACGAGGTGCGCAAGCTTGCGGAGAAGACCATGTCCGCCACGCAAGAAGTGGGAACCAACATCACAGCCATTCAAAATTCCGCGCGCACCAATATCAGTGAGGTGAATGAGGCGGCTAAGGCTGTTACCGAAGCCACAGAACTGGCCAATACATCGGGGCAGGCTCTGACAGAAATTGTTGAGCTGGCCTCGGCAAACTCCTCAGTGGTTACTTCTATAGCCACGGCTGCTGAAGAGCAAAGCGCCACCTCTGAAGAAATTAATCATGCCATAGATGAAATTAACAGAATCGTCGGGGAAACCGCCGAAGGTATGGTTCAGTCCTCTGCCGCTGTACAAGAGTTATCCCAGATGGCGCAGGAGCTAAACAAGATAATAGCTGAACTAAACAAATGAACACTTTGTGATTCTTATTTTTAAGCAAACTTGAAATTCTTATTGGAGAAAATCATGTCAACTCTTTCATTAAAAGACCGCACCAGATTGGCAGTGGCACTGGAAAGTAATCTCCCATCTATTCATGATCCACACTTACAGAATCTTTTTTTAATCATGCTGGTATTGCTGCGTGATTATAAGGTACTCGAAGCCTATACCATGGATTTGATGCGTATAGATAAAGAAAGATACGCATCCAGCATACATTAGGCGAAGCCTAGAATAGACGGGCAGGCTTTTCAAATATTGCGAGAACAAGGTAGAGATGCCCTATGCCCCGCTTGCTTCGGAATGCTAAAATGGCTTTAGCCATGTCACTTGTGTGGGGGGAGTGTTATGCGACGTATTTCCGACGGAACCACCGTATTGTTCGGCGTCATCGTTACCGCGTTAATTTTGTTGTTGTATTTGGTAATTTTGGTTCCGTACGCCGTAGCGGCCACGGGGGTAGACGCCGAAGGCGGCCAATTCGGCGACCCCCAGAGCGTCCGGGGAAACGAAAAGGTGCCTACTGCGGACGGCTCCTACTTCCCTTTGTATTCGGCATCGAATAACGAAGTAACGGTCAACAGCGGTACCATCGCTGGGCATGTGTTCGGGGGCCTCGCCGAGGATACGGTCGGGGGCGACACTGCCTCGAACAATATGGTCACCATTAATGGCGGCACCATCGGCAACACCAAATCGGCGCCCGGCGGCAATGTTACCGGTGGCTGGGTATACAGCGGCAAAACCTATGACAACAAGGTCTTTATCAAAGGCGGGACCATACGCTCCATCGTATTCGGCGGCTGGATCTTCAGCGGCAAAAATGGCGAGGGGCATGACAATACGGTCACCATCAGCGGAGGTACGCTGCGCGATAACGTTTACGGCGGCTATTCCCAGGGGGGCGACGGCACTCTCAGCAACAATAAAGTAATTATCAGCGGCGGCGATCTGACAAAAAACGGCGGCATCATCACCGGCGGTTATACGGCCATCTCGTCCAATATCGCGGTTACCGGAAACAAAGTCAGCATATCCGGCGGAAGCATCAATAACTTTGCCATTTACGGTGGACGTGGTCAGGCTGGCACGGAAATAACCGACAATATGGTCGAAATATCCGGCGGAACCATTGCCCAAGGTAAGGTATTCGGCGGCCAGACCATCAACGGCGATGGCGCGGTCACCGGCAACAAAGTCATCATGACTGGCGGTTCGGCCAACACAGCCGTTTACGGCGGTTACTCCGGCGGCAAAGGCGTGGTCAGCGGAAACCGCGTTCAGATCGGCGGCGATGCCGCAGTCACGGGCGACAGCATCTACGGCGGATACAGTAGCGGCGCAGCGGCCACGGGCAATACGATCATACTTGAAGAGTCTGGTACCTTAGGCGTGGCGACCAACCTGTACGGAGGCTACGTAGCCTCCGGTGGCCACGACGCCTTCACAGGCAATATCCTTACCAAAAACAGCGCCTCCGCCATCGCTGGCGAGGCGAGGAACTTTCAAAACATCAATTTTACTTACAGCGGCGCTGCCGGCCTGGCCGCCCTGTACACAACGGCCACCGGCAGCACGAATAGCGGCGTCATCCTGAACGTCGCCGACGATAAGGAAATAGACTTCGCCGGGGCCATAACCGGCACGGGGGATCTGAGCAAAACAGGAACGGGGACCCTGAAGCTCAGCTACGACAAGGGCAACCTTTTTTACGGCGGGCTGAACATCAACGAGGGAACTGTGGCCTTAAGCCGGGCCGACCAGATTGATGTCGGCTACGGCAGGGCTGTCACTCTTAAGGGCGACACCAGGCTCCGTTTCGATGCCGATGTAGCCCTGGACGAAACGCGAAGAATCGTTATCAACGGCACATCCGGTCATTTTGACACCAACGGCAATACAGCAAAGGTTTACGGCGTGGACGCCCCGCAAGGGGATCTGGTCAAGGATGGCGCGGGTACGCTAATTGTGACCGGAGACTCGACCCATATCCAGAAGGGTGTCGTTCGCATTACGGAGGGTACGTTGCAACTCGGCGATGGCAGCGATACGGGGGGTATCGCTGCCATCGCGGCCATCGCGCCGAATGGAGACGTTGCGGCAGGCCAGGGGGCCTTCATTATCAGCGAGGGGGCCGCCCTGGCTTACAACCGTTCGGACAATCTGACGGAAACGCGGCATCTAACCGGTGGAGGTACGCTAATCCAGCGCGGTGCGCAAGGCGGCCAAAGTACGCTCACGGTGAAGAACGCCTACGGAGTCCGGAATACCTATACCGGCGGGACGGAAATCGAAAGCGGCACGCTCGCCTTTTCCGATGAATACTCTCTCAACTCGGCGGCGCATCCGGACAGCTACGGAACCAGCGGCGGCTACGTCACGTTCACGAAAGAGGAACTGCTGAATGAGTCAAAAACGGTGCTGCTTGATTACAGCGACAGCATTACCCTCGGAAATTCCTTCCGTACGCGGACCGGAGCTGGAGGTGGCAACATCGTCGATCTCAGCGCATCGCCTAATGTCACGATTGCGGGAATAAACCTCAAAGAGGACAAAGGCGGCGCATTGTATGTCGCGGAGAATACCACGATGACCCTCGTGGCGGGAACCCTGACCATGGCGAACAACAGCGCGGACGGCAAGCTTAACGATCTGTATGTGGCCGAGGGCGGTACACTCAACCTGAGCGCCACAGGCGGGGGGGAGTGGGGACGCGTGGGCTTCGCCAGCGGCATGGATGGCGACGGCACGCTGAATATCTCCACAGTTGACGGCGGGCGGGACGCCTATGTGTTTCTCGTCAACAACGGTCCGGATCAGACCTTCCACATGGGAAAGACGAACGCATACAGCGATAATGGCTCTCCAGCCCTCACTCTCTATGTGGGGCGGCTATATGACTACGCTCCCCGCGTTGTGTTCAGACATTCGGACGAGTTCCGTCTCACAGGCTCTGGCGCGGGCAGCTTTCAGGCTGTTCTGGGGGGAGATGGTCACATTCAGGCGGACAGGAACATAGAGATTACCAACGGAGCGGTGCTGTCCCCTGCCATGTCCGCTTTGTCCGCCAATCCCAACACGCTTACCCTGGATGCCCCGAACGTCACCATTAAGGATTTCACGCTGGCCTCCAAAGTCGGCTACGGAACTGAGGCAATCGACCTTGGTGACGGCATATCGGCGGCCGCCACGGACAACGACCTGCTGAACATCATAACCGGCGGCAATCAGGTCACTATGGGCGCAGGCACGGTGTATCTCCGTACGGCAACCGGAACCGATTTCACCCCAAAAAAGTACTTCCACCTCATCAAATCCGACCACGGCTTCAACTTTGACGGCAAGGATGTGGACCAGCTGTTACGCGCCAATGTGGACGGCCTCGCCATTACTCCGGAGGCCAACGGCCCGCGCGGCGGCTATACATTCACCCTGGGTGGCGACAGCCTGGAGAATGGACAGATAAGCACGACCGACCAGAACAACATCTGGTTGGAAAATGAACTGAACTCACTCACCCTGTCCTGGAATACCGGCGCTGGTCTATGGACGCAAACCGGGAACTTCCTGTCCTCCCAGAAAAAAAACGAACATACGGAAACAAACTTCCTGTCCGGCGACAAGATTCATCTTGACGGCAGTCAAGGTGCGAACATTCGGCTGGAAGCCATTTCTTCACCGGACGGCGGAGGCGACAGTAGCGGCAGCACCCTTGTCAGCGGCCTCGTCGTCGGCCAGACCCCTGTAAGGAACGATGTAAACGCATCCTACACCATCACCGGCAGCGGGGGCTTCCGGGCGGACGCAACCACCGCGTTCGGCAACTATCTGGACCCAGGCAGCGCTGAAGGCCAGCTAATTCTTGAGGCAACCGGCAAGCTGGAGAAACACGGCGGAGGTACACTGACTTTTGCAAATACCGGCGGCAACATGTTCACCGGGGGTGTGGATCTCTATGGTGGAACCGTGGCCCTGGACCAGGGAGAGCAGCTCGTTACAGGGATGACGACCCTCAACGACCGGCCCATCGCCTTTATGAACACTGCCACGCTACAAAGCTACGGATTCGGGACTGTGGCGCTGGGTCCACAAATCACAATCGCCGATGGCGCAAGCGCATCCCTGGATACGCAGGACTACTCCTACCTCCTGTTGGACAAGGGTATTTCCGGAATCAACGGCGGCCTCGCCAAAGACGGCCCAGGGGTAGTCCAACTTGGGGAAGACTCACGGGTAAATACAACCGTGGTACGGGACGGAACATTGCACGTCATCACGGGTAAAACCCACGCTAATACAGGCTCCTTCGAGATTACGGAAAAAACTGGCAGTCGGTTCCCCACGTTGTCGGGAGATGGTGTCGTTCAAGCGGGCCGGATCAATATTTACGGCAATCTGAGCCCTAACCAGCAACAATATGTCAAAGACAACGCCTCCGATATCCTGGACAAGCGCTACGGAACGCTTACTCTGGAATCCGGTTCCATTGCCCTGGGCAATGGAACCGCCCCCTTCGCCATGGATTTCAACGTCAACGGCTCCGTCGCTCAGGACAACCTGGTTCTGAAGGGGACCGGCACTAGCATAGTCGACTTGCGTAAAGGAATCATCGATTTCTACGGCACCCTGCCCGAAAAGCTCCGCGTCATTCAGGGCGTGGATTTGGACCCATCAAACCCGTACAACCTGGGAGGAGCCGCCTCCCTCAATGATGTCCTTACGGGCAGGCTTAACGGGATAGCCCTTACGGAGCTGGCGTCCGCCGGGCCGCGCGGCCATCTGCAATTCCTGTTCGGCGGAGACTCTAATACGGGCACCGATACCGATCTGGATAAAAATATCTGGCTCGCGTCCAAAATCAACTCACTGACCATGGACTGGACCAAGACTTCCGGAAGCGGCTATACATGGACGGACAGTGACGGTTGGACCAGCCTGCAAATTGCCAACAGCAAGCAGGAAAAGTCTTTCAACGAAGGCGATTTCGTCCACCTTTCGGGGGCCGACAGCCTTACTATCAACATTGCAAAGCGAGGCGGAAGCGGCGACGCCGCCAACGACACCCGAACCCTGGTCAGCGGCCTTGTGGCTGGCAAGCATAGCGTGTCTGGCGACACCGACGGCGACATAACGCTGACCGGCAGCGGTGGCCTATACGCGCTGATGAGCGATGCGGCCATTGTCGGCGAGTATCTGGCCACCTTAAACCCGGATGAAAAACTCACCCCCTCCGGCACGCTGGAAAAGTACGGCAGTGGTGCGCTGACTTTCAAAAATACCGGCGGCAACCTGTTTGAAGAAGGCGTCAACCTCCATGCGGGAACCGTGGCCATTACCAGCGGGGATCAGCTGCTCACGGGAAAACTGGACAATGATAAACCGGCCAATGACAAGTTTATCACGTTCAAGGGTGATGCCACCCTGGAAAACGCCAACCTGGCCATGGGTGTGGAGATCTGCTCCGGAATCGCGGTGAGCGCCGGAGCGACAGGCATCCTGAAAACCAACGGCAACCTTCTGCTGGGCAAGGGTATCTCCGGGGACGGCAGCCTCACCAAAACCGGGGACGGGGCAATCGTTATAATGACCGCTGGCGCTCATGTGGGCGGGACAACCGCCGTGGATGCGGGAACCTTACACCTTCAGGGAACTGGCGACTACACGAGCGATTCCAGTTTCACCCTGTCTGCGGCGGGTACGCTTTCGGGGAAAAATACAATACAATCAGAAAATGTTCTCATTCGCGGCAAGCTCGACCCGAACAGCAGAACTCTTGGTGTGCTCAATTCTCTCGCGTATTCCTCAGCCGAAAACTATGGCACGCTGACCCTGCAAACAGCTTCCCCCGGCGGCGCAATTACTCTGGACAACGGCTTCACCATGGATTTCGACGTCAGCGCGGGCACCAAGGATCTGCTGGTCCTGACCGGGGGCGGCACAGCGGTGGTGAACGCGGGTACTATCAACTTCCGTGGCCCCCTTCTCAGCAACATCCCGCTTCTCGTTGTTGACGGTACTGGTTTGAAGAATACCGGCACATACTCTTTAGGGAACGCCTCCCTCAACGAGACTCTTACGGTCCAGCTCAATGGCGGTGGCCTGAACAACACCCCGCGCGGCGCGGTTGAATTCCAGTTCGGCGACGACAATGCCCCTATGGGGGGGAGCCACCAGAAAAATATTTGGCTCACGGCCACCCTCAACTCGCTGACCATGGACAGAGGCACCAGCGGCATCTGGACAGACGGAGGCGCTGGTGTCTGGAAGAGCCTACAGGTACTGGATGGAAAACAGGCTGATTCCTTTAACAACGGCGACCTCGTGTACCTCTCTCATACTGGCGGCAGTGCCATAGAGATTGAACTGGCCGCACAAACCGTTGTCAGCGGACTCGTGACCGGCAAACACAGCCAGAACGGCGACGCCGGGGGCGACATAACGCTGACCGGCAGTGGCGGCTTGAACGCGCGGAAGGCCATAACCGGCGATACGGTCATCGTCGGAAAATACCTGACGGCGGAAACCGCCGAAAAGCTGACACCGACCGGCATCCTGGCCAAACACGGCGGAGGCACGTTGCGTTTCGCCAATACAGGCGACAACTACTTTGAACAGGGAATCGAGCTTCACGGCGGCGCAATTGAATTCAACCGCCGTGAACAGTTGGCCACAGGCGGGGCCATCAGCTTCCTCGAAAGTGCCACGCTCCGGCCCTATCAGGCCCGTGTGGAACTGGCGGGCGACATGGCCGTTGCCGCCGCGAAAACGGCGACTTTTGATATCGGCGGTGGTGACGCCCTCCTCCTGACCGGCGCTGTCAACGGCAACGGCGGATACGTGAATAAAACCGGCGATGGCGTCTTGCAGTTCTCGGGGGAGGCGACAACGAGCGTGGCGCGCACCTCGATCACAGGCGGCGAGTTCCGCATTGCCGACAAGAAGACGTACAATGTGGCGGACGTCTTTCAGGCGGCAGGCTCAGGCGTTGTCGTGGCTGGCGGCGGAGGAGGCTCCCGGCTTGTTGCGGACACTATCGAAATCATAGGCGGAGCAACGATCAGCCCGGACGAGGCTACCTTCACGGAAACGGTTGTCGGGCTTGACGGGACCGGCGGGGACAGATTCGGGCTGCTGGAACTAAGCAGCTCCGATGGTACAACTCTCTCCGGCTTCACCTTCCGCTATGACGTCAACAAGTCGGATGCGGTGGGCGCAATTGATCCCACCAAGGATTACACCAACCAGGACCAGAGCACCGAGACGAGCATCCCGCGCGATCAGCTGAACGACCTGCTTGTCATTTCCGGCGGCGGCCCGGTAACCCTGGCCAATGGAGTCATCGACTTTCAGGGTTCTCTGTCCAGCGGCAAGTATCTGATCATCTCCAGCAACCAGGCCTTCACCGGCATAGACAACAGCAATGTGGACGGCATCAACAATGAAGGCGGCGTCCTGAAGGCGCTGCAAAACGGACACGAACTGGTCAACGAAACGCCTCGCGGCTCTTACGAATTCACGATGGCAACCACTAAAAGCGGCGGTGCCGACGCGCATCAGGTCTGGCTGGAAACGACCGTCAACTCGCTGAGCATGAATAGAAACGCTGGCGGCGACTGGACCGCCAAGGACTGGACGAGCAGGCAGCAAACCCCCGAGGGCAAGGGCGCGGATACCTACAACGATGGTGACCTGGTCGCTCTGTACAACGACGGCGGCAGCGCCATTAATATCAGGCTCGACACTAATGCTTTGGTCAGCGGTCTTACGGTCGGCCTTCGAAGCGATGGGACGGAAGCCGATGGCGATGTAATTCTGAACGGCCCCGGCTATATCGCGGCGGACGACAGCTTCGCGTTCGGGCGATACCTGGATGCAACGCCCCCCGATAGTCAGCCGCGTCTCATTCCCACCGGCAGATTGGAAAAGGACGGAAAAGGGACTCTGCTGTTCAATAACACCGGTGCTACGAACAACTTCGCGCAGGGCGTGGAAGTGCTGGGCGGAACCCTCAGCGTGGGCACGGGCGTGGCAATAAAGACCTCCGGCAACTTCAACGCGCATTCCGGCACGACGCTCTCCGGCACGGGAACACTCTCCGCTGCCGAAGTTGTCATCCAAAACGGCGCGCGGCTAGCGCCCGGCGGCCTGACGCCTTACGGTAGCGGTGAATCCCTGAAGGAAAATCCTCTGACCATTGATGGCGGCCTGACCATTGCAGCGGGCGGCGCTTACGATGTCCGTATCACCGACCAATACCTCACGGGCGCATCGGGGCGGCTATATAGCGACTCGGTCATTATCCGGAACGGCCCGGTAGCGATACAGCAGGACACGGCCCTGAACGTAGCTTTTGATTACTGGGGCGGCTCGGCCTTCAAGCCCAACGATGAAGATTACTATACCATTATTGATGCTTCCAACGCCGCCGGATGGTCCGGCGAATTCACCTCTCTTTCCCTGCTGAAGCCGCTGCCTCGCGGCGTGACACTGGAGGATCGCGGCTGGAATGACGCGGACGACAGTTACCGGTTGGTGCTGTCCTATGATGAAAACAAGGGCTTCAACGACGTACCGGGCCTCAGCCATAACGAAAACGAAATAGGCAAGACCATTGATGATCTTACCCAAGGCAAGGACCCCGGAGTAGGCGACCTGATCGACCGTATGAGTGATATACCCGATGCGGAACTCCCGAAGGCGCTGGATCAGCTAACCGGCGATCTGGCGGCCAACTCCCTGTATATGGGCTTCAAAGAACCGTGGCGGCATCCGTTCAACCGGCTGGACGCCTCACTGTCGCCCGGCAAAAACGACGAGGCCGAATTACACCGCCCCCGTGCATGGAGCGAAGCCTCTTCCCGGTATCAAACGGTCGATAATGACGGCAACGCCCGCGGATTCACACTGAACCGCACCGGGGCGGCCTTCGGCGTGGACACCATGATCGCTCCGCGCACCGTGCTAGGGGCGGCGTTCCGTTACACCCATCCGCACCTGCAACAGTCCAGCGGAGACGTATACGCGGACGATTACGAAGTCGGCCTGTATGGCCTAGCAGGGTTGCCGGGCGGCTTTGATATGAAGATGTACCTTGGTTACTCGCACCAGGAATACGAACTTGCCCGCACCGTGTCGCTGCCTGCGACCCAAAACTACGGACGCCTGCGTGAGAACCTGAACGGGGAAACCCGCGGCGATGCCGTGGCCGCGAGTATTGAAGCGCTACGCCCCATCGCGATACGGGAGGATTTACGGATCATACCCGGTATCGCCATCGACTATGAAAAGGTCTGGATGGATGGTTACAGGGAATCGGAGGGCCAGACCTCCCTGCGATACAACAATACTTCCATGGAGCGCCTGACCGCGCGGATCGGGCTGAAAGGTGAATACACATGGAACGACAAGATTGAATTGAAAGCCTGGACCCAGTATGCACAGCATCTCAATGACCGCGATTACCCGAGAATAGGCGTGCGTTTCGCAAATGCGACGCAGCCAGGACAGAGGGCGGCGGACATCCGCGGCGCACGCACGGGGCAGCAGTATATCAACCTCGGATTTGGCGCAAACTGGAAACTGGACGAGAACGGCGACAAGTTCCTGTACATAAACTACGATGCTAAACTGAATAACCGCATGACCGACCACGCCGGAGAAATCGGATTCATGATATCGTTCTGAAGGAAAACAGTATGAAAAAATTCGCTATCTTGTGGGTATTGCTGTTTTTGTGGATTCCGTTCCATGGCCAGGCCGCCATCGGAGCTACCCAAGCCGGCCCGCCAGCGTCCACTCAGGCGGAACCTTCCGGCATGGACGTGCAAAGCGTGCCGCAACGCATGGAGCCGGAAGCGGCCTTCGCACTCATGTCCGCTGAGGCGGAAAAAGGCAACAGCGGCGCCATGCTCACTCTGGGCCGCTTCTACGAGCAGGGCATTGGCATTGCCCGCAACTACACGAAAGCTATGGAATGGTACGAAAAAGCCGCGAAGACCGGACAACCGGAAGGCTACTATAACCTGGGAGTCTGCTTTGAGATCGGCATAGGGGTGACCGCCGACGCGAGCCGGGCCTTCATACACTATCAAAAAGCCGCCGACCTGGGCCTGGCGCAGGCCATGTACAAACTCTCCTCCCTCTGTATTGCTGGCATCGGCACTTCCAAAGATGTTGCCAGGGGCATGGACTACCTGAAACAAGCGGCGGAAGCCGGCATGTCCGTGGCCGCCAACGAACTGGGGGTTATTTATCTTTCCGGCCTGATTGGCCAGAAGAAAGACGAAAAAATGGCCTTGACCATGTTTATGAGGGCGGCGGATCTCGGCCATCTGGAAGCGGTAAAAAACATCGCGATTATGCACAAAGACGGACTTGGGATCAAGGCCGACCCGGCAACGGCCTATACCTGGTATCTCATCGCCCGACGCGGCGGGTACGCGGGAGAAGATTTGGCCCGGCTTCTCGGCCTTCTGGAGGGCTCGCTGTCTGAGGACCAGATACAGAAAGCCAGACAGGCCGCCGATGCCTGGATTGAGAACTACGCCAACAAGGCATCGTCCCGATAGGGGCGTAGATGTCCATAAAAACAATCAACAGTCGGAGGATACCATGAGAATAGAACACCTACACTCAAAGAGCGGAATTTATCAAATTTTTATGCTGTTCCTTGCATTCATGCTTACCCTTGGAGTCGCTTCGGCTTTTGCTAAAGGGGGATATGACGGCGGATATAGTGGTCCTGGCCCTGGCCTGGTCACGGTAGAACAGGCCAAAGGAATGAACGATGATGCCAAGGTAGCACTCAAGGGAAATATTATTAATAGTCTAGGCGGGAAACACTATGAATTCAAAGATGCAACAGGAACCGTTACGGTTGAGATTAGCGACAAGCGGTGGCAGGGACAGACTATCGGGCCTGATGACCTTGTAGAAATATATGGAGAAATTGACAAGGAGTTGGCGAAAACGGAAATTGAAGTTTACCAGATAATCAAACAATGATGCATCCGCTCATTCAAGCCCAGCACCATTCTCAAAGAGCGAAACAGACCGCAAAATCTATACGGAGGGCGCATGGAAACGAATCCTATTGTGGCAGTACGAGAGATTGTAATTAATGGTAAAAAGCCCGCAAAACTTCTGGCTCAAGAAATCGGCAAGCCCTATTCCACCATGATGCGCGAACTTAATCAGTATGATGACAAGGCGAAATTGGGCGTTGAAACACTGATGGATATTATGAAAGCCACAGGTGATGTAACCCCCTTGCAGGTAATGGCGGAGCAGCTTGGCTATGAGCTGTCACAAACGGCAAGGCAAGATACCTTGCCGGACGGTTGGGGAGCGGTGCAGCCTGTGCTTAAGGGGCGCAGGATTTATTACGACCAAGAGGTACGCCGGGCTTAACAGCGCTTATTGGGGCGATTTGCATACTATGACCACGGCCACCTGAAGACAGTCTTCCCCCGTGACTTTCGGTGCTGATCTGCTCAAGTACATCTGTGTAACGGCTGAAAATAACGCCCGCTTTTCCTTGCAAAAATGCAGAAAAAGCGGGCTAGAGCATTCAGGCATAAACAAAAAGAGGGGAAGATTAAGGCTCACTATAGCCATTTCGCGCAGCAGGCCGGGAAGATCTCCACATTCCCGGCTTTGGCAACAGTCTGTTGATAATCGTCAAGCAGGCTCTGTATACTGATATCAGTCAGTTCATCGCTCAACACAGTAGAAACTCGCGCCCAGGCCGCACAGATGGAGCAAAAATCACGACTAGCGCAAACGCTCCGGGTTTCACCGGTGCAAGGAGCCAAATGCAGTCCTCCTTCCATCAGGACGACCACTTCGGCCAAAGTGATCTCATCAGGTTTTTTAGCTAGACAATGTCCTCCTTTTGGCCCTCTGACGCTCTTGGTCACACCTGCCCATTTCAAGTTTTTTAAAATTTGCTCTATAAATTGTACTGATATACCGGTATGTTTTGACAAAAGCGTAGCTGAAACAGGTTGGTCTTGATCATGTATGGTTAAATCCAATAAAATCTTAACTGCAAAACGCGTCTTAGCGGATAATTTCATGCTCATCTCTTTAAAAAAATATAAATAATTTCAATTAGTTCAAGTTTAAATTACCCCAACCGATGCAAATACTTAAACAATATCTTCAACATCGCATCCATATCAAGCGGCTTGCCAAGATGCCCGTTCATCCCTGCGGCCAGGCAATTTTTAATATCCTCCTTAAAGACATTTGCCGTCATTGCGACAATGGGAACCGTTGCGGCCTTCGGATGTTCGAGCGCCCGGATTTGCCGGGTGGCCTCAAACCCATCCATTTCCGGCATTTGTATATCCATAAAAATCATATCGTATTTCTCTGGCGCTTTGCTGAACATACTGACCGCTTCGATCCCGTTTTCAGCGCAGTCAATCTCCATAAGGGTAGGCTTTAGCAGCGTCAGAACTATTTCACAGTTGATGTTAACATCCTCGGCGAGCAAAATGCGTCGTCCCGCAAACACGCCGTTGATATCAAGAGAAGCATCCTCATTTTTATCGTTGATCACTCCGATGCACTCACCGATTACGTCGGAGATTGCCGAAGGGAAGAGCGGTTTTAACAGGAATTTGTTAACGCCTACCTTTTTGGCCTCAGACTCCATCGCGCTCAGCTCGGCGGATGAAATCATGATGACGACGGAACTGCCGGGCTTGCTTTCTTTTTCCCTGATTTTTCTTGTCAGGCTAATCCCATCTGTGCCCGGCATGCGCAAATCTACAAAATAGATATTATAATCGCCGTTATGCTCAATCATCTCCAGCGCTTCCTCAGCACTTCCTGCACAGTCGCATCTTGAGCCGAAGCCGGACACGATTTCTTTAAAATACAAAAGGATATCCGGGTCGTCGTCCACCGTAAGGATTCGTATATTCTTCCAGTGGACTCCATTACTGCCCAAGCAGGGGTGTAAATTTTTGCCTTGTTTTACCTTTACAGTAAATGCAAAGGTAGCGCCCTTGCCAAACTCAGACTCAACCCAAATTTTCCCACCCATCAGTTCTACTATACTCTTTGAAATGGCAAGGCCAAGCCCGGTTCCGCCATATTTGCGTGTCGTGAACGACTCGGCCTGTTGAAACGGCCGGAACAGCTTGCCCTGCTGCTCCTGACTGATGCCAATGCCATTGTCGGCCACTTCCATTTTTATGGTAAACAGGCCGTTATCCTCACCTACAAGACTTGTTTTCAAGCTGATATCCCCCCAGTCGGGAGTGAACTTGATTGCGTTGCTGAGCAGGTTCGTGATAATCTGCGCAAGTCTTTGGTCATCAGCGAACAGGTTTTTGGGTATGGATTTATCAATGCGCACCATCAGCTTCTGGTGTTTTTCATCAACCCGGAAATTTACAACATTCACTGCCTGCTGAAGCATTCTTTCAAAGTCAAAGTCGACAGGGGAAAGCTCAATTTTATTAGCCTCAATTTTGGATATGTCGAGAATGTCGTTTACCACGCCCAAAAGATGCTTGGTGGCGTTATCTATTTTTGAAAAGCAATAATCTTTTCGGTTGACTGCTCCGGTGGCCATACCAATCGCGGTCATGCCGACGATGGCGTTGATCGGCGTGCGTATTTCATGGCTCATGTTAGCAAGAAACATACTTTTTTTCTTGCTTTCGTCGTCTGACTTCGTTTTTGCTATCTCAATTCGGATCATGATTCCGATCAATATCATCGCGAGCACCGTGCCCAATGCGCTAAGCTCTCTCGCCATGGTATCCATGCTGGCGTAATACCGCTTTTTTGGAGTCACAAGTCCCATATACCAACCGCTAGGAAGTTTGCGAAAAAAAGCGATGGAACTCTCATTTTTATAGCTGGTTAAAGGGCGGTCAAAGACCTCTTTCCCATTACGTAAATCATCGGCAAAGATATGAACGGGAATGGCGGGGTTATACATATTGATGCCCACAAAATCCGGGTTCGGGTGAAACATCGTCATAAAATCCTGATCCATCAGCATACCGTAACCGCCATGGTTCAAAGCGATGTCAACGATTTTCCGCCCAATCTCGCTGATGTTAACATCCATGCAGATGACGCCCAACCTTTTACCTTGGTCATCAAATATGCATTTTGCGTATGTGCACAATGTCTCGTTCGTGTTGCAGATCACCGGCGTTGTAACCACAATGCTTCCGGCAGCCTCTACAGCCAGTTGGTACAAGGCAGATTCCTTAGGACTCGCAATGTCTGATAAGCCCCGGCTATTTTTAGTGATCAAAGCCGGGCCATCAGGCAAGGTTTCAATATATCCGTAAAACCCATATATTCCGGAGAGTTCTCTGTTACCAAAAACAAAAGACTTTGATATATCGTTTATATACTCCTCGAGCATAGGCGCCGTATCGCCTCGCAAAACCATCCGGCGCATCTCAATGGCAAATCCCTCCATCACCGACTCGAATTCCCGTAGGCGGTATGAAGTCTGCATCTCGGCAACGTCAAGCACATATCCCGCGTTGTCTACCAGATTACCGCGCACAACCCTGCTCATGGATATGTAACTTAACGTAACCATGGCAAGAAAAGCTAACATCACAAGCAGAACCTTAATATGCAGCGTCCTGTTTGTTGTTTTAAAAAAATTTCTCATAACTGCCTCATTTCACCACGATTTTACCATCATTAAGGCTGCTGTTTGTAACCTTTTATACCTGTTATTTTTGCAGCGTTGCCATTACCTCGTTGAGTTCCTGCGCCATGCGGGAAAGTTCCTGTACGGCGGCAGAAGATTGCACCATGCCCTCGGTGGTTTCGCCCACAATTTTGTTAATTTCCTCTATGGCACGGTTAATTTCCTCGGAAGTGGCGCTCTGCTCTTCTGCGGCGGTTGCAATGGAAGCAACTACCGAGGAGTTGTCCGAAGCCAGATTGACAATTTCCGAAAGTGCCTGACCGGAAGTATCGGCCAGGCCAGTAGCCTCGGTAATCGATTTTGCTGCTGCGTTAACCTCATTGATATTGGTACGCGCGGAGTTTTGGATAGCCATGATGTTACTGCCCACCTCCTGAGTGGCGGACATGGTTTTTTCCGCCAACTTGCGCACTTCGTCGGCCACTACCGCGAAACCTCGCCCGGCCTCACCTGCCCTGGCCGCTTCAATGGCGGCGTTCAGCGCCAGCAGGTTAGTCTGATCCGCTATGTCGGAAATGACATTCATGACCCCGCCAATGCGCTCGGCCTGAGCGCCCAACTCCTGCATGTTCGTTTGCAGGTTGGTGGCAACCGTATTCACCTGATTGATGGAACGCACCACACTCTCTACCAGCGTGGCACCATCGTTGGCCTTGGCTTTGGTCAGATCGGACTGCTCCGAAGCCTGTCCGGCGTTTCTTGCCACTTCCAGCACGGTGGAGTTCATTTCTGTCATGGCGGAAGCAGTGCTTTCCACCCGGTCACGCTGCATTTCGGCCCCGCGCGAGACCTGCTCCACTTGGGCCGAAAGCTCTTCGGAAGCAGCGGCCACCCGGTTTGCAATTTCCATAGCCTGCGAGGTTACATTGTTAATCGCGCGCTGTTGCTGTTTGGAAATGGTAATATCGGCGCAAATCTCCATAAATCCGCGTACTGAGCCATGATCATCAAACAAGGGGATGGCGGACACAGAAAACTCCAATTCTTTGCCCGAAGCCGGATGGATAGTAACTTCGGCGTTGACAACGCCTTTGCTGGACATAGCCTTGACACCGCAGCACTCGGCATTGTTGCATTTTGCGGTATTGAGACAGGAAGCGCACTGTTTGCCGACCATATCGCTGCCGATAGTACTATGGACAAGCTTGTTCGCGTAGCGGACTTTTTTGTCCTCGTCGGCGGTAAAAATAGCCAGAGGCATTTGATCCAGAACACCGGTATAGGCATCGCAAACCGAGTTTACGCTTGTTGCCAGTGTCTCGAAGGAGCCGGGGAAGGACTTGGCGTCAGTTCTGACCCGATAACAACCAATAAGTATTTCGTCGGCACCTTTGTGTATGTCGGCAGTCAGCCGTTCCAACACCTGCGGAATTTGCCGCATGGCCGCCAGCATGTGACCTACTTCACCCTTTTCGAGGCTTTTGACATCGGCATTGAAGTCGCCCGCAGCAATAGCGTTGGCAAAACTCCCCATGTTGCGTAGCACCTTGACCAGCCCCATGATGATGAAAGTGGCCAGCAAAATGCCGAGCAGCAGCCCGGCCACGCTTCCGCCGAGCAGTATTTTCTGGCCGTCCATACTTTCAGCGCTGATGGTAGGGCCAGCATTAGTCATCCGCTGGTTGTAGGATTCACTCAGCGCCTGAATATCTTTCATAAAGGCGGCACGAAACTCGCGACTCTGCGTCAGAGACTTGTCAACAGCATCCGCCGCTTGCAGAATATCTTTGATGGCGGTGAACATCTTCTCTGCCGCTGGAAGCAACTCGCCACTGTAAATTTGCCGAACCTCCGGTAAAACAATGGAAGCGGCCATTGCCTGGAACTGAACATTCATGTCTCTCATTATGGTAACCATCTGGTCGCGGTCGCTTGCCGAACGCCCATAATAGAAGCGTTCCATGGCAGAGAGCAGGCGCCCATACTCAGCCAGAGAGGTATTAATATTAAAGAGCAGTCTGCTGTTATTGTTGGCCGCTGCCGTTTCCGACATGCGTTGAAAAGCACTGTACATAATCATGAAGTTAGGCCGCACTGAGGTATCATACAAATCCAGCATGACTTTAATATCAGACGCGATGTCACGCAGGGTTCCGGCATAGTTGCGACCAGCGGTGCGGATGCGATCGGTGGTTGCGATACTCTCTTTGAGCTTCATATCTTTTTGAGCTTCCGCAAGCGTTTTATCCATATTGGCCAGAGCGGCCACCGCTGAACTCATGACCGCCTGATCGCGTAAAATCATGAAGGCATTCGCCCCGGTGGTTGCGGTGAGCAAATCGACCATCGCTTCACTCGTACTAACATTCATCCGTGCGAGTCTGCGGTATTCAGCCAGTCCGGTTATGGATTTATCCAAATAGCTGTAACCTGCAAAAGACACCGCCGCCAAAATTACCACCATACTGACAAAACCCATTATGATCTTATGCTTAGTCGTCATACAAACTTCCTTCCTATTATGCTTATCCACACAAATTTAATGCGTAGGTGATTGAAAAAAATCCTTGTACGCCATACCAAATACCTGAATGATCGCTGACATCATTTTCATTGAAATACCGCGCTTGCCATTTTCTATGGCGGAGACATGTTCCCGAGTGACTCCCAATTGATTAGCCGCAACGGCTTGAGTCCAACCTCGCTCTTTTCGAAGTTTTCTCAAATCTATCCATGGCCGGCCATATTGATTTTTCATATAGTTCCCCTTGTCAGCGTGTCAGATCGCTTCCGTATCGTCTTGCCACTTCTGAGTAATTTGCTATAAACTATCCTGTAACAGGAGTGTCAATATATAAATTGGCATGAAGGTAAAATAATTTATGTTTTTATTTCAAATAATTATTCAAATTATCCTATCTCAACTCATATATTAAACTCAAAAATCCATCCTATTACAGGAATGTTTTGTTGAAAATAAACTCGCCCAGCAGTATACTGCGATTTTCATATTCATGTTGGAAAGGAGCAGCCATATGCACAAGCAACAACTTTTTTCCGCAGGCAAATTCGCGAAATTATCGCGGACGACGCTGAAAACACTGCATCATTATGACGCGATTGGTATTTTACCAGCTATACGTGGTGAAAATAACTATCGGTACTATTCTACGATGCATCTATCGCTTGTAAATATGATTCGTGTATTGCAGAAGTTAGGAATGACTTTGGATAAGATAATTAACTTGAAAAACACACGCACTCCGGAGTCTCAATGCAAATTGTATAAAAATCAAATATATGAGATTAATAAAAAAATTGACGGATTAGCACGCGCTAAAAAACTTTTATTGACACTACATGAAATAACTAATTCAGCTTTGAATGTGGATGAAGCAAAAATAACAATACAATTTCTGCCTGTAGAAGCAATCATGCTCGGAAATGTGAATGATTACAGTAGAGGCATGAATGAATATAACGCGCTGTTTGAATTTTATTGTTATATGCAGCGGAGATATCCAGATATTGATTTTAACTATCCAGTTTGGGGTGTATTTTCAGAGAAGCGAATCAAGAATTGTGATTGGAGATACCCTGATCGTTACTATTTCTATAACCCTGAAGGGTACGATAAAAGACCAGCCAATCTATATGCCATTGGATACATACGCGGAAATTATGGCCAAACGGATGAATTGTATCACAGAATGATTGAATATATTGATAATAATGGATTTGAAATATGCGGGGATGCCTACGAGGAATATCCGTTGAATGAGCTCAGTGTATCGGATAACACCAACTATTTAATCCGGGTGATGATTACCGTGCGTAAAAAATGATTCTCAAAACTATCGCTCTGCCGAACTTTCTTGTCCGATTAGTTGAGTTCAAATCTATAAAGGCATTCCTCGCGATAAAAGGTGAACAGACTTCGCTCGAAGACTCGCTTCGCTAGTTCACCTTTTACCGCGAGGCCTATTTGGGGTTGTGCCAAGAAGTCTCTTTCAGACGAAGAATAAGTTGTTTACACTTTTGGCGGTGAAGGCCCTCAAAAGCCCTGAAATTTGACTTTTGTTTACATTTTGGGCAAAATGATAGAACTTGATTGGTGATAACATCTGAAAAAGATTACTTATTTCGAGTTTATTTACAGTGCAGAGGTACGCACAACCGTTTTAATGGGTACCCCATCAGTAAAATGTAAATGAGCATTGTAATACAGCTTTAATTGCAAAGAAAAAACAAGCCCACACTGCTTCCAGTGCGGGCTTGATTTTTCAAATTTAAAAGGCATACGCTTCCGGATTACAAATAACTCAGCATCAGCCCCTGGAATATTTTCACCCAGCCATCCAGATAAACGAACAGCAAAAGTTTGAAGGGCAAAGAAATGGTCATGGGCGAGACCATCATCATACCCATAGCCAGCAGGATGTTGGAAACTACCAGATCGATGCAGATAAACGGCAGGTACAGCAAAAAGCCCAGCTCAAAAGCCCGGCTGATTTCGGAAATGGTGAACGAAAGCGTCAGCACTATCCAGTTGTTATCAACCTTGCTGCCCGCGTGAAAACGCTCCGGCCAGATACGTTTGGCCGTCTGCTCCAGCACATTACTGACCGAGGGATTGGCGTTGCGCAGCATAAACTGCTTTAGCGGCCCGCTGACAACCGGCGCTATTTCCACCATCTCCACAACGGTTGGCGGATCAGAAAGCCGCTGTTTCTGCATGAGATCCCAGGTATCCACCCCCACGGGAAACATGACAAAAAGGGTAACGATAATCGCCAGGCCGTTCAAGGCCATGGGCGGCGGAATTTGCTGCACGCCGATAGCGTTGCGCACCAGCGCCAGCACAATAGCCACTTTAAGAAAGCTGGTGCAGAGCATAAGCAAAAACGGCAACAGGCCCAGCAGCAGGCCCAGCAGCACCAGAAAAAGCGGGTTCGGAGCCTCGATCATATCGCGTTTTTGCTCCAGCTTTGTTCACCGGTTTTATCCGGCCGGTTCAAATCTCCCCCACCCGGCTCATCCAGGTTCAGGCAAGAGATCAGCACACCCAAATTATCGCCTACCTCCACCAGCCTGCCCTTGCCCACGGCTTTGCCGCCTGCCTTTATGGTAATCGGCGAATCCAGAGAGGCCGTGCTGGCCAAAATCTGCCCCGGCCCAAGAGCGGCCAGTTCGCCAATGGTTATGCGGCGTTCATCCAGTTCCAGCGTGAGCATGATTTCCAAAGAATCTATATCGGCCATGCTCAGCCCGGATTCTTTAGGTTCAGCCGCTTTAATCACTGGCGCTTTCAGTCCTGATATTTCTGATTCGGCAGCGGATGCTCCAATATTTTCTGGCGTGGCGCTCATGGCGGCCTCCTCCGATATTTTATTCAAGCGGCCCTCAATGATGATTTGTCCCTCGATCAGCGAGGCTTTCCACAAAGGCCGATTCAGGGCCTCCAAAGTCAGCGCCGGCTTTGCGGGGCAGGCAAAACGCAGCACATCGCCGGGTTCAACTTCACGCAGAAGCGACAAAGGAAACGCCTCCCGCCCGGCACAGAGCGAAAGGCAAACGGGCAAAGCATAAGCGCTCTGACCAAGGCCGTTCTGGCTGGAACGGCGGGGAAATTTTTTAGCCAAATCGGCCAGAAGGGATAATGCGGCAGCGCTTAGCGGTATTATCACCTCTCCCGCGCCTGCCGGGTTGCCCGCGCTGTCGCTCAAGCTAAAAGGCAACAGGAAATATTCTTTGGCAACAACACTTTTTTGTGCTGATTCCGTTGCCCAGGCCAGATGAAAACGATGCCCGGAGGCCTGCCCGGCCTGATCCAGCAGCGGTTCCAGCGCAAGAGCCAGCAAGGCCGGTTTCAATTCCGCCGGAATATCCTCGGCATTCAACCCGGCTACGGTGTGAGAGGGGGAGAGCAGATCTTCAGCTGCCCGGCCCCAGACGCGAATTTGCCAAGCCTCGCCGTCCGCTTCCAGCATAAAATCTGTAGTGGAATCCGCTTGCCCTGCCGCAGTTTCCTGAACAAAACGATTGGGGCAGGGAAATACCAGACCGCCCGGTTCCGGGCGCAACATGAAAGTCTGGCCTGACGCCGCGCAAGGCATTTGCACGGCTATATCCCGACCAGCCAGACGGTTGTTCAATCTTGCCAGATTTTGCGGCCAGGCGGCAATCAATGTGTTATTCATCGGGCTTCACTTTCAAAAATAATAGTTTGGAAAAATCAATCTTCCCGGTAAAAATAGTCCAGACCCCGCGAATGACGGTCTGCGTGTTCGTTATCCGCAGACTCCTGACCCCGGTTATCCAAAACTTCCACATAAACATCCTGATTAAGAGTCAGGAGCTTGTTGCGCAAATCTTCCTGGGCCTGCCGCAGAGCATCAAGCGAAGCCGGATTGCCGCTGGCAAGCTGCACTATTAGGCGCTCTCCTTCCCGGCGCAGGATAATTTCCGTATCCGGCAGCACAGCTTCCTTGAGCGTGATGCGCACTTCGCTATCCGCCGCGCCGTTATTGGTATTCACCAGCACACGCTCAGCCAGTTCTGTTGCCAAAGATGCCGCGTCCACGTTTGCGGAGGCACTGGCGGCAAAAACACCCTGGCTTTCCAGAGTGGCAAATGATTTACCCAGGCTTTGCAAAAGAGCGTCGCCGGAAAAAGACGCCGGGTTGGAATTGTCTTCTTTTTTGCCGCTTACCGGCTTTTTATCACGCTCCGCCTGTTTTTGCGTATCAGCCACGTTATACTGTCTGACCGCATCTTTACCCTGGCGCATGGCTTCACGAAATTCGTCTCTTCTTCCTTCGGCTTCTGTTCTGGAGGCGCTTGAGGCGGTTGACGAGCGGGAAGAGTTTGGCCCGGAATCCGGCGCTTCAACAGAGCGGTTTATTTTCATTGTATCACTCATCACTGCCCTCTCCCGGATCCGCTTTTTTTACGCCGGTAAACTCTTCCATTTCCAGATCTTCCCGGCGTTCGGCCTCTTTGGCCTCGCCGCTCTGCCATATTTCCCGGTGCGCCTCGATTTTCTCTTTATCCTTGCGGCGCTGTTGCAAAATTTTCACCGCTTCATCCCGGAGCCTTGCGGCCTCTGCCTCCGCTTTTTGCGCCGCTTCCACCGCTTCCAGCAGAATGGCGTCTTTATCCCGCAAGGCGGCAATGCCGGATTTGAAAATCTCCATTTCCCGGCGCGGCATCTCCTGACCAAGAATGGCCTGATAACGGCGCTCTTCCTCTTCCTTGCGCCAAAGCAGGTAATCTTCCAAAGCCTTGCGGTGCAACAGAGTTTCCTGTCTGGCCGCCAGCAGGGCTTTTTCTCTGCCTGCGCATTCCGTGGCCGCTGCATCTTCGCGCAGTTGACGGATGCGGGCCAGCGGGGTCAGAGGATACGCGGTCATAACTTGCAAGCCTTACCAAGCGAAACTTTTTTATCAGGCCAGCACACTGCGCATGGCTTCCATGGTTTGAGCGAAAGTGGAGCGCTCACTCGTGCCCTGTTTGAGAAAAGCGTTAACTCTGGCTATGCGCTCCAGGGCTTCATCCGCCTCGGCGTCCGAGCCTTTTTTGTATTCGCCGATTTGCACCAAAAGTTCTATTTCCGCGTATTTGGCCATGATTTTACGCAGGGAGGCGGCCATGCCTTTATGATCTTTATCAACAATGGAGCCCATAACCCGGCTCACGCTGGCCAGAATGTCTATGGCCGGGTAATGCCCGCGTGAGGCCAACTTGCGCGAAAGAATGATATGCCCATCCAGAATGGATCGCGTTTCATCGGCAATCGGTTCGGTCATGTCATCGCCTTCCACCAGCACGGTATAAAGAGCGGTGATGGAGCCTTTATCCGAATTGCCGGCCCGCTCCATAAGCAGCGGCAGGCTGGAAAAAACCGAGGGGGGAAAGCCCCGGCGCGTGGGCGGCTCACCAGCGGCCAGGCCGATTTCGCGCAAAGCCCGGCCAAAACGGGTTACGGAATCCATGAGCAGCAGCACCCTTTTGCCCTGGTCGCGAAAATACTCGGCAATGGCGGTAGCGATATAAGCCGCCTTGAGGCGTTCCATGGCGGAACGATCGGAGGTGGAAACCACCACCACGGCCTTTTTCATGCCTTCCGGGCCAAGATCGCGCTCAATAAATTCGCGCACTTCGCGACCACGTTCGCCAATCAGGGCCAGCACGGTAACATCCGCTTCCGTACCCTTGACCAGACAGGAAAGCAGCGTGCTTTTGCCCCCGCCCGCCGCCGCGAAAATACCCATGCGCTGCCCTTCGCCGCAGGTGAGCATACCATCAATGGAACGCAGGCCCAAAGTCAGGGGGCGATCAATAATGCGGCGCAGCATGGGGTTGGGCGGATCCGCATAAACCGGATAGCGCACACTGGTTTGCGGGGCTTCCTTGCCATCCAGCGGATTGCCCAGGCCATCCAGAACCCGGCCCAAAAGGGCATCGCCCACGCCAACGGAATGCGTTTCACCCGTGGCGATTACTTCGGTGGAAGGCGAAATGCCCTGAATGCTGCCAAAAGGCGTGAGCAAGGCATACTGCTTTTGAAAACCCACCACTTCCGCGTAAAGCTGCCACTTTTCCCAGGGGTTGCGCAGGACGCACAGCTCGCCGATTTTGACGTTGGGCAGAATGGCGCGGATAATAGTACCCACCACATTTTCTACCCGTCCGCGTATCTCAACCGTCTGGCTTTCCGCCAGGGCCGAAGCGAACATATCGTCAATATAAGAAAAAGTGGTCATGCGGCCTCTATATAGTTTATCGCTTCAAATTGAAATTTCTGGTAGTGGAGGCCGTTTGGATTCAGACAAGGAAGGCGAGTTTTTTTGCACTGGGAGTGTACTCTTCTCGTACTCGACCAGGGCAAAAAACGAAGCCTGACGCAGTATCAATTCAAACTGCCCCACTACCAACTAGCCCTTGCGCTTCTTTTCCAGGGTGTTGACTATGGCCCGGATTTGCGTTTCCACGCCAGCGTCAATGATTCCCATTTCACTTTGCAGGGTACAGGCCCCCCGCTCCAATCGCCCATCGGCCTGAACATCTACAAAGGCGATAGAGGAGTATTCACGCAAAATATCCGCCAGCCTGGCTTTTACCACCTCTTCATCCAGCGGTGACACGCGCAGGACAACCTGCTTTTGCCCACGCACCAGAGAAAGCGATTGCCGCACCACACCCGCCATAAGCTCTTCCGGCGGGAGCGAACCCAAAATTTTGCGCAGGGCTTCGCCTACCAGGGCGGAAACGCCTTTTTCCAGGCCATCTACATACTCAATGGCTTTCAGGACCGTATCCATAACCTGTTCGGCGTGTTCCTGGCGTCCTTCCAACACGCCCTGCTCGTAACCACGAATCTTTTCCGCCTCAAAACCTGCTTCGGCTTTGCGGCGCATGTCCTGGGCGTAAACACGGGCTTCTTCCACCAATTTATCCGCCGCGCAATAGTTTGCCCAGGCAGCTGCCTTGATCAGGCGCGTGCCGGGCGAGGCAAAAATACCTTCGGCATCTATGCGAAATAAGTTTGCCATGGTGCGCTCACTTGCTGCTTCGATTGAAAATTAATCTGGTGGTTCGTCTGGAAATTCATTCTGGTAAGTAAAAGTTTTTTCAAATCCGCCCAAAAGACTTCAAGCATGGGAGCGGATTTTTCCTCAGCCGCAAGCCGTAAGGCATCTGCCTGGCGTAAGGCTTCCGGCAGGCGCGGGGCGGCCAGACGAAAAAGATCAACCGGCCAGTCGGCCATACAGCGGCGCAAGGCGATAAAACCGGCTTCAGTCATACGGGCTTGCAAGCTTGCCTTGGTCACTGGCAAACCGGCAAACCACTCGCTGGCCTGACGCATCTGAAAGCGCCCCCTGGAGAGGGCATAGTCGTATTGCTCCCCCAAAAGGCCGCGCAGGGCCAGCACTTCTTCCCGCCGGACATGACGCGCCAGCTCATGGGCGCAGATACAGGCCCCATAGATCAAAGCGAGGCTGGAAAGAGTTTCTTTATCCAGCAAAGCCAGGCGGCGGCGCTCCTCGCTGAAATCTGTAAAAGCGCCTTTTGCGCCCAGTTGCTGAAGCAGCCAAGTGCGGGTAATAGCCTTGCCCGCCCGGCTGCCGGAAAGCTTGTGCAGGGTGCCGTTACGCAGCAGGGCAGCAGCGCGGGCAGGCAGAGCCTGCGGATCAAAATCTTCTATTTCCGGCGCGTTGAAGCGTGCCACTGCGGCCAGCAGAGCGGGGTTATCCTGTAAGGAAGCGATAAAGCTATCGTAGGTATCGCGTCTGCAAACCAACTTATGCCCGCCTGTTAAGACTTACGTTTTCGCAAAAAGAACCAGACCGCGCCGCCCCCGGCCAGAAGACCAGCCGGAAACAAAAGCAACCAGGGCAACCAGCGCTGAACCGTATTTTGACTTGCGGGAACCGCCACTGGCCGGGTGACATCGCCCATAACCGGAAAAGTCTGCACCGAAACGCGCTCGGCTGTAACATCCGGCACGGCCTGCACCACCACGCTGCGTATCTGGGGAATATAGTGATCCACCGGAGCATCCGGAGTATGCCGGATGACCACCGCTGCCGAAGCCGGGGTGATCGCGCCGGTAAGCACGTCTTTTTCCTGTAGCACCACATGCACGTTGGCGCTTACCACCCCGTCCAGGCGGGAGCAGGAGGCGGCCAGTTCCTGCGAAAGAGCGTAAGAAAGACGCGCCCGCTCTTCCAGCGGTGAACTCATCATGCCTTCTTTGCGAAAAACCACGCCAAGCCCTTCATAAGCCGGTCTGGGCAGCCCCAAATCGCGCAAAATTTCCAGGGAGCGCAGTTGATCTTCTTCTTCCACGGTAACAGCAAAGCCATCTTTGCCCATACTGACTTTTTCCGCTGTGATACCACGCTGAAGCAAAGCGCTGAGCAATTCGTTGGCCGTATCTTCCGACAAATTCTGATAAACTTCCGTACGGCAGGCCGCCAGGCAAAGGCAGGCAGCAAGCAGCACAGCAAGGGCAAGACGTGGTTTTTTCATACGGCCAATCCCAATAACTCTTCAACCATATCGTTGAACAAAGGATCTTTATGCCGCTCGGCCTCACGCAATAAAGGCAAGGCCTCGTCTTTTCGTCCGGCCAGGATCAGGCAGAGGGCCAGATGCACGCCAGCCAGGCGAAATTCCGGCTTGTCGCGCATGAGGCCGCGCAAAATTTCTTCCGCCTCGGCAAATTCGTTGATCATGTAGTGGCTCATGGCCATACCCATGCGGGGCGCTTCATGATCGGGCCGGACTGCGGCCAGCCCCTCAAAAATGGTTCTGGCCGAAGGCATGTTGCCCATGCTTACAGCGGCAAAACCTATTTCCGCCAGAGTTTGCAGGTCGTTCTTTTCCAGCGTCATATCAGTTTTCCTACCTTATGGAGTTGGCCATTTCCTTCATATGCCCCTGAATGGAACCTACCGTGCTGTTCAGCGTTGTCATAAGAGCCTGATATTGTCCCATTTGATAGTTCAGCATGGCCAGATCCTGCGGCTTCAATTCCTGACCGCTGGCGGTTATTTCCTGCATTTTCGCCTGCAAGTCGGTACCCATGCTATCAATGCTATCCATGCCCTTGGACAAAAAATTGCCGACATTAACGCCTGATACGCCATTCATAAAAATACCTCGCTGTAATGGTCAGTAGCTGCCAACACGAGTGTTTGGCCGATAGTATCAACCGCAGCTATGCCTTGTTATCCTTTTCCCAAAAAGTTACGGCGGCGCTGTCCGCCGCTTCAATTGCGGCCAGCAGTTTTTGATATACGGCATAGTCCGCCGGGCTGCTGCCTATATCAAGCTGGCGGCGCAATTCGGCCTGTTTGACGCTCAGATAATCACGCAACTCGCGCAGGGCAAAACCCTGTTTATCCTCGGCCAGGCGTTCCTGCCAACCGTTGCCCGCATCCAAAGTTGTCACTGCCATAATAATCAACGTCCTTGCAGTTTGTATGCCATGCTCACGCCGTTTCGGGAAAATTCCAATTTATCCGCGTAAATACCTGTAAGAGTGTGCCCGCCTGGCAAAGTGCCGCCAACAAAATAAACCGCGCCATCCGAAGTGGTTATAAAGGGTAATGCCCCGGCGGTTCCCTTTTCTCCCGCAGGCACCGGAGTAACGCTGCGTAAAGAAAGCCCTGCCCCAAAGGGGTCGCTCTGCCCTTGTGCGCCTGACTGCATGGCCGCGTAGTTTTCGCTATAATCTCCATCTGCCAAAGCTGTGGGGGCGGATTCAGCGTTCGCGTTGCTGCTTTCCGGCGCTTCACCGACATAAATTTTTTCCGGTTCCGCACTGATTGCCAGCCTGAAAGCGATTGGAGAACCCAAAGCACGGCGCACCGCTTCTATAACCCCGGTCAAGGCGGGCCTGTCCGCCGCGTCGCCGCTCAGGGCGATCAATCCGGGCTGCCATTCTACCGCAGTTCCGGCCAGTCCAGCCCTGGCAAGCTCGGCCGCCAGAGTTTTTTCCACCGCGCCGCGCGTGAGCAGAGCGGAACGAATGGAAGCAACCCGTGGCACCGCGTTACGCGCCCAGCTTAGCACGGCGCTTTCCACCAGACTGTCCAGCGCGTAGCCTTGCAATATCGCCTCGCCATTTTCAATTTGCAGTTGCGGAAAAAGCCCTTTTTCGGCCAGAGCGCTTAAAATCGCCTGACGAAATCCTTCGCGATCACGCACCAGCACCTGAACCGGATAAGCCTGCCGGGCCGCGACAGCGCGTACAGTGTTGACGTCAACATTAGTTGGCACCAGACCATAAATCATTACCCGCCCGGCATTGTCATCAACCCGCAAATCGGAAAAGCCTTCAGTGGACAGCAAGTGTTCCAACGCGGTCAGATCGTCATTCTGTTTGCCGCTATAAGACGACAAGCCAAAAATCAGTCCGAACAACCCCAGAATGGCTACCCCGGCGGCAATCAGTTTGTTCAGCCGTGAAAACCCTGTAACACCAGCAACACCTTTGTTAACCGCCTCAGTGTTAATTTCAGGGTTTATGGTTGCAAATGCCGATTGATTACCCGGATTTTCCGCCCTGCTTTCAGCAGAAAAATCAGCAGTGTTTTCACCAGCTTTGAGCTCCGCTGTAAGCAAGGACGGCAACTTCATGCCAGCCCAGCCTTTTTCCGGCTGCGTCCAGGCCAGACAAACCATTCCGGCCAATACCGGCGTACAGGCGGGCCAATCCAGCGGGCCGGAGAGTTGCTCACCATTCAGGGTGAGCGAACCTTCCAGCGGAATCAAGCGAATTACACTGCCTGCCGTGCCGCTCGCACCGCTGCGGGCATTGCCGCCCGCTGTCTGGGAAGCCTGAAAGTCACGGGAATCTTGATGCGCAAGCGAAAACGCGCAATGTCTGGAGGCGAGGGTACTATCTGTAAGCACCACATCACAATCCAGCGCCGAGCCGATGGTATATTCGCCAAGCTCATCAGCTTTAAAAAGCGCCTCCGCCCCGGCATGATTGCCGGTGAAAATACCTAGTAACATGCCGTTATCCATCAGGATGCTTCCTGTATCGGCTCAAGCCCCGGTTCCGCAATCGGTGCCTTAACCGGCTCAGCCGCAGGAGCATCCGCCGGTTTCCTGATAGGCTCCGGCCGCACTACACTGCGCGAGCAACCACTGCTGGTGGGCGCAACCTCGTAAAAATCATCGCGCAACGCATAATCGCCAGCGGTTGGCGACAAGGCGAAACGCTGTTCTTCCACTCTGTCCGGTATGGGGGTGGGCGCTTCCAGGCTGTCGTAACGGATAATGCGCGGTGAAATAAGAATAAGCCGCTCCATGCGCTGCACATCGGCCCCGGTTTGACCGAAAAGATTGCCGAAAACCGGTATGTTCATCAGTCCGGGCGTACCGGCTTTGTCATCGCTGCGCCGCTCATAATAAAAACCGCCCAGAAGCAGGCTCTGCCCTTCGGCCACCGTGGCCTGGGTGTTGATGGTCACCTTGGTTACCGGCGGAATTTCGTTGACCCAGGAAGTTTGCGGGGTGGCGGTAGGGTCGGCCCCGTCGGAAATGACAATGTTGAGAGCCAGGCGGGAAGGCAGATCGTCCGGCATACGCAAAATACGCGGCGTAACTTTAAGGGTGGTGCCGCTGGTTACCGGAATGGCGTCCACAGTTTCGTAGCCTTCCAGCTTGATATAAAAAGTGGTGGTATATTCCAGCGAGGCCTGAACGTTATCCATGGTCAGCACCGAAGGACGGGAAAGCATGGCCCCGGCTCCGCGTTCTTCCAGAGCGCGGATATCGGCAAAAAAAGTATTCAGCGCCGTGTTATAGATGGTGCTTAAAGCGAAACCGGCGGCATCGGCCCCGCCCATGGATGCCCCCGGCGCGCCCGTGCTGCCGGTGCTGCCCGAAAAATCACCCTGATTGCGGGTACCGCCCCAGCGTATGCCCAGGTTACGCGAATAGCTGGCGTCTATATCCACTATGGCCGCGTGAATTTCCACCAAATCCAAAGGCTTGTCCAACTCGGCGATAACCGCCTCATAATAGGGCATACGGCTTTGCGTATCGGTAACGATAACCGAGTTGCTGCGCGGTTCGGCAATAATATTGGCCCCGCTTGTCGCCTGCGGCTGCACCGGTTCAGCCTGGGTCTCGCGGCGTCCAATCAGGCCGCTGCCCATAAGAGTGATGCTGTCGCTGCGGTGCAGGGTGCGCACCGAAGGGCTGGGCTGCCCGGTGGCAATGGCCCGCAGCACCGAGGCCACGCCGGGAATGGTGGTGGTGCCGGTGGCATTTTCCACCGTGGTATCATCGGCCCAGGCGTGTTTGAGGGGAAAAACGCGGATGGCCTGCTCGTTCATCTGCATATCTTCCATGGTGCGGATGGAAGTTACCAGGCTGGATACATAGCCCGCCGGGCCCTCAATGAACAGCAGACGCTCTTTTTTCGAGGTATCGCTGGGCAAGTCTTCGGAAAGAACGCCCATGCGCAGAAGCGACCCGCGCATTTCGGAGGGTGGCATTGAATAAATGCGCAATACCTCGCGTTGCCGCTCGCTTTGATGGAAAAAATAAATGGTGGAGCCGAGAATATAAGCCTCTACCCCGTATCCGGAACGCATGGCCGCCAAAAAAGAAGCCGGAGCCAGATTGGAAAAATCGCCGCTGACCACGCCTACAACCTGAGTGGTAAAAGCGGCGCTGTAACCCTGGCTGATGGCGAAATCCGAAAGCAGGGTCGTAAGCGGTTCCTGTTGCGAAGTATGTGTATAAGCTTTGCGCAAATCTTTCAGGCTGGCTGCCTGCACGGTATCAGCCGGGAAAAATGCCAAAAGAAGAGCGAATAAAAAGAGAGCGAAGGCAAGAGGAAACAAAGTGGAGGAATCGCTCACGTTTTTCCGCAGCATATTTATATATCCTTGAGTTTCATGCTTCAGGCAGTTCATACTTTAGTTAAAAACCGGTTGCGCTTTCCAGAAGGCCAGATCATTCAAAAAGCCTTCCACAAATTCTATATGTGCGGCGTTGGCGTTGCCATCGGGACGCAACGGGATGGAATCGTATATTTCCAGTTCCTGCGTTTTTTGATTCAGGGCTGGTACGGCTTTTAATTCGGCAAAACGGGCGGCGGTAATGCGCATTACCGCTTTAAGGGTATCGGCAGCCACTTCTTGCCCGGCGGAACCATTTGCCTCGCTCTGCGGATCAAGCAACACGGCGCGGGCCAACAGGCGCTCGCCATCCGGCGAAGCCAGCGTAAAGGCCATATCCCCTTCAAGAGTAAAGGCATATACGCCATTTTCGTCCGCCTGCGGCTCTTTCCAACCGGCGGAAGAACAAATTGAGCGCACTGCCTGATGAAACATGCGTTTACCCTCAAGATTTACGGCGAGTTGGCTTTGCAGCATAGTATGCGCGCTGTTCATTTATCCGGCACAAAAATTATCATATATAAATAGCAATATCTATCTGATTCTTATCGAAGCATTTATTTTACAAATTTCTGATAATCGAAGCATAGGTCTGGTGACTCGAATCCATAACTCTGCTTGCTTCCTGCATCGCGGTGCCGCGCTTCTCCATAAGCTGCTGGAGTTTGATCATATCCATCTGCGAATCGTTGTTCATGGTATCGAGATGGTTTTTAAGGAGTGCGATGTTGGCATCCCATTCACTGTTCCATTTCGTCAAATCATCACCGCGCTTGTCGCCGCGCGAACCGATAACGTCAGTCCACTGGCTCTGAAGGCCAAGCATACTTGCCCAGCTTTCACCAGGGCCTTTGAGAGGCTTTGTGACTCCGTCCAGGGTAAGCTGCACGTTCGACTGCGCACTATTCGCGCCGCCATCGTCGCAGCCCTCGGCTTTCAGCTTGCGCAGGCTCGCCAAAAGCTCGGTCATTTGCGAAAGCAATTCGTTCCGGTTTTTGATAGCGCCCATTTGTTCATTGATCTGGGCGTCGAGGTCGGCCGTGCGGTCTGCCTGAAGCATTGCCATGAGCGTGCCGAGATCAACAGTTGTGGTTTTGCCGGAAGCATCCGTGATGTTAAACATACCATTGGCGGATGTGATATTGCCTAAACCAATTGTGCCTGACATAATTTTCTCCTTGCGAGGGGTTTAAATGCGAATCTGACCGCGCCGTATTCCACCTGGTTTTGACCGGGTCGGAAAAGCACGGGCCATAGCATCGTCCATATCCTGCCGCAATTCGCGCTCAAAACGCTCCCGCTCTTCATTAATTTTTGCCCTGTCCGCATCAGATAGCCCGGCATAGACTTTTTCGTGCAGTTCGGTACGAATGCCGTTTGCCTCTTTCCAGTCGGCAAACTCCCGGCTGTCACGATCCGCCTGATCAATAAGCGCCTTTGTGCGACTTATAGTATCTTGCGCCCGCGCTATGGATACATCGATATCTTTATCAAATTCATCCGACATGTTTTTGCCTCCTTCTGATAGTGCAATACACTAAAACTATGTGTTCACGCATTCAAGAAAATTTTTTCTGCCATTTAGCCAAAGAATTATATAGCCATTATAAAATGTGTTTGTTAATATTTTTATCGCTTTGGAGATTAAATGCAACATTTATGCCGTATAAAGACGCAAGTTTGTTGCGCGGTATACCCAGCATGGCATATTTCGTTGTGCGCCTTGCCGTACCCCGCGCTATTTACGCTTTACGCTTGCCGCGCAAGGTTAATTTTTTAGCATTGACAATTTCAGTTGGCGGCAACCACTGGCAACCATACAATACCCACAACAATATAAACGATAGTGCCTTGATTTTCCTAATTTATGTTCATGGCACAACTGTTGCTTAGCTAATGCCAAGTGACAACCTGACACGTTGAATTCACTTAATACCGAAAGGAGATAGCAAATGGCTTCTGCAGAACAAGAACGGCTGAACAAACAGGCTCAGGCTTTGACAACGGTGCAGGACGAATTTTCCCGCCTGAACGCGCAATTTGACGGCATGCTTAAAGAATCCGGCCTCTCCATGGCCGAATTGCAGGCTTCCTTGCAGGAAAAACCCGCTCCTGAACTGGCCCGGCTGCTGGATCAAGCCAAAGCGGAAGCGACGCGGGCCGGTGCGGCCAGAGCGGCCCAGTTCGCCCCGGCCGCAAGTGAAACCGGCAAGAGTGCGGGGCGTGGGCGTCCGGGCGCAATGCGCGTTTAGGGAAACATTTATTTTTTAAAACAAAATATTGAATATAAGTCAGGAGAAAAAATCATGTCAGGAGTAAGCTCAACAGGCGGCATCGGCGTGGCATCAGGTGTGGACCGCACCGAATTCACCGGCAGTATTCAGTTACAGTTCGCCAAATTGCAGTTGGCGCTTTCCGGTACGGCCAGGTCGCAGGTGGAAGGTGAAATAGAAGCCATGTCCAAAGCGCAGAAAGAGCAGCAAGATGTTTGCAACTTCCTTCAGGAAGCCCGCCAACTCCAAATGAACGCGAAAGCCGACGGCAAGGCAAAGACTATGCCCGCCACGATGCGAGAATATATGGATGCCCACGGACTGGCCTATCCAAATCAGGATGGCGATAACAAATACAGCAAGGACGAGTGGGAAGCCATCGTTGCCTCGTTCAAGGGCAGGCTGGATACCATGGGTACGGATACGCAGCAGAAAATGATCTTTGTGCAGGACTACATGGGCCAGTACAACGCCTATTTGCAGGGCTCAAACACGGCCATACAACAGGCCAACCAGGTGCTCACCGAAGTTGCCCGCTCGCGTTAAGCCATTGCAACAGCGACAACCCTGAAACGAATATGTTCCATAAAAAAACCGGCTGCATTTGCAGAGGAGAAAAATCATGACACAGGCAGTAGGCGGCGTGGGCGCAAGCTCCGCTATAAATGCTCCCGGCGGCGGCAGCCTTCAGCTTCAGTTCGCCAAATTGCAGTTAGCCCTTTCTGCCACTGCCAGAATGCAGGTGCAGGGCGAGATTGAGGCCATGTCCAAAGCCCAGCAGGAACAGCAGCGGGTATGCGACATGCTCCAACAGGCCCGTCAGCTTCAGCTCAACGCCAAGAGCAGCGGCAAATCAACAGATATGCCGCCGGACATGAAAGAATACATTACCAGCAACGGGCTGGCCTATGACGAAAGCAATGCCAACGCTGCCGAGATCACAAAAATACAGAATGAGGTCAAGCAGCTCAACGCAAGCCTGGAACAGATGCAAAAAAATCGCATCTATGCAAGCCCGGATATCCCGGTTCCTGAGGATGATTACATGATCTGGGGCTCAAAAGAGGCTCAACTGTCTCCTGAGCATGTCCAATCAATGCTGGATGGTAAAGAAGGGACAAAACCAGCCAATGTCGAATGTATGCTCCAACACCTAACTATTGGGCTCTTTGACGACCTGTACAACCAGGTCAACGCGGATACGACCGGACAGTTTGCCCGCCTGAAAGAGCTTATGGATACCGTGAAGAATGAGCGGAACTATACTCACCTGTCTACTGAAAATAATCCCGGTGTTGATGTGGTGGGTCTGGAGAATGCGATACGCCTCTCTCTGGGTGATGACGCGTTAAAGTATCTCTATCCGCCAGACCCCGCGTTGCTGTATCTGAGTCCGTTCGATTTTGACCGAATGGTCACAATGGCCAAAGCAGACATGAGCAAGAAGACCGAACTCGCGGAGGAGATGGCAAATTCGCCCGCCCAAACCGCCGATCAATGGGAAGAGGTTGTCACCTCACTGAAAGCCAAACTCGATACCATGGGTACGGATACGCAGCAGAAAATGATTTTTGTACAGGACTACATGGGCCAGTACAACGCCTATATGCAGGGGGCCAACTCCGCCATTCAGCAGTCTAACCAGGTGCTTACCGAACTTGCCCGGACACGCTAGGGAAGCATTTATTTTTTCCGTTTGGGCTGCGTTGCTCGTTTTTTCCCTCCGGGGGCAGGACAGAAGAGTCCAGCCCCCATCGTGAAAATTCCTCGCGCCTTGCCAAACAAAAAAACTAAACACTTCCAGTAACGTTGTTTATTAAAAATAAAAAAAGAGAGAGAAAAAACCATGACCCAGCAAGCAGAAATGACCAAAGAACAGTTGGATGTCTTTTTGGAAGGCGTACAGAGCGGCCTTTCCGTCGCTGATGCAGCCGGGGTGGATAAAGATACCATTGAAGCGGGTTATGGTCTGGCTTTTTCTCTCTATAATTCCGGCAATTTCAAAGACGCGGAAACCATGTTTCAGGCGCTGTGCATATACAACCATCTGGATGAGCGTTTTTGGATGGGGCTGGCCGGTTGCCGCCAGATGAACGGCAAGCTGGACGAAGCCATTGACGCCTACGGCATGGCCACCCTGCATGGCGCATTGCAAGACCCGGCCCCCTCGGTGCATGCCGGGCTGTGCTACCTTAAAAAAGGCGACAAACAAAACGCCCGCGCCCTATTTGACGCGGCAATTGAATTTGGCGACCCCGCCAACAAGGAACATAAAGCTTACCATGACCGCGCCCGCGCCATGCTGGATTTGATCAGCAAGGGGGCCTAAACATGAGCCAGGTCAACTTTACTCCCACTGCCGGTCAGGTAAACACCGCCGATCCGCTTGGCGGGACGCAAAGCCAAACAGGCCCGGCCAGTTCATCTACCACGCCGCCCGCGACTGCGGGAACAGGCGGAGCAGGCGCGGCTGGTTCCGCCCCGGATATTCCCAGCCTCCCCATGCCGAAAATCGCTGCTTCCAGTTTGGGTAACCTCGCCACTCTTTCCCTGGAGCAACTCGTAGAAGCAATTGGCGTCAAAGGACGCAAAACCATGCTTCAGAGCGGGCTGGAGGCCATCAAGGCCAAGGCCGATGAAATCAGGGAACTGAACGAGAAAAAGCTTGCTGAAATTCAAAAGCAGTTGGATGAGCTTAAGAAAAAAGAAAAGCTCAGTCCTTTTCAAAAAGCGTTCAAGTGGCTGGGCAGGGTGCTTGGGGCCATTGTTTCTGTTGCCACCATTGCTGTCGGAGTCGCCACCGGCAACGTCCTGCTCGCTGCCGGGGGCATTATCGGTCTGACCATGCTTATCAACGACATTGTCAATGAGGCCACAGATGGCAAGGTAAGCATCGGCGCAGGTTTTACCGCTCTTGCCAAGGAATGCGGGTTCAAAGATGAGACCGCCAGATGGATTGGCATGGGCTTTGAAATGGCCATTACCCTGGTGGGTGTGGGCCTGTCTCTGGGCGCGGGTTTCAGCAGTGCGGCCTCGGGCGCTCTCAGCACTGCCGCCAAGGTGGCAACCTACACCTCCACCGCCGCCAACATCCTCAGCGGAGCCACCATGATCGGCCAGGGATCGCTGACCATTGTGGCCGCCACCTACGACAAGGAAATTGCGGATGCCCGGGCCGAACTTAAAGATTTGCAGGCTCTGCTGGCGCGGATTCAGGCGGCCATGGCCTCGGACGAGGATTTCGTGAAGGAAGTTGTGGAAAGAAGCAACGAACTTATGGGCAAGGTACGGGAAATTGTTGGCGAAAAAGCTGCCGCGCAAATGAACATCGCATCTGGCGCAGCGCCCAGCATGGCCTAATAAAATGCTGATTTAGCAAGGATAAGAAGTATGAACGCAATAAATTCTCTTCCCCAGGCACCGGGCTTTGATCAGCAACGCTATGACAGCCTTATACAGCAGGCCAAATCCGAAAAAATAGATACCGGAATGGTAAATGAGCTTCTGCTCAATGCCGTCAGGAGTGGTAAAAATTTTGATCAGGCCATGCAACTGGTACGTTCGGAAATCCCCGGCCTGGCTACGCCCACAAACAAGTCCACCGAGCAGCTTAAAAATTGGACAACCCTGCCCTCCCCGGCCTGGATTCTCAGCATGATTACACAGTTTGCCGCCGACCAGCGCAGGCAGAACCAGGAAATCGCGTGGCAGGAAACTGAAGCCATGGTCAAATCCATGGAAGGCCAGGCCGATAAAATGCGCGATACGGCTGTTACCCAGCTTATTCTTGGCTGCGTCAGCGGTGTGGTGCAGATTGGTGTGGGCGCGGCCCAGCTTGGCATCGGCATCTCGGCGGCCAAAGGCGCTAACGCAGCACTAAAAGGAGCGGACACCGCCGCCAAGGGGACGGACACAGCAACTAAAGCCACAGCCACGGCTACAGATGAAGCAGCGGACGCGGCAAGCAAGGCCGCAAATGATATTTTGACCAAGGCCAACATCAAAAGCAGCGCCTTTGGCAGCATGGGCGCAGGCGCGAGCAAGATGATGGATTCCGGCGCTCAGTATGAAAATACCATCATGCAGGCCAAAGCCAAAGAACTGGAAGCGGATCAGGAAAGAATGCGTGCCGCGCGCGATGCCACAAAAGAACTCAGTGACGCTCTGGCAACCCTGATCCAGAAAACCCTCTCCGCGCATAACGAGATTATCGCTTCCACCAATCAGGCCAGAGCCAAGATACTGGCTTAGTAAAACGCTAACAAAATTCTGCACGATTTATTGCATACTTAAAGCAGGAGATTACGCTATGAGCGGCACTTCCACTCCCAATATGACCAATCTGGTTTCCGCCATTCGCGGCTTTGAGAATATGGGAGACGCCCCTGTTGTCAGTACCGGATCGGCCAATCTGGAAGGACGCGAGATCTCGGCGGATAATTCCCCCCGCGCCAAGGCCGAGGCGGAGGTTCTTGGCAATATCATTAATACTATCCGCCAAACTGAAGGGCTGGGCGACAGCGCCGCCAGCTTCGTGCAAAGCAGCTTCGGCGATATTACAGCCGGAAACAGGCCCATCACCGGGCGGGAAGTGGCGGCAGTGCTTACCGCCGCCGTGCATGGTTTGGAAATGGAGCTATCCTTTCCCGCCGGGGAAAAAACTCTGGAAGAGTTCGCCGCCCTGTTGCAAAATACGCGTCTGGACGACCTGAAGTTCAGCGCCCTGCCTCAAAACCTGGAAGCGGTGAATCTGCAACAGGCCACCGCGTTTATGGAAAAAAACATCAGCACGGTAACAGAAACCGTTGTTCCTCCTCCGGTCATCAGCGATACCGCGCGCACCATCCACTCGGCTATTGAAGATTTGCAGCAATTCAAGGAAGCCCTGGGCGGTTCGCCGCATTACGGAAACAACCGCCCCACCCATAGTGATGAGATCAAATTTTTCGGCAGACGCCCCATAGAATCCTGCCGGGTCTGGTGCCAGGAGCGCATTGACAAAAACACCTTGTTTCTCCGGCCTATATGGAAGGCGATTGGCAACTATTTCGGCCTTGGCGATACCAGGCAAACGCAATACGAAGAAGTCAGCCTGCGGCTGGAAAGCCTTCGCCTGCTGGCGGAACATCGGGACAGTCTGGCTCTGGGCTTTCAAGAAGATATTAAAGATGGCCTGTTCAACTTCTGCAAGACAACCCGCATGCTGTGCCATCCGGAGCTTCAGTCCGCAGACGACCAGGCCGGGGGCATAATAGAGGCCATGGACAGTTACCTGGTTATGTTTTCCGATGTTTACAAAGACGCAAAGGAAAACGGAACCCTGGAGAAATTTTTCAGTAAAGCATTCACCGGCGTCTGTATGGAAGCCCGTTTTTCCGATCTTACGGAATACTCCATTGGTTTCGATCCGGGGCACAGAAAAGACGATACCTATCTTACCGCATTCGCCAAAGAGGTAGGCGTGTTGCAGCATGAAATCGGTTCTGAAAATCTGACCTGGCAAAATATCTCCGATCATCTCGTCAAAAACATGGTTGGATGGGAGCGTCTGGATGAAGAGGGCGGAATCCCGGTAACCATAACCGAAGCCCTGATCAGAAACGAAGAAACGCGGGCCTATCTGCGCGACGACCTCTGGCTGTTTGAAGAATAATTTTAAGAAGATTAGGCCATTATGAACAATGCACGAGACCATGCTAACGAACTGCTGCGCTTGCTGGGCGAAAAAATCGGCCTGAGCGGCCTGGCTCTGGACGAAATGGGGACGGCAACCCTGACGATTGACGGCGCAAACTGCACCCTGCATTTACCCAGTTTGCCGCACACTTCGGAATACGGGCGGGAACTCTATTGCCTGACCAGCCTGGGGCGTCTTTCTTCTGAGGCGGATCTTCGGGCCACGGTATCGGCCTGGCTGCTGGACCGCAACTGCTTCTTCCGGGGTGTGGGGCCGGGAGTGCTTGGCGTGACCGAGGGCGAAGATATAATCTGGTACTGTGCCAGATTGCGCCTGGATACTGCGGAATATACCGATTTTGAAGTTTTTTTGCTGGCCGTGGCCGATATGGGGACGCGTTTGCGCCGGGAGCTGACTGCAATTCCCGGCCCGGAAAAAAGCACCGGGGCTGAAAACGCGGAGCATCCTGACACTTTTTTGCGGGTCTGATACGCTTATAAAAAGCCTGTTGCGTATCGATAAAGAATGATACTTACTTTTTGTTGGCGAAAAATAAGTAAGGAATTAAAAGAGACTATGCTGAAAGCTCTGCTTCATTTTTGTTGCTTACCGCTTATCGCAACATGGCTGGTTATCGTTACAGCGTCTACTGCTCTTGCCGCTACAGCGTCCACAGATTTTGCCGCTACAGCGGCTATGGCCTCTGCCGCGCCTGAACAGCCGGAACCCGGCAAGCCCTGGCGCATTGCCGTGGTGGCCAGCGGGCCCTACACAGGAGCGCAGGCCATTTTGCAAGGATTTGCAGAGCGTCTGGCCGAGCTTGGCATCATCAGTAATGGCGATGTCCCGGTACCGGAAAATACCGAAAGTATAGCGCCCATGTGGCAATGGCTGGCCCAAAACGCCGGAAACGGCAACCTTGTTTTTGTGCCCGATGCCTTCTATTCGCCGGAATGGGACCCGGCGCTGCGCCAACAGGTAAAGCAAAATTTTCTGGAGCGAGTGCGCAGCCGTGGCGATATTGACTGCGTGCTGGCTTTTGATACCTGGGCCGGGCAGGATATCGGCCTGGCGGATCTGGCCATTCCGGTGCTGGTTCTGGATACAACCGACGCCGTGAGTGCCGGGATAATCCCTTCGACAGAGGATTCCGGACGCGACAACCTGCTGGCCGTTACCCAGTCCGGCCTCTATAGCCGTCAGGTGCAAATTTTTCACGAGCTTCTCGGCTTTTCCAAACTGGGTATAGTTTATGAAGATACGCCCGCCGGGCGGGGCAATATTGCCCTGAAAGAGATTGAAGCCGCTGTCCAGGAAACCGGAGTGGAGCTTTTGCGCTGCACCAGCGCATATGATCTGGCAGGCGATAAGGGAGCGGAAGCGGCGGATGCCGATGCGGATGTGGATGCTGTAGCGGAACGGTTGCGCGCCTGCCATGAGGAACTTGTGCGCCAGGGTGCGGATGCCATCTATCTTACCTACCCGCAAAGTGTGGACAGCGTATATAACGCCTACAGCCTGGAACCGCTGCTCAAAGCCGGGATCCCCACTTTTGCCCAGCAGGGCAGCAGTCTGGTAAAACGCGGCGCTCTGCTGAGCCTGGCCAGCCGGGGCATTGACAAGGGTGAAGGGGCTTTTGCCGCCGAAGCGCTGGAAAAAATCATGAACGGCAGCCTGCCGCGCTATTTGTCACAGCGTTATGAAAGCCTGTCCAGCCTGGCCGTCAATTTGCACACCGCCACCATTATCGGCTGGAATTTGCCCATGGAAATCCTCGCGGCGGTGGATGAAATTTATCGGGGCTTTTAAATAGCAGTTCATGGTGTATAACTGACGAAGTTTATCGGGACTTTTAGGTAACGGACGTTATGCGAGTATCTCTTTCAGCCAAACTTACTCTGCTGCTTCTGGGCGGACTTTGTTGCGTCCTGATACCTGTTCTGGCTGTTACATACGCTTATACCGGCGAAAACGCCTTGCAGGCGGATAAAGCCCGCTTCATGACCACCTTGCGGGTAGTGGAAGAGAACGTTAACGCCGGATTTTTACGCCTGAATGAATCCAAGCTGGAAGAAGCAATGCGTGCCAAAGAAGTGCTGCGCAATACCGCGCGGCATTTCGCCATTTTGTTGCCCCCAGGCGGTATTCAGACCTATACCTCTTCCAGATCGGATCATGCCCGGCCATACGGTTCGCTTAACGATCATGCTTCTACCGGCAGCGACCTGCTTACCCTGCGGCGCAAATTCATTCAGGAAAGCGCCAAAAACGGGGTTCTGCTGGGGTCATTCCAAATTGCGGAGCTTGCGCGGGAGCCGCAAACCAGAATGAAGCTCAGCCCGGATATGACCGGGCTGGCAGGCAACACCCTGCGCGATTTGCTGGCCGAGCTGTCCGCGTCGGGCAATTTTGCCATTTATCACCTGCCTGAGCATGACTCCATGCTGTTCTATTTCCTGCCTGTTCCTGAACAGGGAACACAACTCCCGGAAGCGCAAGCTTTTAACACGCGGCATGAAGCGCGTAACCCAGCCGGTGGCAAGTGGGATCGGGTAATTGTTTGCGCCAGTTCAATAAAAAACCTTGAAGCCGAGGCCGAGGCCACGGTCCAGTTACTGATCAACGCCTTGAAAGAGCGCGTTAATATTCTTTCGCTGTATCCCAAAGGCTTTCTTGCCGTACTGGACTATTCCGGCGCAAGTCTGGCCGTAAATGGCGACTTCGGCCCATCCGAGCTGACCTCGCTCACTCCGCTGCTGGATCAGGCCCGCAAATTTGACGCAACGGTGCAGGAAGATACACTGGTTATAACGCGGGCGGATGGCACTGTGGAAGAATACCTGGTGGCGGTGCAATTTTCCCGCCCCTTCCGCTGGTTCACGGTTATGGCCGCGCCAGTGGCCGAAATCAGCGCGGCTTCCAATTCCCTGCTTAAACAACTGACCATGATCGGCCTATATATCGGCCTGATAACCCTGTTTGTATCCATGTACATGCTGCGCAGCGCCATCAAGCCATTGCGCCTGCTTCTGCCCAAGCTTACCGCCCTGCCGGATTTGGATTTTTCCTCACCGCAGACCGGTACAGCGCTGGTGCAGGATCTGCCTTTGAAACGGCAGGATGAAGTGGGTGATTTGGCCCGTTCCTTCGCGGTTATGGGCGAAAAACTTCAGGTGAATATTCGCGCTCTGGTGGAATCTTCCGCCGTGCAGGAACGTATGCGCGGCGAACTTGGCGCGGCGCGGGAAATTCAGCACGGGATACTCCCGCCGCCCGGTTTCGCGCCCAATGTTTCCGGCATTGCCTCTTCGGCCATGCTGGAACCGGCCAGGGAAGTCGGCGGAGACTTATACTATTTCTTCACCCTGCCGGACGGACGCTATGCCTTCGCCATTGGCGATGTTTCCGGCAAAGGGGTTCCGGCTGCGCTGTTCATGGCCATTACCGTTACGCTTACCCGTCACATTCTGGCTACCGAAAGCGACCCCGGCGCTGCTTTGAGCAAAATTAACGCCATGCTGGAGGCGCATAACCCGCAAACCATGTTCGTTACGCTGTTTCTGGCTTTGTATGATCCGGCAAGCGGACGCCTGGACTACGCCAACGGCGGGCATAACCCGCCTCTGCTGGTTGGCGGCGGTGAGGCAATGGCAAACGGGAACAGCGCTGCTAGCGATAATGCGAATATCAGCGGCAGCGGCGAACGGTTAAATACGGTTCTCGGCGGCAGCGGCGCAATTGTACATCCGGTTACCCGTCTGGATGAAATCAGCGGCCCGATGGTTGGCGTGCTGCCAGGCATTCAATATCAAAGTTTCAGCCGTATTCTGCAACCGGGCGAGCTTTGCCTGCTCTATACCGATGGCGTTACCGAAGCCGTCAATGAAGCGACAGAAGCCTATGACGATGAGCGGCTTGAGGCGTATCTGGCCGCGCACGGCAGCGAACATCCCAAAGAACTGCTGGATGGAATTTTTGCCGATGTGCGGCGTTTTCGCGGCAAGGCCGCTCCTTTTGATGACATTACCATGCTGGCCTTTGCGCGAAGATAATCCGGACATCCGAATTTGTATAAAGACCTTTTAAACCCTTATAAAACCTTTTGTGTGAGTAAGTTATGGATATAGCTGTCAGCGTTGAAAAAGAATATGCCCTGATCCGTCTGACCGGGCGACTGGAAGCCACCCAGGCAGCCGGGCTTACCGAATCCATTCAGAACACCTTGCGGGAAGGCTCCAAAAACCTGATTCTGGATTGCTCCGGCTTAAGCTATGTGGCCAGTATGGGGCTGCGCTGTTTTTTGCTGGCCCAAAAAGGCACCCAGAACGCCAAGGGCAAACTGGTGTTTTTCGGGCTCAACGACAATGTGCGGTCAGTCTTTACCCTGACCGGCTTCGACAAGATTGCCGCGCTGCGGACAAACCTTGAAGAGGCCAAAGCTTGTCTAAGCCCGGCGGTATCCGGCAGTTAAGGAGGAAGCCATGCAGCGCGTTTTTACCTCCTTGAGCGAACTGCCTGCTGTTCTTGATATGACGGAAGAAACCTGCCGCCGGGCCGGTTTGCCGGATGAACTGGCCTTTAAGGCGCAGGTGGTGCTGGAAGAATTGTTTGTGAACACTTTCATGCATGCTTACAAAAATGACGAAGGCCCGGCCAAAATCACTCTGGAAGCGGCAAAGGAAAATCTGTTCATACGCTTTGCGGATCAAGGCCCGGCTTTTGATCCCCTGATTGCGGAAACACCGGATCTGCAACAGCGTTTTGCGGAAGGCACGCCTGGCGGCGCCGGGCTGATTTTGCTGCGTACCATGGCGGAGGATTTGCACTACACCCGCCAGGACGAGCACAATATTCTGGAAATGCGGATAACAGGCTGAGTGACTAAAAAGTTAAAATGACACAAAAATCAGCTTTATTGGATCTGGTCGTAATCTTTTGCGGCCACATGGCAGCCGGGCAGCGCGAAAAAGCGCACGCCCTGCTCGAAAGACTACCCTTGTCAAAGGCCACGGCCAATAAGCAGACCAATAAGCTGGTCAATAAACCACATGCCAATCCGGTTGCCGATTCCGCCAGGCTTTCACTGGCTCTGGAGCAACTGCTGACTTATGTGGAAGAACGCGAAGCCAAACTGATTGATCTGGTGGCCGAGCTCTCCGCCCTGCGATCCGAGCAGGAAAACCGGGCGGAAAAACTGGGGCGCGAGAATCGCGACTTGCGCGCCGGATTACATGGCGAATTCAAGCAGATTGCCGCCCTCACCCACAACCCGGCCATGCGCCTGGTGTTCAAACAGGCCGGGCATATCGCCTCGGTTGATGTGCCGGTGCTGATTACCGGTGAAACCGGAACCGGCAAAGGGCTGCTCGCCAAATATATTCACTACAGCGGCACACGGGCCAAAGCGCCTTTGGTCAGCCTGAACTGTGCGGCCATTCCCACGGCGCTTTTGGAAAGCGAACTGTTCGGTATTGAAAAAGGCGTAGCCTCCGGGGTGAGCGAGCGCATCGGGCATTTTGAGCATGCCTCCGGCGGTACGCTTTTTCTGGATGAAATCGGTGACATGCCGGGCGAGTGTCAGGCCAAGATCCTTAAAGCCATAGAAGACGAAAGCATTACCAGGGTTGGTGGCAGAAAGCCTCTGCCTGTGGATGTACGGCTCATTTCAGCCACGCACCGTAATTTGGAAGAAGCTTGCGCCAAAGGTGAATTCAGGCAGGATCTTTTTTACCGCTTGCAGGTCATTCATATCCATATACCGCCCCTGCGTGAACGAACCGAGGATATTCGCCATCTGGCCACGCATTTTCTGCGTGCCGCCTGTGCGCGTTACGGGGTATCTGCCTCCGGTTTTACGCCGGAAAGTTTACGCCTGCTGGAAAGCTACGCCTGGCCGGGCAATGTGCGCGAATTGGAACACGAGGTGGAACGGGCGGCCTTGCTGGCGGCAGAAGCGGTTATCCAGCCGGAGGATTTTTCCGCCCGGCTGGCGGCGGGGTGGGGGCCAACCCGAAAATCAAGGCCGAATCGGCCAAGCCTTGCTGCAGATCAGTCATCCGCGCAAAGCCCCGGCAGCTTTACCGGAAGCCTGACCGAAAAACTGGATGCACACCCGGATTTGCTGCGCGGCATCATGCGCCGCCTGCTCACCTACAGCGCCAGGGCCATTTCTTTTGAAACAGATGAGTCAAAACAGTCCAACGCCGCGCGGCAAGCCGAAGCAGCCAAAAATAGTTTTACCGAAACACTGTTCATAGCCGAACGCAAACTGACACAGGAAGCACTGGATGCCTGCAAAGGCAACAAGACCCATGCAGCCCAAAGACTTGGCCTTAGCCGCGAAGGTTTGCGCAAGAAGCTGAAACGCCTGGGACTGGCTTGAGGCAAAGACAACTATGAGCATACAAGCGGCACAGTTTCAAACAAACGTCCTTGCGGATGCTGCGGCGGCCAGGTCAGACCGGGCCGCGTCGCAGGGGCTGTTCATGGGGGCCAGGGTAACGCAGGCGGAAAACCCCATGTCCCTGCTGGCCAACGCGGCGGAAGAACTCTCCTTCAATATGGCGGAGCGTGAGGAGAAGCGCCTGGGCGAACGCAAGGAAAAAACCGGCCTTAAAACTGCGCATTCCATCGAACCCTTTATGGAAGCCGCCCGCAAACAGGCAACGGAGACGGAAAAAAAGTTCGGCCCGGAGCTTGAGCTGTTGGAAAAACTGTTCAGGGGACGCAACCGCGCGGATGTTGCCGAACTTTTGGACACCGCAAAGCAGGCATTGGGGCACAAAAATGGCGGGCAGGAGCCGGATCCGGCAGATCAATTCAATGTACTGATCGCCTTGAAGGAACGCCTGCAAGATCATCTTGGCAACGCATCCCCTCTGGCCGGAACCATTGACCTGGCCTTGGATAATCTGGCCGCAAATAATAGATTTGCCGTGGCTTCCGGTCTGGCCGTGAATTTGACCGCGCAAAACTTTACCGGGCTTGCAGAACACGACTTGCGCGGAACCTATCGCAGTGTAGTACTGGATGCCGCCTCTCCGCGTGAAATTCTGTCGGATTTACGCGCCCGCTTTGGTGACGCCAAACTGAATACCGGGCTGGATTTTTTAATGACCACGCTGGGCAATGAGCTTTCTTCCGCCGGGCCTTCAGTGGAAAAATCCCAACTCAAGGCTTTGACCGGTGATTTGAGCGTGGTGCGCGTGCTTGGCCTTGCGCACAACTTTTGCGTTACCCTGCTGGAGCGCCTGGATACGGCACACGGCGTGCAAAGCCGTATCGGCTCCGAACAAATGCTGGATGCCCTGCTCGCGGCGCGGGATAATCAGTATGTAGGCAGCCGGGATTTTCAGAGCATTGTCAGGCAGGCAGGCACACCGGATACCGAGCGTGAAGTGCTGTTTTTGCAGGATATGCTGCAAGGCCTGCGTAATCTGCCGGATTTGTTTTATGAAGGGCATGATGCGCGTCAGCGCTTGCAGAGCGCGTTGCAAAACGCTCTGGATGATGCGGTGTCTCGTGAAGAAGAGGAGTTGGGGTTCTGATATGTACGAACATGTCATTTCGGAATTTGGGCGGCGCATGGGCCTGCCCGCGCTTGATCTGGAACGGGATAAGCCGATACAGTTGCATATTGAAGGCATGGGAACGCTTTTTCTGGAAAAGAGCAACGACAACGTGGAAGCAATATTACTTTATCTGGCCAGAGAGTTTCCGGCGCATGATCATGATGTGCCGCGCCGCGCCCTTGGCTTGTGCGGGCCTGATTTTACGCGGCCTTTTCCGGTTTATGCCGGACTGTACAAAGACAATATCCTGTTTTTTTTAACGCGCTTCACACAGAAAGATTTTTCCCTGCAAGCTCTGGAACAGGCCGTGCTTATATTGTCCGGCTTGCTTGATGAAACGCTTTTGGAACGATAACACCGGGAAAATACTATTTTACAGTATTTTCTTAAGGAAACAGTTATGGCGACCACCATCCACGGCAATATCTATGAATTAAACCGGGGCATCCAGGATATTTTGCCTTTTGAGGCGTCCGCCCTGCCGGATAAAGCAAACCTTGCGCCAACGGATGCTTCGCGCTCCGCGCTATTGCACAGCATGTATGCCGCCCGTAACTGCGAAACGCTCATAGCCGCCTTTTTGCGCCCGGCAGTGCGTAACCTGGAAAATTTGAAGCCGGATCGCTACCGCCACAGCCTGCGCGGTTGCAAGGAAGCTTTACAGGATACGGACGATCCGGCCCTGATTGCCCTGAAAGAATTACTGGAAGAAGAAGGCGAACGAGCCACCCTGCTCTCTTCCTTTCAGGGTCTGCTTTTAGCCGGGTAATGCGCGTCAGTACAACGCAACGAAAGAAGAACAAGATTAGGGCACATATGAAACAGGAAGATATCGAGACTCTGGAAATTCTGGGGCATGTCTATTTTTTGCAAGGCCGCGCAAAAGAAGCGAATATTGTTTTTAACGGTATTCTGGCCTTGAACGATAACAATGAATCCGCCCTCAGGCACCTGGCCGCTTTAAGCCTGGACGAAGGTAACGGCAGCGAGGCCTTGCGGCGTATTGACGCCTGCGCTTCTGCCGATTCCGCTTTGTGGCTGATGCGCGCCAAAGCCTTGCATATGGAAGACCGGAAGGCGGAAGCGGCGGAAAGCATGGCCGAGTATGTACGGCGTAATCAGGCGGATCGGTAACACAAAACAGATGAATATTTTTCCGGTTAAATTGCTCCTGCAAAGCGCATAGCCTGGGCTGGGAAATAAAGCTCAAAAGGGACATATATGGCAATGTTTTCATCCAGAATGATGGTGCGGGGCATCACCCGGCATACGGATTTGCTCATGGTGTTTGTACTGGTTCTGGTCTTCACCATGATGATCGTGCCGCTGCCTACTTCGTTGGTGGATACGCTCATCGGCATCAACATCGGCACTTCTTTCATTGTGCTGATGATGGCCATGTATGTGGCTTCGGCCCTTGAATTTTCCGTCTTTCCCACCATTCTGCTTTTTACCACCCTGTTCCGGGTGGGCCTGAATATTACCACCACCCGCCTGATTCTGCTGGATGCCGATGCCGGTGCGATCATTGATACTTTTGGCGAATTTATGGTCGGCGGCAACTTTGTGGTTGGCTGCGTGGTCTTTTTGATTCTTACCGTTGTGCAGTTCATTGTTATCTCCAAGGGTGCGGAGCGGGTGGCTGAAGTGGGGGCGCGTTTTACCCTGGACGCCATGCCGGGCAAGCAGATGAGCATTGACGCCGATTTGCGGGCCGGGGCCATCGATATGGAGGAGGCCAGACGCCGCCGTGACCGGGTATCCGACGAAAGCAGTCTCTACGGCGCTATGGACGGGGCCATGAAGTTCGTCAAAGGCGACGCGGTGGCAGGCATCTTTATTGTGGTCATTGTGCTGGTGGGCGGCATTCTGATTGGCATCACCCAGATGGGCATGACCGCCGCTGAGGCCGTGCAGCGCTTTGGCGTGCTGGCCATTGGCGATGGTCTGGTTTCGCAAATTCCCTCGCTGCTCATTTCCATTTCGGCCGGTATCCTGATTACCCGTACCGGCGGCGAAAGCAAAGATGGTTTGGGCGGTCAGGTGAGCGGGCAAATCTTCTCCCAGCCCAAGGCGCTGACCCTGGCCGGGAGTCTGGTGGCCATGATGGCCGTGATACCGGGCTTCCCCAAGCCGCAGCTTATTATGCTGGGCGCGGTAATTTGCGGCCTGGGCTATCTGCTGCTGCGCCTGAAGCGGGAACAGCCCGCCAAGGATGGTCAGGAAGAACTTTCCCGCACTCTGGCTCCTACCGTTGGTCCCAAGGCCGTCCGCAGCAAGCCGGGTGAGGATTTTGCCCCTACCGTGCCTATTTTGCTGGATATTTCACCGGAGCTTGGCACTGCCCTCAGCTATGACGCTTTGAATGAAGAACTGCTCGCATTACGCCGGGCCTTGTATTTTGATTTGGGTGTGCCCTTTCCCGGTATTAATCTGCGCACAAACGAATCCTTGCAGGGGCTGTCATACTCCCTGCTGATTCATGAAGTGCCGGTAACCAGAGGCAGACTGGAAAAAGATATGCTCCTGGCCAGAGAATCACGGGCCAATCTGGAAATGCTTGCGCTTACCGTGCGGGAAACCGAACAGTTTTTGCCCGGTGTGCCATCAATATGGGTGGAAGAAGACAAGGGCGATTTGCTGGCCCAGGCCGGGATAAGCTGCATGTCGCACCCGCGTATTCTGGCTTATCATCTTTCATTGATGCTTACCCGTCACGCTTCGGAGTTCATCGGCCTGCAACAGGCCAAGTTCCTGCTGGATCGCATGGAAGCCATGGCCCCGGATTTGGTGCGCGAAGCCACCCGGCTGCTGCCGGTGCAAAAAATTGCCGAAATTTTTCAGCGTCTGGTGCTGGAGCGTATTTCCATACGCAATCTCAGCGCCATTCTGGAAGCCCTGGTGGATTGGGCCGGGCGCGAAAAGGATATTGTTCTGCTGACCGAACAGGTGCGCGGCGCGTTAAAACGCCAGATCAGCTACCTGTATGCCGGTGGACTGAATATTTTGCCGGTAGTGCTGCTTCAGCCCGATGTTGAGGATGTGATACGCAAGGCCATACGCCAGACATCATCCGGTGCTTTTCTGGCTCTGGCCCCGGAAGCCAGCGCGGCGATTCTGGCGGCCCTGCACCGGGAAACTGATGAAGCCTTGAAGCGCAAACAACCCCCGGTGTTGCTTACCTCCATGGATATACGCCGTTATGTGCGCCGCCTGATCGAGCCGGAGTTTTACGAGTTGCCGGTGCTTTCCTATCAGGAATTGACCCCGGAGATAACCATTCAGCCCATTGCCAGGATCAAACTATGAATACGCCAGCGGATTTGGCCATACAACTGTGTCAGTTGGTGCTATTGCTTTCCATCCCGGCTATCGCGGTAGCCTCGCTGACCGGACTGGTGGTAAGCTTTTTTCAGGCTGTTACCCAGTTGCAGGAACAAACCTTGAGCTTCGGCATCAAGCTGATCAGCGTTATTGTTACCATCCTGCTTACGGCAGGCTGGCTTGGTGAAGAGTTAATCCGTTTTTCCAGCACCATCTTTGACGGTTTTTATTTCATGGTCAGGTAAGTTTTCATGCTTGAGCTTTTCAGCGGCATCTTCAATGGACAGGCGGCCTACTTTTTTATCGGCTGCGTCCGCCTGCTGATCTTTTTCGGGCTGGTGCCTTTTTTCAGCGGGCAGGCCGTACCAGCCCAACTGCGCTTTTCTCTTTCGGTGCTGCTGGCCCTTTTTGTTTACCCTGCCTTTGCCGGGCTGAATGCGCCGGAAGCGGGCATGCCATTTTTTCTTTGGCTGGCCTGCACCCTGGGCAAGGAAATGCTGGTAGGTTTTTTGCTGGCTTATACGGCAAGCGTGGTTTTCTGGGCCATGCTTTCGGTGGGCTTCATCATTGATAACCAGCGCGGCGCGGGCATGGCCCAGGCTACAGACCCGGCCAGCGGGGAGGCTACCTCGCTGTTTGGCAGCTTTTTACATCAATCTGCCATTTATATTTTTTTCAGCAGCGGCGCTTTTTTACAAATGCTGCTTTTGCTGCTTGCCAGTTATGGCGTATGCCCACCCGGCTTTGAACTGCCCGCCGGTTCCCGCGAAGCTATCCCGCTGTTTCTGCTGGGGCAGTTCTCCCGCCTGATGGTCATGGCCGTGCTGTTCTCCGCCCCGATCATGCTGGTCTGTCTGCTCAGCGATGTGTGCCTTGGCATCATTAACCGCATCAGCCCGCAGTTGAACGTATTTT
>JAITWK010000029.1 GCA_031285295.1 Deltaproteobacteria bacterium | reverse complement strand
GGGGCTCTATAACTTGGGGAATAAATGGTACACCGTGAAAAAAGAAGATTATATCTGGTTTGGCCCCTATGTGCCTCAGGCCGCATATGCGACCGGACTTGAGCCTTTAACCTACCTTTATTCCAAAGATTGCAACAGGGATGCGGATATCTGATCTCGCTTACTCCCCTTGCATAATGCCGGGTAAGGCGGGATCCCCTCCCGCTTTGCCCGGCATTTTTCTTGACCTCAGTTTTGAATGCCGTATCTTTCCCCCAAATGGTTCAAAAAGGATACGGCTGCAATGGCGAAAAATCTGATTATCGTGGAATCACCCGCCAAGGTGAAGACCATCAAGAAATTCCTCGGCTCCGGCTACATGGTTCAGGCAAGCGTTGGTCATGTACGTGACCTGCCTCGCAGCAGCTTAAGCGTGGATGAGGCCAACAACTTTGCGCCGGATTATCAGGTGATAGAAGGCAAGGAAAAAGTAGTCGCGGCGCTGCGCGAAGCAGCGGCTAAAGCCGAGCATATCTACCTTGCCCCCGACCCGGATCGCGAAGGGGAAGCCATTGCCTGGCACGTTGCCGAACTGATTAAAGATGTAAGCAAAGCTGATATTCAGCGTATCCAGTTTAACGAAATTACCGCCAAAGCGGTCAAGCAGGCCTTGGCAGAGCCGCGTACCCTTGATCGCAATCTTTTTGACGCCCAGCAGGCCCGCCGCATTCTTGACCGGCTTGTCGGATACAAACTTTCTCCCTTGCTCTGGAAAAAGGTCAAGCGGGGCATTTCCGCCGGGCGCGTGCAATCTGTGGCCCTGCGCCTGATTGTGGATCGCGAGAAAGAGCGTCAGGCTTTTGTGCCTGAGGAATACTGGCCTTTCCACGCTACCCTGGCAACCGGGGTGCCGCCGCAGTTCCGCACCGAACTGGTAAAGATTGACGGCAAAAAGGCCAAAGTCGGAAGTGAGAAAAAAGCCGCCGAAGTTGAAAAGCGTCTCAAGGGGCAGCCCTTCAAGGTGGCCGGTCTGGAAGTGAAAACGAGGGAGAAAACCCCGCCGCCGCCTTTCACCACTTCCACCTTGCAGCAGAACGCCAACCAGCGCCTGGGCTACACTTCCAAGCGCACCATGAATATCGCCCAGAAGTTGTATGAAGGTCTGGACCTTGGCGGTGAACTCGGCCTTACCGCCCTGATCACCTATATGCGTACGGACTCGGTGCGTATCTCCGACGAGGCGCGTCAGGCGGCCAAAGACGTTATTACATCAACCTGGGGCAATGATTATTACCCGGCCAAGGCCAGAGTATACAAATCCAAGGGCAGCGCCAAAAATATTCAGGACGCGCACGAAGCCATACGCCCGGTTGACCCGGCAATTACTCCGGATCGGGTCAAAGGCGAAGTGACCGCAGAACAATACAATCTCTACCGCCTGATCTGGAACCGCTTTATGGCTTCGCAAATGGCCGGGGCCAAAGTGGAAGATACCAACGTGCTGGCGGAATGCGCCGGTACGGAATGGAAGGCCAAGGGCGAGCGCGTGCTCTTTCCCGGTTTTCTGGCCTTGACCCCGCAAAAGGATGAAGACAACGAAGACTTGCCGCCGCTCAAGGAAGGGCAGGCGCTTGAACTGGTCAAGCTGGAAAAGGAACAAAAGTTCACCCAGCCTCCGGCCCGCTACAATGAAGCCAGCCTGGTCAAGGAACTGGAAGAAAAGGGCATTGGCCGTCCTTCAACTTACGCCAGCATCATCTCCACCCTGCAAGACCGGGATTATGCCCGTCTGGAAGAGAAAAGCTTTACGCCGACCGATTTGGGCGTGGTGGTGAGCGAACAGTTGACCGAGCATTTCACGCAGCTCATGGATGTGGGGTTCACCGCGCAGATGGAAGACGCCCTGGACAAGGTGGCGGACGGCGATCAGGATTGGGTGGCCCTGTTGAACGGTTTTGCCGCCGAGTTCAACCCCACGCTGGAAAAAGCGGCCCAGGCCATGAAAACGGTCAAGGGCGGCATGCCCGCCGGGGTAGATTGCCCGGACTGCGGCAAGCCCATGCAGGTAAAGTTCGGCAAGGCCGGGCCTTTCCTGGCCTGTTCCGGTTACCCGGAATGCCGCTGTACGCGCAACTTCAGCCGTGACGCCAGCGGCGCGGTGCAGATTGAGGAAAAACTGCCGGAAACCGCCGAGGTGATGGGCAAATGCCCGCAGTGCGGCAAGGATCTGCATCTGAAAAAATCGCGTACCGGCAGCCGTTTTATCGCCTGTTCCGGCTACCCGGATTGCAAACACACCGCGCCCTTCAGTACCGGGGTTACCTGCCCCAAATGCGGTGAAGGCCGCATGGTGGAAAAAAGCAGCCGCCGGGGTAAAATATTCTATTCCTGTGAGCGTTACCCCAACTGCGATTACGCGGTCTGGGATTTTCCGGTGGCCGAGCCTTGCCCGGACTGCGGTTCGCCCATTCTGGTCAAGAAGTTCACGCGCGGCAAGAACCTGCTGGCCTGCCCGAACAAGGAATGCAAGTATAAGAAAAGTTTGGACGAGTAGAGTAGTGCATTGGGTAGTGCCTGCTTTTGTCGTCAGACGAGGAAGGCGAGTTTTTTGCGAAGGGACGTGTACTCTTCTGGTACTCGACCGGAGCAAAAAATGAAGCCTGACGAAGTATCACGGCAAAATGAGGCGCTACCGTAAAGCCATTTCCGCGAGGGCGTTGACTGCGGCGGCAGCCAGGGGCGATCCGCCGCGCCGTCCGCGAATGGCGATGCAGCGCTCGGCCAGTTCCGGTCTTTGCAGCAGCAGTTCTTTTGATTCCGCCGCGTTCACAAAGCCTACCGGCATGGCAATGATCAAGGCTGGCAATTCCGTTTTGCCCGCGTCCAGCAAATCCAGAAATGCCAGCAGGGCGGTGGGTGCGTTGCCGATAGCCAGCACCGCGCCGCCAAGCTTGGGTGCGGCCAGTTCCATACCGGCCCGTGATCTGGTTACGCCGTGTTGCCGCGCGTATTCGCCAACTCCTTCCCGCGTGTGCAGGCAGATGGCGCTAGCTCCCAAAGGCGTCAGGCGGCGCAGCGGCATCCCCACTCGAACCATTTCCGTATCCGTAAAAATGTGCGCCCCGCTGCGCAAGGCCGCCACACCCAGGTTGACAGCGGTTTCCGGGATATGCATTTGCGGCAGCAGTGAGTAATCGGCACTGGTATGCACCAGGCGGCGAGCCACTTCCCACACTGGGCCGCTAAAAGGGAGGGCATCCGAAATTTTGCCAGACCTCACCAACTCAGCCAGCTCGGCCTCGATAATTTCAAAAGAGCGCCGTTCGATTTCCTCGGGCGTGAAGCATTGAATCAGGTCGGGCTTGCCGGACGTGGCGTTTTGCATGATACTCACCAATGTGTTTGCGCTAGCGATACATTTTCAATGTTAATTTATAAGTTATAATTCGCCTCATGTAAAATTTATCTGCGGGGGCCATAAAAATGATCGTCATACTTACCGGCGCGGGCATCAGTCAGGAAAGCGGTATTGCCACCTTTAGAGATCAGGGCGGGCTTTGGGAAAATGAAAGCATTGAGGCCGTAGCCACGCCTGGCGGTTTCGCCCGCGATCCGGAACGGGTGCTTGAGTTTTATAACCAGCGGCGGCGCGAATTGCTTGGCCCCGGCATAGCTCCCAACGCGGCGCACCTGGCTCTGGCCCGGCTGGAGGCCGAATATCAGGGCCGGATTTTGCTGATCACCCAGAATGTGGATAATTTGCATGAACGGGCGGGCAGCCGCAATTTGCTGCACATGCACGGCGAAATGCTGAAAATTCGCTGCACGCGCTGCGGCGCGATCATGCAATGGGAAAAAGATTTGCACCGTGGCGATTCCTGCCCGGTCTGCGCTGCCAGCGGCGGACTCAGGCCGCATATCGTCTGGTTTGAGGAAATGCCGCTGTATATGGATGAAATTGATGCGGCCCTTGGAAAATGCCGCCTGTTTGTTTCCATCGGCACTTCCGGCAATGTCTACCCGGCAGCGGGATTTGTGCGGGCGGCCCGCCGGGCCGGAGCGCATACCGTGGAGCTTAACCTGGAGCGCTCGCAGGGAGCCAACTCTTTTGACGAAGGGCGTTATGGCAGGGCGAGTCAGGTTGTACCACAATGGGTGGAAGAAGTACTAGTGCAGCATCAAAATTAAAAAAGCTCTATGACCTGAGTTCCGCAAATATAGTAGCGCCTAAGTTTGCCGTCAGACGAGGAAGGCAAGTTTTCGGCGATGGGAGTGTAGTCTTCTCCTACTCGACCAGAGCCGAAAACGATGCCTGACAAAGTATCACGGCAAAATCAGGCGCTACCGCAAACAAATTAAAGCCGTTCCGCCAAACGCAACCAAACTACCCGCCACAACGCGCAGGCTTGGCTGGCGCTTGTACCAAAGCGCTCCAAGCATGGTGACCATAATCGGTTGCAAGCCGATCAGGGTTGCGGCCACACCCACCGGGGCGAGGTTAAAGGCCACGCTGGAAAACCACATGCCGCCAGCCGCAGCCGCGCAGGAGATGAACAGCAGCCAGATAAAAGCGGGATGCAGGCGTATGCCTTCCCAGGCTGGTTTAAACCAGCCGCGTGTATAGGCCAGCGCCCAAAGCACTATGCCGCCGCAGATCGGGCGGATCAGGCTGGCCCAAAGCGGATCAACTCCGGTTTGCAGGGCCATTTTCAGCAGAATGAAGCTGAACGACATGGACAGAGCCGCGCCAAAGGACAGGAGCGCGCCGAAGATCAATTGCCCGCCCGTGGGAGCGTCCTGGCCGGGCAGCAGGATACTGCCGCTTCGTCCGGTAATCACCCAGAGAATGCCAACTATGGTTATGGCAATGCCTGCCCAGGCTTGCAGGGAGAGAATCTCGCCAAGGAAGGCGCGGCCCAGAATGACGGTGAAAACGGTGGTGGAGGAAAGAATTAGCACGGCCATGGCCGGACCGACTATATTGATGGATTTATACAGGCAGTAATCTGAAAGCGCGAGGCCGATGATGCCGGAAACTGCCAGCAGGCCAAAGGCGTAAAGTGTGGTGCTGGTATCGGCGTTCATAATCAGGCAGAGCAGCCCGAGAATGCCGATCTGATAGGGCATGCGCAGAATCACCACGCTGTTCGATCCAATCTGGCGGCCGATATTGCCCTGAATCAGGTTGGAGACGCCCCAGAGCAGCGCCGTTGTAATGGCGGCTATTTCGCCTATGCCTGCCGACATGTTGTTGCTCCAGTTGAATCATTCAAATTAAAATAACAAATTCAGTATAAAATACCACACCGGCAGCGAGAGCAAAGCCCCGGCAATGCTTATGGCTACCAGCATGGCGCACAGTTTGGGATTCAGGTTGAACTGGCTGGCCGTGATGCAGACCAGCACATGCGAGGGCATGCCGGCCATGAACACGCTCACCTTGCCAATATCCCCAGTCGCGCCCATGGCGAAGGCCAGCAGCAGCATCAGCAGCGGCGAGAGCAGCAGCTTGTAACCCAGACCCATGAAAACCGGCATAAGTCCGGCTCCCCGGCTTTTATCCTTAAAATTGAACTGCAAGCCGATGGAAAACAGCGCCAGTGGTGAAATTGTGGGCACAATCAAATCCAGAAAAGGGAAAATAAACGAATAATCAACAAAAGGCGAAGTGGCTGTTACCACCAGCGCGGCGACAAAGGAGGGGAAGGTAAAGACTTGCCGGACCAGGCGGCGGTAATCCAGCTGTTCGCGTTGTGAATTTTTATCCTCAACGGTGGAGGCCGCCTTGAGTATGCTGCCGACGCCGCAAATGCAGAACACTGCCACGGTTACCATGTCGTAAACCACGGCCTCGGTCATGCCGGGCGGGCCGTAAAAGGCCGTTACCGCCGGATAACCGAAAAAAGCCGTGTTGCCCAGACCGGTGGCTACCAGCAGCACGGTTCTGGTTTCCCGGTCCATGGGGTGAAGGCGGTGGCAGATTTTTACAAAAAGCCAGGCTCCAACCCAGGCCAGCAATGGCCCCAGAGCGGGCAACAGCAAATCGAATTCCCAGCGCACCACGGATAAATAGCGGATCACCAGAGCGGGCATCCCGAAATTTAAAACCCAGAAGTTGATCGCCTTGTAGGAGTTCTCAGGCAAAATACCGCGCCGCGAAACAATCAAGCCCGCGCTGATGCAGAAAACTATCAGTATGAAACCGGCCATTTAATTTCGATCACTTAAAAAGTTTTGTTACGAAAAGGCGCTCGTGAATGCTGGCTAAAGGATTGCCACAGCCCAAATAAGAGATACGCCGCACAAAAGATACATTGCCCGCACCAGCCAACCGTATTTGTCCAGGCCGAGCCAGTTCTGTTCGTTTTCCGGAGCGGAGGCCACTCTTTGCAGGCGCAGGCAGGTTTTGATGTGCAGCGGCAGGCAGGCCACAATGCCGGGCAACACCGGCCAGGCGCAGAGACCACCCAGCCAGAGCGTGAGCATAAGCAGCCAGATTACCGGCCAGAGCAGCAGGTGCAAAAAGATGGCTTTTTCCGGGCCAAGCACTCCGGCCAGGGTCTTTTTTCCGGCGGCTTTGTCGGTTTCGATTTCCGGCAGGCTTTGAAAATAAAGTATCCCCGCCACCATCAGGCCGACCGGCAAGGACAGGGCCAGCAGCGGCGCGGAAAAAGCTCCGGTAAGGGCGTAATAAACGCCTCCGCTGATAAGCAGGCCCATGTTCAGAAAAACGAACAGTTCGCCCATAGCGTGATAACCGTAGCGGATGGGCGGGGCCACATAAAAATAGGTGCAGGCTGCGGCAAACAGCGCAATGGCTCCCAGCCAGTAAAGCCCGGTGAGCCAGACGCCGAAAGCGGTGAGGATAAAGGTCAGGGCATAGAGAATGAGCAGGACACGCCGGATTTGCCCAGGGGTGATCAGCCCGCCGGAAAGCGCCCCGGTACCGCCAATGCTTTGTCCGGAATCGGTTCCGGCCAGATAGTCAAAAAGTTCGTTAGCCAGATTGGAGCATAGATGCAGGGCGAGGCAGACAATAAACGCGCCGCTGAAAACAAGGACGCGGCTGGTTTCCGGTTCCGGACCGCTATAAAATTTTTCCGCCGCCAGATAAGCCAGGATCAGCGGAACCAGAGTGGCGATGTAAAAAGGAGGCCGCGCGGCTTTCCACCAGGCTTTCCAGACTTGTTTGTCTTTTATCAAGGTACTACCAAGCTTGTTAAGAAAAAGTGTTCATCATTTGGTCACGAGATGAATTTTTGTCTCTGGCAAGGAAGATGAGCCTTTTATTGAGGAAGTGTACTCTTATGGTACTCGACGAGATAAAAGGTGAAATCTGACGCAGCCAGGGGCAAAAAGGCGCTCGTGACTAAGCTGGCGGGAAGGCGGCTTTGAGCACGTTCAGCGCCTGGGCCAGAGTATCGGCCAGCGCCTGCCCCAGTTCCTTGAACTCGGCCTGGTTGTGCTGGTCCGGGACTTTGGCGGCGGCGTCATATTTAACTGCCGCTTCATGCATGGCGGGGTGACCGATGGTGCCGGACAGGCCTTTCAGGGTATGTGCTTCGCGTTGCAGAAGCTCAAGTTCTTCCGGGCTGCCGGGCAAGCTGGTGAACTGGGCTGTCATTTGCGCCAGAAGAGGTTCGTACTGGCCCAGAAAGCGTTTAAGGACGTTGCCGTAAAGCTTTTGGTTGTTGTTGAGCAGTTTGAGCGCCGCCGTGGTGTCAAAACCGGGAAGATCCGGCAGCGCCGGAACTCCACCGGCTGGAGCGCCGATCGGATTTTGTGGAGGGAGAGTATTGCTCATTTTGGCCTCTTGCTTGGTTTAATGACGTGAATGCCGTAGATAACGTCATCGGACGAAAATACACCTCGCCATACGTTTTAGCAATGTTAAAATAGGAACAACGTAGCCAGCCCCAAAAAGATGAAGAAGCCCGCGCCATCGGTGATAGCGGTCAGGAAAATGCTGGAAGCCTGGGCCGGGTCGCGCCCCAGGCGTTTAAGCAGCAGGGGAATGCCCGCTCCGGCCAGAGCGCCCAAAAACATGTCCGCCACCAAGGCGCAAACCATCAGGCTGCTCAGAAGCGGATTGCCGATCAGGAAATAAACCCCCAGCCAGACCAGAATTGAAAGCATGAGGCCGTTGCAGAGGCTGATTCTGACTTCGCGGCGCAGGGCGTCCAGCGCTCTTTTGTGCTCAAGTTTTTCCAGGGCCAGTTGCCGGATGATTACGGCCAGGGCTTGTTGCCCGGTGTTTCCGGCCTGGTTGGCCACCATGGGCATGAACACGGCGAGAATAGGCATGGCGGCGATGCTGCCCTCAAACAGATAGACCACAAAAGCCGAGAGCGAGGAATTGATCATGTTCACCACCAGCCAGGGCAGGCGCATTTTGATCGATTCCAGGGCCGGGGTATCCACGGATTCGTCCTGGCCCGCGCCCACCATGCCCAGCATGTCCTCGCTGGCCATTTCGTTGATGATGTCAATGACGTCGTCGTGCGTGATAATGCCCAGCAGGCGGTTTTCCTCGTCCACCACGGGCAGGGCCAGAAAGTTGTAGTCACTGAACAGTTGGGCAACTTCCTCGCGGTCCTGATCGTAGGTGACCGAGATCATCGAGCGGCCGGAACTGGCATCCAGAAGTTTGGTTCCGCGCGGCAGGGTGAGCAGATCACGCAGTGAAAGCACACCGGTAAGGTGTTCGGCTTCGTCCACCAGATAGGCGTAGTAGGGAATTTCCTTGTCCTCAATATCCTGGCGCAGAACCTTGATGCCCTCGTCAACGGTGAGCGATTCCTCCAGCACCACAATATCCGTGTTCATGAGGCCGCCCGCCGTGTCCGGGTCAAAAGCCATCAGGGTGCGGATTTCCTCGGCGTCTTCCTGCTCAAGGCGCTGCAAAAGATCGTCGCGGTGTTCCTCGTCCAGTTCGTCAAGTATGTCGGCGGCATCGTCCGGGTCCATCTCGCTGACCAGACAGGCGGCGGTGACGGCGTCCAGTTGCTCCATCAACTCGACGCGTGAGCTTTCGTCCATTTCCACCAGAGCATCGGCGGCGTTTTCAGCCGGGATGCTGCTGATCAGGCTGACCTGTTCCTCCAGAGACAGATTTTCGATGCGCTCGGCCAGATCGGTCGGGTGTTCCATCTCGACCGGGATTTCTTTACATTCAGTCTCGTCTTCTTCTTCGGCATCCGCTACGCAGGCACTATCCTCGTCCGATCCGGGGCAGGACAGCTTGCTGTTTTCCGCAGGATCGCCGGAGTCGGCGGATTCTTCAAACTCCGGCCACTCCGCAGGTTCCAGAGCCTCAGGGTTGAAGCAGGGCTCCTTGACGGAGTCTTCTATGGGTTTATTTTTTTCGGCCATGCTTCAAATCCCTTTATATTTCTTCCTGTTTCGTCCTCTAAAAGCACAGCCAGGCCTTCAGGAGCAAGGATTTGCAAGCAAATCCCGGCAGGGCGGATACAGCTTGTTCAAAGTTGATCTGCTTCAGTGTCAGCGAAAGCTTTTCAGTGGGCCAGTTTTAGGGTATTATCATTCAATCCCACGCCCGCCGGGGCGGCCTCTGTGGATTTTGATTCGTAAACACCAGAATATTCCAGCCGGAATAAGGCAAACTAGCGATGGATTCTCTATCTTTTAACGAATTTTTTCAAGGGCAAAGCCTGAATTTTCTGCTTCGCGCCATACGCGTGGCCCTGGAGGAAGATGGTCTGGAGCTTACCTCGCGGGCGGTTTTTCCAGCCGGGCATCGTTCAAAAATAGCGCTGATCGCCAAGCAGGATGCCATATTGGCTGGTTTGTCGCTGGTTCCGATCGTTATGGCCGAAGCACAACGCTTTGAACTGGCTGCGAAAAATCCGGCCATTTCCCGTATATCGCCTGATCCGTCTGCACGGTCCGTTCCGTTGGTTCGGCCTGAACCGGGCGAACGGTCTGCTCAATCCGGCCCGATCGCCAGCAATCAGGAGCCAGACTGGCCCGCCTGGCCGGACTGGTCATGGCAGCCGGTGGCAACAGAAGGGGCTGCGGTTAAAAACGGCGACCGGCTGGCAATTATTGAAGGGTCTACCCGTTTGTTGCTCAAGGCCGAGCGCATCATGCTAAATTTTATCACGCATATGTCCGGCGTGGCCACGCTTACGGCCCGTTATGTTCAGGCTCTGGAAGGTTCCGGAGTGCGCCTGCTGGATACGCGCAAAACCCTGCCCGGATTGCGGGCGGCGGAAAAATACGCCGTGCAGGTCGGCGGTGGCTGCAACCACCGTTTCAGCCTGGAAGATATGCTCATGCTCAAGGATAACCATATTGACGCAGCCGGGTCCATCAGCAAAGCCGTGGGGCTTTTGCGCGCGGCCTATGCGCCCTGCCCGCCCATAGAGGTTGAATGCCGCAACCAGGCGGAAGTGCTGGAAGCTGTAGCGGCTGGCGCGGACCGGATTATGCTGGACAACATGGAGCCGGAAGCGATAGGCGAGGCCATGTCTGTAATTCCGCGCAGTATTGAAACCGAAGTAAGCGGCGGGGTGAATCTGGAAAATATCGCCGCTTTGGTGCGTGGCCCCTGGGTGAACGGTTCCGGGCAAAGCGCAAGCGGCTCTGAACGTGGCGTGAGCTGCTCTGGACAAGCCCTGCGCCGTCCGCCGGATTTCATTTCCGTGGGGCGGATCACGCATTCGGCACCGCAGGTGGATTTCAGCATAAGATTTTTGAAATAACTTTGGCTCAAATTTTATTTTTGGAGAATGCAAATGCAGGAGCTTTTTGAGCGGGACAGCGCGGCTATTGAGGCGGAAATCGCGCAATTGCGCCGGGATTTGGGCGCTAAAGTCAGCATTGTCGCGCATCACTATCAAAGCGACGCCATTGTGCGCCAGGCTGAAATCGTAGGCGATTCTCTGCAACTGGCTCAGCGGGTGGCGAATCTTGAATCCGGGAATATTGTTTTTTGCGGCGTGAATTTTATGGCCGAGTCGGCTGCCCTGGTGGCTAGACCTGGGCAGCGGGTCTTTTTACCGGCTGCGGACGCCAAATGCGTCATGGCCCAGATGACTCCGGCGGGCTTGCTGGATACGGTGCTGCAAAAGCTTGAGTTTGGCGGACGCCGGGTATTGCCGCTGGCCTACGTCAACACCTCGGTGGCGGTAAAATCCGTGGTGGGCAAGCATGGCGGAGCGGTCTGCACTTCGTCCAACGCGGAAAAAATGTTGCGCTGGGCCTTGGCGCAGGGCGAATCTGTGCTTTTTTTGCCCGACAAGAACCTGGGCCGCAACACAGCCAGACAACTCGGCCTGCCCGAAGAAGAAATAAAACTGCTGGATGTGCGCGGGCAGGGGAGCCATTTGCCTAAAAGCGGTGAATCCCTGCCGAAACTGCTGCTCTGGCCGGGTTGCTGTGCCATTCACGCCCGTTTTCGGGCCTCGGACATCCTGGCTTTGCGCGGTACGCACCCCGGCATCAAAATCGCCGTGCATCCGGAATGCGCTCCGGAAATTGTGCAGGCCGCCGATGCGGCGGGCTCAACTTCCTTCCTGATTGATTACGCAGCGGCAGCGCCTGACGGCAGCGTGGTAGGCATCGGCACGGAAATCAACCTGGTGGAGCGCCTGATTAAGCAGCATGCCGGGCGGATTACTATAGTTCCGCTGCGTGTGACTGCCTGTGCGGACATGGGCAGAACCACACCGCAAAAGCTTTTGCATTGCCTGCGGAGTATCGCCGGACAGACCGGGCCGGAACTGGCTCCTGCCGTACCTGTAACTGTGCCGGAACAGCTGATTCCGGATGCCAGGCTGTCATTGACCCGGATGCTTGCTGTTTAGTCATGAGCGCCTGTTATAACAAAAATTATTTCATGACGATCCAGCCTGAAAGGCATTTAATTTTATAAAAGAAGGTACGTTATGGCCTCCAAAGAACAATTATATACTCCAGTGCTGGTAATCGGCGCGGGCATTGCCGGGTGCAGCGCGGCTCTGGTGCTGGCCGATATGGGCGTGGAAGTTACCTTGATCGCTTCCGGCGAAGAGGAACGTGACGCCAATTCCTGGAAGGCCCAGGGCGGCATTATTTACAAAGCCGAGCAGGGCGACCCAAAGTCGCTGGAGCGCGATATTCTGGTGGCCGGGCACCGCATGAACAACCAGAGGGCGGTGCGTTTTCTGGCTGAAAAAGGCCCGGCTGTTGTTGAGGAATTGCTTTTCAAGCGGCTGAACGTGCCTTTTGCGCAACATGCCGTGAATCCGCGCATTGAACTGGAATGGGAATTGACCCGCGAAGGCGGGCACGCGGCTCCGCGCATTCTCTACTGCGCGGACCATACCGGCAGCAGCATTATGGACATATTGCTGGAAGCCGTGAAGAAATCGCCGAACATTCGCCTTTTGCGCGGCATGACCGCTGTTGACCTGCTTACCAGCCATCACCACACCAGAGGCATGACCTATCGTTACCAGCTCAGCAACCAGTGCTGCGGCGCGTATGTGCTTAACGAGGAAAGCCGCGAGGTCGAGACGGTTCTGGCTGATTACACCGTGCTGGCCACCGGCGGCGTGGGGCAGCTTTTTCTGCATACCACCAACTATGCCGGAGCGGTGGGCTCGGCTCTTTCCATGGCCAGCCGTGCCATGGCCCGCCTGGAAAACCTTGAGTTCATGCAGTTTCATCCCACGGCGTTCTATCACCAGAACGCGCCGCGTTTCCTCATTACCGAGGCGATTCGCGGTGAGGGGGCAATTTTGCTGGATGCCAAGGGTGAGCGGTTCATGTCGCGTTATGACAAGCGTGGCGAACTGGCACCGCGCGATATAGTCTCACGGGCCATTATGAACGAAATGCTCAAGACCGGCGCTCCCTGCGTTTATCTGGACGCCAGATACGTCAGGCATGATCTGGTAACCCGCTTCCCCACCGTGTTCGAGCATTGCATGCAGTATGATATTGATATCCGCAAGGATCTTATCCCGGTGGTACCTGCCGCGCATTACTTCTGCGGCGGCGTGCTGGCGGATTTGAATGGCCGATCCAGCCTGGAACGGCTTTACTCCGTTGGTGAGTGCAGTTGCACCGGCCTGCACGGGGCCAACCGTCTGGCTTCATCTTCATTGCTGGAAGGCTTGCTCTGGGGCTGGAGCGCGGCACACGACATCCAGCGGAGGTTGGTGGCGCACAAAAATTTGACCGCCAAACTGCGCAGCGATATCGAACTCTGGAAGTCACCGGCCAGCGGCGAACACAATGACGATCCGGCCCTGATCGCGCAGGACTGGTCCAGCATCCGCAATACCATGTGGAACTATGTGGGAATTACCCGTACCCAGGCCAGGCTTTATCGCGCTTTTGAAGAGATGCGCGACCTATCCTCGCATGTGCACGCCTTCTATAAACAGACGCAGCTTTCCAAACCGCTGGTGGATCTTTTCCACGGCTGTCAGGCGGCTTATGTTATCGTGCAGGCCTGCTTAAGAAACAAGAAGAGTATTGGCTGTCACGTGATCGTGGATTAACTCGCAAACTTACCAGTAGCGCCTGCTTTTGCCGTCAGACAAGGAAGGTGCATTTTTTGCGGAGGGACGTGTACTCTTTTGGTACTCGACCGGAGCAAAAAACGATACCTGACGAAGTATCACGGCAAAATGAGGTGCTACTTGGGTTGGGTTTTCCAGCGCTTATGCATCCAAAACCACTGCTCCGGCGCTTCGATCACGAATTGCTCCAGGGCTTTGGTGTAGAATTCGGCGATAATCCGGCTGCGTTCGGCAATGCTTCCTTCAAGCGTGGCAGTGTCCAGCGGGGGGAGTGCGCGTAACTCGTAAAAATTTCCGGGTAGACGCTTAAGATAGCCGGGATAAATTATGGCCTTGCCGCGCAGGGCCAGCAGAGCCGGACCCAGATTAACCGCTGCCATTTCACCCAGAAAGGGCAAAAAGATCGCCTCGTGCCTATTGGTGTTGTGATCCGCCAGAAAAGCGGCGGTACCGTTTTGGCGCAGGGCCGCTGTCACTTCCGTTGTGGCGTTGCGGTGTCCCACCGAGCGGCAGTTGCCGTGCGTGCGCATCAGACGCATGAACACGCGCATGGCCTTGTTTTGCGGATAGCGCACCACCAGCACCCCTGGTCTGGTAGTTCGTAAACCGGCCAGACCGCCAGCCAAAAGCTCCCAGGCCCCCAAGTGTCCGGTTATGCCGACCACCGGGCGCTCTTTCTTTTCCATTTGCACAAATATAGGGGAAATTTTTGTAAGTCTGGGGTTGTCGCGCAACCCGAAATTTTCAGCGAGTACAATTTCCAGAAAAGACTGGAAGTTGTGCCGGAAGCTGGCGCGGGCGATTTTTTTGGCTTCGGCCCGGCTTTTGCCGAGATGTTGCTCCACCGCCGCGATAGCATAACGGCGGCGTGAAGCGGCCAGATGCCAGAAGCAGAAAGCGCAGAACGAGGCCAGACGGCACAGCCCGTTATATCCGAGCAGACGCAGCCCACGCGCCGTCAGGAGCATCAGCTTCAACTGCAACTTTTGCCCGCTGGTCAGTTTGGCCAGATCGCTATTATCGTCCCGCTTGTTCTGCGCGTTCATACTCATTAGTTATGTATGTCTTTTGCCAGTGTCCACACGTGATGGCTTTTTAGTTTAGGGCAGCAGCTTGGCGCTATTTGAAGGAATGCAGATCTTCCAGTTCCTGCATTCGGCTGTAAAGCTTTTCCCGCTCAACAATCAGCGAAGCTTCGGAAATACCCGGCGAAGTATAAGGATAGGGTTCGCCGAAAACCACCTTTGTGCGGCTGAAAGGCAGCGGCAACTGGAAGCGATCCCAGGAGCCGAAGCGGATGGCGTTGCGGTTGAAAGCCCGCACCGGTACCAGCAGGGCATTGGCCCGCTGGGCCAACAGAAACACGCCGTCTTTCAGCACATGCCGGGGGCCGCGCGGCCCGTCCATGGTCAGCACGGAGCTTAAATTTTCCTTGCGCATCACCTGCGCCGCCTTGAGCAGGGCGGCCACGCCGCCGCGCGAACTGGAACCGCGCACCGGATAAAAGCCCAGCCTGTCCATTACCCGGGCCAGATATTCGCCATCATTGCTGCGGCTAACCACAGCGGCCAGGCGCAAGTTGCGGCTTAGGTACACCAGAGAGAAAATTTCGTCGTGCCAAACGCAAAAAACCAGGCGTGTCCCGCCGTCATACAGCTTGTCCACCTGTTCGCGTCCATGCATTTCCAGACGCAGCCCGGCGGCCCAGGCGCGGTACAGGCAATGCAGCGGCGGCACAATCAGACTGGGCGATATTTTCATGCGTCCTCGCTGAACTGCATCTGGTAAAGTTTTGCGTAAAGCGGGCTTGTTTCCAGAAGTTCGCGGTGCGTACCCGCTGCCGCCACCTTGCCTGCTTCGATGACCAAAATGCGGTCCGAGTTCAGCACGGTGGATAGCCGATGGGCTATGACAATGCTGGTGCGGCCCTGCATCAGGTTTTCCAGAGCTTTTTGCACGATCTTTTCCGATTCGGAATCCAGAGCGCTGGTGGCTTCGTCCAGAATGAGCAGGGGCGCATCCTTGGCAATGGCCCTGGCAATGGTCAGGCGTTGCTTCTGCCCGCCGGAAAGCTTGACGCCGCGTTCGCCGATGATGGTGTTATAACCTTCCGGCATGTCCATGATGAAGTCGTGCGCATAGGCGGATTTGGCCGCCGCCACGACTTGCTCGTCAGTAAATTCCGCTTGGCCGTAAGCGATATTATCGCGGATGCTGCAATTGAACAGGAAGTTATCCTGCGAAACTATGGAGATGCCAGCACGCAGCGAAGGCAGCGTGAACTCGCGCAAATCCTGGCCGTCCATGCGGATAACCCCGGATGTGGGGTCGTAAAAACGGGGCAGCAGGTTGACAAAAGTGGTTTTGCCGCCGCCCGAAGGGCCGACCAAAGCCAGCCGCTCGCCGCTGCGCACGGTAAGGTTCAGGTTGGAAAGCGCGTCGCGTTGCCCGTCATAGCTGAAGCTCACGTTGTCAAATTCCAGGCTTGTGAAGCTATGCTCCATAACTTTGTCGCCACCGCTTTCTTCCACGATTTCAGTGGAATCCAGCATTGCGAACACGCGCTCGGCGCCGGCCAGGGCGCTCTGGATATCGTTGTAGGCAATGGTGAGTTTTTTCATTGGCTCATACAGCAGGGCCAGGGCGGTTACGAAAGAAAAGAAGGTTCCGGCTGTGGCTTCGCCGTCAAGCACCTGCATGCCGCCGTAAAACAGCACTGTTCCTATGCCCAGCGCGCCGATCATTTCCATTACAGCCGAGGAGCTTTCAGTGGTCAGGGTCCGGCGCAGGGCAACTTTAAGTATCCCCTTGTTGGCTTTGTCAAAATGCTGCCCTTCGCTGGCTTCCATGGAGAAGGCCTTGACCACGCGGATGCCGCTTAAAATTTCCTGCAAAATGACCGTGGCCTCGGAAAGTATGGCCTGCCCTTTGCGGCCCAATTTGCGCAGCCTGCGCCCGAAGTGGACAAAGGGGAACATGGCCAGCGGCAGCACCAATGTGCCAACGATAGCCAGTTTCCAGTTCTGGTAGTAAGCCACGCCGACCAGGGCTCCCATGGTCAGGAACTGCCGGACAATCATGATGGCTGAAGGCAGGCTGGTGCGCACCGTGCCGACATCGTTGATGATCCTGGACATGAGCATGCCAATCTGGGTGGTTTCGTAAAAACGCAGGGGCAGCTTGATAATCTTGTTATAAAGCTCGTCGCGCAGGCGTTCCAGCACCTTGAGGCCGCAGGATTGCATCATGTAGTTCTGCACCAGCCGTCCGCCGCCCTTGCAGAGGGTCACCACCACAAAGGCCAGCGGCACCAGATAGAGCATGGTTCGGTTGCCTGGGTCCTGACTAAGAAAAATATCGTCCATCACCGGCTTGACCAGATAGGCGGTGGCCGCCTCCGAAGCGGCGGCTGCGGCCATGCCGAGCATGGCGATGAGAATGCGCAACTTGTAAGGCGCGAAATATTTCAGGCAGCGTTTAAGCAGATACCAGCTGTATTGGCGGCTGCCCGGATCCGGCGGCTTAGGGCGGTTTCCGTTTTCCGGCAAGTTCGGACGGCCTTCATCCGCTTGAGCGGCAGGCGGTGATTTTGGCTGATCTTGCTTTTCGGCCTGGTTTGATGCATCAGTTTTTTGCGGCATTAATTTTTATGTCCGTGGATTCGTGTGAAATCAGGCGGAGCCTGCCGGAAAAAATTTGCAGGCAAGGCGTTTAATCCGGGCAGTATGCCAGAAAACCGCTGAAACTCCAATAATTTTATAGGATGAAGAACTGTGCCAATAGTGGAAAATCAGGGTTTGCGCATTAATAAGGCTATAGCCGGGGCCGGGGTTTGTTCCAGGCGTCATGCTGACGATTTGATCCGGCAAGGCCGGGTGCGGGTGAACGGCCAACCGGTTTTGGAGCCTGGCCTGTTGCTGAAAGCCGGGGATCGTCTGGAGATTGACGGCAAGCTGGTGTCTTTTTCCGCGCCAGAGCAGGGGGCAGTCAAGACGGGCGCGAACGCTGGCGCTGGTTCTCACATCTACCTGATGCTGAATAAGCCGACCCAGGTGGTCAGCACGGCGCGTGATCCCGATGGACGGCCCACAGTGCTGGATTTTTTGCCCGAGGCACAGCGGGGGCGGCGGCTTTTTCCCGTAGGGCGGCTGGATTATTTTTCCGAAGGCCTGATTCTGCTGACCGACGATGGCGCTCTTACCCAGCGTCTTACCCACCCCCGACACCATTTGCCCAAGTATTATGAAGTTCTGCTGCGCGGCCAGGTACCTGAATCCGCGCTGGAAGCCATGCGCCAGGGCATGACCCTGGCCGAGGGCGAACGGCTGGCCCCGGTGCAGGCGGAACGGCTGAACCCGGAAGAGCGCGGCAAATCCGCCCGGCCTGAAAGATCAGCGCAGCCGGGCCTCTCTGATGTAGCGCCCGATAGAATCGGGCAGGCCGATAAAAACGAAACTCTGCGCCTGACCCTGCATCAGGGCGTGAACCGGCAAATCCGCCGGATGTGCCGCGATTTGGGGCTGACCATCCTGCGCTTGCGCCGGGTGGGGCAGGGGCCGCTGCGCCTGGGCGAACTGCCTTCCGGCAAATGTCGCCCGCTTAACGAGGGCGAGCTGACGGCCTTGTTCAAGGCTGTAGGGTTGTAAATAGCTTTTAATTTAATCTAACTCTGTGATTTGTTTAATGGTCTTGTGCCCCCTTGACTTCCGCATCCCTGCGGGATATGTTGTATCCCAACAGGAGAGAGGCTTATGGATGCGCAAATTTCTATCCGCACCAACTCCGAATTGATTGGTCAGTTCGATGCTGTGGCTGACGTTACAGGGCGGAAGCGGAGTTTTCTTATCAATCAGGCGATGGAAGAATATATTGCCCGTGAAGCTTGGCAGGTTGCGGAAATTAGGAAAGCTCTGGAAGAGGCTGATGCCGGAAAGTTCGTGCCTGACGAGGAAATGCAGGCGTTTTGGGATAGGTGGACTAAATGATTCGTTGGCTGCCTAAAGCCCAGGAAAACCTGAATGCTGAGTTGACAAGAATCGCGGAAGAAGATGAGGCGGCGGCCAAACGTATTGCTCTTATTGTAAAATCACGAGTAGAGAGTCTTGAACAATTTCCGGAATCGGGACGCCCCGGACGTATTCCCGGTACTCGCGAACTTGTTATTTCCGGCCTTCCATATCTTTTGCCATACCGTATGCGTGGTAAGGTTATAGAAATTTTACGCTTCTTTCACACTGCACAAAAACCGCCCAATAGATGGTAGCGCTTGGGTTGATGCTAAAAGCCAAGTCTAACTAGTCAATATATTCTTGGCTAAAGCTTTTTCTATTATAGACGATAAGATTCTCAGTATTGCCTTCATTGTCGTGAGGTGAACTATGAGAATCACAGAACTGACCTCTTTCAAGGGTCTTTTTCAGTTTATGCCCAACTCGCTAAGGCAGGCGCAAAAGCAGGCCGGTGGCGGTCAAGGCAGTCTTTTCGCCATGCAGGGCGGCGACATGGTGCGGGTTTCCCGGCAAGCTTTTGAGGCCCAACAGCAAGAGCGGGGGCTTTTAATCGACCTTCGGCAAGAGGAAGAGGCCGCCAGTCAGAATTTTGATGCCCAACAGCAAGCACAGGTTATTGATGAAGACGCTGATTTATATCAGCAGCTTCGTGGTTCTTTCAACGCCCGGCTGGCGATGTACAAGCAGGGCGAATTTACGCACACCTTCGCCTCCGGTGCCAGCGTTTCCATGAAAGCGGCGTCGGACGGCGGCTATACCGCCACAATCAAAAAAGCCGACGGTACGGAAAGTACTGTTGACATCAACGACAACACCCGCATCAGCGAAGATGAAGACGGTACTGTCAGTGTGATACCCGAAGCCACTGGCACAACCATGCAGGGTACTGACGGTGATGACCTGTTTGTTTCCTTTGACGCCAACGTTAATGGCGGAAACGGCAACGACACGATTTTTCACACCGGGCGCAAGGAAGGGGTACGTCTTGACGGTGGTAACGGGAACGACTCCATTGTTTCCCTCGGCAATGCCGGCGGTGTTATTGACGGCGGCGAAGGTAACGATGCCATCTTGGGCGATTTCGGCTTTACCGGAGGTGAGGGTGATGATCCCAAGAGCAGTGCGGATGACAAGCCCATTGTTGGCGGAAAGGGGCTGATTTTCGGCGGCAACGGCAATGATTATATCGGGGTAATTGGCGGTTCGACTGACGCGGGCGAGGGCAATAACATTGTTTTTGGCCAGTATAGCAAAATTGCGGCTGGCGATGGTAACAATAAAATTGCCGGTGACGGCAGTGAGGTTAAGGCCGGAAACGGTAAAAACCAGATTGATGTGCAAACAGCCGAAATTATCGAAGCCGGTGACGGCGATAACGATGTTGAGGCAACTGGCAGTAGGCTTTATCTTGGAAATGGCTTCAATAAGGTAGAGCTTGATTATGGCAGCGTTACCGCCGGAGACGGCAATAACTTGATCCGGAGCGCTGAGGCCAATATCAAGGCGGGTGACGGAAATAACATTGTCACTACAAATAACCAGAAATATGCTTTTGCGGATCACAGGATCGACCTGGGTAACGGCGATAATATTGTCGATACGCAATATAGCAATGTGACGACCGGTGACGGTAACGATATTATCAAGGCCAGCTTTGGTGAAATTAATGCAGGCGGGGGTAATGATTTTATTGACGCATATGTAGATGGTCTTAACGGTCCTAATTCTGCCTATAAATATAACAGTACAATTTACGGCGGAGACGGCAACGATACTATAATCGCCAATAATAGCACAATTCATGGCGGTGCCGGGGATGATTTCATTTATGCGTATGATCCAAACCTTGACAGGCCTGAACATGCCAACAGGCATAACAGTACGATTTACGGCGGAGACGGTAATGATGTTATAATTGCCAATAACAGCATCATTGACGGTGGGGATGGAGACGATATTACAATTGCCAGAAATAGCGAAATTTTTGGCGGAAATGGTCTTGACCTGATTATTGCCGAGAGCAGTTCTATTGACGCCGGTAGCGGCGATGATACGATTATCGCAAAAGACAGTGATATTTTTTCCGGTTCAGGCAATGATACGATCATTGCCGATAACTCCGTAATCCGTGACGGTGATTCCAGAAACGACAACATTTTTTCATACAGCGACCGCATGGTAGCGCAGGCTATTGCGCGCTATATGGCGGTTTGGGGTGCTGATTGAGGTCCTGTCTGTTTTTTGTCTCTCTTGACAAGTATAGCAAAAATGCTATTTTTAGGCAAAAGGATAGGTTATGCTTGGGCCTGGAACCGCATGGGTTGTCGAGAATCTCAATGAGATTGTGGATGCCGAATTTGACTCCCTCCCCGCAGATATTCAAGCGAAATTCATGCATTTGGCGACTCTGATAGAAGATGTTGGCCTGACCTCCCTGCATGAACCTTATGTAAAGCATCTCCAGGGCAAGTTGTGGGAATTGCGCGTAAAGGCCAAGTCCGGTTTGGGGCGAGGATTGTACTGCACAATAACCGGGCGGCGTGTGATTGTTTTACGGTACTTTCAAAAACAATCCGATAAAACGCCACGCAATGAAATTGCTGTTGCCCTGGATCGCATGCGGACAGTGGAGGAATAAATTATGACCAGACGTTTACTAGATAGCCTGCCCAAGATGCTGGAGAATCCTGAATTTGCTGCTGCGTGGGAAGAGGCAAGAGAGGAATTTGCCATTGCCCGCGAAATTATCCGCACTCGTGTAGCTGCCGGAATGTCGCAAAAAGAATTGGCTGAAAAAATAGGCACAACACAATCCGTTATCGCTCGTCTGGAATCAGGTGCCCACACGCCTTCCGTTTCCACATTGAAACGCGTTGCAGAGGCTACCCACGCGAAATTGCGTATTGAGCTTGTTCCGGTAGCTGGCGGCCCTCAGGTATCGTTATAAAATCAGTGAAAAAAACGGCTGGTAGCGCACAATGGCACTACCAGCCGTTTTAGTCTTCGAGTTTAATCCCCCCTAAACCACCAGCGTACACGCGCAATACACCAGCAGCAGAGCCATAATTAAATTAGTGGCTTTGGGGTGGGCGGTAAACACCCGTTGCAGGGCCACGCCCATGCCCGCCCAGGTTGTCGTGGCCAGGCAGGAGGTGATTGTAAGCACTACCGCGAACAGGCCCAGAGTGAAGGTGTCGTTGTAGCTGGGAATGATGAAGGTGGAAAAGGAAGTTACAATATATAAAATTCCTTTGACGTTCAAAAACTGCATGACCGCTCCGGCAAGTATGCTATCCGGACGCAGCAGGGGGCGTTTTTCGCCGCTAGGTTTATCGCGGTAAATAATCCAGGCCAGATACATGATATAGGCGAATCCGCCCCAGCGCATGTAAGGCTCAATTTTTGGAATCAGGTTGAACAGCAACAGGCACAGGTAGGCGCTGATTATCATGAGCAGCAAGCAGCCCAAAAACATGCCCACCATATAGGTGCGCATGAAATGCCCAAAGCCCATTCGTCCGGCCAGGGTAAGGCCCATGATGTTGTTTGGCCCCGGTGTGAACGAGGCCAGCAGTACAAAGGTTATGAAAGCGCTTAGATTTACCAATTTGATTACATCCCTAAAACGTCTTTAACGCTATACGACCCCGGCTTTTTACCTTCCAGAAACAGGGCGCAGGATAAAGCCCCACGCGCGAAGCACTCCCAGTTGTAGCTGTGGTGGGCTATTTCCAGGCGTTCGCCCGCGCAGCCAAAAATAACGATGTGGCTGGAAGGCGTGCTGCCCGCGCGTACCGAGTGATAGCCAATGCTGCCCGGCTTGCGCACGCCGCTTCCCTCACGGCCATATACGGCCAGATCGCCAATTTCCTTGCCCATGGCTTCGGCCAGCAGATGCCCCATCTCTTTTGAGGTGCCGCTGGGGGCGTCCAGCTTGTCGCGGTCGTGCATCTCGATAATTTCTATATCAGCCTCATCGGCCAATGTTTTGGCGCAAATCTCCAGCAGTTTGTTCATGCAGTTAACCAGCTTGGAGGTGTTGGCGGCCAGCATGACCGGAATTACCTCTGCCGCTTTGGCAAAGGCCGCCCGCTCTTCCGCGTTGAAACCGGTGGTGCCGCACACCAGTGCCTTTTTATGTTCAACGGCCAGCTTCAGAACCTGCATGGAGGTTTCGCGGATGGAGAAGTCGATGATCGCATCGCAGCCGTCAATTACAGAAGCGAGATCATCCGATATAGAAACTCCTATTCCTTCGCCTAGTCCGGCCACTACACCAAGGTCACGTCCGATATAGGCGCGACCCTTTGGACCAATTCCGGCCACCAGTTCAAAGCGGGGGTCCGCATGGGCAAGCCGGGTGATTAACAACCCCATTTTTCCGCGTGGCGCTATGACGATCAGGCGCATGTGACACCTCCAGAGTGTTTAAGCGGTTGGCTCCTTTTAGCAGGAATTTTTTTTTTGCGGAACAAAAAGAGTGCATTGAAAAAAAGTATCGGTTTTTGCATTTTTTTACGCAAAAAGTGTGGACATATTTTTTTACGCGTTGTAGTAAAAAATAAATCGATGCATTTGTCAGTGTGGAGTATTTTTTTATCTTTTGTGTAGATAAGAATTACCCACATGCCCGGGGGGGATGGCGTAAGCCAGGCGTTGCATTGGCTTTAATCTCTATTAAATTGGTATTATTTGTATGTACGGGCAAGGCAGCCGCAAGGTTGCACGCCCATAATCTTTTATATTTGCAAACAAACAGGCATTTTAAGCCATTCAAAGGGGGAGGAGCATGTCTCAGGAAACTATGCGTAACGTAGTCGGTGAAGCGGTTGCAGAGCAGGACATTACTGTAGCGGCGCCTGCTGCTGGTCAAAACCTTAGTGTTCCGGCAGTGGAAGACGTAGCCAGAATCAATTTGGCTTTTGATCCGGCGGAAGCAAGCGATGTTTCCCAGCAGGGCAACGACCTGGTGTTTACCTTTGAAAATGGCGGTACCGTAACTGTTACCGACTTTTTTGAATTTGTGGATCAGGATAGCGACCTCGCCTTTGTGTTGCCTGACGGTGCACAGGCTCCGGCTGGTGCATTACTGGCCGCCTTCGATATCGCTTTGCCCGAACCGGCGGCTGGCCCGGCGGCTGGTCCCGGTTCCGCCGGTGTGGGCGAATACGATGGCGACCCCGGCTCTCTGCTGACCGGCGTGGCTCGCCTGGGCATGCTCGATCCTTTTCGCTGGGCTGGCGATTTTGAGCCGGACCGCGAAGATCAGGGCGAATATCCCACCCTTTCAATATCTGCTGGTTCGGGCGGCCTGTTCCTCAGCGCTGCCGATTATAACGAAAGTGATGAAACCGGCCTTTTTCTCAACCTGGAGCTTTCCATCCCCGCGCCCGGTGAAATTACCGTAACCATTCAGGTGGGCGGCGGTCGCCTTGGACCCAATGGCGAAGTTATCGAAGATGTGAATTTCCTTGAGGCGATTGGTGCGGACAACGAGTTCCGCGCCGATGTCTCGTTGCCCGGCGGCACGTTCGCAGGCGGCAGCTATACTTTTGATCCAGCCACCGGCCTGCTGGTAATCACGCTTAACCCCGGTTCCACTGGCGGTCAGATTGCCATCGACGTTTTTGACGATCATATCAGCGAAGACGATCTTGAACAGCTTACCTTTGAAGTTGTAGACCTTGCCGGTCCGGTCGCGGGTGGCACCGGGCAGGTGGCAACAGTTAACTTCATTGAAGATGATGATCGTTCAGGCCACAATCATCTGGATGATGCACAGGATTTGTATGCCCTGGACGGCCCGGTGGTTGGCATTGCCAGAACCGATGACGCGATGCAAGATCTTTACGAAGGCAGTCCCAAGAACAGCTTCGAATTCAAAATTACGCTTGATGATCCGCACAAGCTGGCAGACAATGCTGCGGATACTTCCTACGCAGGTTACGAAAACGGCGGCTTTATCAGTCAGGATCTGACCATTACCCTGAATTTTGGTGACAGCGCGGGCGCGGGTGATTCAAGCAACGGATCCGGCGCGGACTACCATATTATGCCCAGCCAGGAACTGCTGGATCTGCTCGCGGAAGGCTATGTCTCCTTTGAAACCAATCCGGATGGTTCCCTGGTAATCGGCGCGGACGGCAGCTTTGAAATCACCCTGCATGGCCGGGTTGACGCTAACGGCGACCCGCACGACAACGATGGAACCAATGCTTTCCTTCTGAGCGACCTTGAAGACCTGAACTTTACCGGCACCCTGCACATCAATGGTGATGTGAGCGAAGGTGGCGAGAGTGGCGAGACCATTACCCTGGTTGTTGAGGACGTAAGCGGCAACGAATCGCAGAAGTCCGTCAATGACCCTGTTAATGTGGAAATCCTGCCCGACCCGGTTTACGGTATAGTCAGCGCACAGGGCGAGAATGTGAACGAAAGCCTGGATAGCTTCTCCTTCATGCTGACCTGCACCGAACAAATTGCGACAGGCACAACGGTAACGCTGAACTTCAACTTTGCCTCCGAAGCTACCATCTGGAACGGTGATCCGGATACCCTATATGCCGCTGACTATTTCATGCCCGGTACGCTCACCTCTGAACCGGGTAGCACTGTGCTCACCTCCACTGATGCCAACGGCATGACCTACACATACAACCCGGCTGATGGCACTCTCATTGTGGAGGGTCCGGGCGATGCATTCGGAACCGAAGCTCCCTTTGAATATGAAGTCGAGTTTAAACTTAACGACGACCATATTGAGGGTGAAGCGCCCGAAGAGATTCAACTGGATCTCGTTGGTGCGGAACTGGATAACGGCACGTACAATGGCAGCGTGGGCCACGATGGCTCTGGCTCTGGCGTTACCGTCACCGATGATAGCAGTGAAGAACATGCTGGCGATCATGTCGTCAATGAAGAAGGCCTGCTTGATGGCCCGGTGGTGGGTATTGAACGCACTGACGATGCGATGCAAGACCTTTACGAAGGCAGCCCAAAGAGCAATTTTGAGTTCAAAATCACGCTGGAAGATCCGCACAAGCTGGCGGATAACGCTGCGGATACTATGTACGCGGGCTTTAACGACGAAGGCTTTATCAGCCAGGATTTGATCATTACCCTGAATTTTGGCGACAGCGCGGGCGCGGGTGATTCAAGCAACGAATCCGGCGCGGATTACCATATTATGCCCAGCCAGGAATTGCTGGATCTGCTTGCGGAAGGCGTTGTTTCGTTTGAAACCAATGAAGACGGCAGCTTGAAAATCGGCGCGGATGGCAGCTTTGAAATTACCCTGACCGGCAAGGTTGATGCGAATGGCGACCCGCACGACACGGATAATGCTTTCAGGCTGGAAGACCTTGACGACCTGAACTTCACCGGTACCCTGCATATTAATGGCGATGGAGCGGGCGAAAGCAGAGAGAACATCACTCTGGTTGTTGAAGGCGTAAGCGGTAACGAATCGCAGGTTGCCAACAACGATCCTATTAATGTGGAAATCCTGCCCGACCCGGTTTACGGTATTGAACTTCGTGAGCAAGACGGCCTTGAACTTGGTGAACAAGGCGGCAGCATAAACGAAAGCCGGGATGGCTTCTCCTTTACGCTGACCTGCGACAAGGAAATTGTAGAAGGCACAACGGTAACCCTTACCTTCAACTTTGCCACCGAAGCTACCATCTGGAACGGTGATCCGGATACCCTGTATGCCGCTGACTATTTTATGCCCGGCACGCTCACCTCTGAACAGGGTAGTGACGTGCTTACCTCTACCGATGCCAACGGCATGACCTACACTTACGACCCGACAAGCGAACCCGCAACATTCACCGTGAGCGGCCCGGCTGACGCGTTCAGCGGAACCGAAGCTCCTTTTGAATATCCGGTCACCTTCCCGCTTAACGATGACCATATTGAGGGTGAAGCGCCCGAAGAAATCCAACTGGATCTCGTTGGTGCTGAACTGGATAACGGCACTTACAACGGCAGCGTGGGTCACGATGGCTCAAGCGAAACCGTTACTATTACCGATGATGACAGCGAAGAACATGCTGGCGATCATGTCGTCAATGAAGACGGCCTGCTTGACGGCCCGGTGGTGGGCATTGCTCGTACAGACGAAAACGTGCTTTACGAAGGCAGCCCCAAGAGCAGTTTCGAATTCAAAATCACACTGGATGATCCGCACAAACTGGCGGATAGCGCTGCCGACACCACTTACACTGGCTTTAACGACGAAGGCTTCATCAGCCAGGATATGACCATTACCCTGAATTTTGGCGACAGCGCGGGCGCGGGCGATTCAAGCAACGAATCCGGCGCGGATTACCATATTATGCCCAGCCCGGGATTGCTTGATCTGCTGGCGGAAGGCCGTGTCTCCTTTGAAACCAATGAAGACGGCAGCTTGAAAATCGGCGCGGACGGCAGTTTTGAAATTACCCTGATCGGTAAGGTTGATGCGAATGGCGACCCGCACGACACGGATAATGCTTTCAGGCTGGAAAACCTTGACGACCTGAACTTCACCGGTACCCTGCATATTAATGGCGATGGAGCGGGCGAAAGCGGGGAGAACATCACTCTGATTGTTGAAGGCGTAAGCGGTAACGAATCGCAGGTTGCCAACAACGATCCCATTAATGTGGAAATCCTGCCCGACCCGGTTTACGGTATTGAACTTCGTGAGCAAAACGGCCTCGAACTTGGTGAGCAGGGCGGCAGCATAAACGAAAGTCTGCCCGGCTTCTTCTTCACTCTCACCTGCGACAGGGAAGTTGCGCCCGGTACGGACGTTACCCTGCATCTAACCCTTGCCACTGAAGGCGCAATCTGGGACGGTACCCCGGCTACCTTGCACACCGCCGATTATTTCATGCCCGGCACAGATAAAGATAACCCGCCCAGTGTTGACGAAAACGGCGTGATGACCTCCACTGACAACGGCATGACTTATACCTACAATCCGGCGGACGGCACCCTTACCGTGGAAGGCAAGGCCAGCGCGTTTACCGATGCCAACGACGATGGCGAATTTGAGCATAACATCAACTTCCCGCTCAACGATGACCATATCTCGAAGGAAGATCCCGAAGGTATTACGCTTGCTGTCGAGAGCGCGGAGCTTTCTGATGGCACCTACAGCGGAACTGTGGGCCATAATGATTCCCCCGCCAAAGTAACGGTTATTGATGACAGCGGCGAACACGCCGAGCATTCTGGCGATAATGAAACCGGTATTCTGGACGGCCCGGTGGTTGGCATTCTCGTGAATGGCAAATCCACTGCCAGCGGCGAAGAATCCACCGACCCCAAAACCATGTTCGATTTCAAGATTACCCTTACCGACCCGCACACCGGCGAAGCCTATATGGGCTATGACGATGGCGACACTCGCCTTGAGAATGATAATCTTCTCTCTGAGAACATGGTCCTCACCATTTTTGTGGGCCGTAACAGTGTTGATAACAATGATAATGACTTTGAGTTTGATTATGACAAGCTGACAGAACTGGCCGAGGCTGGTGTGCTGGAGTTTTGGCCGATCAATGATAATAAGACCGGCAATATCAGCGGTTTTACAATTACCCTGTTTGGCCGCGAAGACCTGACTCTGGAAGATATCGCAGCCGGGAAGAAACCCTTCGATCTGAACGATGCGGAAGATTTGGTCGTCACCGCCGTTGTCACTGATGACAAGGTAACCGAGCTTGACGGCGAACCGATCACGCTGACAGTCACTACCAATGGCGGCAACGAAAGCAGCATCGGCGATAACGCAAGCGCCACCGCAACCATCGAACCAGACAATTATGATAACCTGAATGGCCCGGTTGTGCATCTAGGCGTTAACTCCATAGATGAAAGCGCCCTGGTTGATCCTGAAAACGCTACGGCGGATAATGCCACGGGTAAAATCAGCATTGAGCTGCGCAATAAGGCCAATAACGCTGATCTGTCCGCTGACGAAGGCGTACCCATGGTCGTGACCATTGGCGGTGGCGAAAGCAACGCCGTTTACGGTGCGGCTAACCCGTCTGGCAATGAAGAACTCAGTTCCACGGTGGACTACTACCTTGGTGGCAATTGGACCGCTACCGGCAATCCCGGTGAATACACCGCCACCTTTACAGCTTACGGCCCTAATGGCCAAGAATATGAAGTGGAAGTAACCCGTCAGGATGGCGAAAACGGTTGCACCCTTAGCTTTACCATGCCTGAAGGCGCTACCCATCTGGATCTGCCTTACACCGCCAATGACGATGTGTATGAAGCCGACAAGGACGTAAAGGACAGCTTTGAAGTAAGCATTGAACTAGGTGCAAAGGGTACCAACGAAGATGGCGATACTCTTGCCTACGGCGAAGCCACTCTTGCCAACCCCGATGATGGCGAACACAGCCTGAGCAGCAAATCTGAAACAGCCGTGATCAGAGATGACATTCGCGGCGAAAATGAGCTTAACCCCGCAGACTTTGACGGCCCGTGGGTGAGCATTGCTTCCGGCAACCTTAATGCCGAAGACAAGCAAATCGTGCAGGAATCTTCCGGCAAAACGCTGGACTTTGTAGTCGCCCTCAAAGATCCGGCAGACCCGGACGGCGATCTTTATAACTGTAATGAAGATGTTACCGTGAACATCAAGATTGATGGCGGCGAAGGCTTCACCATGAGCGATCTGTTTGCTCCTGCGGCTGATGGCTCCATGAATCCTGAAATTACCATCGTTTTCTATGATGCCGCTGGCAACAAGGTTGGCGATACCACCATCAGCCTGGACGATGAAGGCGTGGCCTGGGACGCAGAAGGCAACATCACTGTAGTTATGCCCGAAGGTTCGGCTTCCGCTCAAATCAGCGTTCCGGTAAATGACGACCCGCTGGGCGGTCATGCGGAAAATGAAGGTTCCGAAAGCATCACTCTTGAAATCACCGGTATTGAAGGCAACGAAGCCCGTGCCGAAGGCAATACCACTGCCACCGCAACCATCACTGATGATGATAACAGCGAAGGCCAGGAATATGACGGCGTGCAAATTGGGCTGGGCTGGGTAGACGCAACCGTCAGCGGCGCATACGGTGCGGAACTTTCCGAAGGCATAAACCGCACAATGGGCCTGGAATTTTACGACAAGGGTGGCAATAAGATTACGGACGCCAACGCTGCCACAATGAACCCCTATGCGGGCTATTCCGCAAACAATGCTCTGCCTGAAGATACCACCATTACCCTCACTTTTAAAAACACCGAGGGCAATGACCTGAGTTACAGCCTGAATAATGACCTAACCAAGATGATTCAGGCTGGCAAAGTAACCATCACCATTGGCGATGTTACTTACGATGGCGACGATATTACCGCCCTGAACAAAGCCCTGATGGCGATTGGCCTTGATGGTGAATCGCAGGAAGTGGAAATCACCCTGGTTGGCGGCAAGTTCGGCAGCAGCCCGACAGACTGGAACGATGTCAAGTTTACCGAGCTTACTCATGGCGACAACGTCAATGAACACAACAAAGGCGACACCCCTTATGAAGGCGACAAGGCATCTGAGCAGATGTCGGTCGAAATCAAGGAAATTGACGGCAACAACGAAAGCACCATCATGGAAGGCAAGGATCGCATTGATGGCACAGTGCTTGACCGTGCTGACGGCGAACTCGCTCTCACTGGCGGCGGCTATGTCGCTGAAGATGGTGTCTGGGGCTTTGACATCAAGGTGAGCTACAAGGATGGCGAAAAGGAAAACAACCCCACTGACACTGTCGTGCCCGATGCAACAGCTATCAACCTGCCCGGCGAAACCGTGCACTTCCAGCTCAGGTTTACCGACAGCACGGCCATGGCGCATGGCGATGAATACACAATCAGCGCCTACGACTTGTTCCTCTCACTGAACGGCTTTACTGAAGAAAGCGCTCCTTTCAGCAGAGAAGATTATGAAGATATGATCAGCGGCGCAAGCAGTGCTGACCTACAGACCATTGCTGAAAATGAAAACGACGATGAACTCGATCCCATGATTATTGTCGGCGGCGACTGGGAGAGTGGCGACAGCTCCGCAATCTTTGATGTGTATGTGCCTGAAAGCAGATGGCCCGAAGACGGCAACCTGCACTTTGACATTGGCGCAAACCCCGGCGTTGGTATTGGCAGCGATCAGGATGGTTTCCAGGTTGAAATGCTCAACCCCTATGATGATGCCAATCCCGCTTACGACATCAAGGGTGAAATCATCGAAGCTGGCGGCGAAGAAGAAGCTACCCTGCAAGCTGGCTATATAACCATGTCGCTGGAAGGCACGCCGGTTATTTATGAAGATGAAGACCAAGGCGGCGCAGGCAGCAATGTCGCCAATTATCATGTAAACTTCGCAAGCTCACAGGCCACTGGCTCCTGGGAAGCGGCGGCGGATATCACCTTCTCGATGAAAATCGATATGAAGGGCCGTACTTTTGACCAGGATCTTACTGACAACATTGTTGACGGTAAGGACAACTCAACTGTGGGCGACATTGCCATCAGCGGTATTGGCGACTACACCAGCGTGAATGATCCTGGCGATGAAACCAGCCTGCTCAACATGCTCAACGCCTGGTACGAAGCGCAACCCGAATACGGCGGTTATGTGCATGTGGAAGGTGTTGAAATTGATGCCAAGGGCAATCTGGTTATCGACTACAAGATTGACGAAGGCTACGACCTGAGCCAGGGCGTTGATCTGAATATTAAAGCCCTTGACGACAGCATTGACGACAACAACGAAGGGTTTACCGTTCAAATCAGCGGCGCGGATAGCAAGGACGATGTGCTGGATATCCGCGTGGGCGGCGCTGCCGGCCCGCGCGATCAGGACACCGTTATCAGGGACGAAACCCCGCAGGACGCCATTGAACACCGCAACGGTTTTGCCATTGCGCTGGATAATGCCGCCGGGTTTGAAGCTCACGTTTTTGATGGTGATGAAAAGACCGAAATTTTCGTGCCGGTTCATGCCTTCATCCTGGGCGACGAAACCAATGCAGACCTTGGCATTGAAAAGAATGCGCCGCTTACCCTGGATGCCCTTATTGCCGTATACGAAGCGGCTACCGGCAATGAGCTTGCGGGCAACCTTACAGCGGCCGACTTCGCAAGCCAGCCGCTCAGCCCCGAAGCCCAGGCCCTGTTCGACTTCATTGAAGCAAACTACAGCCCCACTCAGCCTATTACCGTGGGTTATGACTTGAACGATGGCTCCGCCGAAGCTGGCAAAGATTATATGAATAGCGGCAGCCACGAGATCAACCCCGGCGAATGGGATTTGGTCATTGACGAAAACGGCGTGTACTTTGAAGCCAGCGGTAGCAACGGCATCCCGATTGAAACCATTCAGGATTTCGATAAGGAAGGAGATGAAAATCTTTCTATCGCGCTGAATGATAACACCCACGGCAACGAGTCGCGTCCCTACACCCCGGAAGACGGCGACCAGAGCAGCACTTCCAATGTCGTAATCTGGGATTACCACGATGGACCCAAGGTAACCGGCTTTGGCCCGGTTACCGGCGTGGTTATGGAGCCGATCGTTCAGGATCACAGCAACCAGTATGACGTGATTTACGAAACGGTTGAGGGCAAAATCGCTCATATAAGCATTGCCCCCACTTCCAATGCTGCCGCCAAAGACAACGATGTGGCCGTATGGCTGGAAAAACCGACTGGTTACGGTGAAGACTTCGTGTACGGCGAGGGTGTTTACTACCGTGATGTCAATGGCGACTATTTCACCTTCAACCCGGAAACCGGGCTTATTGACAAGCCGATCGACATTGACGACATCAGCGATAATCGCGGTAACGACTTCGACAGCGAAGCTGCTGAACTTGGCGAAGGCTTCTTCGTAATGTACGAAGAGCACCATCCCAGTGAGAATGCTACCCCTGCTGAAATTGACCTGATTATCCTTAATCCGGACATGAGTGAAGAAGACATTCATCTTGCGGGTACCAAGGTTGTTGGTTCGGGTTCCAGTTCCAATGTGGGCGATTTGAGTATTGAAGTTGAAATCACCACGGAAGTTATAGAGATTCCCGGCGACCCGATTTACGTCAGCGCCTCCCGCTCCGTGCCTTACAGCATTGAAACCGACATGCCCGCTTCGGAAGACATGATTGTGGCTTTTGCTGACAACTCCACCGCCGAATATGGCAAAGACTATGTGTTCGGCGAAGGCGTCTACAAGATTGATGAAAATGGTGACGTCATTAACATGGCAACCGGTGAAGTTGTAACCAGCGACTTTGCCAAGTATGAAGACCTGCCGGATAGCGGCTACTTTGTGGTTATCCCCGAAGGCAGCTCCAAGGCCGAGTTTGAGGTGAAAGTCCTGCATGATAACGACACCGCCAATGAACGCGGCGGCGATATCGCGGGTAGCGAAGACATCATCCTGAACATTACCGAAGTCATCGGTTCCGAAGCCGCTGTGGAAACTCCTGACGGCCTGATCCCCTGGGATCCGGAAACCCGCTTTGAATACAAGTTCGCAGATGACGATGGCGTAAAGCAAACCGTGATTGTTGACCCGGTGGCTGGTCAGTACATTCTGGAAGATGGCACCAAGGTTGACTTTAACAGTAACCACGATTGGCTGCCCGCCAACCCGCCCACCGCAGAAGAAGCGGCGCAGAATAATGGCTCCGGCACCAGCCAGAGCACCATTCAGGACGACAACGAAGGCCCGCTGGTAAGCGTTGATGGCGTGGATTCGGAAGGCAACATCAGCCTTGGTCTCGAAGGCTTCTGCAACGAAGACGTGAATGTAACCATTACCCTTCGTTACATGGAAGGCGGCGAACTTAAGACCGTGACCCTTGACAGGCCTGCGGTTATTGCGGCTGATGAACTCACCAGCGGCAAGGTGGATTTGGCAAGCCTGCTTGGCCCGGATCAGGATTTGCCGAATGGCGATTTCTACGTCACCATCACCAGCGAAGGCGGCGAAACCATTGTTGACACCACCCCCACCTTTGTTCAGGGCGAAGGAGGATCAGGCACATACGATGAGTTTGTTGTCTCCGGCTTTGAGGGCAACACCATTACGGAAGGCGGCGCAAGCGCCGAATACACCTTCACCCTTGGCAATGTTACCGATAACAATGTCCCGGGCGATGCCGAGTTCACCATCCACTTCCTTGAAGGCTCTGCCGGTGAAGAGGATATGGAGGGCGGAAGCCTTGGCAGCATTACCGTAACCATTCCCAAGGCCGTGCTGGATGGCCTGAATGGCGACACCAGCTTCACCATCAAGGATGGTGGTGTATATCTGGGCGACACCCGCGTGAGCGACATTGAGGGTGATCTGCCCAAGGCCGTGCTGGATGGTCGCATTGAAGGTGACGAAACCTTCCATGCCATCATTACTGGCGGCAACGGCGTTGATATTGCGGATGGCGTGGCTACCACCACGGTTAAAGACGCCACCGAAGCCAAGGTCGTGCTGTTTATGAAGACTGAGGGCGAGGACGGCAACCCGGTGTACACGCCGCTTGAAGGCATGCAGCTTGAAGAGGGCGCGGATGTAAACATTGTCGCCAGACTGGTGCAGGATAATGGGGATGGCACCTATACTCCTGTAACCTCCGACAAGAACCTGTTCTTTGATGTGCATTACAACGGCGCGGGCGAGAACCCTGCCGAAAACGCCGACTTTAACGGCAACTCCATGATCTGCTTCAAGCCGGGCGAATCCGAGGCAAGCATTGACCTGAGCATTATCAACGATATGCGCACCGAGGGCAACGAGGACTTCAGCATTAACGTGAGCCTGAGCGCCGACAGCGTCAAGGATTACCCCAACCTGGCCACAAGCATTGTCGATGGCCCCGGCGCAAATGTCACCATTACCGAGCAAGTGGAAAACGGCCCGGTAATCAAGTGGAATTCCGCTAATTCTGTCAGCGAAATCGGCGAACTGGTTGTGAGCATTGCAAGCTACAACAGTGAACACGACGGCGTGCGTCAGGTTGTGGAAGAAAATGCCGTCATGACCTTTGAAATCACCCCGAACGGCGACACCGATCTTGCAGGGGACATTTACTCGATTACTGTGGATGGCAATACATACATCATCAACAATGACGGCACGATTGACCCCGCAAACGGCATCGTTAAATACGAGAACGGCAACCTCACCGTAACCGTCACCATGGATGGCGGCACTGCCGTTGACCAGTTTGTAATCAAGGCCGAAAATGACCGGCTTACCGAGAACGACAGCTTCACCATTGAGCTTAAAGACGTTCGCGGCAGCGAAAGTACGCCCGAAGCAGACAACGACAAGAACATAACCATCAGCGACGACCACGACGGCTACAACATCACCATGAGCGCCCTGAACGGCATAGAAGGTGAAACCGCTGGTGTGGTGCTGAACTTTGCGGGTGGCAAAGCGCCGGACGAAGATGTAGCGCTCACACTTAAGGTGAATGATGCAAGCCTTGATCTGATTGATGAAACCGGTGAGGTAAAGGTAACCTTGCCGGGCGGCGAAGCCCTTGATGCGGAATTCGTTAGCTACAACCCGGAAACCGGTGAGCTTACCCTCACCCTGCCTGCGGGCATGGATCCGGGCCAGGTTAAGGTTGAATTCCCGCTTAAGGACGATGCGGTAATTGGCGACAAGTCCTTTGAAGTAACTCTGGTTCCGGATGGCGCGTTTGCTGGCGAAATGAAGCTCGGCGGCCTGCCTCTCTTCAACAGTGAGTTCTTTGAAGAACAAAGCGCCAGTGCCGGTAATGGCGGCTCCACCACCTTTGAGGTAACCCATACGGAAGGCAGCGGTTCTCTTGGCGGCGTGGTAGGCAGCGTGGATATCAAGCTGGATAACGTAGACCCGGATGTGGTGCAGGAAGTGGTTGTCACGGTAAACGGCAAGGAAACTTCCTTCAAGCCTGATGCCGATGGTAACTGGGAAGGCGCAACCGATAACGGCCTTACCCTCAACCTGGACGAGCTTGGAAGCGACTATCAGGTGCAGGTGGTTTACAAGGCCCCTGAAACCCAGGCCGAAGCCGATGCCATTGCCGATGCCAAGTCCGACCTCAGCGTAAGCGCCAGCATGGGTGCGGGCGCATCTGCCGGGGCAACCGTGCAGGTTAAGGATGACACCGACACGGTTGACGGCCCGACTCTTGGCCTGCCTCTCGATACCCCCGGCGTGGAAGCCCTTGATGGCCCGACCATTGGCTTGGCCCTTGATGCCGACAACATGATGGAAGGCGGCAAACTGGGCGGAACCCTCACCATTACCCCGTCCGGCCTGAACGGCGATACCACCACGGAGACAGTGGAAGATATCCGGATAACCCTGCAAGTTGAGCAGAACCCGGATGGAAGCTACCCGAGTGTGACGTTGAGTGACGGGAGAACCTTACAGGCCAGCAACGGTCAGATTATGGTAGATATACCCGCCGGAACCGATTACTCCGATGGGCTGCGCTTCACCCTCAACGGGCGCGACAACGCGCTGCTCGATAACCCCAACACCTCCATCAGCATTGTGAAGGTGGAAGGCCTGGGCAGAAACGGTGGAATCCAGTACGAAAACATCAAGTACGATGGCGCTGAACATGAAATCACCGTAACTAACAATCTGGCTGCCAGCGGTCCCGGCTTCACGGTTACGGCTCCGGCCAGCGTGGAAGAAGGCGACATCATTACCTTTAACATCAATTCGGCTGATGCCAGCATCCTGAAGCAGGCAGCGGGCGAAGATGTTACCGTTACCATCAAGCTCACCGGCTTGGCCGAAGGCGATGTTATTCAGATTGGCAACGGCGAAACCATCACCATTAGCGCCGAAAATCTTGGCGAAAATGGCATGTATGTGGATAGTGTCGTGGTTACCCCGAATGCCAATGGTGGTATCCCCACCATTCCGGTAAGGGTAACCCCGCTTGATCCGGATAGTCCGGTGGGCGATCGTGAAATCAGCGCCGAAGTGGTTGGCGTGGATACCTTTGAAACCCTTGGCAACAGCCCTGCCAAGACCGTGACTGTTAATAACAACGACAGTGTTGAACTGTCCATGCTGCGGGTCGGTGAGTACAATGCGGAAAACCAGAGCATGATGTTCACCATCGCCCTGGCTGCCGCTGGTTTTGATATGAGCAACGGCCTGCCGGAAGCCTTGACCTTCAAGCTCGACCTGGGCCAGATGACCGCTGATGAGCAGGAAGCGCTTGCCGCCTCCATGTCCGCAACTTCGGGCGTGAATGCCGAGTACAGCGACGAAAATGGCTTCACGGTAACTCTGGAACAAGGCTACAGCGGTGAAGAACTGACCTTTGATGTGCCGGTAAGCGAAAACGGTGAATATGCTGTGAAGATTGCCGGTGTGGAAGCCAGCGATTTGATCGCCAACTCGGTTAATCCGGTTGACAACGGCTATACCTTTGATTCCGTTGTGGGCCAAGGCGTTGCCGACACCAACATCGGAACCGAAGAAGTGCCGGTGATGGTTGAAGTACTGGAAGGCGGCGCGGAAAGCGACATCATCGTGGCAAGTGACGTGGATACCATGCTGATCGGCGGCGCAGGCAACGACATTCTGGTTGGCGGCGCTGGTAACGACATCCTCTACGGCGGCACTGGCGACAACAAGCTTACCGGCGGCACTGGCGAGGATCTGTTCGTCTTCGGGGCCGATGATATGGGCGAGTTCACCAACATCATCACCGACTTCGAATTAGGACAGGATTCCATCATGCTGGAAGGTATTCTGGCCAACAGCGAAGAGGCGATGGATGACCTGCTTGCCAACAGCTCGTTGATCGACACCGGAAATGTCAAGACCATGACCATAACTGGTGACGATGACACCGTGCTTACCGCCACTTTCGCCCCGGATGGGCAGCTCAACCTGAACATCAACATGGGCGGTAACGAACAGAACATTGAAGTGAACTTCGTTAACGAGAACGGCAACTTTGGCGGAAGTGGAACTTCCTACGCCGACCTGGACGACGATGCGGCCAGGGCCATACTTGAAGCCATGATCAAGAGCAGCACCATGTAAGCTGGTAAAAGCAAACCTTAAAACAAATTCATAAACAGCTAACGGGCCGGACTCCTCATTTGGGGTCCGGCTTATTTTTTGCCTGATGCCGCAATATTTTTTGCGGCCTTATTTTTTTTCATGCGACAATATCATACAAAAATAGTGGACATCCGTTTAGGCGCGTTATAATGTCGAGCAAATCAGTCGCATTGATCAGTATAGCATATTCTTTAATCTTTTCTTTCAGATATAGAATTCGCTGTACGCCCGGGGGGGGTGGCGCAAGCCAGGCAGTGCGTTGGTTTAAATCTTAAAAATGGCAAGTTTTACTTACGGGTATGCCGCCGCAAAGGCAGCGCACCCTGAACTGTTGTATTTACAAACAAGCGGCTTTAAAGCCGTCCCATGGGGGAAGAAATGTCACAGGAAATTACGCGTAACGTGGCTGCCGCAGTCGTTGCCGAAACAGATATAACCGTGGCCGCGCCTGCCGCTGGTCAGAATTTAAGCGTTCAGGCAATGGAAGGGTTGGCCGGAATCAATCTGGCTTTTGATCCGTCGGAAGCCAGCGTTGCCCAGCAGGGCAACGACCTGGTGTTCAGCTTTGAAAACGGCGGCAGCGTAACCGTTACCGACTTCTTCGAATTTGTGGATCAGGAAAGCGAAGTCGCTTTTGTGCTGCCCGATGGCGCTGCGGCTCCGGCCGGGGCGCTGCTGGCCGCTTTTGATATCGATCTGCCCGAGCCTGCTGCTGGCCCAGCGGCTGGCCCTGCCGGAACCGGCGTTGGTGAATACGCTGGCGATCCCGGCTCCCTGCTGGCTGGTGTGGATCGTCTGGGCATGCTCGATCCTTTCCGCTGGAGCGGCGATGCCGAGCCGGATTTTGAGGATCAGGGCATAGAAGCTGCTGCCTCCACGCCGCTGACGCCGGAAATTCCGCTAATTCCGGTGGACATATCCTGGTCTTTGGCTATTGCTCCGCAAGAGGTGATGGAAAATCAGGCTACCTTCCCGATCACGGTTGCTCTGAACCCCGCGCCGACGCAAGACGGCGTTGTGGTCATTGAAGTCAAAGACTCTGACGGCAATGTTATTGATACGGTTGAAGCCAATTTCAGCGCCGGTCAGGCCGAGATCACGGTTGATGTGCAACACGGCAACAACGAAGACGTGTATATTGACCCCTCGCAGGTAACGGTGGATATCGTCGATGTGCAGGGCGGCGGCTTTACCGGTGGCTTCACTGATGTCACCGCCGATGCCGATAAAACCGTGAATATTAACGATACCATCAATACCACCACGGCGAACATTGGCCTGGTTCAAGAAGGCAATGATCTGGTGGTGAAAATCACTCTGGATAACGCGCCGGATGCCGGAACCGAAGCTACCGTCAAGTTTGAAGTGGACGGCAAGGAATACACGCACACCTTCAAGGACGGCGAAACCTCCTTCGATCTGACGCTTCCAGATTATATTCAGGAAAACCCCTACGGCAATCCGACGGAAGTTGAAGCCGTAATTACCGACTTCACCGGCGGCAACTACGAAGATACCGCTATCGGCGAAGATGCGGAACAAAGCTTCACCCCTCCCTCCAGCACGGAAACTACCGTTGAAATCAAGGTTGGCGACAGCGTTGAAAGCAACAATCCCAATACGGTACTGGTTGAAGTGCAGCTCTCCAACCCGCCGCAGGGCGCGGCTACGGTTATTGTGGAAATCGGCGGTCAGCAGGTGGAAATTACTGTTGATGAAAACGGCTACGGTTCCAAGGCCGTGGAACACGGTAACAAGGAAGACGTTTACCTTGACGAATCCCACCCCGTTGGCACGGTTGTAGACGTGGTCGGCGGCGGTTACGGCAATGTCGTTACCGGCCAGACGGACTCCGGCCTGGTCGAAGACACCATCGATGCCACCACGGCGAACATTGGCCTGGTTCAGGAAGGCAATGATCTGGTTGTGACCATCACCCTGGACAATGCGCCGGATGCCGGAACCGAAGCTACCGTCAAGTTTGAAGTGGACGGCGTGAAATACGAGCACACCTTCAAGGACGGCGAAACCTCCTATGAATTGAAGCTTGACGATTATATCAAAAGCAACCCCGCCGACGCCGCAACGAACGTTGTGGCTGAAATTACCGACTTCACCGGCGGCAACTACGAAGCTACAGACTTTGACGAAAACGGCGTGAAAGGCGAGTTTACTCCGCCGCCGCTCGAAGCCGGGCCTCTGAATTCCACCCATGAAGTCACCACCGATGACAGCGCCCTGGCTGGCGGCGTGCAGGAACCTACTGCTTCCGATACAGCCACGATTGATGAATCCTCTCTGGGTAAGGGCTGGAGCTTTGACCACAGCAAGCCGCTGCCGGTACATCCCAACGGTGAATTCAGCTTCGATGAAAACGGCACCTTGGTTTTCAAGCAGACTTCGGCTTTTGATCATGAACCGAACACCAACCCCGGCAGCTACGACGAATCCGCCGAAGCAGGCAAGGTTACGGTTTCGGTTGTGAACAACGTTACCGGCGAAACCGAAAATATCGAAGTTGCCATCAACATTCGTGACGATGGCCCGGCGCTGAAGTTTGATCCCAACTCCGGCACGAAGCAGGTTGACAATGGCGAAGCTGGTGAAGTGATCACTGGCAAAATCAGCTATGATTTTGGCGCGGACAACGGCGAAGGCAAGTCCTTCAAAATTTCCGTTAACGGTGGGGAGCCGCAGGAATACAACTTTGGTGACAAGCTCCCCTTCGAAGACGGGTATTTGGTCATCAATGCGGACGGTAACTACACCATGACCGTTGTCGGCAACCAGGAGGGCAAGGCCAATTTTGAGTTGACCATTACAGATGCCGATGGCGACAGCAAAAGCCTGAATTTGTCTGGCTACTACGATGCAGAAGATCTTAAGCCCCAGACGCCTGTTGAGCTTAATGTTGACGAAAGCTACACCGCCAGCGGTTCTGGCAAGGACGCGAGCTTTGCCAATGAAAGCGGCAGCAGGAGCGACAGCGACAGCAAGCCCATTGACCTGCCGGAAGGCTGGACAGTGGATCTGGAACCGGGCCGGTACGAAACCGAGAACAAGCTTGGTTACATCGAGATCGCCAAGGATGCCGAAGGCAATGCCACGGTAACCTACACTCTATATGACAACAAGGCCGTTACCCACGACAATGACCAGAAGATCGATGAGCCGAAACTGGCGGCTGATACCATTACTCTGCCTGTGGTAAACGGCGACGGCAAAGGCGAAATCACCATCAAGGTGAATGTCGAAGACGACGCGCCAGTGCTCATGTTCGACCCCAACTCCGGCACCAAGCAGGTTGACAATGGCACGGCTGGTGAAGTGATTACGGGCAAGGTTCTCTATGACTTTGGCGCGGATGATGGCGATGGCAGGTCCTTCAAGATTGCTGTCAACGGCGGGGAGCCGCAGGAATACACCTTTGGCGACAAGCTCCCCTTCGAAGACGGATACCTGGTCATCGATGCGGACGGCAACTATACCATGACCGTTGTCGGCAACCATACAGGCAAGGCCAATTTTGAGCTGATCATCACGGACGCCGACGGCGACAGCAAAACCCTGGATTTGTCGGGCTACTACGATGGTGACAAGTATACCTTTAATCCTGATGCCGTAGGTACGGTCACGGTTGACGAAAGCAACCTTTCGGACGGAACCACGCCTGATGAAGGCGCTTTGACAAAGTCTGTGGCCGTGAATCTGCCCGAAGGCTGGAATCTGGCTGACGGCGAGTATCAGGGTGAATATGGCACGCTCAGCGTAGTGGATGGCAAGGCGACCTATACTCTTGCCGAAAATTACGCGGAACATGCCCTTAAAGGCAGCACACCGGAAGCCCACAACGATCCCTTTACCGGGGAAAGCTTTGACAATGTCCGTGTGGAAAACATCGACGGCCTCGGCTCCGGCACTATCAATGTGAATGTTACAATTCGTGACGATGGCCCGGCGCTGGATGTTACCGATGCCATCTACCAGAACGGCGATACCGAATTCAGCGGCAAGCTGGTGGATTTTGGCGCGGATGGCGCGGCTGATTTGCAGGAAGACGGCGAGCCTGGAATATCCTTCTCGGTCTCTGAACCGCCAGTGTGGTACTGCGGCGGCGAACTTGTACGCTTTATCCCGCAGGAAGACGGTTCGCTGATTGGCGTGGCTGGCGGCAAAACGGTTTGCGAGCTTACGGCCTCGGACGATGGCACATACAAGTATGTGCAGCATGAAAAGGTAACCGGCGGCGAGGATCGAAACGTTCAGGTAGGCATGAATGGCGACCTGGAATCGCCAAAGAGCGATCCTACTTACTCCCTGGGTTCGGACAACGGACTGACCGGCGGCAAGGATAACAATGCGCAGGTCTGGATTACCGCTACCAAGGGTGGTGAATTGAATGGTGATAATGGCGCTGGCAAGGCCGGGTTTGGCTATAAGGCAGAAAAGGGCCTAAGCGATGGCGATGGCCTGCTCTTCACCTTCAACCCCCGTACCCCTGCCGAAGGGCTGCTCGTACGCTTCCTCGAATTTAAGGGTGGCGTTGACGATGACAGCATCCAGTACTCCATTACCTATAAGCTTAATGGCGAAACAAAGACCTGGCCCGCCGAAGGGGAGACGGAAACGCACTATCTCCGCGATGGCATGGAACTGGATCTCGATTTTGGCGACATTCTGCCTCCAGGGGCCGAGGTTGTTTCCGTTACGACAACGCCCGCCCTCGATGATGGCGATTTGCTTCGTGTAACCGCCATTTCCACTGATTATAACGTTGAGGTAAAGGATAAGCCTGCTGACCCGCTGGAAGTGGATTTCACTGCCAAGGATGGCGATGGCGATACCGTATCCGGCAGCCTTGAACTTAAGCCGCAGGATAGCGGCGATGTCACCGCACCCACCTCCGAAGGCGAAGGCTTTGCCCTGGCTGGCGGCATAGGCAACGATGAGCTTACCGGCGGTGCGTTTGGCGATATCCTCACCGGCGGCGCTGGCGATGACCACCTGATTGGCGGCCTCGGCAACAACATCCTCAGCGGCGGCGATGGTGAAGATTTGTTCATCTTCGGGGCTGGCGATTTGGGTGACTACACCAGCACCATCACCGATTTCGAATTCGGACAGGATTCCATTGTGCTGGAAGGCATTCTGGCCAACAGTGAAGAAGCGCTGGACAGCCTGCTTATGACCAAGGTTGATGGCTCGTGGGATGAAGGCGACAAGACCCTTACCATCAATAATGGCGATGGTGTCATGCTTACCGCCGAATTCGACCCGGATGGCCAGCTCAACCTGACCATCAACATGGGCGACAGCGAACAGCACCTCAACGTGAACTTTGTCAACGAGAACGGCGGCGCATGCGCTCCCAGCTACGACGGCCTGGATGAAGAAGCGGCCAGGGCCATTCTTGATGCCATGATCAAGACCAGCACCATGTAAGCTCACCAGATTACAATTTAAAACACCAACGGGCCAGCTTTCGCATAATATGCGGGAGCTGGCCTTCTTATTCAACTTGCCTCGCACTCTCCTTTTTGCTTTAATCCTCCACGAGGTGATTTCATGCAGAAAGCATTTTTTATAAACCCGGTTCCGGTACTGATTGTTCTGGCCGCTCTGATTTTGTTTTTTTCACAGCCCGCGCAGGCCGCCCAATCCACGCCGGAATTTGAATCGGTAAACGGCGCCTGGGTTGTGGATTCGGAAGCCACTGCCAAAGTTTATCAGGTGCCGCAGGATCTGAACAAGAGTCTGGATGGCCTGACCATCAGCTTTGATATCAAAAACAACAGGCTGTCAGCCACCTGGGCCGATGGCAGCCGCGTAAGCCACGCTTATAAGGTTACGCCAAACGGAGCGGGAAAAGCAAACTTGCGCATCAGCAACAAGTACGACATGACTCTGGATTTTTCGCAGGCGGATGTACTGGTGCTTACCGAAAACAACAACAGCCTGGTGCTGAAACGCGCGGCGGTAAAGCTATGATCGCCATTCTTGATTATGGGGCCGGTAACCAGACCAGCGTACGCCGCGCTTTGGATTCTCAGGGCCTGGAATCGGTAGTCACGGCGGATCCTCACCTCATGCTGCAAGCCGAAGGGCTGATTTTTCCGGGTGTGGGCGCGGCGGGGCAGGCCATGCGCCATTTGCGCTCAAGCGGGCTGGATACTTTTTTGCGCGAGTGGGTGGCGGCCAGCCGCCCCATGCTCGGTGTCTGCCTGGGCAGCCAGATTATGCTGGAATACAGCGAAGAAAATGACATGACCTGCCTGGGGCTTTTGCCCGGTAAAACCCGCCTTTTTGATGCCGCATTGCGTGAAGAGGATGGCAGCCCCATTGCCATTCCGCACATGGGCTGGAACGGCGTGCGCCTTGAGGATACCGAAGCCGCGCGCGCCTGCCCGCTGTTTGACGGCATAGCCCCGAATACGGAATTTTATTTCGTGCATAGTTATTATACGGAACCCGCGCCGGAAAACGTAATTGCCAGCACTTTTTACGGGCAGCGCTTCTGCTCGGTACTGGGCCGCGAGGGCTTGTGGGCCACTCAGTTCCATACCGAAAAAAGCGGCCCGGCCGGACTGCGCCTGCTGCGCAATTTTTGCGCCTGGTGTCATAACAAAGCTGCCTCGGGTCAAGACAACGCGGCCTCCGGTCATAACAAAGCTGCCTTTGGCCAGGGCAAAGCCCACTCGGGTAAGGTTGCGGGCGCGGATGGAAGTTGCGCCAAGGGAGCCGCTCATGCTTAGTAAAAGGATCATTCCCTGTCTGGACGTACGGGCCGGACGCCTGACCAAGGGCGTTAAATTTGCGGGCAACGAGGACATCGGCGATCCGGTGGAAAGCGCCCGCCGTTATTACGAACAGGGTGCGGATGAAATCGTCTTTTACGATATCACCGCTTCCGCCGAACAACGCGGCATCTTTTTGGATGTGGTGGAAAAAGTGGCGGCAACCATTGCCATTCCTTTCTGCGTGGGCGGCGGTATTTCCAGCCTGACCGACATGCGGCGCGTGCTTGGGGCCGGGGCGGAAAAAATTTCGCTCAACTCGGCTGCCGTGCGTAACCCGCAACTGCTGGCCGAGGGCGCGGAGGCTTTTGGTGCGCAGGCTATCGTACTGGGCATGGATGTTAAAGCCGTGCCAATAAGCGAGGCTATCCCCTCCGGTTACGAAATCGTCATCAACGGCGGACGGGTTTATACTGGTCTGGACGCCCTGGCCTGGGCCAGGCAGGCCGTGGAACTGGGCGCGGGCGAAATCTGCGTAAATTCCATTGACGCGGATGGCACCAAAGAAGGCTATGAGCTTAAACTTACCCGCGCCGTAGCCGAGGCCGTGCGCGTGCCGATTATCGCTTCCGGCGGGGCCGGATCGCCCCTGCATATGTACGAGGCGCTGACCGAGGGCCGGGCTTCCGCCGCGCTCATCGCTTCCGTCGTGCATTACGGGCAGTATAGTATAGCGCAAATCAAGGCCGAGCTGCGCGATTTGGGTTGCAAGGTCAGGCTTTAGCTCTTAACAAATCCTGAAGGGTGCTTATTTACCCTCGCAGGCACGTCACGAGGTGCAAAAAGACGCTCGTGACAATAAATATAGGCATCCTGGCCGTATTATTGTACGATTTTGGGATGTTGGAGGCTTTAGTATGCAAAGAAAAAATCCTTACGGATACAATTCCAAGGGCTATAACCCGGACGATATGACCGAGAATTTGCAGGATCGGCACAGCGTGCCGGATATGGGCGAGGCACAGGAGTTGTTCACAGTGGCCCATGATGGCGCGGCTGGAGCGACTGATGGGGTTGCTGCGGCTGCGGCGGATGTCCTTTCCGATACCGCCCTGGCGGAGCTGGCCAAACAGCGCCTTTGCCCGCAATGCCCGGTTGCCAAAGAGGCGGAGGATGCCCGCCTGCGCGCTTTTGCCGAAGTGGACAACATGCGTAAAAGAGTTTTGAAGGAAAAGGAAGACGCCATAAAATATTCGGCTTCCAACGTCCTTAACGATATTTTGCCCGCGCTGGACAATTTGGATCTGGCGCTGGAACATGCCAAAAATCAGGCCGCCTGCAAGGATTTTTTTGTTGGTGTGGACATGACCCGCAAGCTGATGCTGGATGCGCTGGGCCGTCACGGCCTGCAACAGGTAGGGGATAGCGGCGAAATGTTCGATCCGGCTGTACACGAGGCGGTTGGAGTTACCCCCAGCGCTGAAGTGGCTGATGGCGCGATCTGCTCCATTCTGAGCAAGGGCTACAAGCTGTATGATCGCCTGTTGCGCCCGGCCAGAGTCGTCGTCTGCAAGAATAATTAGGTAATTGAGGGAGTATGGGGGAATCATTTCCCCCAGCGGGGTGTGGGGCGGAGCCCCACATAAATCACTAAAACTATCTAACGCCGTAAAGCCCATGCAAAATAAAAAAGATTGGCTACCCGCCGCCAGACAGGTTTTGGATGTTGAAATTGAAGGACTCAAAGCCGTGCGTGAGCATTTGGGGCCTTCGTTCAATGAAGCGGTGGATCTTCTGGCTGCCTGCGGCGGCAGGGTGGTACTTACCGGCGTGGGCAAATCCGGGCTGGTGGGCCGGAAGCTGGCCGCCACTCTTTCCTCCACCGGCACGCCCGCTTTTTTTCTGCATCCGGTGGAAGGCCAGCACGGCGATCTTGGTTCCATCCGCCCGGAAGATGTGGTTATCGCCATTTCCAATTCCGGGAACACCGATGAACTTAACGCTATTTTGCCGGTGCTGCGTTCCCTTGGCGTGAAGATCATCGGGCTTACCGGCGGGCTTGATTCCACGCTGGCTACTCTTTCCGATATCGTGCTCGATGCCGGTGTGCCGCGCGAGGCCTGCCCTTTTAACCTCGCCCCCACCAGCAGCACCACGGCGGTGCTGGCTTTGGGCGATGCCCTGGCCGTCTGCCTGATCGAATATAAATCCTTTACCGAAAAAGATTTCAAGCGCGTGCATCCGGGCGGCTCATTGGGCCAGCGTCTGCGTGAGCCGGTAGATAGCCTGATGCATACTGAAAATATCCCGGTGGCCGGACGCGAGGCCAGCCTGGCCGAAGCCGTGGAAGCCCTGAACCGGGGCGGGCTCGGCACTGTGCTGCTGCTGGACCCGGAAGGCCGGGTGGACGGCATCTTCACCGATGGCGATTTGCGCCGTACCCTGTGCCGGGGCAGCTTTGATCCGGATGCCCCCGTGTTTGAAAGCATGACCCGGCAGTTCTGCCACGCCAGGCCGGGGCAGAACCTGGCCGAAGTGCTGGATTTGATGGAAAGCCGCTCGATTACTGTTTTGCCGGTGCTGGACAGCCAGCGCAGGCCGCTGGGCGTGTTGCATTTGCATGATGTGCTGGGCAAGGGCAAAATTAGATTTTCTTAGCCACGAGTGCCTTTTTGCCTCTGGCTGCGTCAGACTTCGCCTTTTATTCCGGGTCGAGTACCAAAAGAGTACACTCCCTGCATAAAAGTCTCGTCTTCCTTGCCAGAGAACAAAAAATCATCTCGTGGCATTTCCATACTCTGTCTGAATAATCATCTATTGCCTCATTTGCCCTAAAGCTTGGGCGCTCTCCTGCCGAAAAGAAAATTGAAACACCACAAGAGTCGCTTGCGGCGATTTGGGTTTCACCAATTTGGTAAGTTTTCAGCCCTCAAGGAACGGGGGTCACGCTACTCATGGAGAGAGAACCATGCTTGAATACTACAGATTCAAGGTTATAAACGATCTGTTCATCAATGGGCAGGTTGAGGAAGCGTGCATTCAGCTAAAAGATCTTCAAAAGCGTTACATCACTTTGTGCGAGGAAAATTCCGCGTTTAAAAGCCAGATGCGCGAATATGAGGACATTCTTTACCTGGCACGCAATTTTGTTTTTGACGGTACCTTTTATTGGCTGATCACCGGCAGCATCAAGCAGGGGCCGTTCTGCCCCAATTGCTATAACAACGATGGGCAACTTGTCCGCATCACCGATATGCGCCCCCGGCGCTGCTCGGTTTGCGGCGAGATTTTCGAGCTTCCGCGCACGCAGCAGGCAGTTAAACAGCGCGGCAACGCGGCCAGGGCTTTGGAGCAATCCTCTGCCGTCGGTTCGCTACGCGCTTTCGCCGCCCTGGAAGAAATGGCCCAGGTTACCTTGATGCACCAGGAGGAGCAGGCTCAAGTTCAGGCGCTGGCGCAGGCGGAAGCCATGCGAACTGGCGAAGCCGCTTCGGCGGCGGTCAGAAGCAAGGTGATCCAGTTTAAAGGGCGGTAGAGCAAATGAAGCGGCCAAGTAAATACGGGCTGGCCTTGCTGTTGACCGGGCACGAAGACGCTGTCAGCATTGAACGCGTCACTTTGCGTCAGGCTGGCGTTTTGCGCGTGCGTGTGCTGCACTCCGGGCGGCAGGGTCTGGCGCTGCTGGGTAGTCAGCCTGGTGGGGGGAATTCTGGCTCCGCTGAATATTTTGATCAGCCCTTTGATTTTGTGGTCTGCACGGAAAATCTGAGCGACATGACCGGGCAGGCCTTTTTGCGCGAACTTGCCGCTACCTGTCGCGATCTGAACCGGGATTTGCCGCCGCTGCTGGCTGTTACCAGCAATAAGGACAGCGAGGCCGCCCTGCTGGCCCTCGGAGCCGGGGCCGTGCTGGTCCGCCCCTACGCGGTGACCGATCTTGGCGACTGCCTGCAATTGTTGGCGGCTTCTTCAAGTAAGACTTTACATAATCGCAAGCTTGCCGATAGCTTAACTGTAAAGTCTGATGAAGCCACTCTGGTGGAAGCCTCGCCCGCAGATTCCCCGGTTTGCCTTGCCGAAGCCGAACAGCCGCTTCCGGTTACGGCCTGCAAGCCCGGCGTGTTCGAAGCTGCCCCCGCAGATTCTCCAGAAGCATTGCATCCTCTGCTGCATACGCGGCGTGGCCTGGCTCTTTTGCGCGAGAACAAGCTGGATGAGGCCGAGTCTTTGCTGCGTCTGGCTCTGGAGCGGGATAGCCTGGACCTGGAAGCCTGTCTTGGGCTGACGCGCCTTTGCAGGCAGTTGTGTGACGATGCCGGTGAAGAGCGCTGGAATACCAGAGCGGCGGTTATCTGCCTGCGCAGCGGGCAGCCGGAACGCGCCGAAGTATTTTTGTCCCGCCTGCCGCAGGATACGGTGGCGGATCCCTTTATGGCCGAGGCCCGCTATCTGCTGCAAGACGGGGATTATCAGGGCGCTGCCGAAGCTTTTTTGGATTTGAACGCCAGCAGGCCGGACATTCCTTTGCATGAACTGGCGGCCAGAGCCAGCCTGTTTACGGATTGCCCGGAAGAGACACTGCGCGAACTGTGCGCGGCCTATAAGCGCAGCGGGCAGGATCTTGTTGCCCTCCAGCTTTACAACCGTCTGCTGGCCCATAGCGACGAAGAGCTGGAACCATTTGATTATTACGGCCAGCCCGGCCCCTTTCCAATCATACAGGAAGTGTTTGCTGTGATGCGTTTTGCGGCCAGTGCCTGGCGTAACTCTGCCGCTTAGGTCGTGCCGTCACGAGCGCCTTTTCGTCTCTGGACTGCGTCAGAACCCTTTTTCGCTTCGGGGCGAGTACGAAAAGAGCTGATTCGCCACATCCTGTGGCTCACCCCTTCGGGGCGCCTTCGGCGTCCAATTTCGCTTTCCTGCGAAATTGTCACTCCCGTCGCAAAAAAAACTTGCCTTCCTTGTCTGACGGCAAAAGCAGGCACTACCTAATAGCTCAAATAGGGTGATTACTGTTTTCTAAAACTCTTCCAGTTCCGGACTGATCAAACAGGGAAAGGGCGGTGGTGGCGGGGTGGCGGCCAGGCTGCCCGGCGCGGGTGGCGCAAGGCGCACCGCTCTGCCGCTTTGATCGGGCCGTTCAGCTTCATTGGGGCGGCTTAGCCGTCCTTGGGCCAGCCACTGGGTAGCCTGCGGCAGAATGCGATGCTCCAGGGCGTGAACGCGCGAGGCCAGGCTTTCGGTGGTATCGTTCTCAAGCACGGGCAGGGCGGCCTGAATAATCACCGCTCCGCTGTCCATGGCTTCTTCCACAAAATGCACGGTGCAACCGGCCAGACGAACGCGATAATCCAGAGCGTCCCGCAGGCCGGACGCGCCGGGAAAGCTCGGCAGCAAAGCCGGGTGGACGTTGATAATCCTACCTTGGTATGCGCGGATGAACGACGCGCTCAAAAGGCGCATATAACCGGCCAGCACCACCCCCTGTACTCCGGCCTTATTCATGGCTTCCAGCATTTCGGCGTCAAAAGCGCCGCGCTCCATGCCCTGATGGTTTTTGCACCAGCAGGGCACGCCGTATTTACGGGCCTGTTCCACGGCCCCGGCTTCCGGGTTATTGCAAAGCACCAGGCAGGGTTCGGCCTTTAGCCGTCCGCTTGCGGCCTGCTCCAGCAGAACCCGCAGGTTGGAACCTTTTCCCGATGCCAGTATAGCTATACGCATCAATTTATCCTCAAATTGCAAAACGGCGAAGCCGTTTTGTATAATGGGTACATAGGGACCGCCCCTATGCGGGGTTTGGGGCGGAGCCCAGATAATTAAGATAGAATATTTATAAAATTTTGCATCCGTCTTCCGTCACCAACACCGTATATTCCCAGCGCACGCCGCCCCATTCCGGGTAGTAAAGCCCCGGCTCAACCGTAACCATCATGCCGGGGCGCAGCACGGTTTCGGACTTGGCGTTCAAGCGCGGAAGCTCGTGGGTTTGCAGGCCGATACCGTGCCCCAGCCCGTGGTTGAAATGTTTGGCCAGGCCCAGAGATTCAAAATAGTTGTAGGCCGCGGCATGTACGTCCTTGCAGATTGCGCCGGGGCGGATCAGTTCGATGGCGCGGCGCTGGGCTTCCTGCACCTGTTTCAGGGTACGCAGAAAGTAATCGGGCGGAGTATCCCCCACCCAGAAGGTGCGGGTCTGATCCGAACAGTAATCCTTGTAGCGGCAACCGATATCCACCAGCACGCAGCAATTTTCTGATACCGCTGTCTGCCCGGGGCGGGCGTGGGGCAGGGCGGCGTTGCTGCCTATGGCCACGATGCTGGCAAAAGCCAGCCCTTCAGCGCCATGATTGCGGAAAAATTGTTCGATGTCCCAGGCGATCTGCTCTTCGGTGCGCCCGTGCGCCAGTACGCCGGGCAGCCAGTTCAGCATGGAGTGGGTGATGGCACAGGATGCTTCCATGGCGGCGATTTCTTCCGGGCTTTTAATGATGCGCAGGCGCTGCACCAACCCGTCGGCTGGTACGGTACTTAGTCCGGCACAGGCAACCTGATAAAAAGAGAGGCTTACGCAATTCGCTTCAACTCCCAGCTCGCCCTTGACGTTATCTTTGAGCAGTTTGTTGATCTGGCCTGCATAACCGCCGGAACCCGCGCCGGAATATATGAAAATTTCGGAAGCGTTCCAAAGCCGCAGGGCCGCTTCTTCGTAACGGGCATCGGTGCAGAGCCAGTCCTTGCCCTGGGCGGTAATCAGCAGGCAGCCCGCGCTTTCGTCGCTCTGGCCGTCCGTAAGTTCAAAACCGCTCAGGTAGTAGCGGTTGGCATCCAGGGTGACCAGCAGGGCGCCGAGTTTTTCTTCCTTGAGTATACGGCGCAGATTTTCGCGCCGGGCCGCAAATTCTTCTTTGTTCATAAATTGCTCTTGTTGGGGACTTGCACTTGCATTTTGTTATCGGAATTGGTAGTGCGCTCACGCGAATGTATATGATAGCGCAAAGAAGCCGCGTGAGCAAATTTTCCTGATTTTGGATTAGCGCACGCCAGGTAGCGCCTCATTTTTACCTGATAATTAGTCAAAATTAGGCGCTACCTGATCTTGTAGGGACTTACATAAAAAACTAT
>JAITWK010000006.1 GCA_031285295.1 Deltaproteobacteria bacterium | reverse complement strand
GGAAATGATTTCCCCCGGCCCCCCTCAATTACTATTGTTCTGATTTAAAGTTTGATGCGCATAGCACGCAGCCCGTTGGCGATAACCAGCAGGGTTGCGCCCACGTCCGCAAAAACTGCCATCCACATACTGGCCAGCCCCATAAGGGTCAGGCCGAGAAACAATGCTTTCAGGCCCAAGGCGAAGCCGATGTTTTGCAGCAGAATGGCATGGGTTGCCCTGGATAGGCCGATGAAGCGCGGAATTTTACGCAAATCGTCGTCCATCAGGGCTACATCGGCGGTTTCAATGGCCGTGCCAGTGCCGCAGGCTGCCATGGCGAAGCCGATATCGGCTCTGGCCAGGGCCGGAGCATCGTTGATGCCGTCACCCACCATACCCACCTTGCCGTCTTTATAATTCTTGCCGTTTTTACTGCCGTTATTATTTTGTTGAGTAATTTGCTCCACAATGCGTAGCTTATCTTCCGGCAATAGCCCGGCCCTGAAACCATCCAGCCCGGCCTGTTCGGCAATGGTTTTGGCGGCATGCTCGTTGTCGCCGGTAAGCAGCATGGTTTTCAGGCCGAGTTGTTTCAATTCGCGGATGGCTTCCAGACTGGAATCCCGCAGGGTGTCGGCCACGGCGAACAGGCCTTGCACTCCATTTTTTCCGATTAGCACGACAACGGTTTTGCCTGTTTTTTCCAGGGCGGCGATCCGTTCTTTCAGCTCGGGCGGGCATTGGCCCTGAGCTTCGGCCAGGCGCAGATTGCCAAGCTGCCATGTTTGATCTTCGCTATACCCCTTAATCCTTCCGCTGACGCCCTGGCCGGGAATGGCTGTGAAGTTTTCAACCTCAAGCAATTCAAGCTTGTTTTCCGCTGCATGTTCAGCAATGGCCCGTGAAACCGGGTGATCGGAGCGGGCCGCCAGGCTGGCGGCTACCAGCATAGCGCGACTGCCGTTCACGGCCTGGCCCGGTTTGTCCATCATAACATTGTACGTCTGGATTTCGCTCGGCCAGCTTGCTTCGTTCAATCCGCTCAGTTCGATAAAATCCGTTAAGCGCGGTTTGCCTTGGGTAATGGTTCCGGTTTTGTCAAAAGCCAGCCACTTTAGGAGCCTGCCTTGCTCAAGAAAGACGCCGCCCTTGATCAAAATGCCCTGCCGCGTGGCTGCGGCCAGGCCGGAAACAATGCTGATGGGTGTTGAAATAACCAATGCACAGGGGCAGCCAATAACCAGAACAATCAGGGCCGTATAAACGGATTCTATCCAGACGCCGCCCAGAAAGAGCGGCGGGATGAAGGCGGCCAACAGGGCGGTAAGGAAGATGGCTGGCGTGTAATAAGCGGCGAAGCGATCCACAAAGCGCTGCATGGGGGCGCGGCTTTCCTGCGCTTCTTCCACCACCCGGATAATGCGGGCCAGAGTGGAATTATTCACCGCAGCCGTGACTTCAAATTCAAAGGAGCCGGATTCATTTATGGTTCCGGCATAGACGGCATCACCTAAGCTTTTTTCTACCGGCAGGCTTTCACCGGTAATCGTGGCCTGATTGACGGTAGAGTGCCCCTGCGTAATGCGGCCATCCAGTCCGATTTTTTCACCGGGGCGCACGCGTACCCTGCTGCCGAGCGCCACCAGGCGTACGTCCGTTTCTGCCCAGCTTCCATCAGGCTGGAGTACAGTAGCGCTGTCAGGCGCGAGGTCTAACAGATCCTTTATGGCATGCCTGGCCCGATCCAGCGCTTTATCTTCCAGGGTTTCGGCCAGGTTGAACAGCACCATGACCATGGCGGCTTCCGGGTAATGCCCGATAATGACCGCGCCGGTAACGGCCACGGCCATAAGCGCGTTGATGTTCAGGGTAAAACTGGAGATAGCGCGCCAGCCGTTTTTGTAGGTGGCAAGCCCGGCGCAGGCTATGGCCAGCACAGCGAAAAGCAGAGGGAGCCAGTCAAGAACTGTTATGCCGCCCAGTTGCCAGCTTTGCGGTTCCAGGCCAAACGGGGCTAAGGGGTTGAACTGCCATTCGCGCATCAATTCAAACAATTCTGAAAAAGCCGCCGCAATACCACCCAGAGCCAGCTTAGGCCAGGGGGTTGCCTCCTCTGCCGGATGATGCGAGCAGCAGGAACATGTAACTACACTCATATATTTCTCCGTGAAAAGTTCTTGTTTTTTAATTTAATTGCTATAGTAACTATAGGGTCAAGCGATTTACGAAAAATTTTACAGAAATATATTTTTAGGCGGAGAGAACATGAAAATTGGCGAACTGGCAAAAAAGACCGGTTGCAAGGTTGTTACGATTAGGTATTACGAAAAAGAAGGGCTGATTCCCAAGCCTGAGCGGACTGAGGGGAACTACCGGCTGTATGGCAAGGAGGATTTAAAGCGTCTGGAGTTTATCATGCACTGCCGCAGGCACGGCATAAAACCGGAGGCGATTAAAAAAATGCTGGCCTTCAAGGATAATCCCCAACGGGATTGCACCTGGGTTACCGAGCTTGTTGGAGCGCATATCGCGGAGGTGGAGGCGCAAATCGCCTCGCTTGGGCATCTGAAAGAACACCTGGAGCAGTTGCGACATTGCTGCGCTGGCGGCCACAGCGGAGCTAGTTGCGGCATCATGCAAAGCCTGGACAGCCATGGCGAATGCTGCGCTGCCTGTGCGCGTTGTACTTTCTAGCCGCAGCCAGGGGCGCATTTTTGCCATTAAATTCCTGAGGGAGTGTTGATTAAATCAGCACTCCCTTAATTTTTAAGCGTGAAAATGCTCTAATATAGAAATTTTGTTGCACAAAATAATATTTTAAGGAGGAATTTAGGATAACATCTATCAAAATAAAATAAATATAAAATGGAAAACACATGAAAACAAAATCATTGTTTGTCCTTGTCGCCTGCACTCTGACGATTTTTGTGCAAACTTCTGTTTTTGCCGCAGAAGCGCCGGTGTCAATTTTCATCCCTAATGGAACCTCTCTTACTACCGAGCGTATCATTTACAATGCTGTACTCGCCGCAGGCGGAACTTGCACTATTGAAACACGTCTAAGCGGTCAGGATTCCTACAAGGTACTGGTTGGTCGCAGTAATGCAATTGGGGCCGGGATATCAGAGTATACAAATAATGATGATAAAAAATACCTGAATCGTGTTGATATCCCAATCGGCAAGGTTGAATATATCGCATATATGCGTGACACAGACAGTAAAGCTCTTGACTCCTGGGATGATGTTGATGGCATGTCCGTTGGTGTTGCCATTGATTCCAATTATGTGAGATCTCATTTTGAGAATGCAGCCATCTCATCCGACACGCAAAGCGGTTTTGTACTGCTGGCAAATGGCACAACAGATGTGTTCATAGCCACGGTGTATGACGATTCCACGCCCCTCATGCCGCCTGGCATTATTAAGGCCGGTGTGCTTGATTTTGCCGAAACTTATTGTTGGTACAATCGCTCCCAGCCTGAGATCGGCGAACTTCTGACCAGGGGCCTTGAGCGCATTCAGGCAAACGGCGTGCTGGAGCGGATCCGTGCCCGTAAATCGGTAGATCCGGCCAGCTCAAAGGTGATTTTTCAGCTTTCCAGCTACTCGAATGAGATGATCTGGGAAAAGCAGGCCGAGCAAGGTCTGCACGAAGCTATAGCCGGTTATACCGAGCAGGTTTCCCTTTATATATACAATATGAACTTTAGGCAGACCAACTTCCGTTCCGGGCAGTACGAAACAACCTCTCAATATGTACGCACCACTTTTATGGGCGATTATCCGGATGTGATCATCGCTATGGACAATGACGCGCTGGCCTACCTGCAAGAGAACTACACACGCCAGTTTAACGGCGTGCCGGTAGTATTTTGCGGTATCAACGGCTATAACGACGCTTTGATTTCACAGTTTGCCCCCCATGCTACGGGCATCAGCGAATACATTGATCCGACCGAAACTGTGGAGTTTGCCCTTCGCTTCAACCCGAATATCAATCGTATCTATACTATTTTTGATGAAACCTCTTCCGCAAGTCCGGTTAAGGCCTCGCTTATGAAGGTGATTGAGCAAAAGTACGGCAGCCGTATGGAAATTACATCCTGCGGCAATCAGACTTTTGAGGAGATTGTGCGTGAAGTAAAAAGTTTTGATAAAAATACGATGGTGCTGATCGGTACTTATTTTTCGGACAAGAACGGGCAATTCATGTCGGAAGATGAGGTTGCCGAAAGACTATGCGAAGCAGTTGACGTTCCGGTATACAGCCTGATGTCCGGCTACCTGGGTTATGGGGTTGTAGGCGGGCGGGTGGCCTATTCCAAGGCTTTTATAGTTGAAGCGGCGAACATGGCCATGCGTATTCTTGATGGCGAGGACGCGGCCTCGATTCCGATTATCGGCGTTCTTGAAAGTGAGGCCGCCTTCAATACCTTTATAGTGGATAAAAGAGCTGCCGACCGTTTCGGAATGGACAAATCCCTGTACGATGGCAAGGCTGTTATCCTTAATGATGATAAAGACATCTTTGAGGCCTACCCGGTAGAATCCGCACTGGGTGTCGCGTTGCTGCTGATTATCATCGTAGCTTCCGTGCTGTGCCTTTTGCTCATGCGTGCCAAACGCTTAAGGGAAATTGCACAGATCAGCGCGGAAACGGAAAAAGAAAACAGTCGCATGAAGTCGGACTTCCTGGCCCGTATGAGCCACGAAATCCGCACGCCGCTTAACGCGATTATAGGTATGGACGAACTTATTCTGCGCGATACGCTTTCTGACCGAGTGCGCCAGTATGCCATGGTCATTCTGCATTCCGGGCGCGGCCTGTTATCCATCATTAACGACATTCTGGATTTTTCCAAGATCGAAGCGGGAAAGATGGAGCTTGTGCTTACCAATTATGACGTTGGTTCGCTTGTATACGACCTTGTATCCATGATTCGCGTGCGCGTTTCAGACAAGCCCATTGCGGTAAATTTGAATATTTCCGAGGCGTTTCCAGCCTATCTGTATGGCGATGAAACGCGCGTGCGGCAAGTGCTGCTAAACTTTTTGACCAACTCCGCAAAGTATACAAACGAAGGCACAATCACCCTTGCAGGTGAATTTGAATTTGATACCGAGGAAAAAACCGGTGGGATGGCCGTTTTCTCCATTTCTGATACCGGCATCGGAATTAAGGAAGAGGACATCGATAAATTGTTTGAGGCCTTTACCCAGGTGGATACCAAAACAAACCGCAAGGTGGAGGGTACCGGGCTTGGGCTTGCCATAACCAAAACGCTGGTGGGCATGATGGAAGGCGATATCTCCATCCAGAGTGAATATGGAAAGGGCAGCGTGTTTACCGTGCGCCTGCGTCAGGCTGTGCATGACTACAAACCGCTGGCAAACGCGGCCGAGGCTTTTCGCAGCCGCCTGGAAGACGAAGGTAAAGGCAAGGAAGTACGCTTTGTGGCGCCCGGTGCCCGTATTTTGGCCGTGGATGACGTGGAGGCAAACCTGATGGTAATCAGCGGCCTTTTGACGCCCTACAGGGTGCGGGTAGATACCGTATCCAGCGGGGTGGAGGCCATTGATGCGCTGCTGAAACACGACTATGATTTTGTGTTTATGGACCACAAGATGCCGGGCATGGATGGCGTGGAAACCACGCATAAAATCCGCGGTCTTGGCTTGCAGCGCCTGGAAAATATCCCCATTATCGCACTTACGGCAAATGCCGTATCCGGAATGCGGGAAATGCTTTTGCAAGCGGGCCTGAACGATTTCATCTCCAAGCCGATTGAATTGTCCGAACTGGACAAAATTATGTACAAGTGGATCCCCAAAGAGAAGCATCTGGAAGCTGGTAATGAAGCTCTGGATGAAATGCCTGACAAAAACAGCGGCATCCGGGGCATTGATGTTGTAAAGGGACTCCAGCGTTTTGGCGGCAAGATTGAGGTTTATGAAAAAATTCTGCGCAAGTTCGCAAACAGTATGCCCGAAAACGTCGAGGAGTTATCACGGCTATATGCGGAGGAAAATTTTCATGAATTGTGTGTGGGCCTGCATACGCTGAAGGGTGTATCCGGCAACGTGGACTCCATGGAAGTGTACGAGCTGTGCGTTGGCGTAGAAGCCGCCATACACGCCGCTGATTTTGATTATGTGAAGGAGAATTTTCCGGTTCTGCTCGACAAGGCTACGGCAGTGGCGGAGAGCATCCATGAATATTTGCCTGTTGAGAATAAGAGCAGGCTGGAAGTGGGCGGGGGGATGTAGGCTATTCAGGGGGCCATTGTTGTGACGAGTGGAGTACAGTCACGATTTGGATGCTTTCCTTCGTCAATAGGTACACCAGCACATAATTCGGATGGGGAACCAATTCTCGCGTTCCTGGAATTCGCCCGGGTTTTCCCTTTTGAGGAAATTGTGCCAGTCCGTTGGCCGCTTTTCGCAAAAGATCGTCCATTTCAAGAGCGGCATGGAGATTGTCGTCGGCAATATAGCTGACAATGGCATCAAGTGAGTCTTCCGCAGGTTCCGACCAGATAACTTCCATCAGGAATGCGCTCCCTTCATTGAAAGCAGGCGTTCACGTCTGGATTTGGCCCGCTCCTCAACCTCGGCACTGGAAAGTACCCTTCCCTCCTGAATAGCTTTCATTCCAGCCTCAACTTTGCTGCGGAACCAAGCTTCATACTCCGTTTTTTCCCTGGCTGCTTGCACATATTCACGCATGAAATCCCGGATGAGTTGAGCGCCAGTCCTGTCATTAACTTTGGCGGCCTCGGTAAAGGCATCTTTCAAATGGTCATCCACGCGTAGGGTGAAAGTAGCTTCTGACATATGCACCTCTTTTGTTGTGCATAAAGAGTATAGTGTATTATAGGAGGCGTCAAGGGTTCACACGGCGGCACGGCTTTGTAACCACGTTTTGCGACTTACAGAAAAGAAAGGTTGTCGATATAGCCCTGGGTTGTGATCAAGGCCGATTGCGCGAGTTTTTGCTTTCACTCAAAGGTCGGGAGCGAGTGAAGGTCGTTTGCATCGATATGAACTCGTCATACCGCAGTCTTGTCCGGCAATGGTTCCCGAACGCTGTCATTGTTAGCGATCGCTTTCACGTCATTCGGCTGGTGCAGCATCATTTTACCAAAGTATGCAAGCTGCTGGACGAAGAGCATATTTCTCATGGCCGTGGTGGCTTACTGCGCTTGCTGATGACCAGGCCAGACAAACTCAAGCCGGAACAACTCGAAAGGCTTCAGGCGTATTTTGCCAGACAGCCAGCGTTGCAAGCTGTGTATGAATTTTGCCGGGATCTGAGCGAGTTGCTGCGCGTCAAAGCGCAATCCCGCCGGGATTGCCTTAAATACGTTGCCGAGTTGCTGGACAGGATCCGCCAGTTACGGCAAAGCCCGTTTGCCGCAATGCAAACTCTGGGCAAGACGCTGTTCTCATGGAAAGAAGAAGTGGCCAGGATGTTTCGCTTTACGCGAAACAACGGGATAACTGAAGGCTTTCACCGAAAAATGAAACTGATTCAACGCAGAGCGTACGGTTTCCGTAACTTTGAAAACTACCGCTTGCGGGTTCGTGTACTTTGCGGATAGTGCTTATGAAAACTACTCGGAAACATTCCCTTTTACAAAATGCCCCCTTCTTTGGTGTAGAACCCAAAATGCCCCCTTCTTTGGTGTAGAACCCCAATCCCATGCACCTTGGCGGACTTTGCGGGAAAAGAGAAAGGCCAGAAAGCTTATTATTCTTAGCTTTCTGGCCTTCTATAAACTTCCTCGGAAGTTTAAATGGTGCCGAAGGGGAGACTCGAACTCCCACGCCCTTGCGAGCACTAGAACCTGAATCTAGCGTGTCTACCAATTCCACCACCCCGGCAGGTGAGAAATGCTTTTACTTTGACGGCGGTCTTTTGGCAAGCGATTTTTTTAATATTTTTTATTTTTTTTCGCGTTGCCCTGAAACATTTTAATATTTTATTGCAGCACAACGACTGCGGGCTGTCGCTCATATAAGCGGGCAAGCAGGGCAGGGTCGTCGGTTTGCAGTATTATGTTAAAGCGCGTCTGTCCGGCGCTTTGCTCGTCCGGAGTTGTCGGCTGTTTTTTTCCAACCCTGCCCGGTATGGTGAAATTTTCCTCGGCGGAAAACTCTACCCGGCATTGCTCGCCGCCAGCGATTTTTTCCGCCCTGGTTCCGTCAAAAACCGCGCTTACCCAAAAAGCCTCGCTCTGGTCCGGCGCAAGCAGCAGGGCCAACTGGCCGAATTGCGCCTCTTCGCCCTCTTTCAGAAGCGTCTTGATTACTGTGCCGTCTTCCGGAGCGCTTACACTGCTGCGTGCTATTTCTTTTTCCGCTTCCTCAAGTTTTACCAGCACTTCGCGGGCCTGGTAAAAAGCCGTTTGCTGTTCTTCCGTAAGGCTGGCAAAAGCGGCTTCCAGCATTTTTTTGGTTTGCAGGCGTTTTTCCAGTTCGGCCCGGTTCGTATTCAGCGCGTTGCGCCGTTCCTGGCTCTGGGCCAGCAAGGCCGCCTGTTCCTCATCCTGCTGGCGCAATTCCCGCAGCCGCGCCTCGTCCTCGGCAATACGGCCTTTTTTCAGCTCCAGCTTGCGCAGTTCCAACTGAACCTGGGCATGGGTTACGGATTGTTCGATCACTTCCGTGTCAGCCTGCGCTATTGCCTTAAGCTGTTCCTCAATTTGCGCGGCCAGTTGCGGCAGACTTTCCGGTATGCTTAAGAAACCGCTAAGGACAAGCGCGGCTTGCGGGTCCAGCCTGTCAATATTTTCCGTGATTTGCGGGTCGTCAGTCCCGCTATCCGCAAGCGGATCGCCAACATCAATTTTAAGAAGCTGGTCGCCCTTTTTTACCTGGCTGCCGCAAGCGGCTACAAATTGCACCGGCCCGGCTGTTAGCGCCTTGATTTCCACGGGGGCACCGGCCACATGAGCGCTGAGGCTGCGCAAGCCAGTGTCGCGGAACAACATCAGATAAGCCGCCAAAAGCGCCAAAGCCGTTACAAGCAGAGCGACTGACACAATCATGACAGATTTGCGCATGGTTTTTCCTTGTTTCATTTGCAATACCCGGCGGCATTGGCCGATTCCAGGCCCGTGCAGTCTCCGTTGGAGCAGCCTTTTTCAAAATCGTCGCAGGCGGCCGGATAATCGTAAAGCAGGATATTCAGCGCGCCGCTAAAATTCCAGGCCCGGTGCTGATTGGAATCCAGCTCAAGCGAACGATCAAAATCTTTACGCGCACCCAGGGCATTCCCGCCGCGCATGGAAACCAGCCCGCGATAGGCGTAAAGTTCCGCGCTGGGCGGCGAAAGCCTTATTGCTTTGGTCAGATCATCAAAGGCTCCATCCCAGTCGCGAATATCGCTTTTGGCCAGGCCGCGCCGCTGGTAAGCCTGGGCGTAGTCAGGGGCCAGGCTGATAGCTTTGTCCAGATAACTGATAGCCAGTTCCGGGTCCTTACAAGTTTCTGAATTGCCCCAAAGAGTGCGGGCCAGGGCGAAGTTCGCCTCGGCTTCCTGCGGATATTTTTGAGCCAGTCCCATGGGATTGTACACAGGGGTGGCTTCCTGCGGGGCACAGGATACCAAGAATAATAGTGTCACAAAAGTATACACAATATTGAGAGATTTTTCTAGTTTTTTCATGGTTTTTGCGCTTATAAATATTATTGTTGCTTTGTTTTTCCAGTATATTATTACATAATTGTTGAAGGAATGTCGGCATGGCGGGGGGCTAAGGCCGACATGTCTGGGGCGGCACAAAGATATTGAGGAGAGGGGAATATGACATTTACTGCCATGGCTCCACTGTTTGAGCGATGTCAACGGCAACTGGACAAGCTTGCGCGTAACCGTGACACAGGCGCAAATCGTTTTTCGGTTTGCGCCCGAGGTTTGTCTGAAATACTAACCTCTTTGGATGATTACGACAAGAACGTTGTAATTGCGCATAAATTTGCAGACTCTTTGGCTGCCAACGCCGAAGCGATTACGCAGGAAATGATCTTCCACGAAGGTGAGCCAACCGATGAGGCCATGGGGCATCTGTATGAGCTGGCCTTTCAGATGGTTGAGGACCTGGCGGTAATCGTGCGGGAAAAAACCATGCGTTCGGCAGTTGAAGTTCCCAGTCCCGGTGAACTGGATGTAATGGATTACTTTGAGCGGCGTGGTTTCTGGTTTTTGGGAGATGACACGCTGGTTACGGAATATTATTACACCGGGTTGCCCATCGCCTTGATTCCACAGATATTTGTTAATCGGTAGCACAACAAAAATTCATCTTTCCTGCCTGACGACAAACTCAGGCGTTGCCAATTTTATTTAAACCAGGGCGTTACCAAAGACGCAAAGTCTTTGGTGTGGATTTTTTATATGATTTTTATACGAGCAGTCCCCGGTTTCCGTAAGGAAACCGGGGACTGCCGCTTTATAAAATTAACCAATTACTGTTGCTGTTAAGAGCGTATCGTTATTCATTAACCGCCGATGAGCTGGAGAGCCATCTGGGCCATGGAGTTGGCCTGGGAAAGCATGGCCACACCGGCCTGGCTGAGCACCTGGTTGCGCACGAAGTTGGTCATTTCGGTGGCAACGT
>JAITWK010000043.1 GCA_031285295.1 Deltaproteobacteria bacterium | reverse complement strand
GGGTGGTTTTCCGCCGGGTTGGAACCCATAATCAACACACAGTCACTGTTGGCGATATCGCCCCAGTGATTCGTCATCGCGCCGCGTCCGAACGACTCTGCCAGAGCCGTCACCGTGGGGCTGTGTCAGACCCGGGCCTGGTGGTCCATATGGACAACTCCCAGGCCGCGCATGGCTTGATGGATAACCGCACATTCCTCGTTGGAGGCGTGCGAGGTACCCATCATGAAGAAGTTTTCCAGACGGTTCACAGTCTGGCCCTTTCCGTTTTTGAGGATAAGTTCTTTATCGCGCACGGTTTTGATTTTGCGGGCGATCTGGTTCAACGTCCATTCCCAGTCTTTTTCTTCCCACTTGTCGCTGTAGGGGGCGCGGTACAGCGGTTTCAGCAGGCGGTGTTCGCTGCTGCTGTAGAGGCTGAACAGTGACGCACCCTTGGCGCACAAAGCTCCTTCGTTGACCGGAAAATCCGGGTCGCCTTCGGTGGAAACCAGTTTGCCGTCCCGCACATAGGCAATGACCTGACAGCTGACGGAGCAGAAGGGGCAAACGCTGATCACCTCTTTGGCGCCTTCAATTTTGATTGTGCCGGCAAAGGCCTGTGCCTCTTTCAGATCAAACCCCAATTGCCCCAGTGAGAGGCAGACAACCCCCGCACTGACGCCTTTAAGGAAGTTTCGCCTGGTTGTATTCATAGAACATCTCCTTGAGTGTGCTTTATGCGCGTATGGCAGGCTGTGCGGCTACGCCCGCTGGCAGCGTCAGGTTTGGTGTACGCTGCCATAACGGTTACAATGAATCCACGCGGTTTTGAATGCCGTTAGATTATAACGGGAAGGGGGTGGCTAAGCAGAATTGACTGTCTCTGGTACAATAAAAAACTGTACATTCGGAAAAGTCAATTTTATTCAGGGTATTCGCCTTGAAATGCTTGCTTGCGGCATACAAGGCTGTGGCGATTATCGATGTTTGCCCAAAAAACAAAAAGTAGTTAATCTTGTTAGGTATGTCAGAAAAACGCTTTAAACAGGCGAATCGCGAAGCGGCAATAACGCTTGGCCTTTATGCCTTTTTCTTTCTTTGGTGGGCGCTGTTCGCTTTTGGCCTGGGCGCGGGGGATCCGGCGGATTACACCTATGTGCTGGGTCTGCCCGCCTGGTTTTTTTACAGTTGCGTGCTGGGCTACCCTGTGCTCACGCTGTTGTTATGGCTAGTGGTGCGGCACTGCTTTAAGGATATGCCCCTTGATGCTCTTGATTCCATTGATGCTTCCGATAGCGCTGAAGGCGGCGGCAGGGATATGCCCCCGGCTGGCGTTGAAGGCCGCGCCGCTGGCGGCGAAATTGGAGTGACGGCAGATTCGGATAACAGCGCTGACTCCGGTTCGGGCAAGGGGGAACGCTGATGGAACGCCTGTCCATTCTCTTGCCGGTGATCGGCTACATATTGGTGTTCATGCTGATTGCGATCTGGAGCAACCGCCGCGCGGCCAGGGGTGATTCCGGGTCATTTCTTGAGGAATACTTTATTGGCGGGCGCTCCATGGGCGGCTTTGTGCTGGCCATGACCATCATCGCCACTTACACCAGCGCCAGCAGCTTTGTGGGCGGGCCGGGAATGGCCTATACTCTGGGGCTGGGTTGGGTGCTGCTGGCCATGATTCAGGTTCCGACCGCCTTTTTGACCCTCGGTGTGCTGGGCAAGCGTTTCGCCATTATTGGCCGCCGCATCCGCGCCGTGACCGTGGTCGATTTTTTGTACGCCAGATACCGCAGCGACGCCGTGGTTATCGTCTGTTCCGTGGCCATGCTGGTCTTTTTCCTCGCTTCGATGCTGGCGCAGTTCATCGGCGGTGGGCGTGTCTTTCAGGCGGTTACCGGCTATCCTTATGAAGTCGGGCTGATCATTTTTGGTCTGAGCGTGGTGGCCTATACCTCGGTGGGCGGCTTTAGGGCCGTGGTGCTTACCGATGCCGTGCAGGGTCTGGTAATGGTGGCGGCGGTGGTGGTGATTCTGCTGGCGGTGCTGGACGCGGGCGGCGGCATGACGCAGAGCATGCAGCGCCTGAGAGCTATTGACCCCGGCCTGCTTACGCCTGCCGGGGCTGGCGGCAAAATACCCGCACCGTTTCTGCTTTCCTTCTGGGTGCTGGTCGGGCTGGGCATTCTGGGCCTGCCGCAGACCGTGCAGCGCTGTTTCGGCTACAGGGATTCGCGTTCCATGCACAACGCCATGATTGTAGGCACGCTGATCATCGGCTTTTTGCTGCTCTGCGCACATCTGGCGGGCGTTATTGGCCGGGCGGTCATGCCGGATTTGGAAGTGGGCGATCTGATTATGCCGACCCTGGCCGTGGAACTGCTGCCGCCGTTCTGGGCCGGAGTGTTTGTGGCCGGGCCGCTTGCCGCGATCATGTCCACGGTCGATAGCATGCTCCTGCTGGTTTCCGCCGCCATCGTCAAGGATTTGTATATACGCTACCGCCTGAAAGGCGATGCTTCCAAAGTCGCGCCGGAGAAGATCCGCCGCCTGAGCCTGGGTATTACTCTGGCGGCTGGCGGGCTGGTGTTTCTGGCCGCTTTCCGCCCACCGGATTTATTGGTCTGGATCAATCTGTTCGCTTTTGGCGGACTGGAGGCGGTATTTCTCTGGCCGATTGTGCTTGGCCTTTACTGGCGCAGGGCCAACACTGCCGGAACCCTGGCTTCCATAGCTGCCGGGCTGGCGGTGTTCATGCTGCTTTCCGTAACTAACTGGCCGGTGTTTGGCTTGCATCCGATTGTTCCGGCGCTCGTGCTGTCGTTTATCGCTTTCCGGGTTGGGGTACGTTTTGGCAAGCCGGCTCCGGCGGAAGTGATCCGTTTATTTTGGGAATAGCCGGTAGTCCTCATTTTGTTGTGCTACTGCGTATGACAACAAAAGCAGGCACTACCAGAAGAAATATGTTTGAGGGTTGTAGCGTATGGCAAGTCTTTTCACACATCCTGCGCCCGCTCTGGCCTTGGCGGTAGCGCTGGGGCCAAATGTCATCCCGCCGCGCCTGGCTGTAGTAATGGTGCTGGCCTCTGTGCTGCCGGATCTTGATGTGGCCGGTTTCGCCTTTGGCGTGCAATACGCCGAAGCCGCCGGACACCGGGGGCTTTCGCATTCGCTGGTCTTTGCTGTCGGGCTGGGACTTTTGGCCGCGCTGGCCGCGCCCCGGTTACGCGCAAAAAGGCTGATTGCCTTTTTCGGCGTGTTTTTGGCCGTACTTAGCCATACTCTGCTGGACGCCGCCACCACTGGCGGACTGGGCGTGGCTTTTTTTTGGCCCTTTGATGAAACCCGCCACTTTTTGCCCTGGCGGCCTATCGCGGTATCCCCTTTCAGCCCGGCTGCCTTTTTTTCTGCCTGGGGCAAACGGGTCATTCTTTCGGAGCTGCGCTGGGTCTGGGCTCCCTGCCTGATCCTTGCGTTCGGCGGCATGGTTATTCGCCGCGTTAAAAACAACAAAGCCACGCTATGATTACAACGTGGCTTTGCCTAAAGTAATCGCAAGATTCTGCTTCATTTCTTGCATTTGCCGGAAAAAATAATGTTAAACCACTGAAAAATAATTCTATTATGCGTTCTCATGTAAACGGTTTTACCACTGCAAGGAACGCTCATGCTTCTGATCTCTCCACCAATGGTTCTGCCGGCTTCCTGGGGCCTGATCAAAATTCTTTTGCTGGCCACCTTTTTTATTCACCTGCTGTTCATGAATATTTTGCTCGGCTCGGTAGTTCTGGCCGCTGTAAACGCCTTCAAGCCCAGCCCGACACCTCGGCGGGCTTTTGGCTTTGCAGCCCTGGGAGCACCTGCCGGTAATTATGCGGCCATGTCGGGCAACCTTTCGCTGGCCCCCGGCCTGATGGCCCTGACGGTGAACTTCGGCGTCGCGCCTTTGCTGTTCGCGCAGGTGGCTTACGGCAGTTACCTTTATGCCAGCAGTGTACTCATGGCCATTTGGTGGATGAGCGTGCCCTTGCTGGCCATGCTGGCCTATTACGGCCTTTATGTTGCCAAAGAGGGGCAACCGGCCGGGCTGGGCGGACGCCGCCTGCTGCTCGGCCTGATTCTGGCTGTTCTGCTCTGCGTGGCTTTCATACATGTCAACAACCATTCCCTGATGTTGCGCCCGGATCGCTGGGTAGCCTGGTTTGCGGCTCCGGGCGGGGCGCTGCTTAATCTTGGCGATCCAACCCTGCTGCCGCGTTATTCGCATTTCATCATTTCCGCGCTGGCGGTGGGGGGGCTGTTTCTTGCCCTGCGTGCCGACCGCTTATTGCGCCTGGGTAAAATTGCCGGAAACCGCATGCGCCTTAAACGCGGCCTGAGTTGGTTTTTTTGGGCTTCGCTGGTTCAGTTTCCCATTGGCCTCTGGTTTTTGTTCGCTTTGCCCGATCCGGCGCGGGATTTGTTTTTGGGTCAGGACCTTTTGGCCTCCTTTGCCATGCTGCTGGCGATAATCGGGTCTGTCGCGGCCCTGTTCGCAGCACGGGCCGGGCGGGTCAGAATTTGCGCGGGGTTTACCCTGGGCGTGGTTTTTGTGATGGTCTGCATCCGCGATTTGGCACGCGACGCCCTGCTTGGGCCTTTGCCGCCCGCTCTGGCCCTGCCGATAGATCAGGGGCAGACTGCCGCTCTGGTAATCTTTCTGCTGGTTACCGGCCTTGGTCTGGTCGCCCTGGCCTGGATGATCCGCATTGCCTGGCAGCTTTTTTGCGTACCGCCCGCCGGATCAACTGGAACAAATGACGCTGCAAGCAATACGGGGAGGAGCTGATGGAATATCCAATCTGGTTCATCCCCGGCCTCAGCAAGGGCATGATCATGGCGGCAATCTCCGTGATCCATGTTTTTGTATCGCAGTTCGCCGTGGGCGGCGGCATTTATCTGGTCTGGATGGAAAGACGCGTACTGAAGAATCAGGAGCGTCTTATGGAAGGACGCGCCCAGGCCTTAACCGGCTCGTCCGAGCAAGCCGTCCTGCTGGACTGGCTGCGCGGCCACACCAAATTTTTCCTTTTGCTGACCATGGTTTTTGGCGCGTTAACCGGCGTGGCCATCTGGTTCACCATGAGTGTGATCAATCCGGCTGCAACCTCGGCGCTGCTGCATATCTTTCTTTGGATCTGGGCCGCCGAGTGGGTGTTTTTTCTGCTCGAAGTGGCCGCCCTGCTGCTTTACCACTATAGTTATCCTATGGCTTACGGCCTTTCAGGGCAAGAGTGCGCGGGGCGGATCAGTCCGCGCACGCACCTGTGGATCGGCTATATTTACGCGATATCCGGCTATATGTCGCTGGTGCTGATCAACGGGGTGATCTGCTTTATGCTCACGCCGGGTGATTCCCTGGCCAGCGGCAGCCTGTTCGCGGCATTTTTCAATCCCACCTTTTTTCCCAGTATGGTTTTTCGCACCGGGCTTTGCCTGCTGCTGGCCGGTCTGTTCGCTTTGTTCAGCATGTCCAGCGCAGTTCGCGTACAAGATACGCAGGCGCGGCGTGCGCTGGCGCGGCACAACAGCCTGTGGGTGATCGTGCCGTTTCTGGTCTTGCTGGCCGGAGCCATTTGGTACTTTTTTGCCCTGCCGCCGGATCGCCAGGCCGCCATGCTGCGCGGCAGCGCGGACATTCACCCCTTTGCCCGGTCTTTTGCCTGTATTTTGCCGATAATCTTCCTTCTGGGCCTGCTGGCTTATGTCAGAGCGGAAAAACTGCGTCTGCCGCTGGCGGCGCTGATTCTCTGCTCCGGGCTGGTGCTGGTGGGCAGCTTTGAATGGCTGCGCGAAGCCGGACGCCGCCCCTGGGTGATTCCTGATTATATGTATTCCAACACGGTGCGCCCGGAAGCGGATGGGACCGCGCGGATCGTGCGTGAGCAGGGTCTGGCCGCTGTGTCCGGCTGGATTAAGGGTGTACCGCCCGCCGCGCTTGATCGACGAAGCCAGGATGGGGGACGCGCTGACGGCGGTCTGAGTCGCGGCGAGCTAATTTTCGCCCAGCAATGTGGCCTTTGCCATGCCGTTGGCGGATCGCGGCTGGATATCCTGCCTCGGGTGCAACGCTTTGCGCAGGCGGGTCTGGAGGCGCAAATTCGCGGACAGGGCGCGGCACCTCTGGATTACATGCCACCATTTTATGGCAGCGGTCAGGATTTGAAAGAGTTGGCCGCGTATCTGAATTTGTTGCGTGATGCGGAGAAATAAATGGACAACCAGAACGGAAATAACGAACAGGGCGGACAACAGCCCGGCTCTGGTAAGGCGGGCAAACACAGCGGGCGGTTTTTCGGCCTCTGGCTGATTGGTCTGGCGGTGTTTTTTGCAGGGCTTGTGGCGGCGCTTGGCAACGACCCCGAACTGCATGGCGGCGAAGCGCAGCAGCAAGCCGCGCTGTTGGGTCTGGCCGCGCCGGAAGCCGGGAGCGGGAGTCTTGCCGGTTCGGGAGCCGACCCCGGTTATGTGTTCCGTAATTTACAGCCGCAGAACAGCTTGAGCAATCCTAAAATCAGTTTTGATCCCCGGCAGGAATATATATTGGTTGGAGCGGGGTTGCAGGGATTTTACCAGACGGTGGGCAATATCGGCGGCGTCAAGCCGGTCTGGTCATTTGACTTGCCGGAATATGCTTTTGAGGCGCAGTTGGTAAGGCGCGGCATTACTCCCAGTGCGCTGGTTGATGGGATACGCCTGGAATGGGAACTTGCCGCTGGCAGTAACGCGCCGCAGTCCGGCGGTATCATCAAGGGTGAAATGCAGCCGGGTAGTGATGGAATTTCCTTTACCGGCGTCATTCCGGCGGAGGCTTTTTCCGGCCTGGATTACAGCCGGAGCGCTGTTTATAATCCTTATCCGGTTGTGACTATCCGGGCCTTTGACGCGCAAAGCGGAGCTTTGTTGGCCGAAAGCGCGTTGGCTGTAGGCATTGCGCCGGACTTTGGCTGTGCGCATTGCCATGCCGATTCGCAATACAGCATATTGCAAACGCATGATTTGCGTCAGGGCACAACGCTGGAAGCACAGGCCAGATCCGGTCAAACGGTGGAGTGTCGGGCCTGCCACAGCGGGATTAGCGCGAATAACGCCTTAAATGGCGGCTTAACAGCGGGCGTCCCTGACGCCGAGCAGGGCAAATACCTGCCCGGCTCGAACCTTGGGCTTTCCGCCGCCGTACACGCCTGGCACACGCCTTATCTGGCGGGACAGGGCGAGGCGGCCTGCCTGAGCTGTCATACCGGCCTGGGTTTGAACGCTGGCAAGGAAGACCGTCCGCGCCGCCTGCTCATGCGCGATTTGCATCAGGAGCGCGGCTTAAGCTGCGTAAGGTGCCACGGCGTTTTGGAAGAACATTCCCTTTCCCTGCTTCAGGCCGAAAAAGCCGCCGGTCAGCCCTTGGCCGAGAAAGCGATAAAGAGAATAGAGCAAATTGAGCGATCCGGGCAGATCCTTGATAGCGGACAGGCCGGGCTTGCCGATCAGACAGATCCGGCCGAGCCGGTAGCTGCGAAAAATTCGGATGAGATTAAGGCCCGGCTGCCCTGGGTGCAGCAACCGGATTGCGCGGGCTGTCACGACTTCAGGGCAAAACCGCATTTGGAAACGTCTTCGGCTTTCAACAAATGGACGGAAGCTGACTATGGGGTTCTATTTGGCAGTCGGGCGGAAAACACCGGGAAGTTGCGTTGCATAAGCTGTCATGGTGCTCCGCATGCCATTTATCCGGCCAAAAATCCGGTGGGCGAAGGACGCGACAACCTGCCGCCGCAGCAGTATCAGGGTGATCCGCGTGTACTGGGCGGCGAGGGTAACTGCGCCGTGTGTCACACGGTGGCGATGCCTGTGTCCATACATCACAATACCGTGCCGCGACGCTTCACGCGCATTCATGTGCCGGAGGGCGTTACCCTCTACATGCCACAGGTGCGTTTTTCACATGACGCCCATATTTATGTGGAGTGCATGGAGTGCCATCATATGGGGCATGAGGACGGGCAGCAACTGCTTTGCACCGCCGCTGGCTGCCACGATCAACCCCAGGCCAACGCGAAGGCCGGTAGCGTCGATTACCGCTATTTCCACAACGCTTTTCATGATTTGGACCGCAGTTGCAACTCCTGTCACGAAAGCAGGCAGCAACAGGAATTACCGGCTGGGCCGACCAACTGCCAGGGGTGCCATAGGGCGCCGTCACCCTTATGGAGCCAGAAGTAAATAGCAAACTTCCTCCCAGAGCAAGGCTCCGGGAGGAAGTTTGTAAAAAAATCAGTTCGTGACCTAACTCAAGCTGGTCGTGCCGCCCGGCCCCACACCAATGCGCTGTCCGCCACCGAATCTGCCACCCCCGCCGCCAACCGGAGGCATGGGCGGATTGGCTCCGCCGCCGCCACCGCCTTGCTGGGCTTCCTGCAATTCGTTGCGCAGGCTTTGAAGTTCGCCATTAATGCTCTGCACTTCGGCCTGGGCAGCTTCAACTTTTTGCTGCGCCGCCAGTTGCGCGGCTTCGTCACCGGCCTTTTGGGCCTCGGCCTGGGCCGCCCGGAGGTTTTCCTGAGCTTCCTGCAAGCGTTTCTGGGCTGCCTCGATCATTTTTTTCAGTCTTTCCACAGCCGGGTTTTCAGCCCCGCCGCCACCTTCGGCCCCTTCAGCGCCACCACTGCCAACGCCTTTGAAGGGGTTGGATTCCTGCATTTTTTCTACATCTTTGGCAAAATCTTTATACAGGTTGTTCGGATCGTTTGGATCGCCCTGTTTTTCTTGTGCGTTTTGCTCTTCATCAGCTTCAGGGTTTTCGGTTGCAGCCGCACGCAGCATTTCGCGGGCGGATTCGGAAATTTCCACCCGGTCGCCGCTTTGGGAGAAGGCGGCTTTTTTATTGTCTTCGGCCTTGTCTTTGGAATCAACGCCAAATTCGGAACCGCTCAGCGGCGCGGCGCGTCCGTCTTCGGATTTTTTGGCCGCGAAGTAGCTTTCTTCCATGGTATCATACTTGCCGAATGTAATTTGCATAACCTTACCCTCGTTTATAAAACCAGAGCTTTTTAGCTGGAACAGAAATGCCCAAAGCGAAAATACTTTATTGAGGCATAAGTCTGTTCGGTCAGAACACAAAATAGTTTAGGGGCTGAAAAATAATGTGGGTGCAGGGAACTCAGTTCCCTGCCGGAGGGGCCTGGGGCAGCGGAGCCTCACCAGAAAGAATAATTATAAAGTATTTTTGTTGATAACGCGCTGGTTGGAGCTGCCCCGGAAGAGCAGATCCGGGGCGCGTAATTCTTCCAGGTAGGGGCCGTCTACCAGAACATCGGCCAAGTCGAGCAGGCGGGCCAGGTCGGCGTCGCTGCGGGCCTGTTCCTGCAATTGCTCGTAAAGGTAGCCGGTATAAACCATCACGGTTTTTCCGTCGGCTTTTACCTGTTCGGCAATTTCGCAAAGCGGGGCAGCTTGCAGAAAGGGTTCGCCGCCGGAAAAAGTTATTCCGGCAAGCAGAGGGTTTTCCCGGAAGCGCGTGATCAGCGCCGCACAATCCGCCAGGCTGCCGCCGTCCGGGTCGTGGGTTTCCGGGTTGTGGCAGCCGGGGCAGCGGTGCGGACAGCCTTGAGTGAAAATCACAAAGCGCAGGCCGGGACCATCAACAATGGATTCCTCCACAACCCCGCTTACGCGCAAAACTTTTTTATTCATGTTTGACGCGGTCACGCTCCTCGGCACGCTTGGCGTCATTGAAGCGATCCAAAGTTCCCACCAGATAGCCGGTAATGCGACGGGTGCGCTCAAAGCTTACTCCCTGGCCGATCATGCGGGGAGAGGGGGTGGTTTCAATTTTTGTTTTGCCTTTTTCTTCAGCTTCTGGAAACAGCAACAACATTTTATATGGGCTCCTTGGAAGGTTTTTATTTTTTTAGCTGGCGGTCATGCGATATGTAAAGGCCAGTTAGCTCCAATCCGGCATATCCGGATATTTGCGGCGCAAGCCCTGCAAAGCTTCAAGGCTGACAGACTCACCGGCGCGGCGGCCGCAGCGCGGACAGACCTCACCGATGACGCCTACATAACCACAGATCGGATCGCGATCCAGCGGATGGTTGATCGAGCCGTAACCCACGCCCTGTTCATACATGTAACGGATGACGCTTTCAAAGGCTTCCGGGTTTTTGCAGGTATCGCCGTCCAGTTCCACATAAGTGATGTGTCCGGCATTGGTCAGGGCGTGGTAGGGCGCTTCGATCTGAATTTTTTTAAAGGCCCGGACCGGGAAATGCACAGGCAGATGGAAGGAGTTTGTGTAATATTCGCGGTCAGTGACACCGGATATTGCGCCGTATTTTTTACGATCCATGGCTACGAAGCGTCCGCTCAGCCCTTCGGCCGGGGTGGCGATCAGACTGAAGTTAAGGCGGAGTTTCTCCGCAGCTTCGTCAGCGCGTTTGCGCATATGCCCGATGATGCGAAGCCCGAGTTCCTGAGCTTCCGGGCTTTCGCCGTGATGCTTGCCGGTAAGGGCCACCAGGGTTTCGGCCAGGCCGATAAAGCCCATGGTCAGGGTGCCGTGTTTGAGTATCTCGCCGATGGTTTCGTCCCGGCCCAGTTTGTCCGAATCGATCCAGATGCCTTGCCCCATGAGGAAGGGGTAATTGCGCACTTTTTTGGCGCTCTGGATTTTCAGGCGGTGCAGAAGCTGGCGGAAGACCAGAGCGATGCGCTCATCAAGGAGGCCGAAGAATTTATCCAGATTTCCCCTGGCTTCGATGCCCAGACGGGGCAAATTGATGGAGGTGAAGCTTAAATTGCCGCGCCCGCAGGTGATTTGACGCTCGGGGTCGTGGCTGTTGGCCAGCACGCGCGTGCGGCAGCCCATGTAACCGACTTCGGAGTTATAGTCGCCCTGGCGGTAGTAAGGCAGGTTGAACGGCGCATCAAGAAAACTGAAGTTCGGAAACAGCCGCTTGGCGGAAGTTTCCATGGCCAGCTTGAAAAGATCGTAGTTGGGGTCCTGCGGGTTGAAATTTATCCCGGCTTTGATTTTGAAAATCTGTACCGGAAAAATGGACGTCTCGCCATTGCCCAGCCCGGCCTTGGTGGCGTTCAGGAGATTCATGATAACCATGCGCCCTTCCGGCGAGGTATCGGTGCCGTAATTTATGGAACTGAAGGGCACCTGAGCCCCGGCACGCGAATTCATGGTGTTCAGGTTATGGATGAAGGCTTCCATGGCCTGATAAGTGCGCCGATCCGTTGTTTTGCGGGCCTCGGCGGTGGCATAGGCGTGGGCTTTTCCCAGCAGAGTGCCCATTTTGCTGTTGTCCGGCAAGCTGAGGGACAATTCTTCCCATACAACCGTGCCTGCCAGGGCCAGCCGACAAAGATCCGCGCCGTATTCATCAACATTGCCCAGTCTTATGCCCGGCAGTCCAGCTTCCTGTATCGCCAGGTCAAGTTTGCCTACCAGGTTCAAGGCCTTCGCTTCGTCCAGTTCCAGGCGTATTTGCAGCCAGGCGGCCAGGGCGCGCTGGTATTCCTTGCGGAAGGTTTTAACTATCCCCTGGCTCATGGCGTAATCGAAATTTGGTACGCTTTGCCCGCCGTGCATTTCGTTCTGGTTGGCCTGAATGGCAATGCAGGCCAGAGCCGAATAGCTTTCTATGGAATTAGGCTCGCGCAGATAACCGTGCCCGGTGGAAAAACCACCCCGGAACAGCGGGATGAGGTCGATCTGGCAGCAGGTTTGCGTGAGCATGTAGAAATCTTTGTCATGAATATGAATATCGCCGCAGGCATGCGCGGCTGAGGCATCCTTGGGCAGAACGTAATTGTCGATGAAGAATTTGGAGCCTTCGGAGCCGTAGCGCAGCATGGTGCCCATGGCGGTGTCGCCATCGATGTTGGCATTCTCGCGCTTGATATCTTCTTCTATGGCCGATGACCAGGTCAGCTTTTTATAAATATCCATGAGGTAAGATTCGGCGTTACGAATCTTGGTGTGCTCGGCCCGGTAGAGGATGTAAGCTTTGGCTGTTTTGGCGTAACCATACTGGATTAAGGCTTCTTCCACCAAATCCTGAATTTCTTCCACATGCTTCAGCCCCATGGAGTCCAGCTTACGGCAGATTTTTTCCGTTACGAAAAGCAGATCCGTGGAGGACATTTCTTCTTCTGTGGAAGAACCCACCGCCTTGTTGGCCTTGCTGACGGCGTTGAGGATTTTGACCGAATCAAAAGGCACCGATGTGCCATCACGTTTTATAATTACAGAGGGCATCTGTTAATTCTCCAAAAGAACTAATGGAATCAAGGTTTGTGGCAAAGTAATGGGGTACTGCCGGGTGTATTTAAATTGATGTGGCTACCGTTCGTACGGGCAGTTATTTTTCTAGAAAATCTCAAAAGTATGTGCGGATGTCAAACAGCGTAGAATGCTGAATCTGTCAGGGTTTTTAAAATAATGGATTGATTTTGTTTGGGTATTTAAAGCGTGTTTTTTTAAAAAAAAGTTAGGCGGACGCACCCGGCATGACTCAAACCGGCAGTTATCTGTTGCAGCACAAGGCTGGACCAGGGTTTATTAGAATTTGTGTCGTTTATTTTTTCACAAGTTTGACAGGGCGTGTCTGATTTATGTAATAATATAGTAAGGGTGTTTTTTTATATATAGCAAAGCAAAGGAGTCCGAATGATGCGAGCGTTTGCGATGTTGAAGATTGGTGAAACCGGCTGGATTGACGCGCCCAAACCTGTAGCCGGTGCATACGATGCAATTTTGGAGCCACTGGCTCTGGCTCCCTGTACCTCCGACATTCATACTGTGTATGAGGGCGCTTTGGGCGAACGTTGCAATTTGATTCTCGGACACGAGGCCGTGGGCCGCGTGGTGGAAGTTGGCAGCGAAGTGAAGGATTTCAAGCCTGGAGATCGGGTTATTGTTCCAGCCATTACGCCTAACTGGCGCACTGTGGAAATTCAGAACGGCGTACCGGCCAGCCACTCCGAAGGGGCGCTGACCGGCTGGAAGTTTTCCAACACCAAGGACGGCGTGTTCGCGGATTATTTTCATGTAAACGATGCGGACATGAACCTGGCCCTGCTGCCTGATGGCATGAGCCTGGAAGAAGCGGCCATGCTGCCGGATATGGCCACCACGGGCATTCACGGTGCGGAACTGGCCGATATTCAGATTGGTTCCACCGTTGTGGTTATCGGCATCGGTCCGGTTGGCCTGATGGCAGTATGCGGAGCCAGACTGCGCGGCGCGGCCCGCATTCTGGCCGTGGGCAGCCGCAAAAAATGTGCGGAACTGGCTCTGGAATACGGCGCGACTGAAATTATCAACTACAAAAATGGCGATATCGTCAAGCAGGTGCTAACGGCCACGCACGGTCTGGGTGCGGATAGCGTAATTATTTCCGGAGGCCCGTCTGAAGTGCTGGCCCAGGCCGTGGATATGACAAAGCCGGGCGGCACGATCGGCAACGTCAACTACTACGGTGAAGGCGATATTTTGCCGGTACCCCGCCTGGGCTGGGCCTGCGGCATGGGGCACAAAAGCATTCACGGCGGACTTACTCCCGGTGGGCGTGCCCGTATGGAGCGTATGGTGGCTCTGGTGCAAACCGGCCGGATCAACCCCGGCAAAATGGTCACCCATACTTTTAATGGGCTGGACAAGCTGCCTGAAGCGCTGGAAATGATGCACCATAAGTCGCCGGATGTGATCAAGCCGGTGGTCTTGGTTTAGAGAATAAACCTGGCTTTGTTTGCGGGTTGTTTTTAGGGAGGCGCCGGGTAAGCGCCTCCCTGTTTTTTATTTCAAGTATTCCGCCAGAGTGCGGAAGAGCGCTGGCATATCAATGGGTTTGGCCAGGTGGCCGTTCATTCCCGCTTGTTCCGCCGCATGGATGTCTGAATTGAAGACGTTTGCGGTCATGGCCAGAATGGGGATGGTTTTCGCATCTGGGCGGTTCAGGGCGCGTATGGCTTGGGTGGCTGCGTGGCCATCCATGACGGGCATCTGTACGTCCATCAGGATAAGGTCATATTCGCCCGTTCCGGATTGCTGGTACATATCCACAGCCTGCTGGCCGTTATTTGCGCAGTCCACGCACAGCCCGGCCGATTGCAGAATTTCCACCGCGATTTCCTGGTTGAGGTGGTTATCCTCTGCCAGAAGGATTTTTTTGTCTTTGAAATCATACTGCTCGTTTGGCCGCGTTGAATCGGAAAGGAGTTTTTCCGGGTGGCGGATGCTGGCCAGAACGTTGTAGAGTGAGGAAGTGAACAGGGGTTTGGCAATAAAGCCGTTAACACCCGCTACCCTAGCTTCCTGCTCGATGCTGCTCCAGTCGTAGGAGCTTATAATGATAATCGGCGTTTCTTCGCCCACTTTTTCACGCAGGCGGCGGGCAGTCTCCACGCCATCCATGCCCGGCATGCGCCAGTCGATGAAGCATACGGTATAATCACGGCCCGCTTTCCGTGCTTGCGTCACTTTTTCCAGCGCTTCCGGGCCACTGTTTACCGAGTCGCCGTGTACGCCGATCTGCTCCAGAAGCAGCATGGCGTGTTCGCAGGTAACCTGGTCGTCATCGGCCACCAGTACCGACATATCGCTCCATTCGAGCGAGCGCTGGCTTTCTGCCGCCTGCTCCGGCAATCCAAAAGGCATTTCCAGGGTAAAGGTAGTGCCCTTGCCCTCAACGCTTTCCACGTTGATGCTGCCGGACATCAGGGCCACCAGGTTCTGGGTGATGGCCAGGCCCAGCCCTGTGCCGCCATAGTTGCGCGATACGTTGTTGTCCTGCTCAAACGGTGTGTACAGGCGGGACATAAATTCTTTGCTCATGCCTATGCCAGTGTCGCTAACGGCAAAGCGCAGCATGACGCTGGAACCTTCATGGCTCAGGCAGGTTATGTCCAGCCGGATCTCTCCGTCAGGCGGCGTGAACTTGATGGCGTTGGACAGCAGGTTGATCAGAATCTGGTTGAGCCGCAGATCATCGCCGACCAGGGTTTCTTCACTCAAACCGGCAATGGTGATTTCAAATTTCTGCTGGCGGGCCAGGGTTTGCGGGTAGATGATGGCGGTAAGCGTATTGATGAAGCTGCGAAAATCGAACGGGCCGCTGGCAAAGGAGAATTTTCCCCCTTCGATTTTGGCGAGATCCAGCACATCGTTGATCAGGCTCAGCAAGTGCTTGGAGGAGATAGAAATTTTGTCCAGGCAATCCGCCACACGTTCTTTGTCGCCCAAATATTTGGCGGCGATGGTGGTCATGCCGATAATGGCGTTCATGGGTGTGCGAATTTCGTGGGACATGCGCGAAAGGAAGTCCTGCTTGGCGTTGTTCGCCTTGCGGGCCAGGATCAGGGCATCGTTCAGCGCGGCTTGCTGGGCGACGGCACTGGTTTGATCCGTGAACATCACAATGGAACGCCGCGCGGAGTTGTCCCGCGCTTTTTTGGGGCCCTGGATCGGATAGACGCGCATTTTCAGGTCCAGCGTCTGATGTCCGCGCTGGTATTTTATGTCGCGCTCAATGGCTTCGCTCAGGGAACTGTCGGCCAGCATGGCATGGAATTCAGCTATCGTTTCCGGCGTAAGGCCGCGCTCAATGATGGCGCCGTCGCGGTAAAATTCCTGCATCGTGATGCCGAACAGGCGGTAACAGTTCTCGCTGACATACTCCAGATGCCTGTTGGTATGGTCGTAAATGAAAAACACGTCGGCTATGGATCTGGAGAGCAGCTTGAACAGTTGATCCCGGTGGGCTATTTCCCTGTTTTTGCGCCGTTCACTGGCGCTGACAAAGATTATCAGGGCGGCCAGCAACAAGCAGAGCAGGGCCGTACCCACGATCATGATGTTTCGCGTGGACTCGGCAGCGACCCTAAACTCGCTGACACGTGTATCGGCGGAGTCCATGATGCGCTGTAAGGCTGCGTCCATGGCCGCGCCGCGCGGCCCGATATGCTGTTCCAGATAAATCATGATCTCCCGTGGGCTGGAGACCCCGGCGCAATCCTGCACCGCTTTCAGGCGGGCCTGGCGCACCGCGCTCAGGGCTTCTTCCAGAGCGGCGAGATCCGCATCCCGTTCGTCATCAGTCGGGCCGATATAGTATTGCCGAATGACGTCAAAAGACAGATCCTGCAAATGATCCCGCTCGACCAGCATCTGGAGGGTGGCTTCATCTTCCGTTTTTTCGGTAATCAGCATGGTGGGCAGCAGATAAAGCTGCATTTCCATAAGCCTTGTGCGCATGGCCTGAGCGGCGCTTTTGACCGTGTACGGGTGTTGGTACATTTGCTCCGCCTGTCTGGAAATGTTCCCGGCGGAGTAAATGGAGAACAGCGCCAACAGCAGAACCAGGAGGCATACTGAAAAAGTTCCGAGGGTCACCCGGCTGAGCAGATATTTCAAAACGTCTTCCCCATTATTTGTAGTGGCACACCTGGGCTTCTGGAGCATTCATGCTTTGTTCACACACTATAATACTGATTTTTTTGATATTACAGGTGTTATTGGACGTTCGGTATCGTACGGCCCGAACATTTATAATGCCTATATAATCCTTTTTTATTTGTGTGTCATCGGTATATGGGCGAGTCCATACTCAATAATTGAAAAGTCCCCATTCGCAGGAACGGGGCTTTCCAATTAACACACAGTTCAGCTGCCGCGTCGCCCTTACGGGCGGCGCGGCAGTCATGTCTTTAAACTCGTGATTAGCCGGCTTTTATTTCATTCAAAACCGTTTCACGGAAAAACTGCCGCGCCGTCTCGGGCGAGACACTGAACACTTTGCCGTTCATGGCAACCGAGACGCCGTTTTGGCATTGCTTCATGCAGAACTGGGCCTTCATCTCCACCCGATCATGCAGGGCTTCGTCCTCAATGATCTGCTGAAAGGTCTGGATCACGTTGTAAGAGCCTTTCAGGTGGCAGGAACTGCCGATACAGACATTCAGTTCAAGCATTAGTGCGCCCCCTTGTCCTTGTGAGAACCGCCGTAAGAAACGTGGAGCAGTTCATGCACGCGGCCCTTGAGCAGGCCGTTGTACAGCGACATCATCAGCGGGTTTTCTTCCGAGCGCTTGACGCTGCAAAGCTTGTCGGCGGCGTAAAGGCCATTGCCACGCTCCGCCTTGTTTTCCGCAGTGTAGGGCTGACCGGCACCGTTTACGCAGCCACCGGGGCAGGCCATCACTTCCACCAGATCATAATGCTCGCCTTCCTTGATTTTTTCAATGAGGTCGGAAGCATTTTTGAGTCCGCTGACAATGGCGATGCGCAGGGTCTTTTCGCCTGCGGGCAGCAAGATTTCCTTGACGCCCTTCATGCCGCGCACGCCGTTCATGGCAATCGCGCCCAGTCCGGCCCGCGTTTTGTCGGAGGAAAGACGGCGCAGCACCGCTTCGGTAACGCCGCCGGTCACGCCGAAGATCACGCCCGCGCCGGTCATGGCGCTAAACGGAGCATCAACGGCTTCGGCTTCCAGTTCGGCAAAGACGAGGCCGGATTCCTTGATCATCCGGATCAGTTCCTGCGTGGTGATGACATAGTCAACATTCGGCTCACCGTTCATGGTAAACTCGCTGCGGGCCGCCTCAAACTTTTTGGCGGTGCAGGGCATAACCGCCACATGAACCGCACGGCGGCTGGAGGAAGCCGCATGCTGCGCCTTGATGACCGAGGCGAACATCTGCATGGGCGAACGGCAGGAGGAGATGTGCGGCAGCAGTTCGGGGTAGTTGCGCTCGCAGAAGTTAATCCAGGCCGGGCAGCAGGAGGTAAACAGCGGCATGCCGCCGAGTTCCGCTTCACTTTTTTCGAGACGGCGCAGGAATTCGTTGGATTCTTCCAGCACGGTCAGGTCAGCGGCGGTGGAGGTATCGAATATTTCATCGAAGCCCATGCGGCGCAGGGCGGCGACAATTTTACCCATGCCGTCTTCGCCTTCAGCCAGGCCAAGTTCCTTGCCCAGGGCCACGCGGACCGCCGGAGCGACCTGCACCGTCACCTTAACGTTTTTGTCGTCCAGATCGCGCCAGAGCTTCCTGGTGTCGTTACGCACCACAATGGCTCCGGTGGGGCAGACGGCGGCGCACTGGCCGCAGCCCACGCAGTTGGAATTGGCCAGCGGCTCATCAAAGGCCGTGCCAATCGACATCTTTGATCCGCGATGGATGAAGTCAATCGCGCCGACATTCTGGATTTCGTTGCACATACGGACGCAGTCGCCGCAGAGGATGCATTTGTTCCGGTCCCGGACCACGCAGAGCGACGAAGTATCGAGGTCCGGCTTTTCGGCGGTGTTGGGGAAGCGCACGCCCTCGATGTTGAAACGCGCGGCAAGATCCTGAAGTTTGCAGTTGATGTTGTTGCCGCAGGTGGTGCAATCGCGGCAGTGGTTGGCCAGCAAAAGCTCAAGGATCATTTTGCGGTGCTTGCGCAGGCGTTCGGTATTGGTGTGAATTACCATCCCGGCGCGGGGCTGGGCGGAACAGGCAGCGTCCAGGCCGCCTTTTTCGATTTCCACCATGCACATCCGGCAGGCTCCGTAAATGGAGAGCTCGGAATGATAGCAGAAGGTGGGCATTTTTATGCCAGCCTTGCGGATAAGCTCCAGGAGGTTCTTCTCCCCGGCAATTTCCACAGGAATGCCGTCTATGGTCAAATATTTTTTAGAGTCCAACTTTAAGCCTCCTTAATGGCCTGGAACGGGCAAGTAGTCAGACAGGCACCGCACTTGATGCAGGTATTCCCGTCGATGACAAACGGTTCTTTCACCTTGCCGGAAATAGCGCCAACCGGGCAGACTTTGGCGCACTTGGAGCAACCCTTGCAAAGCTCTGGATCAATCGTGATGCGCTTGAGCTTTTGGCAGCTTCCGGCCGGGCAGCGTTTTTCATAGATATGCGCTTCGTATTCACTGCGGAAAGAGCGGATGGTGCTGATTACCGGCGAGGCGGCAGTTTTGCCGAGGCCGCACAGGGCGGTAGCCGTAATGGTATCGGCAAGTTCTTCCAGCATTTCCAGATCGCCATCCCGGCCTTCACCGGCCACGATGCGCTCCAGAATTTCCAGCATGCGGCGGGTGCCTTCACGGCAGGGTGCGCATTTGCCGCAGCTTTCTTTCTGGGTGAAGTTCATGAAGAAACGCGCCACTTCCACCATACAGGTGTTTTCGTCCAGCACTACCAGGCCGCCGGAGCCAATCATGGCCCCCACTTTTTTCAGGCTGTCAAAGTCGAGCGGCAGGTCCATGTGGTCGTTGGTCAGACAGGCACCGGAAGGGCCGCCAATCTGTACCGCCTTGAAGGTGGCTCCTTCGCGCATACCGCCGCCCACGCCGAAGATTACTTCCTTCAGGGGCGTTCCCATGGGAACTTCGATCATGCCGGTATTGCGGATGTTGCCGGTAAGCGAGAAGGCCTTGGTGCCGGGGCTGGTTTCGGTACCGATGGAGCGATACCACTGGGCGCCTTTTTCGATGATCAAAGGCACAGCCGCGAAAGTTTCCACGTTGTTCAGCACCGTGGGCTTGCCGAACAGGCCCTGTTCCACCGTGCGCGGGGGCTTTACGCGCGGCATGCCGCGCTTGCCTTCAATGGAGGCGGTCAGGGCGCTGCCTTCGCCGCACACGAAAGCGCCGGCGCCACGGTTGATGCGCAGGCGGAAGGAAAAGCCGCTGCCCAGAATATTGTCGCCCAAAAGGCCCTTGGCTTCGGCCTGGGCGATGGCACCGCGCAGGCGTTCTACGGCACGCGGGTATTCGGCACGCACGTAGATATAACCTTCGGAAGCTCCGGTAGCGTAACCGGCAATGATCATCCCTTCCAGCATCTGGTGGGGGATGCCTTCCATCACGCCGCAGTCCATGAACGCGCCGGGGTCGCCCTCGTCGCCGTTACAGACCACATAGCGCACGGTTTCCTTCTGCCTGGCCACCTGGGACCACTTTTTGCCGGTCTGGAAGCCGCCGCCGCCGCGCCCGCGCAGATTGGATTCGGTAATTTCGCGGATGATGCGATCCGAATCCATTTCAAAGAGGGCCTTTTCCAGGGCTTCGTAGCCACCGGCGGCAATGTATTCTTCGATGTAGTTGGCGTCGATTTCACCGCAACGGGCCATGGTGACGCGGGTTTGCTTGGCATAAAAGGGAATCTCAGCGGCGCATTTGCAGGCGCGGCCTTCGTGGTGATAAGCCAGCCGCCCGATATGCTCACCCTTGAGGATGGTTTTTTCTATGATTTCTTCGCAATCCGCAGGCTTCACCTTGGTGTAGATCCAGCCCTGGGGTTCAATGCGCAGCAGGGTGCCCATATCGCAAAAACCCTGGCAGCCGCTCTTTTTAAGCGCCACATCCGGGATTCCGGCTTCCACTTCCATTTGCACGCTGCAATTCAGGCCTTTGGCGGCCATCACTTCTTTCAGCTTGGCATATACGTCCAGGGAGCCGCCAGCGATACAGCCGGTACCGGCGCAAACTAAAATTTTGCGCGGTTCCGCTTTGACAGCCTTTTGGCAGAGGGCGCGGAAGGCCTTGAGATCTTCTCTGGTTTTAAGCATTTTTAAGCTCCTCTTTCAGGCTGTTCAACAACTCACTGGCTTTATCTGGCGTCATGGCGGGATAAACCTTGTCGTTGACAGTCAGAACCGGGGCAAGGCCGCAAGCGCCCAGGCAGGAAACAGTCTCCACCGTAAAGGTCAGATCATCGGTGGTGGGCTTTTCTTCGGAAAGGTCAAGCTCGGCACGCAGTCTTTCCAGAATCGGAATGGACTTGCGCACGTGGCAGGCGGTTCCATCACAGATTTTGAAAACATATTTGCCCTTGGGCAGCAGCGAAAAGTTCTCATAGAAGGTGGCAACAGAATAAATGCCGGATTGGCTGATTTTCAACGCTTTGGCCAGGTAGGGGAAAACACCTGCCGGCAGGTAGCGGTAATGCTCCTGAATATCCTGCAAAATAGCAATTACAGCGCTGGGTTTTTGCCCGTGCGCTGTAATGATTCTGTCGAGAACCTGAGTTTCGACGGTTTCGGTCATTGTGTAGACTCCTTTAAAAATAACTGACTTTGATTTTTTTGCCCATCTTTTTGAGCGATTCGGAAAGTTCCTCTACCAAACGCATTTTAATATTGAAACCAATGGGAAGATTGGGATTCTGGTGCGCCGGATTGACGGCCTGGCCGACATAAAAGCTGATGTCCGTAGCTTCTTCAAACAAAAGGCGGGCGATTTGCGAAGCGCCGTCTTTTTTCTGGCTCCATTCTTTATAATGCTTGTTGTCCGCAAGATAATCCCGGGCGTATTCCAACACCCGGCTGATGGTGAGCACGCCCTCCGTGACCAGATCAATCCCCTCAACCGTTGCGGTTGGCGGGATACTGGGATCAACATAGTCGCTGATGTCGGCATGCAGCGGCTTGCCCAAATATTCCGCCGCCAGGGTGGAGGTGGTTCCGCCGCAGACGATATGCTTGCCCGCCTTGGAAAAAAACAGGGACATCATGCGCTGCACATCGGCAGGGTCCTGGGGCGGGCCAAGCAGCAGGTTCATGGGCTTGCGGAGGCGTATTTTAAGGGTGCAAACCGAGGTATCGTCACCCGGTTCGCCGCCATACAGGGCATTGCACTTCTCCAGCAAAATGGTGGAGAGGGTTTTGGCGGTATAATGGGATTGGTAGATGCTTTCGAGAAAACTGGTGATATCTTTTAGTTGCCAGCCGAAATTGAGCGTTTTACCCACGCCGGCGTGCACCGCCCCGTCACTGACAGCGATAAAGGTGTCGTTTTCCTGGAGCTTGACGTGGGATTTGTAAATGACTTTGCCGTCGATCGTTTCGGACCACTCCTGAAGGGGCGTGGCGACGCCGTCGCGCAAAAAGATGACGTTGGGGTTGTCGTAGCGGATAATTTCCGCTTCGCGGTAATCAACAATGCGAATAATGGTGAAGGTGCTGTAAGCAATTTTGCGGACCGCACAGACCGGCAGTGTTGCGGCGATAGCCTGGACGCAATCCGTAATGCTCAGGTCGGCCGCCAGCATGGTCGCGATGATTTTCGCCGTAAGATTGGAGAGGATGCAGGCTTTGACACCGCTGCCCAGGCCATCGGCCAGAACAATGATGACCTCCCGGTTCTCCTTTTCCACCACCTCGACCATATCGCCGCACAGAATTTCGCCGAACTTGTTCAGGCTTTGATAGCCGATCTCGGTACAGAATCTATGCATATGCCGCATCTCCTTGCGTTATAGACAAGTTCTTTTTTTCACTTGCCCGGCTCGCTCTTTCGCTGTTTAGGAAAGAATGCCTGCAAGTTCTTGGATGAAAAGGAAAAAAGAAGGGGCTTGTCAGCCAGCATCCTTACTGGATGCCAGTGTTTCCGTCAACTGAAATTTATTTCTGTACAAAGCCTTCGTCGCCTAGAGAGCGTAGGTAATTTTTTGTTTTTTTCTGTTTTTGCAGATTAAATTAGTATGAATGTACGGATGTCAAGCGGTTGAGGTTGGGGGCCATTGACGTGAGGTGTGCAAAACGGAAAGAATCTGCAATTCGTCGCCGGCTATCTCATAAACCAGGATGTAATGCTCATGAACAATCAGTTCGCGAGTTCCCGCAACGCGTCCGGGTCTGCCCTTCTTGGGATAGTTGAGCAGAAGCTCTGCGGAATTGGTGACATGAAAATCGAGAGCAAGAGCGGCGTCAATATTATCTTTGGCAATATAGGCAACAATCGCCGCGAGTTCATTTTCCGAACGGGGAGACCAAATCAGTTTCATTGGGACTGCCGCGCGGCCTGAGCCAACAAGCGGCTGCGGCGCTCCGCCTGTTTGATCATAACTTCTTCATGGGTAAGCCCCCGACCCTCGCTAATTTCCTGCCTGGCCGCTTCCACTCTGGCCCGGAACCAGGCTTCATATTCATCTTGTTCGCGGGTTTCCTGAACCACCGAGCGCATATAGTCGCGAACAAGCTGCGCCGCCGTGCGATCCTGCCTGTGCGCCGCCTCGGTAAAAGCTGTTTTTAGCGCATTATCCACACGCAAGGTAAAATTGGCTTCCTGCATGATGCACCTCTGATGTTGTGCGTAAGGTTATACGGCTTTGCCTGGGCGGTCAAGGGAGTGAGAATATGGCTTCAGCCTTGGGCAGCACATTTTAAAACGGAGTTCCCGGTTGCTTTTGCCCGGGATGTTGCATTGGCGGTCCGAATGTGTTTATTGGCGGAATCCGCCACACGTATATGGCCATAGACAAAATAAAGGCGCTTCTGGTTAAAGACGATCCGGAAGAATAACGGAGCCGAATATGGACACTGTGTTTCCGATTTATACCGTGCGCACCGAATGCCAGGACTGCTACAAGTGCATCCGCCGTTGCCCGGTCAAGGCGATCAAGGTGCGCGAAGGCCGGGCCGAGGTTATGCCCAGGCGCTGCATTTCCTGCGGGCAGTGCGTATTTTCCTGCCCGAGCAAGGCCAAGCACGTGCGCAACGATATAGGCAGAGTGCGCGACTTGATACAGTCGGGCAAAAAAGTGCTGGTTTCGCTGGCTCCGAGTTGGCGCGGATCTTTTGATTACCGTCCGCGCAAGATGATTGCCGTTCTCAAGGCTCTGGGCTTTGATGGCGTGGGCGAGACAGCCGTGGGCGCGCAGGAGGTTTCAATAAAGGCCGCTCAACTTTTGAACGGAGCGCCCAATGGGCTTTACATCTCCAGCGCCTGCCCGGTAATTGTGGACTATGTGCGCCAGTACGAGCCGGATTTCGCCTGCCGGATCATGCCTGTGGGCTCACCGGCCCTGACACACGCACGGTTTTTTAAAAACCGCTACGGCGATGATTGCGAAGTAGTTTTCATTGGCCCCTGCATAGGCAAGAAAAACGAGTCTGACGCCCACCCGGAGTTGCTGGCGGCCGCCCTGACCTTTGACGAACTGCGGTGTTGGCTAAGGGAAGACGGCATCAACACCGACAGCATCAATCCATCCGGCGAACTGGATTTCATGCCGGAAGCGGCCCATGAAGGCAGTCTTTACCCGCTGGACGGCGGCATGAACGAAACTATCCGCCGCGTTGGGGTGCGCGACCATGTTCAGCTGGTCAATGTTTCCTCGCTGGAAATTTTTGCCAGGTCGCTGCGCGATATGAACGCGGCGCATCTGGACAAGGTACTGTTCATCGAAGCCATGGCCTGCGCCGGCGGTTGCATCGTCGGGCCGTGTATTTCTTCGGGCAGCGGAAAATCCAGTTTCGAGATCATTTCCGATGTGCTCAGCAATACCAGATACAGGCGGGAAGTTCCGCGTGAACCGGCCCTGGTAGTACCCGTGAGCTATGAACCGAAATGGGTGGATGCCCGGGTGCACACGCTGGAAGAGCTGCGCGGTGCGTTAAAGCGCATCGGCAAGTTTACGGCCCAGGACGAACTGAACTGTGCCGGTTGCGGCTACCAATCCTGCATGGACTTGGCCCGTGCCATGCTGGACGGATACGCCGAGCCGGCCATGTGCGTTTCATACATGCGCCAGGTGGCATCCAGGAAGGCGGACGCCATGCTCAGGCATATCCCTTCGGCCGTGGCCATGCTGGACGGCAGGCTTGACATCATTGAAGTCAACGACGCCTTCATCAGCATGTTTGCAGGCGAAAATAAAAAGAGAATGACACACCCAGCGCGCTATGTCGGGTTGCCCGCAGAGGCGTTTCTAAGTTTCACGCCCATGTTGCGCAAAGTGCTTAAAACCGGCGAAGATATGCTCAAGGAGCATTTTCAGGTAAATAACAAACTTTACGATCTTTACATCTTCTGCGTAGAGCCGGGCGAGTGCATAGGAGTGATCATCACCGACGTAACCTCTTTTTTTGTGGGGAGTGAAAAGACAGCCAGGCGGGCCAGAGAGGTTATTTCGCGCAACATTTCCATTGTGCAGGAAATAGCCTGTCTGCTTGGCGAGCATATGGTGGAAACCGAGACTCTTTTGAGTTCCATTGCCAGTGGTTACGAAGAGAACGGAGAAGACGAGTGTTCATAGACGTGGATTGCTTCCAGCTCAGTAAACACAACCAGAACGCCTTTGGCGACTACTTTGTGGTTCGGCGCAAGGCAGAGGAAGAACGCCTCATCGCCGTGCTTTCCGATGGGCTGGGCAGCGGCATCAAGGCCAGCATATTGGCCACCATGACGGCCACCATGTTGCTGCGCTTTGTGGAAGAAGACGTCGATATCCGCAATGCTGCGGAAATAATGATGAACTCGCTTCCGGTCTGCAAAGTGCGCCGGATAAGCTACGCCACTTTTTCCGTTGTCGATTGCGACGAAGATGGCAACGTGCGCGTGGTGGAAGAGGGCAATCCGGACTTTGTCTGGCTGCGTGGCCCGGAGGCGCTGGAAGCGCCCTGTAGGGTGGTTGCTTCACGCTCCTTTCCAGATCGCCAGTTGAAGTTCTATAATTTTAAAGTCCAATTGGGCGATCGTCTGGTATTCTGCTCTGATGGGGTCACCCAGGCCGGACTTGGCAAGAAAAAGTTCAAGTTCGGACTGCGCCGTTCCGGCCTGATCGATATTCTGCGAAGCGAAATTGCCGATGAGCCGGAACTCTCCAGCTCTGCCCTGGTCAGGCGTATTGTGGGCGCGGCCAAGGCGGCCGACCCCGATGGATTGCCCAGGGACGATATTTCGGCCTGCGTGGTTTATTTTCGCAACCCTCGCCAGTCGATGATTTTCACCGGTGCGCCCTTTGATGACGCGCTTGATAGCTACTATGTCGACATGTTCGCCGCTTTTGCAGGAAAAAAAGCCATTTGCGGCGGCACCACCGCTAATATAATATCCAGGGAAATGGGCCGTGCGGTAACAACAACGGAGGTGCGCCCACCGGGTGGGCTGCCTGCTGCGGGCACTATGGAAGGGGTAGATCTGGTCACCGAGGGCATACTTACTCTGACCAAGGTAGTGGAGTATCTGGAAAAAGACGCTCCGGGGCAGTCCTTCCATGGCGTACAACACCGCGACGCGGCCAGGCAGTTGATCGATTTCATGCTGGACTCGGACGAGATTGCCATCATGATGGGCGTGCGCCCCAATCAGGCGCATTACGACCCGACCCTGCCGGTGGAAATTGAAATTCGGCGCAACGTTATTCAAAAGATCAAACAGCTTATGGAAAACAAGTACTTCAAGAAGGTCAACATACAAAGTATATGATTCCAAATAAGGAGATCGCATGAAGACCATTGATATAGAAATTTGTCTCGGTACTGTCTGTTTTGTCATGGGCAGCAGTCGGTTGCAGGAGTTGGGCGAAAGCCTGCCCGAAAAATTTGGCGATCGGGTGCGGGTAACCTACGTGCGCTGCCTTGGCGCCTGCAACAATTCGAACAATTTTTCGCGTGCTCCTTATGTCAGGATTGACGGCGAAATTATCTCCAGCGCGACAGAAGAGTCCATTATGCGCGTCCTGAGCGGGAAGGTGAACCATGGCTAGTCCGGAAACAGACGTTAAGCGCCTGAAAAGAGAAGTGCTGGTGCGTCTGATCAAGGCCTTTTATAGCGACGATTTTGCGGAGAACACCCGCCTGATTCCCTATACGATGACGCCAAAAGGCTCCAGGGCCGTTTACCGTTGCTGCATATTCAAGGAACGGGTCGTGCTGCGCGCGCGGGTTATGGCCGGACTGGGCCTTTCAATCGAGGATGATGACGAAACCGTGTCGCTTTCCCTTTACGCCAAAATCGCCGGAGAAAGAATACGGCCAAATACGGAAGCGCCGCTGACCATGATTGACATAGCCTGCCAGGGCTGCCCGGACAGCCGCATCTATGTAACGGAACTCTGCCAGAACTGTGTGGCCAAGCCCTGCGTGAATATCTGCAAATTCGGCGCGATACATATCGTTAACAACCGTTCGGTTATCGATCAGGATCATTGCAAAAAATGCAAAATGTGCATCTCGTCCTGCCCTTACTGGGCGATCATGAAAACCGTGGTTCCCTGCGAGTCGGTCTGCCCGGTCGGTGCCATGCACAAAGACCAAAATGGTCTGGCCGTAATCGATTTCGACTCCTGCATCTCCTGCGGCAAATGCGTGGATGCCTGTCCCTTCGGCTCGGCGCAGGCCAGGAGCCAGATTATCGACGTTCTTTCGGCCATCAGGTCGGGCAGGAAGGTCATTGCCATGGTGGCCCCGGCCGTTTTCGGGCAGTTTCCATGCTCACCGCAACAGCTTAACACCGCCATCAAACAAATAGGCTTCAGCGAGGTTTACGAGGTGGCCCAGGGCGCGGATATCACCGCAGCGCACGAGGCCAAAGACTTTGCCGAGCGCATGGAGCGCGGCGACAAGTTTATGACCACATCCTGCTGCGCGGCCTATAACGAGCTGGTGGCCAAGCACTTGCCGGAAATGCGGCGTTTTGTTTCCGACACGCACACTCCCATGCGCTACACGGCCGAAATAGTGCGCCGTGAGCATCCGGACGCGGTCACCGTATTCTTCAGCCCCTGCTTTGCCAAGCGGCGCGAGGCCGCGTTGGACGACAAAGTGGATTTGTTGCTGACCATTGAGGAATTGGGCGCGATTTTTATCGCCCTGAACACGAAGGTGGACGTGTGCGCCGAAGAGAATTTTGTCTATCAGGCTTCCAAAGAAGCGCGCGACTTTGCCATAACTGGCCGGGTGGCCCGTTCGGTGCAGGCGGCCTGCACAGGCGACCCGGCGGCCATAAAACCGGTTGTGGTGAACAGCCTGAACAAACAGGCCATTCGTGAGTTGAAGCAATACGCAAAAATCGGGCAGTGCGAGTCGGGAAACCTTATAGAGGTTATGGCCTGCGAAGGCGGCTGCATTGGCGGCAATGCCACCCTGAACAGTCTGAAGATAGCTGAAAAGCAGATCTCGGCTTACAGCAGCAAGAGCAGGGAGCTTACGCCGCAAGGGTAGCAAAGGCATTTAAAATGGTTGTAACGAAAACAAGGCGGTCAGCTTTTTTTGCTAACCGCCTTGTTTTCTAGGTGATTTTTTGGTGGACCCACCAGGGGTTGAACCTGGGACAATCCGGTTATGAGCCGGGGGCTCTGCCAACTGAGCTATGGGTCCGCTTTTTGCGAAAGACTTTTTTACGGTCTGGATGGTGTATCTGTCAAGCTTTATGCCATTTAGACAACTGTCAATTTGGCACTACCAATTACAGGCCAAGCTGGGCCAGCAGGTCATCCACATCCTTCTGCGAGCTGTCCAGGCTGGGGCCTTTCAGTTCCGAACCCTTCACGGTGGCGGCGGCCTGCTCCAGGCTTTCCTGCTTGAGGGTTTCAAAATCCTTGCCTGGTTCTTCTTCGCTCTTTTTGAGCATCAGCCCGCCGGAAACATAGGTTTCCACCACAAGCTGGTGTACCGAGCTTAAGGCGTTCACCACCTTTTTGATGCGCTGGCCGGTCAAATCCTGGAAGCTCAGGGCGGTGACAATGGAGTTCACCCCATCGGAGTTTTCCTTGAGGAAGACGGCCAAAGCGTCCAGCAGCAGCGGATCAGCGTTGCGCTCGCGCAGGGTCTGGATGGTTTTGGAGGCCGCGATCTGCCGATCCTGAATAAGCTCGGCCTGATTCATGATGTTATCGGCCGCCTCGTAGGTGGTGGTCATGATCTCGTCCAGCTGGCGCGAAGCTTCGCGGAAAAGGGCGCTGGCGTCATCGGCGTTTTGCGGGGGGGCGTCGCTTTTTGGCCCATCGTCGGAAATTTTGGCTATTTCCTTGTAGATGCTTTGCAGCCCGCTGAGCATGTCTTCGCTGATGCGCTTGTGCAGCTCTTTTTCCTGCGCGTTTTTCTGCATCTGGTCCTGCAAGGCGGCCAGCGCGAATTCAGGCGTGGCGTTGCTCTGCCCGGCTAATCCCGTCTGTCCGGGCAACTCGGTCTGATCAAGCAGGGCGATTATTTCTTGCGCTAATTGTTCGTCATTGGACATGGTTGCTCCAGGTTTTATTATTCGCAGGTCTTGCCGTCAATTCATCTCGTGTAAACAGCTATTTAGCTGTTGCGCGTCGATATGTCAAAACGGCAGCTAATTTGTGACGTCTTTGATTTTTTCTCGCCTGTGAGTTGCTTTTTCCTAAGCGGCGGCTGTATATCAACAGTGAATGCTTATCTCAGTTCCTAAGTGAAGGAGAATTATATGACAAGGATTCGTTCTTTTATTATTTTATTTTGTGGAGCGCTGTTTTTGGGCGCTTGCAGCCCGGCTTATACCGGCTTCAGCGGCGATGTCATGCTCACCTCCGGCCTGCCGCATCTGGCAATTGCCCCGGCAGGTTCACTGGAACCCATGCTGACCGGGCGTACCCTGGGCAATCTTGAAAGCGATACCAGTATCAGGGCGGGCAGCGAAGTGAATTACGCTGTTTACGGCGATAGCGGCAGCGGGCCAGTGCAGCGGCACGGTCACGTTCTGGTGAGCAGGTTAGGTGGCGATACCTGGGAATTTTTGCCGGAATCCTACCCCAACTCCAACGAGGTTTATCTGAAAGTGGTAGATCTTAACGGGCAAACCTGGACCGAGCATCTGCTTTATGTGGAGAGTGCCGGTGACTGGTTCAGTGCACTTTGGGAAGCGGGTGGACGCGCCGTGCCGGAAAAGTGGCTGGGCAAGCGCTGGTCGCGCACTTACGCCAGCAGCACCCGCGTGGTTGTGGAATATCGCGAACCCATGCCCACTTGCATTGAAACAGGCGACAACGCTGGCCAGTCCTATGTCACACATGCCGTGCTTGACACGCCAACGAGCGAATGCACGCAGCAGCTCAAGGCTTTTGAGGCCAGGGCCGACGCGGCTTTTGACATTCAGAGCGCACGCGGCCAGGAGTTTACCGATCCGGCTCCGGCGGCGCAGCTTTTCAAAAAGCCGGATTTCCCCATGAACATGACCAGATTGGTGGGCAAGGCCAGAGCCAGCGATCGTTCGTCTGATAAGGGCGACAACTGGCTTTAGATATAGAATAGAGATTTATTTTGCAAAAGCGGCTTCGGCCGCTTTTGCTATTGAGGGGGTCCGGGGGGAATCATTCCCCCCGGCGGAGGGGTTTTGGGGAGGCGGAGCCTCCCCGGAAATCTATCTGATACGTTCTACTTTTTTATCGCCTGAGCCTGAATCGCGGTGATCGCCACGGTGTTGACGATGTCCGGCACGGTGCAGCCGCGCGAAAGGTCGTTAACCGGCTTGTTCAGCCCTTGCAGCACCGGCCCGATGGCCACGGCTCCGGCGGCGCGTTGTACCGCCTTGTAGGTGTTGTTGCCGGTATTGAGATCCGGGAAGACAAACACCGTGGCCTTGCCAGCCACCTTGCTGCCCGGCAGCTTGGTGGCCGCCACGCCCGGATCTATGGCCGCGTCATACTGCAACGGCCCTTCAAGCGCCAAATCCGGCGCTTCGGCTTTGGCCAAACCCACGGCTTCAATTACCATTTCCACATCCGGACCCTTGCCGGACGAGCCAGTGGAGTATGAGAGCATGGCTACTCTGGGATCAATGCCAAAGACTCTGGCCGTGTCTGCCGAGGCAATGGCGATATCGGCCAGTTCCTTGGGCGCGGGGTTGGGTACCACGGCGCAGTCGCCAAAGACCAGCACGCGATCCTTTAGGCACATCAGAAATACTGAGGAAACCGTGGCTCCCTTGACCCTGGTCTTGATGAATTCAAAAGCCGGGCGGATGGTGTGCGCCGTGGTATTCATCGCTCCGGAAACCATGCCGTCCATGTCGCCTTTATAAACCATCATGGTGCCGTAATAGGTGGCGTCGCTCATGGTCTGCCTGGCCTGCTCCAGGGTAATGCCCTTTTGCTTGCGCAGTTCCTGATAGGTGGCTGCGTAATCCTCAAAATTGGCGGCCTTGACCGGGTCGATAATCTGCGCCCGACTGAGGTCAAGCCCAAGGCTGGCCGCATTCTGGAGTATTTTGTCCGCATCGCCCAAAATAGCCAGATCCGCCACCTCGCGGCGCAGCAGATCATCGGCGGCCCGCAGGATACGCTCATCCAGCCCTTCGGGCAGTACGACACGCATTTTTTTGGCTGCGGCTTTTTCCAGCAGGGCGTATTCGAACATTTTCGGAGTAATGCGCGTATTTTTATGCGCTTCAATGCGGGCCAGCAAGTCACGGATATCTACGCGGGTATCGGCTATTCTGGTCACAAATTGCGCGACTAATTCCTTAAGTGTGATTTCGCCCTTTTCAATTCTATCCAGCACGCAGGATTTATGGGCTGGCTGGGCGCAGTCCTGCGCGGACAGATTATATACGGCCAGGTCGTGGCCGACGCCCGCTTTAAGCGCGGCGGCCACTTCCGAGACCTCGGCGGCGCTTAAAGCGGATTTGCTGAACATACAGGCCAGCACATCCGAACAATTTTCTTCCAGTTTTTTCAAGGCCAGCAGGGTGTTGTCACGCGCGTCCGCGCTGCTCAGGCCGGCGCTTTTGGAGACCAGCAGCACCGGAGCGCCGAGGTTGGCGGCCAGTTCGGCGTTCAGGTCAAACTCAAAGGCCGCGCTGCCGGGGGCGAAGTCGCTGCCCAGGCAAAGCACGAAGTCATAAGCGTTTTCCAGCTTTTTATATTTTTCAATTACGCGTTCCAGCAGCAGATCCCGGCGGCCCTGATTGAGCAGGCGGCGGGCTTCGTCAAAAGTGAAGGCAAAGGCGTCTTCGTAGGATTGCTCCAGCTTGAGATGGCGCAGCAACGAACTGAGAACCGGATCCGGCCCGCATTTTTCCGGCTGATCGGAACATTTGCCGGAACCGCCTGCGGCGTTGATGATCGGACGAAATACAGCCAGTTTGGGGAACTTTTCCCGCAACAGTGAGGCCAGTCCGAACGTGACGTAATTTTTACCGCTGCAAGCCTCAAAGGCGCTGATGTAGATGTTTTTACCCATGTGTAGCTGCCCCCTGTTAGTTTTAAATATAGACAACAAAATAATTATATCTTTTAACTAATCTATTTAAAAGATGTTTCCTAATACCGTCTCATTTTACGCCCCCACTCTTCGAGGCATCAGCAAGCGCCTTTACTGCGCGGTCAAAATCACTCTCCAACTGTTTCATTTCGCGGGCGCGGTAGGCTTCAAATTCTTGCTCGGCTTTTTTGACGGCCTGTGCGTGAGATACCTTGCCTGCGTGGGCAAGCGGTATTCTGTTCACCATGGTAATTTGCTTATCCAAAGCGGCGATCCAGTCCTGCATGGTCATGGGATTTAAGTCCATTGCCTGAAATTCAGCGTAATCCAAAAACTGCGACACGAGCAGATTAAGCCGTTGTAGTTCAATTTCCGAGAGGTAATTCTTGGCGATTTTCACATCGTCCTTGGTGATGTAATTGCCTTTAAAATTCGTCATGCCCACAAGCGGCTTTTCGTTGTTGACCCGATCATAAATCACTTCGGCGGCGGTATGTTCATGCACAGCATAATGTAACTTGTTCTGAACCGTTGCAAAAAAGAGTTTAGTCGTATCCGCCCGTGGGTCATAATCGATTGCGGTGGCGTAAATGTCTGTCACTTGTTGATAGAAATTGCGTTCACTGCTGCGAATGTCGCGGATGCGTTGCAAAAGCTCACGAAAATATCGGTTGCCGCCCTGCTTCAGGCGTTCGTCATCCATCGTGAAGCCCTTCTGAATATATTCGTGCAACCGTTCGGTCGCCCAACGGCGAAAGCGGGTGGCTATCTGCGACTGCACCCGGTAGCCGATAGCAATAATCACGTCGAGGTTATAGTGGCTAACCGCTCTTTTTACCTGTCTTTTTCCTTCAGTTTGAACTAACAAGATTTTTTTGTGAGTTGCCTCTACGTCCAATTCACCATCCTTAAAAATGCCATCCAGATGATGGCTGACGTTCTGCTGTGAGCTGTCATAAATTTCCGCAATTTGATTCTGTGTGAGCCAGAGGTCTTCGTCCTCAAAGCGTACGGAAACCTTTGTGACGCCGTTATCGTCCTGATACAAAATAATGCTATTATCGTTTTTCTTGCTCATTACCCGCGCGCCTCACCAAGCATCACGCCCAGCAGTCCATAAGAATTATTGGTCACTATTCCTCATTCGAATTGCTGTAAATACGCAAATAGAGATCGCCCTGCATGCCGCCAAGGCGGCGGCCCAGTCCCTTGAGGCGAATCGGCTTGCCGGGCGCGAATTCCGGCGGCAAAGTCAGTTCAATGGTTTTCTTTTCATCCGAAAGCCCCTGTTGCACTTTAAGGCGCAGCCGCGCACCGGGTACAAGGGAATCGCCGGGCAGGAACATGGTCTGTTCATCGTCGATTTGCTTGCGCAGCCAGCCTTTTATGCCGCCCGCGAGATCGGCTACCTTGTTACCCACGGATTCCAGAGCCGACTTGCGGGCCGGCTTGGCCCGGACCGGAACCTTGGGTTTCGGCTTGGGCTGCGGACGTGGCGTGGTGGGGGCTGGCCGGGTATTTTTACCGGCGTTGTGGCGCACATGGCTGTAAATATCTTCAAAAACTCTGCGCGCAAAAGGATCGTTCAGCAGATCCTTTAAAATTTCCTCGCGTCCGGGTTGTCGGGTTCCGGCGTTTTGGTAGGCCTGCCCGGCGGGTTCGCCCGAAGGGCCGGAGGAGGCAAAATCGCCTTCCGGGCCGCCATGACCGCCTGAACCAGCGTTGCGTGGTTTGCCTGAAGGCGGTTCGCCAGCCCAGGTATAGCCACCTTCGGGGCGTTGGGAGTCTTTTGCCCCGGCGGTATCTTCCGGTTTTTGGGAACGCTTGGCTTTTTCATAGGCTTTGCGTGCATCCGCCTTGGTTTTGAAGCTGGTAGCCTCCTGTCTTGCCTGACCTGCCCCCTGTCCTGTTTTTGCGCCCGGCCTCTGGCCGAAGCCGGTGCCGGAGAAACCGGAACCCGGAGCGGATTGCCCGAAAGTGCTGCGCTTGCCAGCCGCGAAGTTGGTGTTGGCATACTCCTGCATAAGCATGACATAGGCTTCGTTCAATTGCTGAAAACGCCTGGAGGCGTCTGGCAAATCCGGGTGCAGATCCGGGTGCAGTTCGAAGGCGAGTTTGCGGTAGGATCGCTTGATGGCATTGGGACCTGCGGATTCGTCCAACCCCAGGACTTTAAAGCATTCAGAACGGCTCAGCATGATAATTCCATAGTTTTCAACCAGTGAAGCCGACTTGCTTCAGGACATTCAGCGCGTCGCCGAATTCATATTCGGCAATGGCCTGGTTCATTTGCGCCATTTGCGCCGGTGACAGCATGGCGGCAAAGGCGGGTTCGTTTTCGTTGAAAAGAGTTGCCGCAGCCGCATCGTCATCAGCCAGCAGGGCAGCGAGGCGCTCAACAAGCTTTGCCCCTTCCTCACTGTTGCCTGGCCCCGGCAGCTTGCCGGGCTCGGATTCCGGCCCGCTGTCGCTTGCGGCGTCAAGTGACCCTAGAGCCACACGCAGCATAGCGCAAACAGTATCCAGTTGGGAGAAACATTTTTCGGTCAGTTCGTCCAGCCTGGCGCTTTCGGCCAGATCGGAACTGCTGGTCGCGGCAACGCTTTCAGGGGTAGCGGTGTTTTCAGACCACTGTGCCGCTTCCGCCGTTCTGGATTTTTCAGGCTGTTCCTCCGCTTTGGACAGGGCATCCAGCGCGCGATGCACGTATTCCAGCTCCTGAGCCGCTTTGGACAGGTCGGCAGCGCCCAGCGAGGCGGCCAGCCCTTTCAGGGTATGCGACATGCGTGTGCATTGCTCGTTATCCCCGGACAGTTTCGCGGTCTGGTAGGTATCGCGTGCGGAGCCATAGTGCTCCAGAAAACTGCCGAGCAGCCGCAGATAGAGTTTTACATTGCCGTTAAGGCGCTTCAGGGCGCTTTGTACTTCCAGGCCGGGTAGCTCCGGCAATCCGGGTATCTGTACGCCAGTTGCTTCCGTTGCCGGGCGTTCGGTATCTTTTTGCTCGTCACGCCCGGCCCAGTGCAGGATAGTCTGGTAAAATTTGGTCACTTCCAGCGGCTTGAGAATATAATCATTCATGCCTACTTCAAAGCAATGCCGCCGCTCATCGCTCATAACCCGTGCGGTCACGGCAATGATCGGCAGAGGGTTGAAGAGGCTGTTTTCGCGGATTTTGCGCGTGACTTCATAACCGTCCATACCGGGCATTTGCAGATCCATAAGCACCAGATCAAAGCGGTTTCCGTCAGGCCCGTTCAGGCGCTGCAAGGCCTCGATGCCGTTGGCGGCAACAGAACTGGTAGCTCCGGCCCCGGCCAGCAGTTCCACCGTAACCTGCTGGCTGACCGGATCATCCTCGACCAGCAAAATATGCAGCCCTTTAAGAGCGGCACCAAGATTGACGTTAACGTCATATGCGGGCTGACCGCTTCCAGCGCGGCTTCTTTCTGTTTCGCCGTTCTGGCAACGGGTACTGCCGAAAAGTTTGCGGGGCGGCAGTGCATCATCGCGCTGGCCGGAATTTGCCTGCTTCGGCGCGGGGTTAATTTCTTCCGGCAATTCGAAACAGACGGTGAATTTGACGGTGGTACCGAGTCCGGGGGTACTTTCGATGTGTACGTCGCCGTGCATCAGTTCCAGGAGTTTTTTGGTTATGGTAAGGCCAAGGCCGGTGCCGCCGAATTTTCTGGTAGTGGAGCCATCGGCCTGAGTAAAGGCATGGAACAGTTTTTCCACCTGCTCGCCGGTCATGCCGATGCCGGTATCCTTGATGCTGAAAGCCAGCTTGACCTGCTTGCCAGGATGACCTGATTCCGGCAGCTGTGGTCTGGCGGGCGCAGCGGTAAAGCTGGTGGCGGAGCGCAGACCTGCTTTTCGCACATGATCCGGGCTGGGCCGTCCAGCCAGACGCATGGCCGCTTCTGCCGCGTTGGCCGGAGAGGTTTCGCTTTCAGCGGAGCTTTTGTTGTTCTCCGTGTCCGCACCGCCCTGTATGAGCAACTCACTGCATTCGTCAGGCATGAGCAACTCACTACGTTCGTCTGGTTGGAGCCGCTCACTGCGTTCGTCAGGCATGAGCAACTCGCCATGCTCGTTTAGCTCGTCCGGTCTGGCAGGCTCATCAAAGAAGTCTTCCACTTCCGCGTGAATCTGCACATCGCCTTTTTCCGTGAATTTGACCGCGTTGTTGACAAGGTTCAGCAAAATCTGGCCCAGGCGCATCGGATCGCCAATCATGGTGGCCGGTATATCGGGATTAATGCTATATTCCACGCAAATTCCCTGTTCATCGGCGCGTTGAGCGATGAGATTCAGCGTATTTTCCAGGATATCATCGATGGAAAAGCGGGAATATTCCATGCTGATCTGTCCGGCCTCGATTTTTGAAAAATCGATGATATCGTTGATAATGCCCAAAAGTGAGCTGGCGGCGGTATAAATTTTATTGACTTGTGAGCGTTGTTTGGCATCCAGCTCGGTTTTCAGCATGAGATAGGTCATGCCGATGATGGCGTTCATCGGTGTGCGGATGCCGTGGCTCATGTTGGCCAGAAATTCGCTTTTGGCTTCATTGGCTTCGTCCGCTTCATGTTTGGCGATTACCAGTATGCCGTGCCGCTCTTCCAGCGCCGAGGCCATTTCGTCAAAAGCGCCAGCCAGGCTGCCAAGCTCACCAGGCAACTGCCGCTTGCCGGAAGCCTCTTTTGGGCTACTGTCCGACTTGTCTTCCTGATCATAGGGCATCGCCCGGCGTTTGCGGGCAGGGCGGACTCTGGCGCTGAGTTCACCGCGTGAAAGGGCCTGCACAGTATTATAAAGCCGTGCGATGGGCTGCCCCAGAACGCTCTGGCCCAGGCCGGATTCAATGAGTATGGCCAGGCCCACGGTAAGCAGAATCAGGAACAGATAGATCTGCACCATTTTGGAGGATGCGGCAAAGACCTGAGCAACCGGGGCGGAAAGCTGCACGTTCAGATATGGAGTGTCGCTGTCCCGGTTGTAAACCTGTCGATAAACAACCAGTTTTTTCGTGCCGTCAGCCGCAGTGATGCGGAAGGAGCCGGTCCCGTCCGGGTCGTAATCTTCCGGGCGCGGGGCAAGGTCGTCCGCCAGACGTGGCGGCTTGGAGTAAATGACCGCTCCCTGACGGTCGAACAAATCAAGCTGGTAATTTTCCGGCAGTTCAATTGCGTCGAAGAACCGCATCGCCTGATCAACTTTAAGCAGTGCCACCAGCATTTGCGCGGGTAGCCCATCCTCGCAGGAAACGGCTACGGCCAGAGGAATAACCTGTAGGCCGCTGCGCACTTCAAGGCTTTGGTCGCTGATATGCAAATTGCCCGGACAGCTCATTTCCATGAACAGCTTGATGCCCCGGGGAGTAGCACCACTTGCCGTAGGCTGTCCGGAGGCCAGAACCTTGCCCTCGGCATCGATCAGCATGATGTTTGAATACAGGGGGTAAGACTCCAGCAAATAGGCGAAGATTTTGTCAAGGGCGGCAAATTCCTGGTCCCGCACTTCGGAAAGCTGGGATACGGCCAGGAGCATGGTGTTGGTGTTGTATGTAATCCGATCTGCCGTCTCCGCCACTCTGGAAAGCTGGCTGAGATAGATGTCGTTTTCCTCGAATTGTCGCTGATCCCGGTTTTCGAAGCCGGAGTAAAGCAAAATGCAAAGGCCCGGCAGCATGGCCAGAAACAGCGTAAGCAACATTGCGCGGCGTACGGAATTGAGGCGGAACATCAGATCTGCCCTCCCGCGCCGGATTCGGCATCTTTTTCCCGGCTTTCCGGATCATCCTTTTCCGGTTCGGCTTTCCCTCCCGGTTTTTTTGCTTCGGCCCCGGCGTCGTTTTTCGGCTCCGGCTTGCGGAAGTTGTTTTCCAGGCTGGTTCCGGGGAAAAGCAGATCCGCCAGATAGGCGCAAAAAGCGGCGGCTTCCGGCCAGGCATGTTCCCAGATCATCTTCTGGAGTTTTTTAACCCGCCCTTCGCCGATAAAGGCTTTAAGCGGCTCCTGCATAAGAGCGAAAACCGACATGGCTTCGGCGTCCTGATTGCGCGTAAATTTCAGCAACCGGCAAAAATCCTCGCCCAAAATTCGGTCATTATCGGGCAATATAGGCAGCCAGCGCCCCAGGGCTTCAAAAAACAGGGTTATGTCAATGGGTTTGGAGGCGTAGTCGTCCATGCCGGCTTTGTAGCAGGCGTTTATTTCTTCCGGGCTGCTATGCGCGGTCATGGCGATGATCGGCAGATACACCGCGCCAAGGTGGCTATCCTTGCGGATGCGCCAGGTGGCCTCAAAGCCGTCCATTTCCGGCATTTGCAGATCCATGAGCACAAGATCGAAAGGCAGATGCCCGGAAGCTTGCTGCCCCGCCGCGATGGAGCGCAAAGCCTGACTGCCGGTGACCGCAAGGCTTACCTCTATTTCCTGTTGCTCCATGATCTCCTGCGCCAACTGCTGATTGAGCAGGTTATCTTCCACCAGCAGCACACGCAGGCCGGACAGGGTGCGGGTGGGCAGGCGGCTCAGGCTTTCGCTTACGGCTTTGCCAAGCTGGCTCAGTTCGCTTCCGTTGTACAGGCCCATCATGATGTCCAACAGTACCGAGGCGTCCATGGGCTTGTGCAGAAATACGTCCGCGCCTACTTCTTCGGCCTTTTTACGCACCTCGCTGCTTCCGGCCTCCGCAATTACCAGAATGCGCGGCACCCGGCCAAGGCTCAGTCCATTTCTGACCTGATTGATGATTTCGCTGGAATCAAGCTCAAGGTTACGCCAATCCAGCATAAAAAAGTCATACGGCTCACCTCTGGCATCGGCTGCGGCCAGTTCTTCCAGGGCCGCGCGCGCCCTGTTTTCGCCTTTGGCGTAAAGAGAAAAGTTGTTCAGCATGGAGCCGTACAGGGCCAGGCTGATTTCATCACTGTCGGCAATGAGGACGCGTTTGCCTGTCAGGACAACGGAATGGCGGGACTGATCCGTATCCAGGTAAACAAAACGGGCTGTGCAGGTAAAAATGGTGCCGCGCCCGGCTTCGCTTGCGACAGCAATGGAGCCGTTCATCATTTCCAGAATCCGCTGGGCTATGGCCAGGCCGAGCTCCGGACCCTGACGTGTTTTGTCCCAGCTGGAGGAGGGCGTACTTTTTGCGGCAAAGGCCGAACGCAAGGATTCAAGTTCTACCGGGCCCAGGCCCGCGCCGGTATCGGCAACCGTGATACGCAAATCGCATTCGCTGCGCACGATGCTGATCAGCGAACAACTTACATGTATGGAGCCTTTCCAGGTATGCCGGAAAGCGTTTTCCAGCAGATGACCAAGAGCCTGTTCCAGACGCAGCGGATCGCCAACCAGATACATGGGTACTTCCGGCGCGATGTTGACCTCGAACAGGATGCCGCTTTCCAGGGCTTTTGGCTTGTACTGGGTGGCCAGGTTACTAAAGAGATCGCGCGGAGCGAAGCGAATTTGCTCAATGTCCATTTTTCCGGCTTCCATTTTGGAAAAGTCCAGAATGTCATTGATTACATGCAGCAGGTTTCGGCTGGCTCCCTGAATTTTGTTTACATAGCTGCGCTGATTGCTCCCAAGTTCGCTTTTTTGCACCAGATAGGTCATGCCCAGGATGGCATTGAGCGGCGTGCGGATTTCGTGGCTCATGTTGGCCAGAAATTCGCTTTTGGAGCGCCCGGCCTGGATGGCGCTTGCGCTGGCTTCCTTGATGTTGCTTTCGTGTCCTTCTATTTCTTCGGCCATACCGGAAAGGGCCAGCGAAAAATCCTTGAAGGCAAGACTGCCGGAGCCAGATTTCGGCAAGGCGGATCGGGCGGAAAAATCGCCCTGTCCAAAGGCTTTGGCTATCCGAAGCAGCCTTCCCGCCGGTATTTTGAAAAAGATCAGGCAGAGCAGCCAGAGCGCCGCCAGACTGATGACCACCCCGGATACAAGCAGGCGGGTGGTATCTTTAAGATTTTCGCGGGCATTGTTGAAAATGACTTCTTCGTCCATGGCCAGGGCGATATAGAGGTAAGGCGGATCGTAGGGCTGCCGGCGCAGGGCGGTAAAGGACAAAATGAACTTGACGCCGTTGCTGTCCTTGATGTTGCGGACTCTGTTTTCCTGGCTCTGCAAATTATAGACGGTATCGTGCGCCAGCTCTTTGCGGATGCTTTCGCCGATATTGTCCGGAGATCGCGCAAAGCGCGGGTCCGGCGCATAGGTGTAGGCTGGTTGCAGGTTCGCGTTCAAAAATACGGCTACATAACCGGTAGGCAAATTCAGGCGGTGAAGCTGATCGCGCATGGAATAGAAATCCAGAAAGGCGGCCAGAAAGGTATTGTCCTGTCCTTGCAGGGCGTAGGCGAACATAAGCGCCTCGCCCTGAACGGCGCAACGGAACAGCCCGGCTTTGTTATATTCGGCAGATAAAACGCCTGAAGCCGCGTCAGATGCAGCGCCAGATGAAGCATTTAGGGGTGATTCGGTGCCAGCGGCCTCCCAGGGTACATCCACGGTTTCAGGGGGCATGCCGTCGCCCCGGCCTGCCGAAGCCAGCAGTCTTCCCTGCCGGTCGTATAAGCCCAGGCCGTCATAGAGTCCAAGCGTGTGATACAGTCGGTTCAGGAGTCCGGCTATCTGCTCCGGGCTTCCTGATTTGATTTCTTTGTCCATGGCAACACTGTTCAGCAGGCTGCGGCTGGTCAGATTGAGTTCGCGCTGCATGGAGGCCAGAGCCAGCATGGATTGGTGCGTATGTTCTTTTGTTTGTTCGTAACTTTGTTCCACCCGGATAAGGCCAACGCCGAACAGCACGCAAAGCAGCGGCACCAGGGCCAGCCCTGCGCTGAAGGCGACAATGCGGAAAAAAGAGGCGGAAATCAAAAATTTCATGCGTATCCCTAATTGCATCGCGAATCCATACAATCATGGAGCATGATTACCAGAAAAACGAACTGGTTGCCATTAAAGAATGGAAGACCGCATAATAATGGCCGCTGATATAACAGGCGACTTTTTGGCGGAGTATGCTTGCATAAATGAATTTCGAGCTAAAGTGACGCTAAATGACTTTAAATGAACAAATGCGGATTTAATCATTCCATTATCATTTAAAGCTGCTTAAACATGCTTATAGATGTTTTGGATTGATATAAACGTCAGGAACAGGCTAAAAGTTGACATTGCTTGACCTGGAGTGATAATAGCTTATTCCGGCGGTTTATAATATGCACAAGACGACGTATACGCTGGCGGAAGCCGCCGAGCTTCTGCATTGCCACAAGGAGACTTTGCGCAAGTCGATTCTTGACGGCTCTTTGCAGGCGGCGCGTCTGGGTCGCGGCTACCGGGTTTCACGCGCGGATTTGCAAAAATTTTGGACGGAGCGCGGCGGGGGCGAATTATTCGGCAAAAGCGAAAGCTTGCCGACAGCCGCAGAGAGCGCTTACGTTAAGGACGCGGCAGAGGAAGGAACGGAAAAGGGCGTTGGCCGGAGGCGCAAAGCTTCCGGCCCGCGCCAGTTGACCTTGCCGCTGGACTGATATCGGTTTTCGATTAGATTCGAGCTTGCGATTAGATTCAAACTTGTTAGAATGCGACCTGGTATGAAACTGGAGGGAGTATGGACATTTCCGGTGAAAGGACAGGCCAGTCCTTTGAAGAATTTACCTTGCAGGGTTATCAGGGTGGCGACTTCTGTTTCAGAGGGCGTCTGTTTTCCGAAGGTTCGTTCTTCGACGAGGAAAGCCGTGCGCTGATTCGGCTACGCCTGTTCGCCCTGCCCGACAACCGGCTGGTTTATTCCGTGGTTTCCGGCTCCGGCGAACAGAAGGATCGCCGGGTGTATGTGCTCAAGGTTGAAAATGACGTCTGTCATATCGACAACGGAAGCCAGAATCTTACCTTGCCGCTGGAAATGCTTTTTTCTGCGGTGTTCGGCCTGTGCGGACTGGCCGATGGCCGGGAAAACGAGTTGCGGGCTGCTATGGAAGAGAGCCTGAATGTGGTAGTGGCTTAGTGTCATGAGCGCCTTTTTATTTAAATAAAATGCAACACAGCGGCCCGGTAAAAGCTGCCAGCCGGATTTGCTTGTGTTTTTGCCGTATCTTTCGCTTGCCGTTAGATACGGCTTCTTTTATAGTATTTATAATTTGCATATTAAAATTAAGGCAGTAAAAGGTGTTTCCCAATAACGCCGGGTACTGTCGGCCCGGCAGGCTGTTCCGGTAATGCGCGGGGAGTCTCCCCGCAGGAGGTGCTCAAATGCCAATCAAGATCAACCGCCTCAAGTCCCGTCCGACCTGCAAGGTACGTTTTAAGCTTGATCCCGAAGATGTTGCCGACGCCGAAAATGTTTGTATTGTTGGATCGTTCAATGAGTGGGATGAAAAGCGCCACCCTATGAAGAAAAACAAGAACGGCAGCTTCACGCTTGAAATCGAATTGCCCAACGGCGAGGAAATCAGTTTCCGTTACCATGTGGACAATGAACGCTGGTTAAACGAAAAGGAAGCCTCGGAATATCGCTATTGCGAATTTGCCTGTGCTGACAACTCGATTTTAAGGCTCTAGGTAAAGTAACACTATCCAGCCTTAATGGTAGGTTCTTCTTGCCTGTTTTCAGTTACGACGTCTGGTATGACTCGCCGCGTGGCGGCTTTGCTCTGGACGCGCAGCAGCTTTTGTTGCGCCGGATGATTGCGGGCTGGCCGCGTCGCGGACACAATCTGCTGGAACTTTTTTGCGCTTCCGGGCGTTTTCTGGAAAGTTTCTGGGAAGCCGGTTTTGATGTCACCGGGCAGGAACAAAACCAGGAATTGGCCTTGCTTGCGCGTAAACGCCTTGGACGCCGCGTTGACATCAGCCTTAACAACCCCGAACAACTTCCTTTTGAGGATCACAGCTTTGATTATGTGGTCTGTCTGAACGGCCTGGAGTTTGCCGAAAATCCCGCCGCCGTGCTGCGCGAGGCTGGCCGTCTGGCCAGCCGGGGGCTGCTTGTCGGCTTTCCAAACGCCTGGTCTTTGCGGGGAATTTGTGCTCGGATGGGGCAGCGCAATGCCGCTTCAACAATACAGAACGCGCCTGTTGCGCCGGGTCAGAGTACTCTTGAAGCCTCAATTAATAGTGCGCTTGCAGCGCCGGGCAGGGGCACGCCCACGGCGTTGGACGCCCACCAGGCAGGCGACCGTTCGGCTGCGGAATTTGGCCTTGAGCGGAACCTTTCGCCCCTGCGCGTCTGTAAGCTGATTCGGCAACTGGATATTCCCGGCCGCTTCAGTTGCGGGTCGATTTTGATCGGCCCGGCAGCCACCTGGAGCCCCGGCCGCATGCGCAGCGCCGCCAACCTTTTTCGCCTACCGGTTCCTTTGGGCGCTTGCATGATGCTGCGCTTTGATTTCGCCCCCACCTGCGCGGGAACACCCCTTATTCTCGAAGCCCTTTCCCAAAAAGAGCGCCCGGTAAAGGCAGCCATGGCCAGAGTCTCCCGCTCCCGGATAATGTAGCCAAAAGAGTCTTTTCTTCTGACTGCGCCAGATAACGCCTCTGTTCTGCAAATCCTTTCCTGCCCGCAACTGGTAGTACCTCATTTTGCCGTGAGGCTTCGTCAGATATCGTTTTTGCCTCCTGTCGAGTACGAGAAGAGTACACTCCAGTCGGCAAAAACTCATCTTCCTTGCCTGACGGCAAAAGCAGGCACTACCTGCCTTGCTCAAATTGAGGGACTCTCTAATCTCGGCCTTGAATATGCAAATTTTCTAATCATACGCAATCAATCTGGAATTATCATGTTTAGTTTCGTAACTATAGGATAAGTATATTTTTTTATATGGCGTCCATAAAAAATATACTAACCCACAGGAGCAGAGATGACCACAAAATTGAAAATAATTATCGGATTTGTGGTGATGGTTGTATTGATCGGCGTAGTCGCCGCCATTGGGTACATCAGCCTTGCCGGAGCGACAAGTGCCTTTAATGAATACCGCCGTCTGGCCCAACTCAATGTGCGCACTTCCGATATTGTCGCCGAGCAGCGCGAATCCACCTCCCAACGGCGTTTGTTTCGCCTTAATGTGGATCCGAAAATCATGGCAGCCGCCCGCGAGCGGCTAAGCCAGAGTCAGAAACTGGTTGCGGATACCAAAGCCATTGCCGCCAGCAAGACCACCCTGGACGCACTGGAGATCATGGAAAAACGCACCGCCGATCAATTGTTGCTTGTAGATGCGATGGAAAAATCCTCAATGGGAACAGTTAATGGCTACGAGAAGCAAATGATTCCGGCCATGCAGACCCTGAGCCGCGAACTGGCGGAACTGACCAGGTTTGCTTCTTCGCTGGATAACGAAACCGGCGTCAGCATGAACGCGGCAGCCCTGGATAATTTGGGCGCTGTCCGGGGTAGGCTCGCCATTCTGGCCTATAGCCGCAGCCTGGTAAACGCTGATAACGCGGATGCGGCTCTGGCCGCGCTGGGCAAGGATATAGACGCAATCGAGAAGACGCTGGTCGCTCCCGAAGGCCGTGCGCGCTTTGCTACAATTCGCAAAGCTTATGGTGATGTTCTGGCCGCTGCCGATGTAATGCGGAAGAACGCCAGGGATGCTATTCAGGCTACTGCGGACGTTGACGTGATTGATGCGGAACTTGAAAAGGCTGCCGACACGGTCAGCGAAACCGTCAACAATCAGATGAATGACCAGGATGCGGCCACGCTTTCGGCCAATGCCGCAGCCCAGGCTTTCATGCTGAGTGTTACCGGCGTGGGGTTGCTGCTGGGCATTATCATGGCCGTGTTTATCATCATCGGCCTGGTCCGCACCCTGCGCGGCATGGGCAATTTTGCCGATGCCATTGCCCAGGGTGATTTCAAGGCCGAGGTCAAAAGCCGTGAAGGCGGCGAAGTCGGTCAGACGCTGGCGGCTTTGCGGCAGATTCCGCAAGTGTTGGAACGGCTTATTGGCGATCTGAAAACAGGTTCCTCCAAAATTCTTGTTGGCGAGTATCAGGTCAGGCTAAAGGCCGATGGTTTCCCCGGCTCATTTGAAACGCTGGCTACCAGCGTCAATACGGTGTGCGACGCCTATACGAAAATTCTGGATACCATGCCGCTGGTCATTTTTACCGGCGACCGCGACAAAAAGATTCTTTACGCGAACACTCTTGCCCGGTCGATTCTCGGTGGCGACATGTCTGGCCGAAGCTGCGCTTCATGTTTTAATACCCCCAATTGTAACAATGACAAATGCTTTGCCACCCAGGCGATACAGAACAAAGGCGTTGCAGCCGGGGAAATTGATATCCATCCGGCTTCAGGCAATAATTTGGAAATTTCCGTTTCCGCTATTCCCCTGCTGGATGAACAGGGAGCTACGCAAGGTTTTATGGAGATTTGCGCCGATATTACCGCAACCAAGCAGCAACAGCGCATGATCCGCAACGTCACCGAGCAGGCCACGGAAATATCCAACCGGGTGGCTGCTGCCTCCGAGGAGCTGGCGGCCCAGGTGGAACAGGTTTCAAACGGGGCGGAAACACAGCGCGACCGGGTGGAAAGCACTGCCTCGGCCATGACGGAAATGAACTCCACCGTAATGGAAGTAGCGAAAAATGCCGGGCAGGCCTCGGAGCAGTCCGAGCTGACCAAAGTCAAGGCCAACGACGGGGCCACGCTGGTGGAAAAAGTGGTTAACTCCATCAATCAGGTGCATACGGTTGCCACGCACCTTCAGACAAATATGCAGGAACTGGGAACGCAGGCCGAGAGCATCGGCGGGGTGATGAACGTCATTTCCGACATAGCGGATCAAACCAACCTACTGGCCCTTAACGCGGCGATTGAAGCGGCCAGGGCCGGCGAGGCCGGGCGCGGTTTTGCGGTGGTGGCCGATGAAGTGCGCAAGCTGGCGGAAAAAACCATGACCGCCACTCAGGAAGTGGGAAGCAATATTACAGCTATTCAGAATTCTACGCGCAGCAATATCGACAAGGTGAACGAGGCGGCCAAGGCGATTACCGAGGCCACGGACCTGGCCAATACCTCCGGTCAGGCGCTTTCGGAAATTGTCAATCTGGCTTCCGCCAACTCCTCTGTAGTTACCTCCATTGCCACCGCTGCCGAGGAGCAAAGCGCCACTTCCGAAGAAATCAGTCATGCTATTGAAGAAATTAACAAAATTGTAGGTGAAACCACCGAGGGCATGGTGCAATCTTCCACCGCCGTGCAGGAACTTTCGCGCATGGCGCTGGAGCTCAACTCTGTCATGGCGGATTTGCAGAAGTAAGGAATAAAACGGGTGGATCCCCCAAAAAGCGGCTTCGGCCGCTTTTTTTTGACCTGTATTCTTTTTTAAAAATTCTTGCCGCCAGATAGTTCGGACAACCTGCCGCGTTGTAAATTGTGTATGCGTATAGGGTTGGCTAAAAAATGGCGTACGAGACAATTATTGCAGTATATCTTGCTGAAAATACTGCATAATTTTCGGGGGGGTATATTTGTTTCCTAATAGTACGCAATTAGTCTGGAATAATTATAATCAGTGTGTTAGTTTATGGATAAGCCATATTTTTCATAAAGGTTATTTGTGAAAAATATAATAAAAACAGGGGGGTCAAAATGACCACAAAGTTTAAAATAATTTTGGGATTTGTTGTGATGGTTGTCCTGATCGGCGTTGTCGCCGTTATCGGATATATCAGTCTTTCCGGCGCGACAGAGTCATTTAATGAGTATCGCCGCCTGGCCCGACTTAACGTGGGTACCTCGGATGTCGTATCCAATCAGATCGATTCCTCGGCAAATATCAGACTGTTTCGTATTGATCTGAACACTAAAAATATGCAGAGCGCCCGGGGTGATATTACTAAAAACCGGGATCTTATTAAAAATATCGAAGGATTGACGGCCAAAAAAGAAACGCGTGACGCCTTGACCGAAATTCAAACGCGCCTTGGTGAACAATCATCCGGAATGGACATTCTGGAAAAGGATGTTTTGCTGGTCGTATCTGAATATCAAGACCAAATGCGGCCAGCCGGACGGCGGATGAGCGCGGAATTGATCGCTCTGGGCAAAATCGCTCATTCCATCGGCAACCGGCCCATGCTTGATCAGGTGTTTGTGACAATGGATCAGTTGGCCGTAACCCGCTCTGCTTTTGCCCGCTCTGCCTATTCCCGCAACGAGGCCAGTATCAAGGAAGCGGATGAAGCTCTGGCGGAGTTCGGCAAGCAAATAGCTGTTTTCGATACCCTGGTGCGCATCGAGGAAGGACGCATAGCCGTGGCCAAGGTCAAGCAGGTTTATGACACCATGATGGCGGCTTCTACTACCATCGCGAAGGACATTAACGCTACCATCAAGGCCAACGCCGATCTTCTGGTGATAAGCGACAGCATCAGGCAAATCGCTACCCGGATCAGCGAGGACGTGAACAATCAGATGAACAATCAGGGCGCGGCCACTTTGGCGGCAAACGCCACCGCCCAAAATCTTATGGTGGGCGTAACCGGCGCGGGGCTGTTGCTTGGCATTATGCTGGCCGTGTTTATTATCATGGGCCTGGTACGGGTGCTGCGCAACATGAGCGCCTTTGCCGATGCCATTGCCGAAGGTGATTTCAAGGCCGAGGTCAGAAGCCGCGAGGGCGGCGAAGTGGGACACATGCTGACGGCCATGCGCCAGATTCCGCAAGTGCTGGAACGGCTTATCGGTGATATGCATAAAGATGCCGGTGAAATACTTATCGGTCACTATCGGGCCAGAATTAACGCCAAATCCTTCCCCGGCTCCTTTGAAACGCTGGCAACCAGCGTCAACCAGGTATGCGATGCCTATACCGGCGTGCTTGATGAGATGCCCCTGGCTATTTTTACCGCCGATGCCGACAAAACAGTCCGTTACTCGAACAAGCTTGTCCATAATGTTCTCGGTAAAGATATGGCAGGCATGCAATGCGCCTCCTGCTTCAACACCGCAAAATGCAACAATGCCGAGTGCTGCGGCGCCAAGGCCATGCAGAGCAAGGCCGTTGTCAACGCCGAAGTTATCATCCATCCGTCTTCTGGCAAGGCGTTGGAGCTTTCTGTTTCCGCTCTGCCCTTGTTTGATGAAAAGCATAACGTGCACGGCTTTATGGAAATTTGCGCAGATATTACCGAATCCAAGCAGCAGCAGCACAAAATTGACCGCGTAACCGAACAGGCTACGGAAATATCCAACCGGGTAGCAGCGGCTTCCGAAGAACTGGCAGCCCAGGTAGAGCAGGTTTCACGCGGGGCGGAAACACAGCGCGACCGGGTGGAAAGCACTGCCTCGGCCATGACCGAAATGAACTCCACTGTGCTGGAAGTGGCCCGCAACGCCGGGCAGGCTTCGGAACAATCGGAACAGACCAGAAGCAAGGCCAATGATGGCGCTACCCTGGTGGAAAGCGTGGTGCGTTCCATCAATCAGGTGCATGCGGTTGCCACGAACCTGCAAACAAACATGCAGGAACTGGGCGCTCAGGCCGAGAGCATCGGCGGGGTGATGAACGTCATTTCCGATATCGCGGATCAGACCAACCTGCTGGCCCTTAACGCGGCCATTGAAGCGGCCAGAGCTGGCGAGGCCGGGCGCGGCTTTGCGGTAGTGGCTGACGAAGTGCGCAAGCTGGCGGAAAAAACCATGTCCGCCACGCATGAAGTGGGCAGCAACATCACGGCCATTCAAAATTCCACACGTGCCAATATCAATGAGGTAAACGAAGCGGCCAAGGCGATTAACGAGGCTACCGGGCTGGCCAATACCTCCGGCCAGGCGCTTGCGGAAATCGTCAGTCTGGCCTCGGCCAACTCCGCCGTGGTAGCCTCCATCGCCACCGCTGCTGAGGAGCAGAGCGCTACCTCTGAAGAGATCAGCCATTCCATTGAGGAGATTAACAAGATTGTGGGTGAAACCACCGAGGGCATGGTGCAATCTTCCTCCGCCGTGCAGGAACTCTCGCGCATGGCTCAGGAACTGAATACAGTAATGGCTGAACTGCAGAAGTAGAGGATATAATTGGTTGTTACGCGCGGCGTTTGCATGGGCAACGCCGCGCGTTATTTTTCACACAGAAATGGTATCTAATAGGCAGGCTGTATTTAAAGGGGTATTGTACCAAGCATCATAAAACTGATTTAATGCTCCATTTTCAAGGGGGGAAATTTCCATGACAACGAAGCACAAGATCATAATCGGTTTTGTCAGCATGATGGTCATTTTGGCTGTGGTATCCTTTGCAGGCTATAACTATCTGAATAAATCCATAGACGGACTTTCCGAATACCGCAGACTCGCCCGGATGAACGTCAGCACCAGTGACGCCATGGTCGATTTGCTCACTGCAACCACCGGGGCGAACGCCTTTATGAGTTCACGCGACCCGGCTGTAATGAACTCGGCGGTGACCGCGCTGGATAGTCTGGATAAAAAGCTTGCGGAAGCCCAAAAAGATATGACGCTCAAGGAGAGCATCGAAACCACCAATCGCCTTCGCGCCGCCGGGCGCAACTATGCCGGAACCCTGAACAAAATCGCGGCTGATATTAAAGTAATGCTGGATTTGTATGATAATTCGGTGCGGCCAAATTCCAGGATCATGCACGGCGCTTTTCAACGTATGTCGGAAACAGCCGCCGCCAACAATAACAGCCAGTTGCTTTTTAGCATTAATACATCCCTGATTGAGTATGGACGCCTGCTCTCCGCCATGGGGCGCTTTTATTATGGACGCTCGGCAAGCGACCGGGAGCAGATGGTTGCCATAATTAAGGACATGAACACCCAGTTGCAAGAAATGGGTGCCTTTATTGTTTTGCCGGAAGTCAGGCAAGTTTACAGTGGCGAGTTGATGCCAGCGGCTGAAAAGATGTTTGCCGCCACTAATGCCATGCTGCAAGCGGCGGACGCCACTGCCGGGTCGCTGGCGGAGAGCCGTGAGTTCCGCTCCATTTTTATGAAAGAGATTCAAGCTCTGAGCGAATCCTACAACCAGCGCATGAGTGAGAGCGGCCCGGCCATTACCGCTGAAAGCCGGTCCGGGCAAACACTGCTGCTCAGCGTAAGCGCGGGTGGCCTGTTGCTGGGCATTCTGCTGGCCGTGCTAATCATCATCGGTCTGATTCGTACTCTGCGCGGCATGAGCAATTTTGCCGATGCCATTGCCACAGGCGACTTCAAGGCCGAAATCAAAAACCACGAAGGTGGCGAAGTAGGCCGCATGCTGACCGCCCTGCGGCAGATTCCGCAAGTGATTGAACTGCTTATTGCCGATATACAGGAAGGTGCCCGCGAAATACTTGTGGGGGATTATCGAATCCGAAGCGACGCCAAGTCCTTCCCCGGCTCATTCTCGGCGCTGGCTACCAGCGTCAACATGGTGTGTGACTCTTATACCAAGGTTCTGGATGCAATGCCCCTGGGTATTTTTACCGGCGATCTCGATAAAAAAGTCCGCTTCTCAAACAATATTGTCCACACAATGCTCGGCAGCGACATGACAGGCAAAAATTGCGGTTCCTGCTTAAACACCCCCAACTGCAACAATGCCGAATGTTGCGCCACCAAGGCGATTCAGAGCAAGGGAGTTGTACACGCCGAAGTTGTCAGCCATCCCGCTCCGGGCCAGGAGTTTGAACTTTCCGTCTCCGCTCTGCCCCTGTTTGATGAAAAGGGCGTTGTACAGGGCTTCATGGAAATTTGCACCGATGTTACCCTCGCCAAACGGCAGCAGCGCTTGATTCGCAACGTAACCGATCAGGCTACGGAAATATCCAACCGGGTGGCTGCTGCCTCCGAAGAAATTTCCGCCCAGGTGGAACAGGTTTCACGCGGGGCCGAAATGCAGCGCGACCGGGTAGAAAGCACTGCTTCGGCCATGACCGAAATGAACTCCACCGTGCTGGAAGTGGCCCGCAACGCCGGTCAGGCCTCGGAACAGTCTGAACTGACCAGAGCCAAGGCCCAGGACGGCGCGGGACTGGTTGACAAAGTGGTGCAATCCATCAACCAGGTGCATACGGTTGCCACACATCTTCAGACAAACATGCAGGAACTGGGAACGCAGGCCGAGAGCATAGGCGGGGTGATGAACGTCATTTCCGATATAGCGGATCAAACCAACCTGCTGGCCCTTAACGCCGCCATTGAAGCAGCCCGCGCCGGTGAAGCCGGGCGCGGCTTTGCGGTGGTGGCCGATGAAGTGCGCAAGCTGGCGGAAAAAACCATGACCGCCACGCATGAAGTGGGCAGCAACATCACGGCCATTCAGAACTCGGCCCGCACCAATATCAATGAGGTTAACGAAGCGGCCAAGGCCGTAACCGAAGCCACGGAATTGGCCAATACTTCCGGTCAGGCGCTTTCGGAAATCGTCAATCTGGCCTCGGCCAACTCGGCGGTGGTGTCGTCCATTGCCACGGCTGCGGAACAGCAAAGCGCCACTTCCGAAGAAATCAACAACGCCATTGAGGAAATCAACAAAATCGTTGGTGAAACTGCCGAGGGTATGGTGCAGTCATCCTCTGCCGTGCAGGAACTCTCGAACATGGCGCAGGAGCTTAACGCTGTAATGGCGGAATTGCAGAAGTAGCATGTAAAGAGGATGGGCAAAGCCCCAAATAACAAAAGCGGTTTAGGCCGCTTTTGTTATTTGGGGGCTAGAAAAGCTCGGCTACTACGAAAGGCGGGCAATCTGCTGTATTTCATCAGAAGATAGACCGGTCAATTTAGCAATGATTTCTATAGGTAAATTTTCAAGCAAGGCATTTCGGGCAACTTCCAATTTTCCTTCATGCTTGCCCTCATACCGGGCATCGTCCGCATAAGAAGCCATGTCCATAAGGTGCTTTTCCCGGGCTTCGGCCAAGGCTCTGGCTCGTTCATCACCACTCAGGACTTTTATGACGCCCCAGGCTTCATTTATAGCCGGGCTTGTTAGCGCTGCGTTCATAAAATCCTCCTCTGTAGTTGCGCTGAAGAAGCGCATCCAGTTTCCCAGTTGCGTACAATCAGCCGTATTTAGTTTTGGTATCTCCAAAACATTGATCTCAAAGGAATCCTGAAAATGTGCCTCGGTTTTTTCGTCATAAAGACGGAAGCAGTTATGGTACGAATTGTTTTCCTTAACCATAACAAAATCGGTGATCAAGATACTGATTGCTCTGTTGATTTTGTCATACGGGTGGCCACTTTTTACCTGTTCTACAACCATTTTGGATGTGTAGAACAGCATTCTTTTCCAGATGGATCGTTGCGGCTTTATCTGTACCTCAATATCAAGCACCTTGCCGGAACCAGTGGTAACTTTGACATCAAGAATACCGAGCTTGTCATCAAGGTATTCCCGCTCCAGGTTAGGATCAAGTACGGTCAGGTCTTTATACTCTTCGGTGGGCAAGTCCAACACAGCGCCCAGGAAATCTCTCAAAATATTCAAATTTTCGCCAAAGATTTTTTTGAAAACGAAATCGTTGGTTGGTGACAGTGGTTTCAGTTCCATTGACATGAAGCTCCTCACTTAAAAACAAAGTAAGGCTTTTGTACTTAAAATTCAAGTAACGACAAGAATAAAACGAACATCACTTGGTCAATTAAGTGAACGAAGCGGCGAACGCGGACACAGAGGCAATACTATTTTTTAGGTATATTTTTCGTTTTGTCCGCATCTTTTTCGGCCCATAATTCCCAGAGAAAGGCATATTTCATGTAGGAATAGGCGGCGCTGCTTACTGCGGCCAGCAGGCCGGGCACGCCGTCCAGACAGGCCCGTTGCAGGATGAAGCGCTTGAAGAACACGAAGGGTGGGCGAAATAGCAGGTCGGCGTAACCGGCTTTGCGGCCTTTGGCGTAATAGCTTTCGGCTATTTGTTTTGCAAAGCGCTGGGTCTGGGCCATGTGCGCGGAAAAATCGCGGTAGGAGTAATGCACCAGATCGCCGTGGCAATGTCCAAGCGGGCCATCCACGCAAAGGCGGTCATGCGGGTTGTCGCCGGTCCATTTGGGGCTGGCTGCGCGGCGCACCAGACGCAATTTGCGGTCCGGCTGCCAGGCGTGGCACAGCAGGCGGCCAAGGTAGAAAGTGCGCCGGTTCAGGGTAAAGCCCGCGTATTTTTGCGGGTTATTCATGGCTTGCCTGATGGACTCCGCCAGTTCCGGGCTGACAACCTCATCGCAGTCCAGGCTGAGTACCCACTCGCCATTGCATTTTTCCAGGCAGGCGTTTTTTTGTTCGATATAGCCGGGCCAGGGAGCCTGAAAAACCTGTGCGCCCAGTTCGCGGGCAATGCTTACGGTGTTGTCCGTGGAAAATGAATCCAGAACCACAATTTCATCGGCCAGGGGCCGGATGGCCTCCAGAGTGCGGCGAATGTTTGCTTCTTCGTTGAAGGAAATTATAGCGACAGACAGCTTCATGGCAAAATTTTAATAGTGCGGCGGTTTTTCGTGACCAAGCGTGCCACGCCCGGATCCAACTTCCATAAGTTCTTCCAACTCAAGAATTTTGGCGGCCTGCCCGGCGCTGAGGCGTTCCAGTTGATCCAGCTGGCGCTGCTGGGTCAGCAGCGCGTCGTTCAGTCCTTCGCACTGCCTTTCCATAAAGACGAGGTTTTCTTCCAGCCGGATCAGGCGTTCTTCGGTGTTCATATGTTTAAAATTCTTTGGCCAGGGTCAGGGCCTCGGCTATTTTGATGGTATGCAGGTCTTTGATATTTTGGGGTGTATCAGCCGTAGGCTCTATGATCAGCCAGTGCAGGTTGGCGCTTGTAAAACCCAGGCGATCGAAAAGATGGGCCAGATAGGGACGCTGAAAATCCAGCGGACTGCCCGGCGAATACATCCCGCCCCTGGACAGCACAAAACATACGCGTTTGCTTTTTACCGCCTGATCGTAACTTGCTGATGCCCTTACGGTTATACCGGGCTGAAAGATCAAATCAAGGTAATGCTTGAGTTTATAAGGAAGATGGTAGTTCCACATGGGCGTGGCGATGATGTAGCGGTCATGGCTGGCGAAATTCAGTGCTTCGGCTTCGGCCTGACGCCACGATTCCTCGGTTCCTTCCGGTACGGGCTGGCCGGACAGGGTAAGATAGCGGGCTTCCACGGCATCGTAATCCGCTTCCGGCATGGCGGTTTCAAAAACATTGCGCCGGGTGATGGTGGCCTCGGGATTATATCTTTGCCAGGCTTCGGCAAGGGCGTCACCTATGGCCAGACAGTGCGATTTGGCCTTGCGGGGCGACGCTTGAATGTAGAGTAATTTCATATGGCGTTCCTGTCACTGTTATATGACAGGATAACACATAATAATGTGATTGTCTAAATTATGCGACGTGCTCCAACGTAGGCATTCTTCCAGTAAGCCTGAGCAAGATTTTCCTCGCGCACTTTGGCACCAGTACGCGGGCTATGCACAAAACGATTGTCACCCAGATACAGCGCTGTGTGGTAGCCGCTTTTGATTTTAAAGACCAGAATATCTCCCGGTACAAGAGCGGAACGGTCTACCCGGCGTCCGGCAGTAGATTGTTGTTTGGCGGTGCGCGGCACATTGACGCCATTCTGCCTGAAACTCCAATAGAGCAGCCCGGAGCAGTCAAAGCCGGTTTGGGGCGTAGCGCCGCCGTATTTGTAGTAAGTGCCTTTTTGAGCGCTGGCGGTGCGGCATACCGCCCCGGCGTTGCCGGTGGCGCGGTAGCTTTTTCCGCCGTAAGAGTGGTCTGATAGAGAGGAAATTTCTTTTTTGCCTAAAAGCGCGCAGCCGGACAAACCGGCTAATCCGGCCAGGAGCAGTGCGGCAAGCGCGGCTGTAAGCAGACGGCGGGTCAGATTTTTGTTAGGCATGATACGGCTGTCCCTGATTTTTTGAGCGATTTTCTACATCTGTTCAACATATTGGCACAGGATGCATTATCGTTGCAAAAAATGTTCCAGCCCATGTATTGCCGCGCCCCATAACCCGCAATCCGGGTTGCTGGCCCACCAGACCGGCACTTGGGACAGCAAGTGTGCCTGGGTTTCGCAGCTTCGGAATTCCGCTTCAAAGGCCGGGTGTCCCAAAAGTCCCGGCACATGTGAAATCATCCCGCCGGACAGCACTACCCCGCCCAAAGCCAGGGTTTCCAGCAACATATTGCGGCAGGCCCGGCCATAAAAACGGGCCAGCCATTCCAAGGCCGCCGGGCAGCCGGCCAGCCTTGGTGTCACTTCCGGCGGCGGCAACAGCTTTTGTTTCTCGCTGTGAAAGGCGTAAAGCGCGGCCAGACCGTAGCCGGTGACTACCATATCGCCAATTACTTCGCGCCGCCCGCTGACTTTACGGAGAAACGCCTCAAAGGCGGCTTCTTCCTCCCCCCGGAAGGGGAAGAGGCTGTGCCCGCCTTCGGAGGGCAGAATGCGTGCGCTTAAATCGTGGTGGTCTCGCAATTTGCAGTTTGTTGGGTAGTGCCTGCTTTTGTCGTCAGGCAAGGCAGGTGAGTTTTTGCCGACGGGAGTGTAGTCTTCTCCTACTCGACCGGAGGCAAAAACGATATCTGACGCAGCATCACGGCAAAATGAGGCACTACCAGGCAGAATGATGGCCTTGCCAAGACCTGTCCCCGCCCCCAGAATGATTTTTGGCGAGGCGCGTTGCGGCTGGCCGGGCAGTACCGGGCGCAAACCCTGCACCGCCGGGAACAAACAGGCCAGACCCTGAGCCGCGAAATCGTTAAGCAAAAGTGTTTTACAGTCCAGAGCGGCACAGGCGTCCTGTGCGCCAAGCGGCCAGTGTATGTTGGGCGCTTGGCAAACATCGTCCCGCACCGGGCCGGGTACAGCCAGCGAAGCCCCGATCAGGTTAAAGCCCTCGTCCAGCAGGCTGAAACCGCCGGGGCTTTTGGCTTCGCGCAAGCTGTTCAGTAATTGCCCGAAGTTGCCATGATCCGGTGTGGAAAGCATCAATTTGCTGCCCGGCACCAGACTGAGCCGGAACTGGCCTATCGTTACTGCATTGGTCGCGGCTGGCGCGTCCACTGTGTCAGCTGGAATTAGCGCATTGGACGAAGCGAGTGAGCTTATCGCGCCTGATGAAACGGACGCATTCTCCATTTGCGGCGAAACGGGTTCCAGCCGGAACAGGGCGAAGCGGCTGTTGGTGCCGCCGATATCCGCAGCCAGCAGATGAGGCGCGTTCATGTTGCCTAATTACCCGTTACCGTGCCGGTAACCGGGTTGGGCAACAGTTCGGCCAGCAGGCGGCTGACCGGCTTGCCGCTGGCGTCAGGCGTCAGCACCAGAGTGCCGCGCCCGAATTCAAGCAGGCTTTGCAGTTCCGTTTGCGACAGGGGCAGCAGAGCTCCGTTATGATCCAGCAGCACCACGGCCCGCAGTTCCAGCTCGTTTTCCGCCACGCAACGCGCCAGGGCCGCGCGCGGAGCGGAAATGGTCAGGGATCTGTCCGGATTTTCCACATTGCAGCCAGTGTAAATTTTGCCGGTGGCTGTGAGAATGGCCGCGCCCTGATTGACTTTGCTGTAGGGCGCATAAGAGCTGATGGTGGCGTTTTTGGCCGCCTTGAGCAGGGCGTCGGTTTCAGTGGCGTCCAGTTCGGTGATGAACCACTTGCGGTAGATGCGGTTGTATTCGCCGCTGGCTATCAGTTCGCGCAGGCCGTCATTGACCAGGCGCAACACATCGCCCCGGTCGCGGTTTACGGCAATTCGCATTTCAGCCTGACCTAACGGAGCGCCCAGCGTGGTAATGGCCCCATAGTTGAGTTTGCGGATCAGGTAATAGGAAGGCTCGTCCAGGCCGCAAAAGGCGTCCACTTCGTCGTTGTAAAGAGCGCGTATGGCCAGGGGGCGGGTTTTGAAGGGCTTGATGTTGATGCCGCCGAATTCTTCCATCAGCGCCTGACCGTAGGACCCTTCTTCAACAGATACGCTCTGGCCGCGTAAAAAGGAGGCATTGGGCACTCGCTTATATACCTTGGTGAAAAAGCGCAGTTTGGAAGTAAAGGTGGATTGCTCTGAAAAGCCATAGGCTTTGGCGCGTTGCGGCGTGAGGATCATGCCGCTGGTGATGGTTATGGCACCGGAGGAAAGCTCCAGCGGAATGGAATACCAGTTCAGGGGGCGCATGCTCAGGGTGGCTTTGCCGCTGAAGATGCTTTCAATGATATCAATGTCAAAACCCACGGGCTTGCCGCCCGGATCCTCGTAGGAGAAGGGCGTGAACTCGCGGTCAAAGCCGTAAACCACGCGCATGGCCTGCGGATTGTAGGTGGCGGCGCAGGCAGAGCTTGCGGGGAAAGAAGTAACAATCATCGGAAAAAGATATAGAATCGACACCAGAGGTAAAAGAAGTAACAGCCTGATGTATTTATGCATATCTGGCTCCTGTTGGCAGCAATAATAATTACGGGCTGCCGCCAAAGCCAAAGTCGGCGACAGTCCGTAATTATTCCTTTACCTAATGAGGCATCAATCCGTCAAATGGAGCATTTACACTTTGATATGCTTGCTTACTCCGTAAAATAATTTCTTTTGATTTTCACGGTAGCTCCGCCGCCGGATTATGTGCGCCTTTCCCTGACCGGCGCGGCGGATCTCGCCGAATTTAAAAAAGGACTGGAGATTTTGCTCGGGGTGCTGCGCCGGGAGGTGGGGGAGGTTTCGGGGATATTGTAATTATGATATGTAGTGCTATTAGTTTTATTCTTTCTTGACTTGTAATTCATTTGTATTACAAGTAAATGAAAGAAGGAGAGATGGCATGTCTCAAAACCAACTGGTCCAGGCCCGTATAAACGGGGAAATCAAGGCACAGGCGACCGCCGCCCTGGCTGATATTGGGCTTACAGTATCCGATGCTGTCCGTATTTTATTGACGAGGGTAGCCAAGGAAAAAATGATGCCCCTGGAATTGATGACGCCCAATGCCGTAACGCTTGCCGCCATGGAAGAAGCCAAGGGAGGCGGCTTGCCGCGTGTCCGCTCGGTGAAGGCACTGTTTGAGGAATTAAATGCGGACGATTGAGCGTGATATTTCCTGGACATCCGCGTTCAAGCGCGACTTTAAGCGAGAGAAAAAGAAAGACCGACAGCTTGAGAACGCCCTTGATCCTGTTTTGTCGTTATTAGTTAATGATGAGTCTTTACCGCCCAAGTATGTAGACCACGCATTGACTGGTGACTGGAAAAACAACCGCGATTGTCACATCAAGCCGGATCTGATTCTGATCTACCAGAAGCCCGATGATGAAACTCTGCTGTTGATACGCCTTGGTACTCATTCTGAGCTTGGCATATAGGTCAACACTATGGATAAAAATTTACGCGATCTAATTGCAGATCTGGCGGTTGGGCTTATGGCTCGCAAGCAGGTGTTGGGTACGGCGGAATCCTGTACCGGCGGGCTGATTGGTGCGTTTTGCACAGCGCTGCCCGGCAGTTCGGAGTGGTTTGGCGGCGGTATTATTGCCTATTCCAACGACATCAAACAGCGGCTTCTGAACGTGCCACAGTCCGTGCTGGAGCGGCACGGCGCGGTGAGCCTGGAAACAGCTCGGGACATGGCGCTGGGCGCGTTATCCGCCTTAAAGGTGGATTGCGCTATTTCTGTTACCGGCGTGGCCGGGCCGGGCGGTGGCAGTGCGGAAAAGCCGGTGGGTACTGTCGTTATCGGGCTGGTTGTGCCGTCTGAACTGGGAAGCCGTCTGGCTGCATTGCCGGAACTGGCCGATTTGGACGTACCGGAAAACCGGCTGGAAGGCATGAACAACAAACGGATTAGCGGCCTGGCCGATATAAGCAGGCCGGGCAGTCATTGCTATGTTGCGGCTACACATTTTTTTTCGGGCGATCGCGAGACCATCCGCATGGCAACAGTTGTGCAGGCGTTAAAATTGTTGCGTGATTGTATGAGTAAATAATATTCTATATGGCCTCATCTTAGTTATAAACGATTTTTTTTGTATGGGCTATATTCCTGCCATACAAACTTCTATGCGCCCTCGCATTTTTGTCTGATGTTCATGAGCATTGACCACAATTTGAATATCTCTGCCCAGGCGGGTAATGCACTCCATCATTTTGGCTTCGCTGATACCTCGGAATTGCCCCCGAAGCATGGCGGAAAGTTTGGGTTGAGGCATGCCGATGATTTCAGCGGCCTTAACCTGGGTAAGCCCCTTGTCTTCCATAATGTCTTTAATGCTCATGGCCAGTTTTGACTTGACCAGCATTTCCTCGGCATCAGAAAGGCCGATGTCTTCAAATACGTTTCCGCAACTCGGGCTGATGATTTCATTCATAGCCGTTCTCCTTGGCATGAGTTTCCGCGAGCTTCAGGCGGCTTTTGATCAGGTTTATGTCCTGCGTAGCGGTTTTTATGCCGTGCATAGATTTTTTTTGGAAGCAATGCAGAACATAGACCGCTTTGCTGAATCGCACGGTGTATACGCCACGGTAGGTTCCATCTTCATCGCTTTCCACAATTTCCAGCACACCAGCGGAACCGAACCCTTTAAGCGGCTTGGCATCTTCATGCTTTTTGCCTATCTGGGCCTGGTACAAGGCGAACCCGAACATGATCTTGATATCTTCCGGTAAGCCCTTCAAATCCTTCTTTGATGAGCCTACCCATTGTAATGTCTTCATGCTAATATTTTTGTTATACCCATTTGGGTATAAGCGTCAATAGTGTTACTACCGCCTAACTTCTGTAATCGCCGTTAAGCGTCACATAATCATGCGTAAGATCCGAGGCCAGGAAGTCGTAGGTAGCGTCGCCATCTTCCAGCTCCAGTTCAATTGAAATGTCGCGTTCTTTAAGGGCGGCGGTCAGGCGCGGATCATCACCCTGATCCGGCTTCTGGGTTGGCTGGCGGTTTTTGAAAACTTCCACACCGCCTATTTTCAGGCTGGCCCCGGCCGGATCAAAGTCGGCCCCGCTGTAGCCCAGGGCGCAGACAATGCGGCCCCAGTTG
>JAITWK010000034.1 GCA_031285295.1 Deltaproteobacteria bacterium | reverse complement strand
GTTCTCCCGCCTGATGGTCATGGCCGTGCTGTTCTCCGCCCCGATCATGCTGGTCTGTCTGCTCAGCGATGTGTGCCTTGGCATCATTAACCGCATCAGCCCGCAGTTGAACGTATTTTTTCTTTCCATGCCCATCAAGAGTGCGCTGGGCTTGCTGATGATCATGCTCTATATGGGCACGCTGATGCCTTTGATTGGTCAGGAGCTTTTTTCCGCCAGCGGACATTTTGCAAGCCTGTGGTCAATATTGCGTTGATACGCCCATTTTAACCTGCAACATTTGGGTTTGAAAAAGCTACAATGAGCAATAAAACCGAACAACCTACCAGCAAGCGTTTGCGCGATGCGCGGCAAAAGGGGCAGGTATGCAAAAGCCAGGAAGTAGGCGCCACGGCGGTACTTTTGGCGGTGTTCGGCATTATGCTGGGTGCGGGAACCCTTATGTGGGAGACCTTGCTGTATATTTTTGATGCCCCGATGCGGGTAATGAACCAGCCTTATGCCATGGCCATGCCCAATGCGGCGGGCGAGGTTTTCTGGGCTGGTATGCTACTTGTCGGCATTGTATTGGGCGCGGCTATCTGCGCCGGACTTGCCGCCAATTTGATCCAGATTGGGGTACTCGTCAGCATGAAAGCGGCTATGCCAAGCCTGGACAAAGTGAATCCGGCGCAATGGTTCAAAAAAACTTTTTCCGTAAAAAATGCCGTTGAACTGGTAATGATGATCGCCAAAACCCTGGTTATATCCATTGTGGTCTGGGGCGCGGTGGAAGATAACCTCGGACTTTTGCTGGGCATTCCTTACGGCGGCCTTGAGGGCATTGCCCCGGCAGCGGGAAGCCTGTTTGCCTCGCTAATCTTCAGGGTTGCGCCGGTATTTCTGGTGCTGGCCGTCCTGGATTACTTCTTTCAGCGCCGCCAGTATATCAAGGGACTGATGATGACCAAGGACGAGGTAAAGCGCGAGTTCAAAGAAATGGAGGGCGATCCGCAAATAAAGGGCAAGCGCAAGCAACTGCATCAGGAAATGGCCATGGCGGGTACTCTGGCCAATGTGCGCAAGGCCCAGGTGGTGGTGGTAAACCCCACGCATGTGGCCGTGGCCCTGATTTATGACGAAAAGAAAACCCCGCTGCCGATTATCGCGGGCATGGGCGAAGGCTTGCTCGCCAAGCGCATTGTGGAAGTAGCCAAAGAGGAAGGCATACCAATTATGCAGAATGTTCCCCTGGCCCGCGCCCTGTTAAAAGACGGCGTGGAAAATGAATACATCCCGGCGGAACTGATCCGCCCGGTGGCGGAAGTGCTGCGCTGGGCGCAGACGTTGAAGAAATAAAGCGTAAACCTTGACCTGCGCTTCAGCAACGTATAATCCCGACTTCCCCAGGGCGGGATTGATGCCTTTTGTGAATTGCCCTAATATAACAGCAACTCGCTTTTATAAGCGCGACCACTCCCGTAAACAACAACTTCCATCAAGATAACCATGCGGCGTAACAGCTTTTTTATTCCGGCCCTTGCCATGGGCCTTTTGTATGCCTCCCTGTATATGGGGCTGCTCATCATTAATTTGCGCGGCACAGCCAGAGAAGGCCGGGGCGACTTTGGCGCGTTGTTCCATTTCGCGCTGGTTGCCCTGGTAGGGGTTGGCCTGTATTTCGCCATCAAAAAGGGAAGCGGGATCTCCTTTGGGCGGCTCCGCCCGCTGGCCGCATTTATAGCGGTGGCGGGCCTGATTTGCATGGCTGTGCCTTTTTTTCCGGAACCGATGCTCTCCCAGATTTTCAATGGCCGCCTTCCGATTATTGGCATCTGCATGGCCGTGTTCACGCCGGTGAGCTTCTTTTTGTTTTTCCGCGCCGCGCCACTTGGACGGGAAGGCTTTTATTTCGGCCTGGTGATGGGAGGCGGCGAACTTTTGTGGGCGCTTTTATTCCCCCTGCTCGGCTTTATGGATTCACAACTGCCGGGTGAGCAGGCCGCGTATTTGTTTTTGCTGTGCTGTTATATGACCGGGGGCGCGGGAATAGCCCTTGCCGTTACGCTGGTTCAGGCCGCGCGTGAACCGGATGCCGCAAAGGAATCCGACCCTGCCGCGCCCTATGCCGCCACCCGCCATGCCATTACGCAATCTGCGCAAGCCGGGCTGCTCCCGCCGGAAAAACGCGCCGCCCTGGGCCTGATTTTCGTGGCTGGGGTAAGCATTTTTGCCTTTATGGGCCTGCACATGGGCATGTTCATGCCTAAAATCGCCCTGAAACCGGAACTTTTGAGCATACCGCATTTTGCCTTTCTGTTACTGCTCCCCCTGGCCGGGCGGTATCTGGATACCAAACCGGACAAACTCATGCCGGTGTGCGTCCTGAGTATTGCGGCAATATTTCTTTTGGGGCTGCTCTATACATACGGCCTGGTGGGCCGTATGCCGCTGTTTTACCCGCTCAATATCGTGCAGCATATCATCCTGTTGGCTATCTATACGGTAACAGCCAGGCTGCTCAAAACACATTCGCTGCTTCCGCTGCTGATCATCCTGGCTTACTGCCTTTATCCGGTGCAGCTTGGCGGCGCGGCCCTGCGCGGGCTGAGTCAGGGCCTGTCGTTCGAAATCGGGATAACTGCGGCTTCGCTGCTGTTTGCTGCGGCAACGGCATACTGCCTGTGGCGCTTTGGTGATCTGCTGACAAAAAAGCCGGAACTTTGGGCCTTGCCCCGGACTGAAAACATGACCGGAACCGCAACGGAACCAGCATCAGGCCCAACGACGCATCCCTCCGGGCCAGCGCAGGAGATCGCCGCCATCCACCCCGCGCTGCATGCAAGCCACCTTGCCGCCTTTGCCGCTGCCTACGGCCTGAGCGAGCAGGAAATCCGAGTTATGGATATGCTGGCGCAAAACCGCTCCACAAACGACATCGCAACCGCTCTGGCTGTAAAGACAAGCACTGTCCGCACCTATATTGTCCGCTTGATGGACAAAACCGGATCCGGCAACCGCGCGGCGCTTATGGCCCGGTATGCCGCCTACAGTGCGGCAACGCCGGAGGCGCATTCCGCCTGATTTTTCTTCTAATATAAACGATTTGAAGAACTCAAACATGTTCGTGCAGATGGCGGCGAGTATTGGCTTGCCCGTGAACTTTCCATTGAACTGGATTATGCTCAATGGCGTAATTTTTTAAAGGTTCTCGACAAGGCAAAACTTGCCTGCAAAAACAGTGGGCTTGATATTACCGACCATTTTGCTGAGGTCAGCAAAATGGTCAAAATAGGGAGCGGTACAAACAGAAACCTCACAGATTACGAGCTTTCCCGTTATGCTTGCTATCTTGTCATGCAAAATGGCGACCCGCGCAAGGAAGTCATCGCGCTCGGGCAAACCTATTTTGCCATACAAACACGCCGCCAGGAAGTTGCGGATTACTTCAATCAGCTTGACGAAGATAACAAGCGCCTTGTTGTGCGCGGAAATATCAAACAATGGAACCAAATGCTTGCTGAAGCCGCTCATAACGCGGGCCTGATTTGTAGTAGTTCAGACTTGATCTGACAGCCCTTTTCGTTTCGCCTGATTTTTCTTTTCCGCCTAAATTCCCTCCAGCCAGTTTTTCGTTCAAAATTCCTCCGTGCGTAAAACACAGCTCAACCTATTTTGCTGACCTCGGCAAAATCGTAAACTTGTTTCCCCCTCCCCGCGCCTCCCATTTTAAGTCATTTTTCTATAAAAAATATTACCTATTATTTCAGCATACTATGCCTCGTGCGTACAAATGCGTACAAAATTTTCTATTGATCTTTTTCAGGAACTATCATTTATAATAGTCAAATTTTCTAACGCGCCGAGCGGTTTTGCGTCCGGCAAACTGAAACAATTAACGCTTCAAGTGTGAAGCTCACCACCCGAAACAGCGGCAGCATGATCGCCGCGCTACCCGTAACGGTATCCGAATGAGGAAGACGCCATGAACAAATTACAAACACCTCTGCGTCCTGTTTTTTCTTGTCTGGCGGTATTCTGTTTCTGCCTGGGCATCGCGCTTGCGGCCCTGCCCGCCCTGTTCCCGCAACCGGCCTTTGCCGGGCAGGAGTTCACTATTGAAGGATTAGTAAACGGTTCTGTGTCAGGCAACAGCTCCAACCCCGACCATACATGGATTTATCCCGATACCTCCGCTCTGCTGCCAGACTCCAACGGCAACAAGGTAACTATTGCCAGCGGCGGCGAGGTTCTCGGCGATGTTGATGGCGCTGATGTCTTAAGCTCTGGCGACAGCGATGCCACGGCCACAAAAAACGAAGTAACCGTGAAGAACGGCGGCACGGTTGGCGGTGGCGTTTACGGCGCATATGCCACAAGCGAAGAAGGTGATGCCACGGCCAGCGAAAACACCGTCACCATCGGCGGCACGGCAACGGGCACTGTTTACGGCGGGAATGCTTACAGCGACAACAGCGCTGCCACGGCCAACGCAAACGAGGTCACCATCAGCGGCACGGCGAGCGGCGATGTTTACGGCGGGGATGCCGAAAGCGACGGCAACGCCACGGCCAACGACAACGAAGTAACTATCAGCGGTACGGCGGGCTATGATGTTTACGGCGGGGAAGCCTACAGCAGCAATGGCAACGCCACGGCCAACGACAACAAAGTCGCTGTTAGCGGTACGGTGAACAACGCTGTTTATGGCGGCTATGCCGATTCGCACGGAAGCGGCAAGCATGGCGAGGCCAGCCGCAACAGCGTGACCATAAGCGGCACGGCCAAGGTGGGCGGCAATATTTACGGCGGTTACAGTCTTGTTGATATTGGAGTTGAAACCGGTTCCGCCACCCATAATATCATCACCATCGAAAGCCCGCCTGAAGACACGTTCGATCTTACAGCCAGCTCCATTTATGGCGGCTTTGTCGACGATGGCTCAGGTAGCCCTGTCGACGGCATGGACGCCTTTACCGGCAACACCCTCAACCTCAAGACTTCCGGCATCGAAATCTCGGGGCTGTATAACTTTGAAAACCTGAACTTCTACCTGCCCACGGATCTGGCGGCGGACGGCGTAATGCTAACAGTGCATAACGAAGTTAATATCGTGGGCAGCAAAATCGCGGTGGGCATCAACGGCGGCACCAGTGCCCTGAACCTTGGTGATACCGTTGTCCTGCTCCAAACAAGCGGCCTCAGCGCTGATCAGGGCGGAACCACCGCCCAGGGCATTCAGGGCATTTCCCGCCTCTACGACTTCGATCTGATCCAGGAAGGTGACAGCCTGCTTGCCACGGCAATCGCAGCCAAAGCCAACGATCAGCTTAAAGCCCTTTCCGAAGGACGGCTGGCCGCGCTGGCCTTTTTGAACCAGGGCGCGGATCTGGTCATGGGACCTGGCCTGTATGCTGCCCTGCAAGCCGCGCAGGCCCAGAACTCCAGATTTGCCCACTTTGCCATCGTCAGTGGCGGAACCTCCCGCTACGATACCGGATCGCACATTGATGTAGATGGCGCTTCACTGGTGGCCGGGCTGGCCTATGCCTTCCCGCTGGAGCCGCAAAACGGCTCGCTTGTTGCCGGAGCCTTTTTTGAAACCGGGCTGGGCGGCTATGATTCCTACAACAGCTTTGATAACGCTGCCTCGGTCAAGGGCGACGGCGACCTTTCCTACTACGGCGTTGGTATCATGGCCCGTTACGCGGCGGCTGGCCTGCAGGAAGGCCAAATAGCACAAAGCGGCCTCTATGCCGAAGCATCCTTACGCGCCGGGCAGGTGGATACGGATTTTTCCAGCGACGATATCCTTAACGGAACCGGCAACAACACCGAATACGATTCCGGCTCGGCCTATTACGGCGCTCACCTGGGCGCGGGCTATGTGTGGGTTATCAGCGAAAAGTCAAGCCTGGATTTCTCCGCCAAGTACATCTGGACGCATATGGATAGCGACTCCGTAACCATTGCCGGGGATAACATAAAATTCAAGGCCATGGATTCGCAGCGTTTGCGCGCTGGCGCACGCTACTCCTATATGCTGAACGAATACGTCACCCCCTACCTGGGCGCGTACTACGACCACGAGTTCAGCGCCAAAGCCAAAGGCAAGGCCAATGGCGATTCGTTTGACGCCCCGGATTTGAAGGGCGGAACCGGCGTTGGCGAAATCGGCCTCAGCTTTAAGCCCTCGCAGGATTTTGCCCTTACCTTTGATCTGGCCATGCAGGGCTATACCGGCGTGCGCGAAGGCGTAAGCGGCAGCTTGCAGGTGAAATTCGAGTTTTGACGTTCGGGTTTTGATCCGGCGGGTGTTCTTTAATCAAAGGAGGAGTGCGATGCAACGGCTGCCAACTACTTCTGTTGAAACACCAAACAAACAAAGCGCCAAGGGGGCTTTTGCCCTGCAGGAACCAAAGCGGGAAACGCAGGCAAAAGCCGGGGCGCAAAGCAAAGAAGACTTTCCCAAAACCTGGGAAGATTTGCCCGGTTACATATCCCGGCAGGAAAAGTACTCACAAACGCGAACCAACTTGTTTTTATAAAACAAACAAAACCTTTAACTGCAAAAAGCAAAGAGCATCATGTTTACAACCGCCCCCTGGCCCATGGTCATTACCCTGGCCGTTTTAACCGTTACCGTGGTTTTTTTCGTTATGGGAAAATACCGCTCGGATCTTATAGCCGTCTGCGCTCTGATCTGCCTGATGCTTTTCGGCATACTCACGCCGGAAGAGGCCCTTTCCGGCTTTTCCAACAGCATCGTCCTGATTCTGGCCGGGGTATTCATCATCGGAGGGGCGGTTGTACGCACGGGCCTGGCGGGTGCCATCAGCAACAAAATTCTTGGCCTGGCCGGAGATAACCAAAACCTGATCTTTATGCTGATCATGTTCCTTACCGCCATGATCGGCTCATTGGTCAGCACTACCGGCACGGTGGCGATCATGATGCCAATCGTGGTGAGCATGGCCGCCGCCCTTAACGCCAGCCCCAGCCGTTTTTTGATGCCGCTGGCCTTTATGAGCAGCATGGGCGGCATGCTTACGCTGATTGGTAACTCGCCCAACATGGTTGTGAACGACGTTTATGTCAAAGCCGGGTTTGAATCGCTCACCCTGTTCTCCTTTCTGCCCGTGGGTCTGGTAACCCTGGCCTTCGGCATGTTTATCCTGGCTCCGGCAACCTCCTGGTTTTTGGCCCGCCGCAAAAACGAAAAAGGCGAATCCAAAGACAAGGGCATGTCGCTCAAGGATCTGGCCGAAAAATACCAACTGACCCAGAACATGTTCAAGGCAGAGGTGCAGGAAGGCTCCTCGCTGGCGGGCAGAACCTTGGCCGAACTGGGCCTTACGGGAAAATACGAGGTGGTGATTCAGGAAATACGCCGGGGCAAAAATCAGGAACAAATCGCGCCCGGTCCCGGCACGGTAATTCTGACTGGCGACACCCTGCACTGCATGGGAGCGCCGGAAAAAGTCGAACACATGGCCGAAGCCTGCGGCCTTAAACTGGGCGGCTCGCTCGGAGAAATCAAGGATAAGGACAAATACCGCTTTGAATCCATAGGCATTTGCGAGCTGGTGCTGATGTCCGCCTCCCGCTTTGTTAACCGCACGGTGGCGGAATCCGGCCTGCGCGAGCAGTTCGGCATCAGCGTTCTGAGCATACAGCGCGGCGATCAATACATACGCGATAACCTGAAAGACCGGGTCATACAGCCCGGCGACGCTTTGCTGGTGCAGGGAAGCTGGGAAAATATCGCCCGTCTGGCCGATTTTTCGCAAAACTGGGTAATTGTGGGCCGCCCGGAAGAGCATATCAAATCCAGTGCGCTCAAGCACAAAATGCCTTATGTGGCTTCCATTATCATGCTGATGATCCTGGCTATGGCCGCCGGGCTACTGCCCACGGTCACGGCCATCATGCTGGCCGCCGCGCTGATTATCGTGGGCGGGTGCTTCCGCAACCTTGAAGAAGCCTACCTGGCCATCAACTGGGAAACCATTGTGATGATTGCCAGCATGCTGCCCTTTGCCATTGCCATGGAAAAAACCGGCATGGTGGCCATAGCCGCGCAGTTTATGACCGCGCTGGGAACCGCCTACGGGCCTTACATGGCTCTGGCCGTGGTCTACTTTGTAACCTCTGGCATGAACATCATTATCAGTTCCACCCCGGTGGCCCTGCTGGTGGCTCCGGTAGCCATACAAATAGCCCTGAACCTGGGTTACAGCCCCCTGCCCTTTGTCTTCGGCGTGGCCACGGCGGCCTGCATGTGTTTTGCCAGCCCCTTTTCCACTCCTTCCAACGCCCTGGTTATGTCCGCCGGGCGCTACACCTTTTTTGACTACCTCAAAATCGGCCTGCCCCTGCAAATACTCATGGGCATAGTTATGGTAATTGCTTTGCCCCTGCTTTTCCCGTTTTAGGGCGTTACCGCCTTTGGGGCAAAAAGGCTTGATGGATGATGAAGTTTTCGCGGTGCCAGAATCAGCCAGTTGGAGCTTTTAAATGAAGATAACCATGCGGGGTGTGCGGGGGGGCATTGCCTCCCCCACGCCGGATACGGCCATTTACGGGGGCAATACCGCCTGTGTGGAAGTGCGGACGGCAAACGGCATCCTGCTGTTTCTGGATGCCGGAACCGGCCTGCGCGAAGCGGGTGAGCAGCTTCCCGCCAGCGGCGAGGCGCATGTTTGCGTCACGCACGCGCATATGGATCATTTCCTTGGCCTGTGGTTTTTCAAGCCGGTTCATTCCCCGGACTGGACTACCCACCTGTATCTGCCGGACTGGCTGGCGGATTTGCCGGAGCGTTTTTTTCAATGCGGCCTGTTTCCCGTTCCTCTGGACCAGCTTGCCGGTAAGATAATCCGCCACCCCGTAAGCGCGGGGGAAGCTTTTCATCTTATGCCGCAGTCCGGCCCGCAGATTTGGGATGAGGAATCCGGCGCGCGCGTGGAGGTGTTTGCCACGCAGCATCCGGGCGGCGCTTTGGGTTACCGGGTGCAGGCGGACAAAGCCGCGTTTGTCTATACCGGCGATCACGAAATAACGCCCGATCCCGAAGCGCTGGCCAGGGCGGCTGCCATGCTGCGCGACACGGATTTGGCCGTGGTGGACGCGCAGTACAGCCGTAAGGATTATCAGCCCGGCTATGGGCATTCCGCCTGGGAAGACTGGCTGGATGCCGCCGAACTGGCCGGAGCGCGGCGCTTGTTGTTCAGCCATCATGACCCGGCCCGTTCGGATGCCGAACTGGCCGCCCTGGATACCCTGCTGCAAGGCGCGGAAGGCAATGCCGCCTGGGCGCGGGCGGCCAAAGACAGACAATGCTTTACTCTGGCTGACGGAGTAATCGGCGAGTGCAATTTTACCCGGTAAAAGGGCCATAAGCATGGATGAAAGATCGCTACAGACAGCACTTGAGCAATTTCTGCGCGGCTACTTCTCGGTATTCGAGCCTGCGCCGGAACTGGAGGTTTCGGTTTTCCGTACCAAAGCCGGATTGGTTGATGGTCTGGCTTCCACGGTCTGGAAGCTGGAAGATTTCAGCGGCCCGGACTTTAGCGGCGCATTGCGCATGGCCCTGCTGGAAAGCGGATCGCCCGGATCGGACGGACTTGCCCCCAATTATCAGGAATATGGGCATTTTTACCCGGATTTCTTTCAGGATTTCCTGATTCAGCACTGCCGTAGCCTGCCGGAAGGCGCCGGGCGGCGTTTTTATGCCCTGCCCCGCAGCCAGGAGGGAGAAAGCCTGCTCCTGCCGCTGTTCAGCCTTAAAGAGTCCTGGCTGAGTGAAGCCGGGGAGTTTTTCCAACCGGCCATGGGCGTGCTGCGTTCCTTTCTGGAGCGGGAGGCGGGCCACGAAAACGCGCTGCTGGATGCTTACCAGGCCCAGCGCCTGCACTCCCGCGCGGCAGCGGTGTATCTGGCCAGGGTAACGGGGCATCCCGACGCTTTTGCCTGCCTTAACGCCATTGCCTCCCTCAAGTATGAAAAACAGGAATGCTCGGCGCGTATCGCTTTCAGCAAAGAGAGCGACAAGGGCAATGATAACGGAAACTCTGGAAACGATAAGGGCGAAGATAACGGGAGCGGCGAGCTGCCCGGCATCCCCGCCATTCCGCTGAAGGCGGCTTTTGAGCCTTCTTTGTCGCTTACGCATTACCGCAAAACCCGCAAACTGCTGGCCGCCCTGGATGATCGCCTCTGCCTGATCGCCTCCGGGGCGCGGCTGCTGGGCATTGCCAGAGCGGAAGACTGCGCCGGGCCGGATGTGTATCTGGCTTCGCTGCTCAAGCACCTGACCTGGGAAATTTCGCGTCAGGGGCGGGTTTTGCTGCGCAGTGAGGAAGGGCGGCTGGTAGCAGGGCGCAAGCGTATGCAGGACAAGGAAATTGTCAAGCATGCCCGGCGCATCCTGAACCTTGACCAGGCCGAGGCTGGCCGCGTGCTGGCGCTGATCAAGGGCGCGGCCGGGGCGGGACATGGCGGCATGCTGGTTTTCAGCGAGGAAGCGGAACAGGAAGCGGCGCGGCTGTGCAAGGACGCGATCACGGTGCAGCCTTTCACCCCGGAAGCCGAGGATTTGGCCGCTTTTTCCGTCATGGACGGAGCCATACTGATGGATTTGGACTGCCGCTGTCATGCCCTGGGGGTAATTCTGGACGGCCCGGCCTGCGGCAACTCGGATTCCTCCAGAGGGGCCCGCTACAATTCGGCCCTGCGCTATTACGAAAAGAATGCCGGTAAAAAGCTCCTGCTGGCTGTGCTTTCGGACGATGGCATGTTCAACCTCATCCCCAATCCTCTCAACAAAGCGGGGGCATAGCCATGCGTGAAGATAGTCCTTTTGGAGATTTTTTGGATAACCTGGCGGGTTATCGCAATGTGGACATTATTCTGGACCGCATCCTGCTGCGCAGCCGTGAGCTGTGCCTGGCCGAAGCCGGAACGATCTTTCTGCTGGAAGGGGAGGATCTGATCTTTGCCTATACCCACAACGACCGCCTTTTCCCGGTGGAAAACGCCTACAGGCACATTTACGCCGGAACGCGCCTGCCGCTCTCGCACGATTCGCTGGCCGGGCACTGCGCCCTGACCCGCAAGGCGCTGAATATCCCGAACGTGCGGCGCATACCCAAGATCGCGCCTTACAGCTTTAACGATGCCTTTGATAAAAAAAGCGGCTTTCGCACTGTTTCGATGCTGATGATCCCCATGCTCAAACGGGGCGGCGGCCTTTTGGGGGTAATGCAGCTTATAAACGCGCAAGGGGACACAGGCCGGGTGCGATCTTTTTCGCCACGCATGGAACGGCTTACCGGCCTGCTAACCAAAGAAGCGGCGCAAACCCTGGAAAACAGCCGGGACAGGCAACAGAGCCTGCGCCGCCTGCTGCGTGTGCTGCATCTGCATGATCCCTCCGAAAGCGGCAAGCATGCCGAGCGCACCGCCGCGCTGGCGGTATTGCTGTATTATCAGTGGGCGCAAAAACAGGGGCAGGACGCGGAGCAAATGCGCCGCTATGCGGATGAGCTGCATCCGGCGGTTCTGCTGCACGACCTGGGCAAAATCGGGGTGCGTCCCGAACTTTTGGGCAAACCCGCCACCCTGACGGAAACGGAAAGCGTTGCCCTGGCCGAACACTGCCGCCTGGGGGCCGAGCTTATGGCCGATGCCGGAAACGAACTGAGCGAACTGGCCCGCGATACCGCCCTGCTGCATCATCAGCGATGGGATCAGGGCGGGCCGGACATCCCCCTATGCGCCCGCCTCGCCGCCATAGCCGATGCCTTTGACGCTCTGGTCCGGCCACGCGCCCACGCCGCCGCTCTGGCCCTGGACGATGCCGCCGCGCTTATCCGCAATCAGGCCGGGCAGGCCTTTGACCCGGAACTTGCCGAATGCCTGGGCGAAATGCAGGACGTGATCGAAAAAATATATCAACGCTTTGAGGAAGAATAAATTCAGGCAATGGAAATGCTATGGGAATGATGAAGGTTTCGCAGATAATGAAAATGCGCTGGCTACCCCTGGTTATGGGCGGCCTGTGCGTTGCGCTGTGTATGGCCGGACTGTACATAACGCAGCCGCTTTTGCTCCAGCGCCTTGACCTCAAGGTATACGACGCCTTCCTGCCCCTGAAACAGCGCGGATATGTTTCGGACGTGCCTGTAATCATCGATATTGACGAGGCCGCGCTGGCTGCGCACGGCCAATGGCCCTGGCCCCGCTACCTGCTGGCGGAACTGCTGGATCGCCTGACGGCCTCCGGCGTGGCGGCAATCGGCCTGGATATCATGTTTGCGGAGGCGGATCGCACATCCCCCGCGGCCATGCGCGAAACCCTGTCCAAAGACAAGGGCGTGAATTTGCAATTTAACGGCCTGCCCGGCGAACTGGCCGACTATGACACCCTGTTCGCCGCCTCGCTGCGTACCGCTCCGGCTGTGCTAGGGGCCTTTGCCCGCTTTGATGACAACAACAAGCCGGTTGAACGCAACAAACCCCGCCCGCCCGCTTTGCTGGCTTTTGGCGCTCCGGGCGCATTGCCTTTTCAGGCCTATATGCCGGAAGCGCCCGATGCCGTGCTGCCCCTGCCCGCTTTCAGTCAGGCGGCTCCCATTGCTTTTGTAAACATCGCGCCCGATGCCGATGGCATTGTGCGGCGCATTCCCCTGGCCCTGCGCTTTGGAGAGGATCTCTACCCCTCTCTGGCTATGGGCGCGTTGATGCGGGCGCAGGCAATCAAAACACTGCGGGCCTATACCGGCCTTGATGGTCTGCTCGGCTTGCGGGCCGGAGATTTTTCCGCCCCGGTTTCGCCAGAAGGAAATATGCTCATTCCTTTTCAGGGTGGGCGCAAAACCTACTCCACTATCAGCGCGGCGGACGTATTGGCCGGACGCGCGGGCGTGGAGCTTTTGCAGGGCAGAATAGCCCTGGTGGGAACCTCCGCCCCCGGCCTGCTGGATATCCGCGCCACGCCTTTTGAGCGGGTTATGCCGGGCGTGGAGGTACACGCCGCCGCCATTGACGCCCTGCTGGAAGGCGATGCCCTGGAATTGCCGCCCTGGGCGCCGGGTGCGCAAATCATGCTGATCCTCTGTGCGGCCATTATCGGAACAGCCGCCTTTGGCTTTGCCCGGCCGCGCGTGTATCTGCCTACGGCCCTGCTGCTTGTCGGAGCGGCCATTCTGGCCTCCCGCCAGCTATTTCTGGACGGCCTGTTTCTTTCGCCCCTCTATGCCGTGCTTACAACCATACTGTGCGGGGTAACGCTGCTTTGCCTGCGCTTCTGGCAGGAAGAAAAGCAAAAACTGCTGCTGCGCGGCGCGTTCTCCCGCTATGTTTCGCCCGAAGTGGTCAAACGCATTACCAAACAGCGCGGCGATCTGCTGGCTGGCGAAGAGCGGGAACTCTCCATCCTGTTTACGGATTTGCGCGGCTTTACCACGCTTTCGGAATCGCTTTCCCCGCAGGAGGTTGTAAGCCTGCTTAACCGCTACTTCACGCCCATGACCGCCATTGTGCGCAGCCGTCAGGGTACGCTGGACAAGTTTATCGGCGACGCGCTCATGGCCTTTTGGAACGCGCCGCTTGCGGTTTCCGGCCATCCGGCCCTGGCCGTGGACGCGGCCCTCTCCATGCAGGAAAAGCTGGCCGAACTTAACGACGAGCTGGAAGCGTCCTTTGGCGTGCGTCTGGCCATGGGCGCGGGCATCCATACCGGCATGGCCTATGTAGGCAATATGGGCTCGGACGATCTGGTCAACTATACGCTGATTGGGGATAGCGTAAACCTGGCCTCGCGTCTGGAAGGCCTGTGCAAAAACTACAAAGTGCCGGTGGTGGTAAGCGGCGAGGTGGCGGCTCAATGTGAAGCCGCTGGCGCGGACTTTTCGTTTCAATATATTGATAGCGTTCAGGTCAAGGGCCGGGCGCAGCCGGTAATGATTTATCAGCCGGCAAGGATTTGATTATGTCACAGAGCAACGACTGGCTGGAGCGCTTTTTGGGTGACCTTTCGAACTATCATGACGAAGTCACCATTCTTGATCGCATCCTCAACAAGGCCAGGGAAATCTGTTTTGCGGACGCCGGAACCGTATTCCTGCGCGAGGGCGACGAACTGGTCTTTGCCTATACGCACAACGATAGCCTGTTTTCCGCAAGCAGTGCGTACAAGTATGCGTATTCCTCAGTCCGCCTGCCGATTACCGCCTCATCCATCGCCGGGTATGCGGCTGTAACCGGGGGAATTATCAATATACCGGACGTGCGCGCCTTGCCGCCGGGCGTGCCCTACACCTTTAATGATGGTTTCGACAACCGCACCGGATATCGCACCCGCTCCATGCTGGCGGTTCCTTTTCATAATCACGCCGGAAAGGTCATCGGGGTCATGCAGCTTATCAACTGCCAGGACCCGGCACAACTCATGGGGACGTGTCCGTTCTCTACCGAGATGGAAAAGGACATCCGGATGCTGGCGCGGGAAGCCGCCAACGTGCTTGAGCGAAGCACGCTGGTACGCAAAGGGCTGTACCGTGTTATCCGCCTGACCGCTGTGCATGATCCGCTGGAGACCGGACCGCACGCCGAGCGGGTTGGCGCTATCGCCGCCGCCCTCTACCAGACCCGGGCCAACAAACTGGGCCTTGATCCCGATATCGTCCGTCATGAAAAAAGTCATATCCGGCTTGCGGCCATGCTGCACGATGTCGGCAAAATCGGGATCAGCGATGTGATACTCAAAAAACCGGGAAAACTGACGGATGAAGAATTTTGCGTCATGCGCGGTCATACCCGGATCGGTGCTCTGGCCCTGGAGGAAGAAGCCGCAGCCGAAGACTTTATAAAATTGGCCCGTGATATCTCCCTGCACCACCACCAAAAATGGAATGGCCAAGGTTATGCCGGTGAAGACGGGATGGGAAAACTGGCGGGCGAGGACATTCCCCTTGCTGCCCGCATCACCGCGCTGGCGGATGTTTTTGACGCTCTGATCTCACCGCGCTGCTACAAGGCCCCCTGGACTTTCGACAAGGCCATGAACCTGCTGCACGAAGAGGCGGGCAAACATTTTGACCCTCTGCTTGTTGAGTGCATGGAAGAAATACGGAATGTGATAGCGGATATTTATGTCCGCTTTCCTGACAAGCCGCTTGAAAAATCACCGGACAAACCGCTTGAAGAGGTACCGGGCAAAATCCAAAAACCTGCAAATCCATCATGAGTTCTTTATGAATTATAAGGAGTTAATTATGTCATCTACATTTTTCCGGGCAGCGCTTTATGGCCTGGTCGCGTTCTGCTGCATCATCTGTGTGCCGAATGTGTCTTTTGCCGCAGAGCTTGGCACAGCGGCTGGAGCAGGCTCCGGTGAAGTAGGACTCGTCCTTTCCCTAAACCCCGGCGTTATGGCCGAGCGGGACGGGCAATCCGTTGCTCTGGAGCAAAAAAGCCCGGTGAACGGAACGGACGTGCTGACCACCGATGCCACGGGCCGGGCGCAAATCCTGTTTGCGGATGACAGCAGCGTCTCGCTTGGCTCCAACACCACTTTGGTGCTGGAAGATGTGGTGGCCGAGGGCAACAACCCTGTCTTCAAGGCCCGCCTGGGTCAGGGCATGGCCCGCTTTATTACCGGCAAAATCGTGGCGCAGAACCCGGATGGCTTTTCCGTGGTTACGCCCGAAGCCACCGTGGGCATTCGCGGCACCATCTTCGCGGTCAGCACTGCCGATGGCCAAACCACCGTGTATGTGATGAATACTACCCGGCAGGTGCTGGTAAACGGCATTACGATACCGAGCGGCTATAAAATCACCCTGCCCGACGGCTCCCCCATGATCATGACCCCCGCCGACATGGAAGCGGTGGGCGACAGCGTTGCGGTTGGAAACGACCCGGCGCAAAACGACGGCGCATCGTCGGACAACAATCTGGCCTCGGTGGGCGACAACAGCGTGTTTAACCCGGACACCCTGGAACAGCCGGAACTGGGCAAGCAGCTTATCGCGGATTCCCTAACGCCGCCCAACACTCCTGTAAATCCGCCCACCGGCTCGGTCCTGATCACGGGCACGCTTACCAACACCAGCTTTACCGCAGCGGCCCCAGGTGGAACAGGCGTCGGTAGTTTTTCTTTTATTGCGGATCTGGGGAGCGGTGACATCCACACCGCGACCATGAGCAATTACCATTCTGCGATCGGCCAGGACCCTGATGGCGGCAACGGAGTAGGTTTACCTGTTAGCTATGACCTCTACGGCGGCACCGGCACCATCAACGGCAATTCATTCACGGTTTCCGGTTTTGATGGCAGCAGTGACTACCGCGGAATGGCTGACTATGCTTTTGCAGACAGTGGAGGCACGGCCAGCATGACCGGAACCTCAAATCAGAACGGCAACATAGTGGATATGGGCGGGAACTATCAGATTAATTTCTCCGGCGGATATTACACTGCCAGCGGCACTTTTGACGGCAGCGGCGATCTGGCGGCACAATAAGAAGGAGCAAGCGAAATGACATATTTTATACCCACTTCCGCGCGGGATAGAGCCGTCAGTCTGCCGCCGGGCATCCTGCCCCTGCTTGTTCTGGCTGTGTTCGTACTGGCCGCGCTCTTTTTCGCTGCCCCGGCCTATGCCGCCGAAAGCGATCCCGCCCGGCGCACCGCTGTGGAATCGGCCAAGGCCGAAGCCGCAGACCTGATGCAACAGGGCCGCTACGCCTCGGCCTACGAGCTTTATATGCGCCTGCTGCGCGAAGAGCCGGACGATGACAGCATCAACCTGAATCTGGCCCGCAGCGCCATGCGCGCCACCAAATACAATCAGGCCGTGATGGCCTATGAGCGCCTGATCGAAAAGTACCCCAATGAAGCCGGTCTCTATGCGGAACTGGCCCATGCCTACATGGCCTTGGACGACCGGGCCTCCGCCGAGCAGGCTCTGGCCACCATGCGGACCATAGACCCCAACGCCGATCCGGCCAGCGCCGAAGCCATGTTGGGAGTACTGGAAAAACGCTACGACCATTTGCAGACGCACGGACGGGTGCGCTTTGGAGTGTTGTATGACTCCAACGCCAACCTTGGCCCGGCCTCCGCATCTGTAGACTTGGGCAACTGGCGGGTGCAGGTGCCGGACGCCAAAGCCGTGGACAGCTTTGGCGCTTACCTCGGCGCATCGCTTGATGTGGCCTGGAAGCCGGAACGCGACAGCGCCTGGTGGCTGGTGGGTGATGTGCAGAGCTTTGTGCGCGGCAACGCCGAGAGTGATCTGGACACTAACAAAAGCCGCTCTTCCGAGTGGCTTAGGGGTGCTGTCGGCCTGCGCTACATGAGCCCGGAAAGCATGCTGGATATCCGCCTTAAATCGGAAATATTCGACTACCAGTGGTACCAGAACGTAGTGGCAATGGGGCCGGAAATCACCTTTGTTTCGGCAATTTCGCCCTCGCTGCACTTGATCAGCCGGGCCAATATCGACAAGCGAACCCACTCCAAAGACTCCAAACGCAACGGCGCGTACTGGTCGGCCGGGCAGTTCGCACGCATCTACTTCGGGCAGGACAACCACGAGTTCATCGTGGGCGCAAGCTACAACGGAGCCAATACATCCAAGAAGGACGATTATTCCTACAACGGCTGGGAAGGCAGCGTGCGTTTTATGTTCAAACTGCCGCACGGCGTGGAGCTTGCGCCCTTCGCCTCCTTCTCGCAGGAGTGGTACGATGGCCCGGCCACCGCGCTGGAAACGGACAAGCGTTACGACAAAAGCTGGCGCGGCGGCGTATCGCTTACCTGGCGCTTCTCGGAATCCTGGTCTGTCGAGGCCATGTACCAGTATACAGACAACAGTTCGCGCAGCAACCTGTATGAATACGACCAGAACCTTGTTTCCGTAGGCATGGCCTGGAGTTTTTAACAAAAATGAATCGGTGCTAACCTCTGAAAAAGTACGCACAAATAAGCTGAAAGTGTAACCCCCCTCTGATAACTAGGCCGGTTATCAGAGGGGGGTGTTTGTTAATTTAATTCTGCAATCCCTTCAGAATTTTCACGCCCGCAGGCGAGTGCTGGGCGGCTCGCGCATAACGCACCCCTGTCTTTCCGAACAGCATGGCGTACCCTATTTCGTGATCGTCAGGGATGCCAAGCCAGCTTCGGCTTTCCGGCAGTTGCCGCAGTACCGTATCGAACATGCCGCACCAGGTTGTGCCAATGCCGAGGGAACTTGCGTAGAGATCGAAGTACGAAAGGGCAATGACGCTGTCAACTTTTGGGTGTACCTGCTCCTTGCCACAGGATACGACCACAATATGCGGCGCGTTACGAAAAATACCGTCCACGCCTCTGTTAAGCCAGAGCCGCGCAACACTGACAATCCACTGCCTGCTCGCGTCAATTCGCGCCGCGTCCTTGATCAGGGCTTCACAAGTGCGTTTTCGCAGTTCCGCCATTGCCTCCATGCCGGACACGATAGTGAAGTGCAGATCCCGCGCATTCACCGCTGTAGGCGCATGGTTGACTATGTCCATAACCCGGCGCAGCGTTTGCTCATCCACTTCCCCTGAAAATTGCCGCACAGAGCGCCGGGCAAGAATGGCCATCTCCAGCGCTGTCGCGTCTACCGCTTCCAACGCGCGGGAATTGGCAGGGAGCTTACCGCCAACCGTCACCGCCGCCGTGGGGCAAATTGCCAGGCAGTGCTGGCAGACAATGCACTCGTCATCGTTCTCTGGCTTGATGCCTGGGATGCCGTTCTCCATTTTAATAATGCGAGTGGGACAATCGGCAATACAAAGGCCGCAACCAGTGCATTTTTTCGGATCAACAATCATTTTGCAAGCTCCTTCATTGTTTTCCCCGTCCAGGCCAGCATGATTTGAAAAAGCGCGTCAGGGGAATTGTTTTGCTTTTCCTCGTACCGGGCAGCGTCCATGCCAAGGCGCAAGAGTTCGGCTTCATCGCCCGCAAGCCTGGGGAGGAGTTCCCCTTTTGACCGCGAGTACAGGCCGCTTCGCAAATACTCTACTACCTGCATGGCGAAGAAAAAGCTCTTGTATACACCCTTCAACGCTTCGGCTCGTGCGGATTCTTCCCCGGAAACATACAGGTAGATGGTATAGTGATGCAAGCCGGACACGGCCATTCTGACACCATCCACAATATCTTTCCGGGTGACTGGCGGCAAAAGCGCGGCCAGGTCGCCATAATAGGCGTCCGTGTCTTGCGCGAACGCAAAAAGTTCACAAGGCGGCCAGGCCAGAAGTTCTTCCCGGCCACAGGTGAACCCACAGGCCTTTTCGCCTTCCGGCAAGGTTCGCAGCACTCTCCGGTATGCCGCGAGATCCGCCACGTCCAGCTTGTCCAGTATGGTCAGGATGTCGATATCGCTGTCTTCCCGCGCCTCGCCCCGGCGGCGGCTGCCCTGCAAGCCCACAAAAAGCAGCCGTGCGCCAAATTCGCGTTGTAAAAGCGTCACCGCTTCCCGCATCCAGACCTGTATGTCAATCATGATGTTCCTTTGTTTTGTGAAAAAAGCTCTCCGCCAATGCGGCAAAGGCTGTGCCATTTGATAGAAGCGCCGGATGCCCGCCTGTGGGGAACAGATGCATTGCGCCCATGGGGATTTTTGCCAGCATCCCGGCGTAGGTTGCTGAAAACTGCGCGAGTTCCGCGAACTCATCCTGCAAACTGGCGGTCAATAATACCGGCATGGCCAGTTCCGACAAATCCTTATTAAAAAACGCCTGTACGGCGGCATGATGCCGTATTATAGCCCGCGTGTCGTTATCGACAACACTTTCCCAATCATCGCCATGGCATTCCCGCCAGAAGCGCACCGTTGCCGGATCTGATTTGGATTGTGCGCGTTCTGCTTCTATCGCCAGTGCCACGGCGTCCAGAGCCGTTTCGCCCTCAAAGCTGTCGGCAATGACGCTACGCACCAGTTCGGGGCGTTCAAGGGCGAGGTTCAGCGCCACCAGCGCCCCGCCACTTGTGCCGATCACATTGACGCCTTGCAAACCCAGAGTATCCAGCAACTGTGCCGCCTGCATGGCCTGATGATGCCACAGATCCACAGGAAACTCGCCAAGCCGATCCGACTTGCCATGCCCCAGAAAATCCATGCACAGCACCCGGAAAACATTTTGATACAACGGCAGGATCGGCGCGAACATCTGCGAAGAAACCGTATTGCCGTGCAACAGCAACAGGACAGTTTCACCGTTACCGCTCCAGGCGTAGTGAAGCTTACCACCTTCTATGGCAACATGCTGCCCTGCGCTAATCTTGCTCTCCATATTGTGAAGCCCACGCCTTGCATTGTTCTATCCGCTTCCCATTATCACCCTGTTCCTTGTCATACGCGAACTGGTGCAGCAAGGCGCAGGGAAATTCAGCGCACTGGCCGCAATGACTGTGTTTTTTGTCCTCGCAACAAAATTTTACGGGGCAGGCATCGCCCCAAAAGGGTTTTGCAATGGCAACGCAGCCTTTGCAGTTCATTTTTTCGCGATACTCACAGGCGCTGCACAGCAGGCCACAACGTGATTCAATCATATCCAGGCTCCTTTAAGGATCTATACAACTTACTCTACAGTCACCTTGAAGCGGCATTTCTCTGCTCCACCAAGAACTGTTTCCAGAATTTCAACCTCTATCTTTTTATCTGGCAATAAATTCCCAAGCACATACAGGATACTCTGCCGTGAGCATTCACAGTGCGAGGGATTTTGTATTTTTCCGGATAACACGTCAGGGCAGACGCATTCAGGATAGCCAATCTCATAGACATGACCCGGATCAAGCACCTTTGCCAAAAGATACTCTGTATTGCCATATCGCTTATACTGCTCATCCAGACTACGCCCACATTCTTCAAATTGACGCATCTGTATTGGCAATACGGTATCTTTGACACAGTTTATTGCCTTGTTTCGATAGTCCATATGGCAATCATCCCTTTTTAGTCGCTATTTAAAGCAAATTCTATGCCGCTTGCTTCTGCAAAAATCAAGCTTTTCTTAGCCTTCCTACGCACCAGCCATCTCCACGCCCATTTGAAATGCCTGCTTGCAGTCCAGCGGGAATTGACGTTCCCGGTAGGCGGCTTTGTCGGCTTCGGAAAAGTATTCCATTTTGTATTTGGAATAATCGTTAAACTGATAGGTGTTCCAGCCATAAAGTATTTTCGGTGTGGAAAAAGTGCGCCCGATAAAAAATTCTATATCTGCCAGATTCTGCTTGTATCCCCACTCACCCATCATTTCCTCTGTCACGTTCATGGTATAGATGAAAGCCGTGGGCATGCGGCGCGGGGCCAGTGAAGAAAAATTCGCATCATACACGCTGAAGGGAAAAAGCAGGCGTTCAAAAAACGAGCGCATTTTTCCGGTAATATTGCCGTAATAAATGGGGCTGCCAAAAATTATGCCGTCCGCCAAGGACAGACGTTCTATAAGCGGCGTCAGGTCATCGTTAATAGCACATTTTCCGTAGCATTTTCCACCCAGGCGCTTGCACTGGAAGCAACTCAGGCACGACTGGTAGTTAATGTCATAGAGGTGGATCATCTCCGTTTCATGAGCACCTTCCGCCCCGGTTGAGCGTATGCCGTCCAAAGCGGCTTGCAGCAGGGTGGCGGTGTTTTTATTTTTCCTGGGGCTTCCGTTGATGGCGTAAAATTTCATTACTGTTCTCCTTATGGTTTATGTACGTTGAACGATTCGATTCTCTTGACGGGATAAAATATAGCGTTTAGGAATAAATAAACAAGTACGCAGTTTTTTCTTCCTTTATATGTAAAATTAATTAATAAAAATCAATATAATAACGAGTCTAACATGTTTAAAAAAATTGGATATGAAGTAAGCTTGCCGAAAAATCAGTCGGTTTATGAAGGCAAATGCCCCATAACCGAAACGCTGGAAATAATCGGCGGCAAATGGAAGTTGCCCATATTATGGCACTTGGCAGATAAAAAGGTCGTCCGTTACAACGAGCTTCGTAGAAGCGTAAAAGGCATCACCAATATGATGCTGACCAAGTGCCTGCGGGAATTGGAGAAGCATGGCCTTGTCCGGCGTGAACAGTACCAGGAAATACCGCCACGAGTGGAATATTCGCTTACGGAAAGAGGCGGACAGTTGCTGCCTGCTTTGAAAAAATTATATGAATGGGGAGCAAAACAAAAGGTTAACGCAGAATAAAAAAAGAGAAAAAGAAGGGAGGACGTTATGGAATTCAGCCAATTAGTAAAAGATCGTTATTCGGTACGCAAATTCAGCAATCAGCCTGTTGCGGAAAGCACGGTGCAGGCCATACTGGAACTCGCTCGCGTGGCTCCCACTGCCGTCAACAAACAGCCGCAGCGCATTCTGGTGCTACGCACCGCCAAGGACATGGAAAAACTCAAGGAATGTACCCCCTACACCTTTGACGCTCCCATGGCCCTGGCCGTCTGCTGCAACCACGACGAAGCCTGGGTAAGGCCATACGACAGCTACAATTCCGGCGTTATCGACGCGGCTATCATTGGCACGCACATCATGCTGGCCGCACACGATCTGGGCCTCGGTTCCACCTGGGTGGGACATTTTGATCCGGCAGTATTCCGCAAAGCTTACAACCTTCCGGCCAATATTGAGCCGGTAGCGCTTTTCCCCATCGGATACCCGGCTCCCGATGCCAAACCGGCGCACCTGCACGCCAAACGCCGCCCACAGGATGAAACCACCGTATACGACAGCTTCTAAAAATACCTCAAAATTCCTGGCGATCAAATGCGGGCAAACTTCACCAGTTCACATTTGATCGCCAGGCTGTTTCAGCCCAGACATTTACGCAGCATTGCAAGAATATTGTCAGGGGTCATGGGCTTGGCGGATGGTCGTCCATGCCCGCTTCACGGCAGACTGTAATATCTTCCTGGAACGCGTTGGCGGTCATGGCCACGATGGAGGCACGCCGCCAGCTCCGGTCACGTTCTTCCGCGCGAATGCAGAATAAGCTGCCCTCTTTTGCAGGTAAAGCCTCAAACTAATTATCGCCAACCACCACCAAAAACGGCTTTTCCGTTTTGCAAAATGGGTATATATGCCTGTTCTGAACGGGGTACATCTTGCCGGGATCTGACACTACTCTCCTGGCGACAATTTCAATCAGTTCCAACAGTTGGACACAAAATGCACTATACAGGATTGGACAAGCCCAAAGGGCCGGGCTACCACTATTTCTGGCGGACCGTCTTTGCCGTTACCGTTGGTTTGGCCATGTTTTTTCTCTGGTATGCCACCTCTTCGGTCGAGTACGTCTGGCAGTGGCACCGCATCCCGCAATATTTCTGGATTTCACAGGAACGCGACCTCAACAGCGAGTTCGATGGCGAAATTCTGAGCACGGATCAGGCGGCTTCGCCGCCCAGGCTGATCCTGCGTGACGATAACGGTGCCGCGCATGAGGTCTTGTTGCCGGAAAACGCGAAAATCATCGTGGACCCGGGCAACGCCATCTATTACAGCGATGTGCTGGCCCGCTATCATTACAGTGCGCCCGGCATACTGCTGGAAGGATTATGGCTGACTCTGGAGGTAAGCCTTCTGGCCATCATTGTCGGCATTGGCTTTGGCATTTTCGCCGGGCTTTGCCGGGTTTCGGAAAACCCGGCCCTGCGCTGGTGGGCCATAACCTATGTGGAGCTGATTCGCGGCACGCCGCTGCTGGTGCAGATTTTCATCTGGTATTTCGTGGTGGGAGTGCTGATTGACGAACTGCTGGCCCAGGCCGGGTTGCCGCGCATTCCGGCCCTCTGGTACGGCGTAATCGCCCTGGCCGTGTTCA
>JAITWK010000042.1 GCA_031285295.1 Deltaproteobacteria bacterium | reverse complement strand
TTTTCTGTTGTTGTGTTAGTTTGTCGGTCGGGCGTATGCGTTGGGCCCGCGGCGCGGCGGCCGCCCCCCCCCCCCCCCAAAACTATTACAACAATTTTCTGGCTAACAAATCTTCCGCGAAATAGCTGATGATCATGTCCGATCCGGCGCGTTTGATGCCGATCAGCGATTCCAGCACCGCCGCGTCCTCATTCAGCCAGCCGTTCTGACCCGCTGCCTTGATCATGCTGTATTCGCCGCTGACCTGATAGGCGGCAATGGGCACATCAAAGGTCTCCCGCGTCTGACGGATGATATCAAGGTAAGGCCCGGCCGGTTTGACAATCAGGATATCGGCCTGCTCCAGCACATCGGCCCCGGCTTCGCGCAGGGCTTCGCGGGCGTTGGCCGGGTCCATCTGGTAGGATTTGCGGTCGCCGCTTTGCGGCGCGGATTCCGCCGCCTCGCGGAACGGGCCGTAAAAACAGGAGGCGTATTTTACCGCGTAGGACATAATCGGCAGGTTTTCAAATTCATTGGCGTCCAAAGCTTCGCGGATGGCGGCCACCCGCCCGTCCATCATGTCCGAGGGGGCCACGATGTCCGCCCCGGCCTGGGCCTGGGCTAAAGCCGCGCGGGCAATGAGTTCCAGACTGGGATCGTTCAGCACCTGACCAGCCCGATTTCCCTGGCCCAGCAGGCCGCAATGCCCGTGCGAGGTGTATTCGCAAAGGCAGGTATCGGCAATGACCAAAAGCTTGTCGCCGTGGCGCTTTTTGAGCATGCGGATGGCCTGCTGCACAATGCCGTTTTCGGCGTAAGCGCCGCTGCCAACCGGGTCTTTGGCAGCCGGAATGCCGAAGAGCAGGCAGGCGGCCAGGCCGTTATCCACGGCTTTTGCCACCTGTTTGTCCAACTCATTCAGCGAGAGCTGGAACTGGCCGGGCATGGAGCCGATTGGCTTGCGAAATTTTTTGTCATCACTTTCCGCCACAAAGTAGGGCATGATCAAATCCTGCGGACGCAAGCTGGTTTCACGCACCAGAGCGCGCATGGCCGGGGTGCTTCTGAGGCGTCTGCCGCGAAAGAAATCGTTCATGGTTGTTATCCTGTAATGGTTAATTTTATTTGTATCAGATAAAATAGCTTATTTTTAGCCAACTTGGTAGTACCCGCTACCTGCGCCTGGCTATACTGAACAGCCCCAACCCGCCCAAAATCAGCGCGCCTCCGGCCAGCAGCCCCGCGTTTGGTTGTTCGGCAATCAGCGCCATACCGAGCAGTAGAGTCAGAAACGGGGTCAAAAACATATAATTGGTTACCGAACTGGTGCTGACCGCGATGCTCAAGGCCTTTGACCAGCAAAGGTAGGCCACGGCGCTGGGAAAGATGCCCAGCAGCACCACAATACTTTGTTGCGTAAAGTTGATTTGCGCGAATTGCTCAAATGAGTCTGGGGCCAACGGCAGACTGAGCAGGGCGGCGGCAAAAAAGCTGTAAGCGGTGATCTGCACGGAGGAATAGTGTGTAAATGTTTTTTTTCCGGTCAGTTCCCGCCGCGAAAAATAACGCTGCACCACGTTATAGCCACCCAGGCAGAGCGAAGAGGCCAAAGTCCAGAACACCCCGGCGTTGATGGTAAGCACGCCGCCCCAAAGCGAAAGAGTTGCCACGCCGGAGAGTGAAATTAGCAGGGCCAGCCAGGCCAGTCCGTTCAGTTTTTCTTTGAAGACCAGCGAGGCGAGAAAGGCGCTGATCAAAGGGGCAATGGCCACCAGAATGCAACTGGTGGCCGCGCTAAGAGTTTCCATACCGATGTTGAAAAGTATCAGGTATAGCGCGTAGCCCGAAAGCCCGGAGAGCGCGAACAGCGGCCAGTCGCGCAGCGGCGGCACCAGCCGGGTTTTGGTAAGGAGGAGAAAAATCAGAAAGAACAGGGCCGCCACCAGATTGCGCATGAAGCCGAGTTCCAGCGAGCCGATAAATTTTACGGCCACGCGTGTGCCAACATAGGCAAAGGCCCAGATGAACACGGTGAGGAAAGCTAAAAGGTGGCTGCGGGGTATTTTGTTGAACATGCAGGGAGGCTGCTTACAGCAACTTTACCAGTGCGGCAACAAGGGCGATTGATGCGGCCATCATGCCACCGAGGCGGATGGTGAGCCGAATCTCCAATTCTTTCATCTCGTTCGGCAGGGCCAGCAACCCTTTTTCCAAATCAGCCTTTGTGGCAAGCTCCTGCCGCCACTTCTCGTTAGCCTGCTCAAAAATGTGGGCTATGACGGTAGCGGCTTCTTCGCCCAGAGCTTTTTCAAGCTTTTTGGAATCATCAAACAGCAGCATGGTGAGCCTCTCTATCCGATCTTTCCTTTCTTTTTATCCGATTGTCCAGATGTTTTCAACCGTTAAAGGAAATAGGTAGTGCCTCATTTTGCCGTGATGCTTCGTCAGATATCGTTTTTGCCTCCTGTCGAGTGCGAGAAGAGTACACTCCGGTCGGCAAAAACTCATCTTCCTTGCCTGACGGCAAAAGCAGGCACTACCTGTCTTGCTTAAATTGAGGGACTACCAGGGAATAGGCATACCACGGCATGTTGGCTTTTAATTGTTATTCCGGCGCAAAGTGAGGTTTTTAGGGATAGCGCCGCAGGTACCGTTTCGTACTTCCACTTGCGCGTGGTTTATGATAATAATGCCGGGTGCTGAGCTTGTGCGCTCTGATGCTCTGTCTTGTGGACAGGAGCGGCGTAACCGGCTCTATAAGCCAAGTCTGGAGGTAAATGTGGCACTAAGGTATTTTCTGGCCTTGTTCGGTCTGGCCGGCGCGGTGATAAACGTTATATTGGCACCCGAGCTGGAATCGAAAGAAACCGTGCGGGCCATGGGTTTTTCAATTCTCGCGGTGTTTTTCTTTTTGAAGGCGCGTGAGCCCAAAAAGGAAGAAGAATACAAGCCCGACCTCCTGCCCCCGCAGCAGCTGAAAAAAAAGCGCTGGCCGTTTTGAAAAAATCGCGCGGCCTGTTTTGTTTTAATGATTTGACGCAGCAATAATTTAGCGCTTCGCGGGCCGGATTTCCGCGAAGCGTTTTATTTTTCAGACAGCGCCATACAAAATATCACGGCAAAAGCAGGCGCTGTTTATAGGAGTTATTATGCCTGTAGTAATGGGCACCGCCGGTCACATCGACCACGGCAAGACTTCGCTGGTTCGCGCTCTTAGCGGCACTGACTGCGATCGTCTGGAAGAGGAAAAGCGCCGCGGCATCACCATTGAGCTTGGCTTCGCCTACCTGGATTTGCCGGACGGCGGCAAGCTTTCCATTGTGGACGTTCCCGGCCACGAGCGCTTTGTGAAGAACATGGTGGCTGGCGCGGCGGGTATTGATTTCGTTACGTTGGTAATTGCGGCGGACGAGGGCGTTATGCCGCAAACGCGCGAACATCTTGAAATATGTTCTTTGCTCGGCATTCGCAGCGGTCTGGTGGCCCTGACCAAAATCGATATGGTTGAGCCGGAATGGCTGGCCATGGTGACCGAGGATATAAAGAACTTCCTCAAGGGGAGTTTTTTGCAGGACGCTCCGCTGTTTCCGGTTTCCGCCCACACCGGGCAGGGGTTGGAAGAGTTGCGTGCCGCCCTGGTGCAAACAGCCGGAAGTTACAGCCCGCGCCGTCGTGGTGATTTGCCGCGCCTGCCCGTGGATCGTATTTTCACCATGCGCGGACACGGTACCATTGTTACCGGCACGCTGATTTCCGGCTCCTTCAACCTGGGTGAGGATTTGGAACTCATGCCTTCCGGCCGGGCCAGCAAGGCGCGTGGCCTGCAAAGCCACGGCAAGAGCGTGGAAAAAGCTCCGGCTGGCTATCGTACCGCCGTCAACCTGCCCACGCTGGAAGTGGCGGACATAGAACGCGGCGAAGTGCTGGCCAGACCGGGCAGCCTGTTTGCCTCAAATGCCTGGATTGTCGAACTGCATTGCCTTTCTTCGGCGCAACGCGCCTTGCGCCATCGTTCGGAGGTGCATTTTCATCACGAGGCCCGCGAAGTGCTGGCTAAAATGCATTTTTTGGATCGCGACAAGCTCGAACCCGGCGAGAGCGCCCTGTGCCAGATCCGCTTCAGTGAGCCGATGGTCGGCGTGTTTGGCGATCGCTGCGTACTGCGCTCCTTCTCGCCGCTGCGCACTGTGGCCGGTGGTTTTTTGGTTCACCCGTTGCCGCTGGAATTGCGTAAAAAAGATCCGGCTTATAGTGCCAAACTGGAAACTTTGCAGCAACTGGCCAAGGCCGGGGCCGACATCAAGCCGGAAGAAGCATTGCTCAGCCAGCTTGCCCTGCGCGGCAGGCAGGGGGCCAGCTTTGCCGAACTCTGCGTGCTGGTGAATTTTGAATCCAGTCTGGTAGACAAGACCTTGCAGCTTTTGGGCAGCAAACAGCAGATCTTTGTGGTGGATAAAGACGAGCGCCGTTACCTGAGCGGTGACGAGGCGGAAGCCCTTTGCGCGGGTTGTCTGGAACATTTGGCCGCTTTTCACGCGCGTGAGCCGCTCAAGGCGGGGCTTAGCCGCTCGGCTCTGGCTTCCGGCTGGGGCAAGGGGCTGGCTCCCAAGCTGGTGCATTTTATTCTGGAGCGGCTGATCAAGCAGGGCAAGCTGGCAGTGGATGGCGAAGTGCTGCGCCTGCCGGATCACAAGGTTTCGATGCAGGGTGGTGCGGCGGATTTGCGCGGCGCGTTGCTTGCGGCTTACAGCAAGGCCGGAGCTACCCCGCCCAACCTGAAAGAAGTGCTGGATGAACTAGGCTGCGCTCCAAAGGAGGCCGATCCTCTGGTTAAAATGTTGCAGGCCGAGGGCGAACTGGTCAAGCTGAATGAAACCATCTACTACGCCCGCCAGCCCTTTGACGAGATTTGGGCCAAATGCGTTGACTGGCTGGGCAGCCACGACAACCTGGACCTTGCCGCCTTACGCGACATGACCGGCCTTTCTCGCAAATATCTGGTCGCCCTGCTGGATCATTTCGACAACAGCAAGCTGACGATCCGGTTAGGGGATAAGCGGATTCTGCGGAAGCGGTAGAAATAAGCAAAAGCGGCTCCGTTTCTGGAGCCGCTTTTGCAAAATGGGTACATAGGGGCCATGCCCCTATGCGGGGTTCAGGGGCGGAGCCCCTGACCACCGAAGGTAAAAATTCTATCTGCCTACCAACTCATATAACAACGCAAACGCCGCCTCAATGCCGGAGGCGTCAGTGCCGCCAGCCTGGGCCAGATCCGGGCGTCCGCCGCCGGAACCGCCGATTTTTGCCGCCACTTCCTTGATCAGCGCGGGAGCGGTAAAGCGCCCGTGCAAATCTTTGGAAACGCCAATAATCATATTTACCTTGCCTTCTTCCTCCGCAGTCAGGCAAACGATGCCGGAGGGCAGCTTGGAGCGCAGATCATCGGCCAGATCGCGCAGGGCCTTGATATTCTGGGCAGCGGTGCGCACGGCCAGTACTTTTACGCCAGCCACTTCCCGCAGTTGATCCATCAGGCTCTGGCCTTGCTGCGAGGCGGAAACCGCTTCGGCCTTTTCCAGATCCTTGCGCAGGCTGCGTGTTTCGGTAAGCAGCCCCTGAATCTTGTCTGTCAGTTCGTCGGGTCTGGCTTTGAGCAGGGCCGAGGCATCCTTGATTTGATCGCGTTGACCGCGCAAAAGTTCCAAAGCGTTCCAGCCGGTAACAGCCTCAATACGCCGGGTGCCTGCCGCGATGCCGCTTTCGGACAAAATGGCGAACAGCCCGGCTTCGCCGGTGCGCTCCAGGTGAGTGCCGCCGCAAAGCTCCATGCTTTCGCCGTCAATATTTACCAAGCGCACGACATCGCCATATTTTTCACCAAACAGGGCCATGGCACCGGTGGCCAGAGCTTCGTCATAGCTGCATTCCTGCGCTCCAACGGCCCGGTCGGCCATGATGGCGCGGTTAACGTGGTTTTCTACAGCGGCCAGCTCTTCTTCGCTCATGGCCGCGATATGGGTGAAGTCAAAGCGCAGGCGATCCGGGGTAACCAGCGAACCGGCCTGACGCACATGATCACCCAGCACAGAGCGCAGGGCAGAGTGCAGCAGGTGGGTGCAGGTATGGTTGCGGGCCGAAGCCTTGCGCCCGCCGTCATGCACGGACAAATCGGCTTCCTGATCCAGCAGCAGTTCGCCGCTGTTCACCCGCACCTGATGCATGGTCAAATTTGGCCCGGCTTTTACGGTTTCCAGAATTTCGCCCTGACCGGATGCGGTGATTATTTCGCCCAGGTCACCGGCCTGTCCGCCCGAAGCTCCGTAAAATGGAGTCTGCCCGCAGGCCAGCCAGCCGGTAGCGCCTGCGGTCAAGCCGGGTACGCGGTTGCCTTTTTCATCCAGCAGGGCGGTCAGGCGGCTGTGCGCCGTTAAAGAGGCATAGCCCACAAATTCGGAACGCAAGCCTTCTTCCAGCAGAGCGGCGAAACGGGCTGCCGGGTCAACTTCGCCCGAACCCTTCCAGGCCGCCTTGGCTCTTTCTTTCTGTTCCTTCATATGCGCGTTGAACCCGGCCTCGTCCAGTTTGAAGCCGCGTTTTTCCGCCACGTCGTTGACGATATCCATGGGGAAGCCGAAAGTGTCGTAAAGCTTGAAGGCCATGCCACCGTCAATGATGTTTTTGCCTTGCGCGGTCAGTTCGGCCAGCCCTTCTTCCAGCAGGATCAAACCCTTGTCCAGGGTTTTTTCAAAGCGCTGTTCTTCTTCCCGGATGATGCGCGTAATCATGGTTCTTGCGCCACCCAGTTCCGGAAAGTCGGCTTCCATGGAATCCACCACCTGATTGGCCGTAAGGTGCATGAAGGTGGAGGGCATTCCGATAAATCGCCCGAAACGGTAGGCGCGGCGGATCAAACGGCGCAGCATGTAGCCGCGCCCTTCGTTGGAGGGCATGATGCCATCGGCGATCATAAAAGCCGTGGCCCGGCTGTGGTCGGCAATGACGCGCAGGGCGGTATCAATGTCGTTGGTATCCGGCATGCTGCGGCTGTAGGTGACCCCGGCCAGCGAGGCCGCGAAGTCGATGATCGAGCGGAACAAATCGGTATCGTAGTTGGAGTAGACACCCTGGCAGACCGCGCTTACGCGCTCCAGCCCCATGCCGGTATCAATGCTGGGGCGGGGGAGAGGTTCGCGGCGGCCCGGCTCGATCTGGTTGTACTGCATGAACACCAGGTTCCAGATTTCCAGAAAACGGTCGCAATCGCACTTGCCAATGCCGCAATTCGGGCCGCAGGTCATGTGTTCGCCCTGGTCGATAAGGATTTCCGAACAGGGACCGCAAGGCCCGGTATCGCCCATGCTCCAGAAGTTGTCCTTTTCGCCCATGCGCAGAATGCGTTCCGCCGGGATGCTGGTGTGCTTGAGCCAGAGGTCCACGGCTTCGTCATCGTCAAGAAAGACGGTGGCGTAAAGCTTTTCAGCCGGAAGCCCCAGCTCTTTGGTCACAAAGTGCCAGGCGAATTTGATGGCGTCTTCCTTGAAATAATCGCCGAAAGAGAAGTTGCCCATCATTTCAAAAAAAGTGTGGTGGCGGGCGGTGCGCCCCACGTTTTCCAGATCGTTGTGCTTGCCGCCCAGGCGCAGGCACTTTTGGTCGGTAACGGCCCGCGAGTAGGCGCGTTTTTCCTGCCCCTGGAAGATTTTTTTGAACTGCACCATGCCCGCGTTGGTGAAAAGCAGGCTGGGGTCGTCTTTTGGCACCAGCGAGGAGGAGCGCACCGGCTCATGCCCCTGCGACTGAAAATAAGACAGGAATTTGCGGCGAATATCGTTAGTAGTTAGCATAGTTAGATTTTCCTGATTAGGCTAATTGCCTTAATTTATTAATCATCCAAATCCGCATCGCCTGCCGCATCCAGATCAGGCGCCGAGGTGGCGGCCAGTTCAGGGTGCAGACCCAGGTGGGCCATCAGGGCATCTTCAATACTTTTTCTGAGCTCGATATTTTCGTCCAGCATGGCGCGGACATTTTCCTTGCCCTGGCCCAGGCGTTCGCCGTTGTAGGCGAACCAGGAACCGCTTTTATCCACTACTCCGGCATCGATGCCCATGTCTATGATTTCGCCGGTGCGGGAAACTCCCTGGCCGTACAGCACATCGAACTGGGCTTCGCGGAAGGGCGGCGCGACTTTGTTTTTAACCACTTTTACGCGCACGCGGTTACCGAAAACTTCCTCTTTATCCTTGAGGGTGAGGATTTTGCGGATATCCAGACGCACCGAGGCGTAAAATTTGAGGGCGTTGCCGCCGCTGGTGGTTTCCGGGTTGCCGTAGCCGCCGGGCATGCCGCCGATTTTCATGCGGATCTGGTTGATGAAAATAACGGCGGTGCGCGATTTATGAATGGTGCCGGTGAGCTTGCGCAGCGCGTGCGACATCAGCCTGGCCTGACCGCCAACCTGCATTTCGCCCATGTTGCCTTCCAACTCGGCCTGCGGGATCAGGGCAGCCACGGAGTCGATTACCACCAGATCCACGGCTGCCGAGCGTACCAGCATGTCGGCGATGTCCAGAGCCTGTTCGCCATAGTCGGGCTGCGAGATGAGCAGTTCATCGGTTTTTACGCCCAGGCGCTTGGCGTAATTGACATCCAGCGCATGTTCGGCATCAACAAAAGCGCAAACGCCGCCAAGTTTTTGGGCTTCGGCTATGACGTGCAGGGCCAGGGTGGTTTTGCCCGAAGATTCCGGGCCGTAAATTTCAGAAATACGTCCGCGCGGCAGCCCGCCCACTCCAAGGGCCAAATCCAGGCCGATTGATCCGGTGGGAATGACCGGAATCTGCACATGGGCATCGTCGGAAAGGCGCATGACCGAGCCTTGGCCGTATTTGCGTTCAATGGTGGTAAGGGCGGTTTGCAAAGCTTCGAGCCGGGCATCGGCTGCCGAAAGGGAGGGCTTTTTGGCCATTTAGGATACTCCAGAGTAAAGGCTGAATATTTTTAGGTGGTTACAAATCGATGTGAAGTGAGCCGGTTTGCTTGTATTCCAGAACCGTGAGTTCCGGGATCATGAGCGACCCCAGTTCATCATCTCCGGCCAGGGGCGATCCGGCAAAAAGGTTGGCCCGCTGCGCCCGGTCAAAGGCTTCGCGCAGAGCCTCGTGGGCTTCGTCCGCAGGCGCTCCGTGCGCGAGAAGATCGTGAGTGATAAATTCGCCTGGTTCGTCGCCATGCCGGGCAAGCAGCTTTTGATCCGCCTCACCCCGCCGAGCGTAGTATAAATCATAATTTTTGAAAAATCCCAAAGCGATATCAGTGTAATTTTTTTGGGAATTTTCGGGAGAGCTTTCATGATCATAGCGCAGACTGGGGGAAAAGACGGTTTGAAACTGAAAGTAGCCACTGTCCTGATGCACCCCAAAGGTTACGCCAATCACCCGGCAGGCGTCCGCGATGATGTAAACCCGTTCGCCGGAATCCGTAAACTCGTCCCAGGCTTGCGAAAGGGCGGCGTTGATGGCTTCAAGAACTGCTGGCGTGACCTCGTAATTGTGCTTGGCCGCTACCTGCCCGGCGATTGCAGGCAGAATCTCGCCCAGCAATTTTTCAATATCGCCGCCAGCATCAAGGGCCGTGGGACCAGCGCTGGCGGTTTGGCTGTCATGATTTTCGGACATGATTCCTCAGGGTGCGTTTTTTGTCGTTGTTTGCTTCTTCTAGCATTTAACAGCGGGATCTATCAACCCGCTTGCCGGGGGGATATCAATGTCAGAGAGGTTTTTATTTAGCTGTGGGACAATTTTGGCCTACACGATATACATGCAGAGTTGAAAGATTGATGAAAAAGAAATATAGTAACCTAAACCTATTACCTTGGGTGTCAATCATGAAGAAATCAACGATCACTGCTATAACTCTTGAAAATTTCAAAGCTTTCGGCGTGCGCACAACCATTCCTATAAAGCCGCTAACCGTCCTATCTGGCATGAATAGTTCAGGGAAAAGTTCTATCTATCAATCTCTGTTGTTGCTAGCGCAGTCAAGATTAAAAGCATACGCTGTTGGTAATAGTCTTGTATATTCATTGGTGCTAAATGGAGATTTAATACATATAGGAAAAAGTGATGATATTTTTTATGATAAAAATTCTCATATAGCAACAATAGGACTTAGATTTTCTTCTGGAAAAGAAATTATATCATCATTTACAAAATGTAAAAATGGAATTGAAGATATACTTCAATTGAGCAACCAGTATGTTAAAGATGATAATTTTAGTTATTCAGTTTCATTAATTGATGGTCTGTATCAGGTAAAAGCAGATAATTATTTTCAATTTTTTGATAATAGTTTATTTAATGCAATGGAGAAATGGCTTGATGAAAACGCAGGCGATCGCTCCTCACTGTCTTGTAAAGGATATGCCAGTCATATTGAGTTGCAGAAAGTTAAATCTATTCATATGCAAGGTGAAAGCCTATATTTAGTCAGGATAGATAAAGAATATATTAGAAATTTAATTGATTCATCGATTATAGATAGAATGGATGACTCTGAAATTAAAAATCTTGTAGAGCGCGTTGATGAATGTGTTGGAAATAAAGGTATTATAGATCTTATTCCAGGATATCATGTTCAAGCACCGATAGATTTTTCTTTGCATGCAATTAATTTTATTCCTCCGTTTAGAGGGTTTCCAAAGCGTTTTTATAGTATTATTGAAAAAGAATGTTTTGCGTATGATTATGAAGTAATAAAGGATAAAATTACTATATATAGATATGAAAATGATAAAAAAATAAAAGATACATTTCAAATAGCATTAAATTATTGGGTTAATGTCTTTTTAGGAGAAAATAAGAAAATAGAAGTTAAAAATTTAGAAGGTTTAGTACAAGTTGTTTATATTGAAGATGAAAAAAATAATCAATGTATTCCATTAAATAATCTTGGGTTTGGTGTAGGACAAATTTTGCCAATTTTGTATAAATGCCTGTCTGCTGGGCCGGGTAGGCTTTTAATAATTGATGAACCAGAAACACATCTTCATCCATCAATGCAATCAAAGCTGGCAGATTTTTTCATACAAATGGCATTGCTTGGTCGTAAAATTATCGTGGAAACACATAGTGAATATATATTAGATAAGTTAATATATCATTGTATAAAAACTTCAAAAGCCCGTGATGTTACAGAATTATATTGGGTGACAAATGACAGCGATGGTTCTTCTGCTCTGCCTATCGCTTATGATGATTTGGGCTATGTAAGCAATGCCCCGGAAGGTTTTTTGTCAGAGAAAGCCAAATTAGTGGAAGAATTGACTACTTTACGCTTTGCTAAATTGGATAATATTGGTGTTGGTCTTTAATTATGAATGTACCTTTTTTTGCCTGCATTGGTACAGATATAGAAAATTTAGTTTACACTAATAATGTTGCCAGTGCCGCTCGTTTTTTTTGTCAAGCACTTAATGACCTCGCTAGGCAGAATAAAATTGTTCTTATTATTCCAAAATATATTTTAAATTGTGTTCAACAAGATGGATACATTAAAGCTTTTTTACAAAATTTGTCTGCTACGAGTCAGGCTAAAATTATTATCCGTGAACAACAGATATCAAAATGCGAGTGGAAAACTACTGCCCAAGAGGGATTCAGCACGACTTATTTTATGCAATGGCAGATCCAAAACCGCGAAATACCATTTACAATTGGTATAAATAACATAAATATTGACAAAGAATATTGTGAAGGATGTAATAATAGACCATGTAGAGAAGCAATGAGTTTTTGTGCTAAACATCTTGATCAGAACTTCATCACGGATCTTGAAGCTGCAAATAGTCTTTTTATCAAACAGATTGCAGAGCAAGCTTTAGTGGCATTTTATCGTGATTTTACTTTGGATTTAACAACAAAAAAGTTGGTAGCTCGGTTACTTTTTTTTAGAGAAGGTCTAGATTGCTCGTATTTGCCAAAATATGATGATGTACATATAAGCAATGCTTTTTTTGAAGATGCAAATAAAGAATCTACTGAAAATAAATGTAATATTGTATTGAGCGCAGCACGAGCATTTTGTTTTCCTTCAGTAAAAGATGCTGCTAATCGTGAAAAGGGAAGTTTGGATTGGCACAAAGATATTCAACCTTGTTGTGATAGAGCTGATTTTTTCAGGGCTGATGTTCTACCTGGACTCTTAACTGGTAAACAACATAGTGGAGCCAAACGCTTACTTTTTTGCCGTAGGCATAGTGATAATAGAATTATACTGCTTGGTTATACTGCTAATCATGATTTTAGTGCAGACAAACTAAAGAGTCGTTTAAAAGAAGCGGAAAGAGAAATAAAGTGATGCATAATATTTCCTTATAGTATGTGGCTATATAAATTGTTTTATTGTATTCTAACATATTTTAAATGAGCTATACCCATACTAGCAGTTACATCCTACAGCCTGCAAAGCTTCTCGACATCCTCCTCCTAGCTTCAATAGAAGCGGCGGCGGGCACTATTTTTCACACAGGTTCACTCCCCGAAAATATTCTGGCGGAGCGGGTTCCTCATGATATTTTTGAAGACGCCATCAATCAAGGCCGCTTGTTGGTGGCCGTGGATGCCGATCAAGTTCCTGTGGGATATGCCTTTTGGCAAAATATAGATGGTTCAGCGTTACTTGCCCAAATGGATGTTCACCCGCAGCACGGGCGAAAGGGGCTTGGCAGGACTTTGGTTTTGCAGATTATTGATCAGGTGGCAAAAGCCGGATTTCCGTATCTTTATCTTACTACTTTTTCCTACATCCCCTGGAATGCGCCGTTTTATCAAAAACTCGGTTTCGCTATTCTGGATGCTGAAAATCAACCGGATTTCATAAAAGATATTTTGCGTGACGAACAAGCGCGGGGGCTGAGTAATCGCGTAGCTATGCGGTATGTGATCCAGCACGAATCATTGAGAAAAAGCTAGGCCTAATGCGCAACTGCCTTGTAAGTATAATGTTTTTAGGCTAATTTACTTCTGCACGGCTACCCTATCCACCCATGCGCTGGTGCGGCGCAAACGGAAAGGAAGGTCTATGCCTATGCGAAGCTTTTTCGCTGCGATAGTAATCGCGCTGGCAATGGTCCTTTTACTGGCGTCTGACGCTCAGTAAATAAGTTGGCCTCGATCAGCTCGTAACTGATCGAGGCCTAAAAGTGGAACGTGGCGGTAACCGTGTAACGGGCGCTAACGCGCCGCACCAGCCCCGGTTTCTGTTTGCGCAGTAGCCGGGGTTCCCTTTTTAGATAACTCTGCTAAATGCCACTGTCAAGACTGTTGCCTTGCTTGTCGGCCAAACTATCATTAGTCGGCAGCTATTACGCTTTTTCCTCAAGCCGTTCCTCGATTTCCTCAACTGTGGGCAGGCTGGATTTCAAATTGTCCGGTAAGGCGCGAGTCAGTTCGTATTCAGAAACGCCGATACCGCCGCCTCTAATTTTGCCAACGCCGTTGGCGAAATTGGCAACTCATTGTATTGAAGCAAGCAGCAAAAGGAACAACGAATGCCTGCATGAGAACGCTAACGCCTGTTTTTGTTGAATGCGCCATTTTATCAATGAATTTGTAATTGCTTGGGTAGATGGAAAAAATATATGGCTTAAACAGTTTTTAAGATCGGTTCGGTAGGGATGCTCAGGATACGCTTCTGTTTTTTTATTTCAGCATCAGGGGGGATTATGAACATTTTCCGATATGCAGCGATGTGTATGTTGGTGGCCTTTATGGCTTTTGCCATTATTTCAGCGCCCATGGCGGCGGCAGCTCCCCCGCAGGGCAAGGGCAATTCGGTGAAGGGCGGCGGGAAAGGCCCGCATAAAGGCGGCGGGAATGAGCAGCATAAAGGCGGAGGAAACGAACAGCACAAGGGTGGAAGAACAGGTCAACATAGTGGCGGTGGAAAAGGTTCACACAATTATGGCGGTAAAGGTCAGCACAGGGGCAGCGGTTCCGACTATGACGAGGTTGATCTGGCGGCCGTCTTGGTGACTGCTGGCATCACGGCCCTGGCCGCTCAGGATATTGCCCGCAGCAATAATTTGATAGGCTATGAGCCATTGCCTCCCGGTATTCAGAAAAACCTGATGCGGGGTAAGCCGTTGCCTCCCGGCATAGCAAAAAAGAATGTTTCGGCAAAAATGCTGCGGCAATTACCGGTGCATCCGGGCTATGAGTGGCGCGTTGCGGGCAGGGATTTGGTGCTGGTAGGCACTGCCACAATGATCGTGGCGGATGTGCTGCATGATGTGTTTGATTAGCTACCTGAGATTGTCGCACAAATACACAGGGGAGGCATGGCCTCCCCTGAATCGTTTCTACTACTGACTGGAATTCTGCTGATTTCTACAAACTCGAATAATCGTCAAAATACCCCTGAATCAGCACCACCGGGGTGCCTTTGTCGCCGCTGCCGCTGATAAGGTCGCAGAGGCTGCCCAGCAGGTCTACATAGTTGCGCGGGGTGGTGCCTTCGCTGGCGCAGGATTTGCCGTGTTCGCGGTTTTTGGCGCGGATCATCTCGGTTACGGCGTCGGTTTTTTCCTGGCCGGACATGTTGTGCAGAAGGTTTTCCGCCACGTATTTGATTTTTATTTCATTGGGCCGTCCGATCAGGCCGGAGGTAAAGCCGGGCGAGACCACCGGGTCGGCCAGTTCCCAAATACCGGCTTGCGGATCTTTAAAAGCGCCATCGCCGTAGATGAGCACTTCCGGGGTTACACCGAATTTTTCCGCGATTTTGTCACGCACCAGGCGCACAAAGTTGTCACAGTCGCGCGGAAAGAGCTTTAGTTCATCGTCGGTAGAAAGGTTGGAGCCAAGAATGCCGTAATCGGGGTTGAAACCGCTGCCGTTAACCGAAGCGGACAGCACATCAGCCAGCGTATAGACGGTTTTTGCTCCGGCCCGCAGCAGGCGCTGCCGCGTCTGTTCGCGGGAATGTATCTCGCCAACCAGCACATGCTCGGTCAATTCCAGAATGCGCCGGGGATCATTGGAAAGATGTATCTCAATATTGTCGCCAACTTCCTGATAGAGCGAAATATAATCCACTCCGGTGAAGGGGTGGCGAAATTCGCCGGTCAGGGCGCGGAATTCCTTGGCGCTGAAAAAGTTTTTGCCGGTATCAAACAGGCGGTCGGCGTCGCTGCGTTCCATGATCGGGTTGCCAACTTCGTCACCCGGATACTGCAACAGCACATGCACTTTTTTTGCGCCGCGCGAAATACCTTTGAGAATGTTCAGGAAGCGGTTACGGCTGAGAATAGGAAATACCAAACCAAAAGTACCGCCGGGAAATTTTGCGCGGATGTCGGCCGCGATATCGTCTATGCGCACGAAGTTGCCCTGGGCCTTGGCCAGCATGGCCTCGGTAATGCCCACAACGTCGGTTGGGCGCAGGGTAAGGGAATTGGCGGCGGTAGCCTGATAAAGCGAATCCGCTACAATGGAGGCCAAATCGTCGCCCCGGCTGATTATGGGCAGGCGTATGCCGAAGGCTTGCGTTCCGATGCTTCTCATGGATTATCTCCTGGACTGCGTGTGGTCATTGTAAATTGCACGGATCTGACAAAAGAGTATGCCTCTGTCGCCAATTCCCGTCAAGTATTCACATTTCATAGTGGCCCTACATTTTGAGCAAATTTGGCAGCGCCTTATTTTGCCGCCCTTATTTCCAGTCGTGGAAAATGACAAAAGCCGCCGCCACAATCATGGCGAAGCCGAGCAAGTAGTTCCATTTTAGCGGTTCGCCCAGATAAAAAACGGCAAAAACCATGAAGACGCTAAGCGACAGCACTTCCTGAATGGTTTTAAGCTCGGCGGCATTGAAATAACCGAAGCCATAACGATTGGCCGGAACTTGCAGGCAATACTCGAAAAAGGCGATACCCCAACTGATCAGCACCACCCGCCAGAGCGAGACGGCGGGAAATTTTAGGTGTCCGTACCAGGCGGCGGTCATGAAAATATTGGAACAAAGCAACAGGCCGATGGTGATCAACGGCGCAGAGTGCGGAAAAGCCATTATTTATAACTCCATTACGATTACTTGGTAGAGTCTAGTTTTGTCGTCAGACTAGGAAGGCGAGTTTTTTGCGAAGGAAGTGTACTCTTTTGGTACTCGACCGGAGCAAAAAACGATGCCTGACGAAGTATCACGGCAAAAATAGGCTCTACCAGGAGCCCAAGGCCCAGATAGCGCCATTGGGAGCGTCCATAAACACTTTGCTGCCAAAGCTGATGGCGGTGCGCTCTACCCGCATGGCGGGCCAGGGGCCGAAATCTGCTCCCAGAGCCTTGAGCAGGGCCAGCGCCGTGGGGGTGACGGTTTCGCCCGCGCCGCTAAAGCCGCGTACCGGAATTCCCGCAAGCATGCGCAGCACAGCCGGAGCAGGGGAGGCCAGCGCACCGTGCGCACAGTTGATCACTCCGTCGGCCAGCGGCAGCGGACTGCACACAAAGCGATCCAGTTCCAGCAGGCCATAAAGGCGGCAGGCCAGGCAGATATCCAGAATGCTGTCGAGGGCGCCAACTTCATGAAAGGTAACTTCAGCCGGTTTTTTCCCATGCACGGCAGCTTCGGCTTCGGCCAGAATCCGGAACGCCTTGACGGAAAGCTCCCGCGCCTGGTCGGGCAGGTCCGAGGCCGCGACAATAGCTTCGATATCGGCCAGATTGCGGTGCGCGTGCTCATGCGGCAGGCTGATGGCGCAGCCCCAGCCGGAAATGGCGTTAACTTCGCGCTCTTCCAGCCGGAGGCAGTCGGCCAGTTCCGGCAGCTTCAATTCGGCGGCCAGATCCCGCAGGGCGGCGTTATCCAGCCCGGCAATAGCGGCCAGCCCGCTCAGCATCATATCGCCGGAAAGCCCGGAGCTGGCCCGTACGGTCAGGATTTTTCCCTGCGCATGGCAGTGACCGTATGCATGCTCATGAGAGTGTTCATGACCATGTCCGTGGGAGTGTTCATGTGAATGCTCATGCGCGTGCTCGTGCGAATGATCATGCGGGTGAGTATGTTGATGTTCTTGTGCATGCTCATGTTCATGCTGGTGGCCGGGGTGATGCTCGTGCGCGTGCGCGTGTTCATGAGTATGAGCGTGGGAATGCTTGGCTTTGGTGTGTTGGTGTGCGGTCATGGTGACAACTGCTTTTTATATTTGCTTGTGCTTTTGGGGCCTTTGGTCAATCTGCCGTATTCTACGCCTGGCGCTCGCGGCTGGCAAGTTGGTGTGATCAAGTTTTTAACCGGCGTACTGTACTTTTGCGCGGCTGCGTTGTAAGCAAAACGGAATATTATTCAAGCGAAGCTAAACACCAATTTTGAGGAGGGCTTTATGGAAAAGCGCCTTTTTACCAGTATCGGACGTGAAATTTCCCTGCTCGGCTTTGGCTTCATGCGTCTGCCCCTGCAACAGGCCGGCAAGCAGGATATAGATTATGAAAAGGCCGAAGCCATGGTGGATCTGGCCATGTCCAGGGGCGTCAACTATTATGATACGGCCTATCTTTATCACGACGGACTGAGCGAGCCTTTTGCCGGACGCTCTCTCTCGCGCTACCCGCGCGAAAGCTACTGCCTGGCTACCAAAATGCCCACCTGGGATATTACTTCGGCGGATCAGGTGGAACGCATTTTTGATGAGCAGCTAAAGCGCTGCCGGGTCGATTACTTCGATTTTTACCTCCTGCACCGAGTTTCCCGCGTGACGTATGATATAGCGCTTAAATACGATATTTACGGCATTTTGCGCCGCAAAAAGGAACAGGGCCTGATCAAGCATCTGGGCTTTTCCTTCCACGATGCGCCGCCGGTGCTTGAGCGCGTGCTGGATAACCATGAGTGGGATTTCGGGCAGCTTCAGTTAAACTATCTCGACTGGCAGGATTTGGACGCCGCACGGCAATACGCACTGCTTGCGGAAAGAAAACTGCCGGTGATTGTAATGGAGCCGATACGCGGCGGAGCTCTGGCCGACCTGGGCGACGAAGGCAACGCGATTTTGCGGGCCGTAAACCCCAAGCCGAGCATCGCTTCCTGGGCTTTGCGCTACGCGGCTTCGTTGCCTGGTGTGCTTACCGTGCTTAGCGGCATGAGCAACCAGGAGCAGGTGGAAGATAACCTTGCAACCATGCAGGCTTTCAAGCCGCTGGATGAAACCGAGCGGGAGGCAATTGAGCGGGCCGTTAATGTTTATCGCTCGTCCAGCGTTATACCTTGCACCGGTTGCCGCTACTGCATGGATTGCCCCTCCGGTGTGGACATCCCGCGCGTGTTTACGGTTTATAATCTTTACTGTGTCAAAAAATCGCGCCGTTTGTTCCATATTTATTACGACTATCTGGCCGAATCCGAGCGGGCGCATAATTGCGTTGGTTGCGGAGCCTGCCTGGAGCGCTGCCCGCAGGGCATAGATATACCGGGGCGTATGTGTGAGATAGCCGATTTCGCGGCTGGCCCCAAAACCGATTAGACAGTAACGGGCGTCTTTTTGCACAGCAACCCGCCTCGTTACAGTACTGTCAGGAATATTAACGCATGAAGGAGAATAATAGTAATGAAGCAAACCTACTTTTTTAGAATAGCCCCGGAGGGTCTGGCCGGGAATTGCAAGTGCAACCATCTGTTGCTGGCTGAACTGGATACGGAAACGGACAAGTTTGCCCTGCCTGATGGCAAGCTTACCTGTTGCGGACATTTTGAGCGTGACAAGGCGGTCAAGCTCAATGTGGAAGAGCAGTGGGTGGCCCCGGAGGAATGGCTAGATGATTACGAGTTGTATAGCCAGTCGGAATATATGGATTATATGCGCCTGTTCCTGGCCGAAGAGCAGAACAACGGCGTTGAATACTGCGCCGATTGCGTGGCTCGTTTTTACAGCCCGGAGAATAGCGCGGAGAATTGCGCAGAGGGCTGTCCGGAGAGCGCCGCCGAGTAAGGGCGGACTTAAATCATTTTTTTATAGCTGCGTTATCCGGTCTTTTCTGCAGCGGCTCTGTACTACAAAAGTACAGTCCTTCCGCAAAAAAGACCGGATTTTTTATGGGATATTATTCCCCGCCAGGACGCAGGCCGAAAATGGAGGTTTTGCGCGGCGTGGCTTTTTTGTTGGCCGCAGGTTTGTCGGCATTGTCGTTTTTAGGTTTGTCGGTGCTGTCGTTTATAGCCTGATCAGCCTTTGAGCCTTCGTTGCGGTCAGCCTTGGGACTTTCTGGCTTGCCGGAAGTCTGTTCTGGCTTCTGTTCACGCTTTTTAGCCGGTCTTCGCGCAGATTTCGGCTTGGTCGCCTGATCGGGGTTCTGAACGGGCTTCTGTTCAGGCTCCGGCGCAGGCTTTGGAGCGGGCTTGGGAGTCGGCTTCTGCTCAAGCTCCGGTGCTGGCTTCTGTTCCGTTTTTTGTTCAGGCTGTTGAGCGGGCTTTTGTTCTGGTTTCTGCTCACGCCTCCGGTCAGAGTTTCGTCCGGATCTGCGGTTGTTTGCAGCCGGTTTTTTTTCTTCGCCCTTTTCGCCCGGTCTGTTTTTTTCGCCCGGTGCGTTATGTACGCTTGGCGTATCGGACGCGCCGGGAATCCGGGTATGCAGGCTCTGGTAGTATTGTTCGTCCAGCAGCATGGCCAGCAGGGTCAACGAATCATCTTCCCTGGAGAGGCTTGCGGCCAGCGGCATGAAGCGGCGCAGCCGTTCTTTTTGCAGGCTGGTGAGCTTGCGCAGGCGCGCTTCCAGCAGGCTGGTCAGGCGTTCACCCACCACAGCGGCCAGTTTTTCCTCGTCCGGAATACTTCTTTCCTTAAGCTCTATTTTATAATGCTTGCCGATGCGCATCAGTTCCGTCTTTTGCATTACATCGACCAGCGAAATGACTGTGCCGCCCGCTCCGGCCCGCCCGGTGCGCCCGGCCCGATGCACATATGATTCATGATCTTCGGGCGGTTCGTACAAAATAACGTGGGAAAGCTCCGGAATATCAATGCCGCGCCCGGCCACATCCGTAGCCACCAAAAAGCGCAAATCACCGCGCCGCATGGCTTTTAGCACCTGTTCGCGCTGATTTTGCGTCAAATCCGAAGAAAGTTCATCGGCGTTGTAACCAAAGCCCTTGAGCACGGCAGTAACATAATGCACATTGGATCTGGTGTTGCAAAAAATAATGGCCGCGCCCGGGCTTTCCAGCTCGATGATGCGAATGAGTACGCGATCTTTTTCCATGGGCTTTACCGGGTAGTAAATATGCTCCATGGAGGCGATATGCACTTGCGAATGGCTGAGGCTGAGCATTTCCGGCTTGGGCATGAACTCCTTGGCCACGCGCAGCACCTGGGCCGGGTAGGTGGCGGAGAAGAAATGCACGGGAATGCGCCGCCGGGGCAGATAGCGCTGCACTTCCTTCATATCCGGGTAAAAGCCGATTGAGAGCATGCGGTCGGCTTCATCCAGCACCAGCATCTGCAAAGCCTCAAGATTAAAGTTGCGGCTTAGCAGGTGATCCAGGGCGCGTCCGGGCGTACCCACCACCAGTTGCGCACCTCTGGCCAGAGCTTCTTTTTGCTTGCCATAGCCGACGCCGCCATAAACGGCCACCGCTTCCAGACCGGAACCGGCGAACAGCGTTGCCGCCTCCTGCTCCACTTGCAGGGCCAGTTCGCGGGTAGGCACCAGCACCATAGCCTGACAGGCCTTGAGATTCGGGTCCAGGCGCTCCAGAGCGGGCAGCAGGAAAGCGCCGGTTTTACCGCTGCCGGTGCGCGATTGCACCATGATGTCCCGTCCGGACAACAGATAGGGCAAAGACAACTGCTGCACCGGCATCAGCGAGTTCCAGCCAGCGCTTTCGGCAGCCGCGCGCAAAGCCGGGCTTAGTTCGTCAAAACTCAGGGCGGGAAGCGGATTTTCCGGCTGGTCAATTTTGTCCGGCCTGTCAGAAGAGTCCGGGCTGAGTTGGTCGAGGCTGTTCGCCCCGTCTTGCCCGTGTTTGGGATTCACAGAATTATCGGAAAAGTTTTCAGCCGGGTTGGGGCTGCTATCAGGCGTGTTTTCGTGCATGTGCGGTCCATAAAGCTTGAGTAACATCGTTTATATTGTATCAACTTGTGGTATCTAGCAAATGGGTGACAAAGTAACAAGCTATATCACGGCAAAATGAGGCACTACCTGTTTGCCAGATAGTGAGCTTCGATCTACAAGCCTCTAATGCTCGAACATCAAAAGGCGCGTGATTTTTTTCCCCGTGGGCTGAGTCAGCCGCCCGGTTCCTTTCGTTTTTCGGCGGATGCCCTGCTGCTGGCCGCTTTTGCGGCGCGTTTGGCTGGAGAACTGGCCGCCGGGCCGGTAGACAGGCTATCTGCGGGTAAGGCCACCGGAGAGGGCTATGGGCAGGCTGCCGGGCTGCCGCCAATCGATTCGGGGGGCCGTGCCCTGCTGGATCTTGGCTGTGGCTGCGGTGTGGTCGGCTTGGGCTTTATGTTGCTGCGCCCGGAATATACGGCTTTGGGCCTGGATTTGCAGCCGGAATTGATTCTGGCGGCGCGGCAAAACGCGGCCCTTCTTGGTTTGGAAGCCGGATACCGGGCGCGGGAAGTGGATTTGCGGCAGTTGCACAGCGCCCGGCAATTGGCGGATGCCGTTAATTTGCCGCCAAGCCGCAGGCAAAATGAGCTGAACGCGGCAAAGTGCAATAGTTTTGAGCATTTTCAGCCGGGTTCATTCCGGCTGGTAACGGCCAATCCGCCTTACCGCAAACCGGGCAGTGGTCGTCTGCCCGTAAGCCCGGCCCGGCGTCTGGCTTTGTTTGGTGATGCGGAAACACTGGATGCCTTTGTGCGTGTGGCTTCTTTGTCACTTGCGCCCGGCGGTCTGTTCTGCCTGATTTTTAGTCTGAGCCGGGAAAAAGAATTGCACAAAATTTTGCTGAAGCACGAGCTTGCCCCGGCGCACCGGCTTGAAATAAGCGGCAAGGAAGGCCAGCCCCCGGAGTGGCTATTAATGTCTGCGGTGCGGTTGAAAGATGCAGGGGCTGGGTCGGCTGTTACATGGCCGGATGTATCGGACTTTCCCGAAAGGCTCTGTTTGCGCCGCAGTCAGACCAATCGGAGCGATCATACCGGCAATACAGATGGCCTCTCCAGGATAGACGAACTGACGCCTGAGGCACTGCGCTTTTGCCCCTTTCTGGCTTGCAATGCCCGCCCGTCATATAGATAAACCCTCAATGTTAACATTATCCAGAAATAAAGAAGCCCGGCGCATCACTGCACCGGGCTTCAACATACTTTCAGAATGAAGAGGCTCTATTTGGCAGCCGTGGTACGGCGTTCCCAGAGTCTCATGTCCTTCATTTTTTTGCGCCGTTCACGCTGCAGGGCTTTGCACACCAACGGGGTATTCTTCTTGTAGCCGCACTTGGCCCGGTATTCTTCCGGGGTAAGGCCGTGGGTGGCCAGGTGTTTTTTGGTGAGCAACTTGAAAGATCTGCCGCATTCAACGCAGGTGATGGTTTTTTCCTTGATGGCCTTGGATGCGTCGATATCAGTTTCGGGTGCCTCAACTTCCTCGATGGGCATTGCGTCGCTAATCGAGCGAATGTCCCTGGTAAGGCGCTGCAACATGGAAGTGAGTTCGTCCTCCGTCATGGTACGGACGCTGGCTTGCGCTTTTACAATCTCCAAAGCTTCTTTCAAATGATTGTCCATTGGGATCTCCTTGAGGAAAAAAATGACTGTGAATGCTTAACACTTCAACTTCTATTGATGAATGAATAACTTTTCGTACAGGGCATTTGAATCAAACGTGCCGTTTTCTAATATTATGCATTGTTCATGCAATCAATTGCAACGCCACTGTACTCGCGCTATCCTTATTATTTTTTGTGTGCCTTTGTAAATGTTTTTTTACAAAAATCTTATTATATTTATATAATGCTTTTTGTAACATTTGCGAAGGTCAAGCTTGTTCCTGTCAGGAACTAACTGTCAGGCCTGTTTGTACTGAAGATGACTGTCGGTATACGGATTGATTGACAGTCCGGCTGTTTTAACTTATTTTTCCAATCCCCAAGCTTTGCCTCATACGCGCCTGTAGCTCAGTCGGATAGAGCAACTGCCTTCTAAGCAGTCGGTCAGGGGTTCGAATCCCTTCAGGCGCGCCACAAAAGCGCTTAAAACGCCTTTGATTCTATAAAAGTACAATAGAGTCAAAGGCGTTATTTTTTTACCGTCACATTGCCTTGACTCTACGAATACAAGCGTTGAGTCGAGGCATTTTTTATATTCAATTTATACAGGGTGTTGGCGCATGTCTGAATTTAAATATGATGACTTTAGAAAATACGAAAAAAAGAATTACGCCAAGTTGGAGTTTTTGACCATTGAGGCGGAAATAGCTCCTCTTGTTGATAGGGGCATTAGCGCGAAGGCAATTTATGAATATTACAAGGCGCAGAGCAAGTTGACCATGTGTTACCAAACTTTTGCCAAGTACATGCGTAAAAAATACGGCAGTACAAAATTGGCAAAGCCATCATCTGCCGCTCCTGTCGCTACCTCAGTTCCGCAAAATACCCCCCAGCCTGCCGCAAGGGAGAAAACGGAAGTGTCCCCTTCTTCTGAGAACGTGTCAGGCCTTGGGTTGAAGATGAATTCATTAAAGCATCCGAATACTCCCGATCCCAATTTGATTTAATATCAATAAATTTAGGAGATTATACTATGGCGAATGTACATTTGACATTTCAAGGCAAGGGCGGCGTTGGAAAATCGTTTATATCCAGTGTGCTAACACAATATTTGCTTAAGCATAATTGCGAAGTCGCCTGTATTGATACCGATCCGGTCAACGCTACTTTGGCTAGCTATAAAGAATTTTCGGTCACGAAGATCGACATAATGAATGGTGACACTGTTGATGCGCGTAAGTTCGATCCGATGATCGAAATGATTTATGATATGTCTCCAGCTCAGCATGTTGTGATTGATAACGGCGCATCTTCATTCCTTCCGCTTATGAGCTACCTGAAAGAAAACCGTGTTTTCGATTTACTCCAGGAAAAGGGTCATCAGGTCTATATACACTCGGTAATTACTGGTGGCCAGGCCATCCTGGATACGCTCAATGGCTTGAAGACCGTCTGCGTTACCTTTCCGGAAATCCCCATTGTTCTTTGGCTGAATCTTTACTTTGGAGAAATTGCCCTCAATGGAAAATCCTTCTCTGAATTTGCGATCTACAAGGAGAACAAAAAACAATTTTGTGCAACAATTCAAGTCCCCTGTATGAATGAACACACCTACGGCAAGGATGTTTCAGAACTGCTGGCCAGAAAAGAAACCTTCGATGCCGGTATCAATTCTTCGCTAGGCATCATGGTTCGTCAGCGGCTGAAAACTTATTGGGCGGCGATGGATCAGGCTATTTCCGAATCCGGCTTAATTCAGCAAATCCAAACGGCATAGGGGCAAATTATGACACTTGCAGAGTTAGCTCAGTATGAAAATCCCGACCAGGCTATATTTGATGCCATGACTTTTTTGGATAGCAACAATCCGCTCCTGGGTGATATCAAGATGCTTTTCCTGTTTATGCTCAAGGATCGGATAGATGGCAAAACCAGCGATCTAACCGTCCTGTCAAAAAAAGTCTCTTGCACTCCCAAAAGGGCAGAGAAGTACATGAATCTCTTGGTGCGAAGGGCCATTCTCTTGCCGGAAGACGTGCAGGACATTCAAAGACCGGCGCGAAGGCTGAACTAAGGGGCTGGCCAATGCGTATCTATATAGCCTCCTCTTATAAGAACCTCCGTTTGGTGCAACTGCTCACGTCCATTCTGACAGAGCAAGGCCATGTGGTTTTAGACTGGACAGAGTTAGCGCCGCCCATTCCGGCCACTATGACGGCTGAAGAGGCCAAAATGCTGCTTGATGGCGATGAGCGCGGGACCATCTTTGAATTTTGTTCCAGTGCCTGCACCAGCGTTGATCTGCTTATCTACCTCGGACCGGCTGGCCAGGATGCCGCTTGCGAAGTGGCCCTGGCCGCAGCTGACGGCATTCTGATTTTCGGCCTGGCTGGTCCACTTGAAAAACCGGGGCTGATTTTATCCCGCCTGGTAGATTTCTGGTTTTCTTCCACGGCTGAATTACTTCAGGCCGTCAATTTAACCAATGCTGACAAATTGGGAATATCTGCTGAAAAACTGGCAGAAATACGCGCCAGTAAAGGCGGCTGGCAATGAATAAGGACAAACGTTGGACATACAAGCAGATCACAGAAAAAACTTATGAAAGTATAACCATGTTTATGGAGATGGCTGACCAAGCCGGTGAAGCGCCACAGGCAATTGTTTTTCGGCACTTTGCCTATGGAGCCTATGATCTCTGGAAGAAACTCACTCAGGGATGCTGGCACAAGTCCGAAGATAAAGAGCGCATGGAAACATTGATAGGGACGCCTTGGTTTTAGCGAAACAGCCCTTGGGCTGTCCGTCAGGAGTAACCGCCCTGGCGCTGATGAGCGAGGTTGAGACAACTTATCGGCTGAGGAATTTAACACTACCGCTTAACTGCTTAGCAGGAGCCAAGCGAACCACGAAGTAGCGCAAGAAAAAACTAACGCCTGAAGCTCTAACTTCAGGCGTTAAACAGGACAGGTAAATGCCCCACAAAGTAACTGAGGGCATATTACCTAGATAGGGGCTTCATGTCAATAAAGTACCCGTCTATTTTTTTGTCCTTTTTTCAGGGCTGCCTCGAAAGAGGGAATAATCATGCTGAGAACTTACTGCCCCAAAGACAAACTCTATAATCTCCTCGAATTTACCGGTGAAATTTCCGAAATTTCCGGCATGGTCAAGCTTGTATATGTGCAAATGGGTAAGCACGCCTGTGATCATGATTTTACCTTCGTCGGCCAGGAGCGCCTGGCTAGACTGTGCAGTTGCTCGGTTAGAAGTGTCCAGCGGTACATTAAGGCGATTGAGGGCAAAGGGCTGCTACGGGTCAAACAGGAAGGGAAATTCAAGCGGTATTACTTTGTGATTCCCGATACTTATTTGGCTCTGGCTGTGAAGTGCGGGATCATAGGCGACAAATTGTCGCGTGAGATTTCAGCCAATCAGCAAAATACCGCTGCAAATGCCTCTGAAAATAGCAATATCGGCACAACACACGACAATTTGTCCGCTATAAATAAGAATAAGAGTAATACAAATACCCCCCTTACCCCCCGTTCGGAAGGCACTTCTGACCGCTCCCCCCGGTCACGCAATTCGGGTGGGGGGGATTCTTCAAATTCTTCTTTGGAGAAAACCCAAAAAATCCAAAAAGATTCTGCGCGGATTCAAAGCGACTTCACGGCGCTTTCCGAAGCCTACCCCAAACATCCAGACTTTCAGAAAGAATTTCGCGAAGCCTTTGGCGTTTTTCGGCGCATGTATGACGAGCTGCCGCTCATCGGCGAGTTGCTGGCCTGCATCGAGCATGAGAAGCGGCATAATGACAAATGGCAGCGTAATGATGGCCGGTGGGTCACTCACCTGAAAAACTGGCTCAAGGACAAGCAGTATCAAGATGCCCTGGACTTTCTCGCGGTGGCCGAAGCCCAGCGCGTCCAGCGTGATCAGCGCCTTGCGGCTGCTGCCGAAGCCTCCAGATGCGCCGCTCCTCTTCCGGCCAGCTCAAAACCAAATCAGGATTCCTCCAAGGAAAACACACCGGAAATTCCGTTCGTAGAGGCTGAATTTGAACGCTGCCATGAGCTTTGGAGCGTTCCGTCAGACAGATTTGCAAAAATAACGGCGCGGGGCATGTGGAACGCCCAGCTCCGGCGAGGATTGATTCCAACTTTTGCGGACGCTCGTAACAGCGCGGGGCGTTTTGCAAGCTGTATCGAATGGCTGAAAGCCTTTGGCAGTAACCAAATGGCGCTGTGTGGAGCCTGATTTTATGAACGAGCAAAACGAACATGGCCAGGCTGAAATGCCTACGGTCGAAGCCGAACCCGTGCTGGCTGATGACGGCAGAGGCATCTCGCTGGAAGAAGCCAGGGCGCTGCTGGCCATGAAGCATAATCTGCTTGTCGGCAAGGATGATCCGATTCTGATGCTTGTCACGCTGATGAACGCATACCTGACCGAAATTGAGAAGCAACACAAGCGCCACGAAAAGGCCATGGTCGCTTTGCTGACCCACGAAACAGGCAAAATGCAGCAAATGTTGGCAACAACTTTTCAGCCTGGTCAGAAAGCGATCGAGGCCGAAGCTTCGCAATCGGCCAAGCCGTCCAGTTCGTCTGATTCGTCAAGTAAATCTGGCTCCAAACTGGTTGATATCCTGCTTTATGCAGGCTTGGGCGCTTTTTTGGCCTCTATGATTTTTTGGTGGGTGTTGAAATGAGTAATTACTCCAAAAACTCCCCCGAAACCCTGCTGGAAAGCCTGAGTTTCAACATTGGAGAAACGATTCTTAAGGCTTTGGATGATCCGACTGTACTCGAAATTATGGTCAATCCGGACATGAAGCTTTGGATTGAGCGCTTCGGCCAGCCGATGCAGCGTGTATTTGCAGATGGAACAGTCGCTGAATCTAAAGAGGATGTAGATAAGCCAGGGGATATTGAGCCGGATAGAACCCGGTCGGTGATTACGCTGGTCGCCTCGGCCCTGGATAGTGTCGCTACTGTGGATCGTCCAATTGTGGAAGGCGAATTGCCCCTTGACGGTTCAAGGTTTGAAGGAGTTTTTCCGCCTGTGGTCAGCAATCCCATGTTCAGCATCCGGAAGAAAGCCAGCAAGGTTTTCTCCCTTGATGAATACGTCCAGGCCGGAATTATGCCGGAATCCGTGGCCGATATTATCAGCTATTCGATCCTGGCCAAAGATAACATTCTGGTGGTCGGCGGTACTGGCTCCGGCAAAACCACGCTGGTTAACGGCATTATCCACAAGCTTTCTGAGCTTTGTCCGGAAGATCGCCTGGCGATCATTGAAGATACGGTCGAGCTGCAAGTCAGCAGCGCGAATATCACACCGCTTCGCACCACCCTGCATATTTCGGCCAATACTCTGCTTCGCGCTTGCCTGCGGCTGCGTCCGGATCGGATCTTCCTGGGCGAAATTCGCGGCGGCGAATATGTGATCATGCCGAATGGCGAAGATCGTTATAACCCCGGCCCCGCCTTGAGTCTGCTCAATGCCTGGAATACCGGCCATCCCGGTGGCATTGCCACCATTCACGCCAACTCGGCCCTGGATGGCCTGCTCAAACTCAAACAATACGCAATGGAAACTTCAGCAGATGCCGCCCTGGAGCCGCTCATCGGCTCCACGGTGAATCTGGCTCTGTTTATCGCAAAAACTCCGGAAGGCCGCAGACTGAAGCAAGCAGTCAAGATTCTTGGCTGGAACAATAACACTCAACAATATGATTACGAGGTACTTTATGAAGTTTAACAAGCGTTTTGCCTGTGCCGCTCTGATTTGTGGTGGCCTGCTTCTGATGCCGGATCTGGCCGGTGCTGCCGAAGTAGGCGCACTGTTTAGCTCTCCGCTGCAAAAGATTCTGGATTTGATGACTGGCACGATAGCCGGTTTGATCGTGGCCCTGGCGGTCGTGATAGCTGGCATCATGTATGTTTACAACAAAGAAGGGCTGGAGGCCTGGGTTACATATTTGATGCGAATAGCCATCGGCGGCGTGATCATCTACGGCGGCGGTCACATCGCAAAATGGTGGTTTGGCTAAAATGGTGGAACTGCAAAGCATTGCCATTCACCGCTCATTGCACAAGCCGAACCTGTTTTTTGGCGCGGAAAGAGAGCCGATTTTGATTGCGGCTCTCATTCCTACGGCCTTTGTGCTTTCCTCTTTTAGCGCGGTGGTGCTGATTCTTGGCGTGGCGTTTTGGTTTATCGCAAGTTTTTTCTTACGTGCGGCGGCAAAAAAAGATCCGCTGCTGGTGCGTAGTTGGCTGCGTTTCATCAAGTACCAGCCGTATTACCCGGCTAAAACGAATATTTGGCAGAAGACAGTCAGCAAAAAACAAATAGTACGTTGGGATTAGAGGTTACAATTTTGATATTTCAGTCCGCTCAAAAAGTTTTTGATTCATTGCTTTAAGGTTTTCATATTTTTTTGCATCAAAGAGTGTCATTTTATAGAGCGGATCAGTATGTAGTTTTATTGCAATAAGTTCATAGAGCATGTTTTTAGATGCAGTTTTTAGGATCATATTTTGCTCACATAACAATTTATTTTGTTCAATCAATAGTTGTTTAAGTTCTTCCATTTTTAGCTCCTGTTTTAAATGATTTGTACCAATTGGAAAATATTATGCTCAAGCTTAAAACATTCCGCAAAAACATAAAAGGCCTGGCTGATCTGCTGGTTTATGGCCGCATGGTTTCCGATACGGTCATTTGCAATAAAGATGGCTCGTTTTTGACCATGTACCAGTACATAGGCAATGATACAGCCTCCTCCACCAATGCGGAATTGAACAATATGGCGGAAATGGTGAACTCCGGCCTGTTGAGCTTTGGTGATGGCTGGATGGCACATGTTTACGCAAATAGAACAGAAAACACCTTTTATCCGGCCAGAGAAGCAAGCCATTTTCCTGATCCGATTTCCAAAATGATTGACGAAGAGCGGCGGGAATTTTTTCAGGGAAAAACCTGTTTTAACACGGATCAATATCTCTGCCTGACCTTCCTGCCTAACTACAACGCAGAAAAGCTGATCGCCCATGCCAGCGGTTCCGCGCGTGAGCAAAATCTGGAAGAAACGCTCAAATATTTTGAGACTAGCCTGCGTAATTTTGAGGATAAATTTTCCAGCGTTCTAAACCTCGAAAGGCTGGGAACGTATACACTCCATGAAAAAGATCGTTATGACAACGTCACGCCTGTAAAGTACAGCGACCTTTTAAGCGTAATCCACGCTCTGATTACCGGCATTTATCAGCCTATTAAACTGCCTGATTGCCCCATGTATCTTGATGCGCTTTTGCCTTCGCAAAATTTGTATGGTGGCCTTACACCAAGGATCGGCGATAAATACATAGCAGCTCTAAGCATAGATGGGCTACCGAACGCCAGTTATCCGGCCATGCTGGAAAAACTTGAGCATTTACCTTTGGAGTTCAGCTTTTGTACTCGCTTTATCTTTCTGGACAAAAGAACGGCGGACAAGGAGCTGGATAGCTACCAGAACGCCTGGAATCAAAAAACAGTTTCCTTTCTAAACCGCATTTTTCCATCAAAAAACCCGAAGGTAAATGAACATGCCTTTCAGATGGTAGCTGACGCCAAAGAAGCCAGAGCGGAACTTGAAAGTGATGATGTGGCTTTCGGCTATCTGACTTCTACGGTGATTCTGACCAATCCAGATCTGAGCGTTTTGGAAGACTCCACGCGGGAAGTTGCAAAAGTATTCCAGACACTAGGCTTCCCTTGCCGGGTTGAGTCGATCAATACCCTGGAAGCCTGGCTCGGAACACACCCCGGCAACGGTTTTGCCAATGTCCGCCGTCCGCTCGTCCACACTTACAATTTAAGCCATCTGCTGCCGCTGGCCACCATTTGGCATGGCCGCACACTCAACCCCAACCCGCTTTATCCGGCCAAGTCACCTTGTCTGGCCGTGCTGGTCACAGACGGCAACAGCCAGTTTTATTTCAATCCGCATGTCGGCGATCTTGGCCATATGTTCATCGTCGGCACCACAGGCAGCGGCAAATCGGCTTTGCTGACTCTCATGGCCATGCAGTTCAGACGCTATCAAAATGCCTCAATTTTCGCCTTTGACGTCAAAAACTCCATGGAAATTACTTGCCACGCCGCTGGCGGCAAGCATTTTGACATAGGTAGGTCAGGCAGCAAGCTTGCTTTCGCGCCTCTTCGTGATGTGGATAAATCCGCTGCTGAACTGACCTGGGCGATCGAGTGGGTGGAAAACCTGATCTATCTGCAATCAGAAAAACAAATCACTCCAAAGCAAAGAATGGCGCTGACCGATAGCATGAAGCTTCTGGCTACCCAGCCGCCAGAACACCGCGCCCTGCTCCACCTTTTAAACCTTGTGAAGCCAAAAGATTCTGAGTTGGCTGATGCTTTGCGCCATTACACCAGAGACGGCTCGATGGGCAATTTGCTTGATGCCAGCGAGGACGGCTTGACGCTTTCCGATTTTACCGTGTTCGAGCTGGAAGAGTTGATGGCCCTGGGCGAGAAAAACATTCTGCCGGTCATCCTCTACCTGTTCCACCGCATTGAAAACAGTCTCCTGGGCCACCCCACGGTTATCTTTATTGACGAAGCTTCGGTGACGCTTGGCCATCCAATTTTTCAAAAGAAAATCAACTCCTGGCTTAAAATGATGCGCTCAAAAAACTGCATCGTGGTCATGGCCACGCAGCAGCTCACGGACGCCGTCAAAAGTGAAATTATGGATGTGATTATCGAGTCCTGCCCGACAAAAATCTATCTGCCGAACCATGAAGCCACCAATAACGAGACGATCCGGAAAATTTACCTGAAGCAAGGTCTGAACGAAACCGAACTCCAAATTATCGCCAGGGCGAGGCCCAAGCGCGAATATTACATCAAAAGTTGGGAAGGGTGCCGCCTGGTCAATTTGCAGCTTGGTCAGAAAACTTTGGCCTTTATCGGACGCTCCAGCAAAGAGCACCAGGCCGAAGTGCATCGCCTGATGAGCGAGTACCCGAAGACATGGCGCTCTGAATGGCTGGCCAGCCAGACCGGGATCAGGGAGGAACTGGCATGAAACTGAGTATTTCTTATGTCAAAGCGGACGGTTCCATATGCCAAACGGCAGATATGCAAGAAGCATTGGAAAATGCTGTGCCGGATTTTTATTTCTATAGCGATGCCCGCCGTATTCCGTGGGGACCATTCTTCATGTCATGCGCTACAACCATGCAGGAAATGAATACTTTTCTGGAGGATTATTATTCAGACTATTGGGATGAGCTTTATATTTGTCCGGCCACTCATGCATTGTGGGATGCTATTCATGATGAAGAGCAAGATTATCTGTTTTTTAAAATACTTCCAACTGGTCGAACTGATATAGATATTCATGCAATAGAAGAGAAAAGAAAAATAGTTAAAGAAAATATTGTACCAGAGTTTGTTAGAGAAATGTTGCGAGAATCGGTTGAAATAAGATTGGATAAAATAAAAAAAATTGAAGACTTGAACACCGATGCAGAACTTATAGCAAAACTCGGAATATCTGCTGAAGTATTAGCTGATATTCGCGAACGAGGCAGTTGCTGCTCCCTTGATGAACTTTATCCGTTTGAAAATATTTAAAGCAAACTCACTTCTCCAAGTGCAGACAGCCGTTTTTCGAGGTTAGGAAAATGTATATTTCGCATACTCAATCCCTTTTTTTTAAAACGTGGCAAACTGGCGTAAATTTGTCGCAAATTAGACAGATTTTTACGCCTTTCTATAGTGGAACGAACCCCCTTGTTGAGCGACAAAATAAAATTATCGTAGATTGTTATTTGAGGGTAATGGTTCAGTTTTTCAGACATACTTTTCAAATATCCGTCTTTATTGTCCCAAATCTCAAGAAGCATATCAAGTGCATAAGCCATCTCCACGTTGATTTGCGGAATACGCGACTCCCCGGTTCCAGATGCTCCCGCTCCAGTTGTGGTCTTCTTGGCGGCTTGAGGGAGCAATCCAAAAGGATCAACCAGTGTTGGTGTGGCGAGTTTGGCTATTTCAATAAGCTCGCGGCCACAGTTCGCTCCAGCCAAGAAGGTTTTGCTAGGAGCATATGCAAACTGGAAAAACTCCTGCTGGATCGGGTTTCCACAGCAACAGCGTGCCGAATCTCCAGGCAGCAATACCCCATGCCTGATGCAGCGGATCGTATATTCCCTGCAAAATCTTTCTTTGGCGTCTCTTCCTCTGAGGGGATAGGGCAGGGCCATTTGCGCCTCCATTTTTGTGTACTTTCCACCAAAAATAACCGCCTTGGCGCTGGTGAGCAAGGTCTGAGTCAACTTTAAGCATGGCTACCAAAGGGGGTAGTATCAAAATGAAAATGTATAAATTTTATTTAGATAAAAATTCTCAGGCTGGGGAAAGCTAAAAGCCCCAGCGCGGAAACGCCGGGGACTTTTAAGACTGTAAAACCACCTCTAACACTGGGGAAATTATATGTTCAGAACACTGCAAATTGTCAAATTGAATCTTCTGGCCATGTCCTGCGGCCTGGTGCTGCTGACTTCCCTTTGGACGGGGCCAGCCCTGGCCGGGGTGCCTGTTACCTGTACGAACTGCTCAACGGTAGTTCAGCAGATGCTGGATAGCATCACGATGTTTAACGAGCTGACAACCACGATCCGCCAGTATGAAGAGCTGATCATCCAGACGGAGCAGCAAGTTTTTATGGCCCAATCGGAACTGAAGCGCCTAGCCACACTCCCCGGCGATATGGTGGACAAGTACACCAATCATTTTACGGAGCTTGGCCAGCGATTGACAGACGTGAACGCCCATCGCGGCGACATGAGCGCCCTGGTGGACATTTACCGCTCTGCTTACCCGGATTTCAACGTCATGTATGGCCTGGCGAATGGCGAAACCCCAAATGGAGTTTATGACAGAAACCCCAATGCCATTCAGGAAGACTGGCAACGCCGTTCTATCGAGCTGGATAAAGTGGCTGAAGCTACCTTCAAGATGTCTGCCGGACAGTTGCAATCGCTCTCAAAAAATCAGGGGGCGTTGCGCGATCATGTGCAACGCCTCCTGAGTACGCAAAACGAAACGGAAATCCAGCAAGCATCAAACGCTATGAGCAGCATGATGATTAGCGAAATACAGGATTTAAAAAGTCTGTCAGCCATGCAAATGCAGCATGAGTCGATTGTGACTGCGAACAAACAAAAGCAAGAGCAATTTGACAAATCCGAATGGGAAAAGGCTACTAGTGGTGATTTTAATTTTGACTACGAAGGAAAAATACAAAATCCATTTTAAAATGGAGATTTAACCTCATCAACATGAAGATCGCCTGGTTTAGGTTTATATCCGTATTTTTCTTTCAATTCTTCAACTGTTGGTTTTTCTTGTTTATATTTAAGTTCTTCTTCATCTTTACAACCAATAATAGATATAGAGAAAGTTGCAATGAACATTAAAATAAAAAATCGTTTTAACATAATAACTTTCCTTGTGATTGTGAGTGTTATTATTTTATCATATTTGCTTTTAAGCAGTCAAATTTCATCTGCTGCACCGCAATTTTACAATGCAGGCGATGAAAGAGTCACTGCTGAAGCAGTCACGGCACATAATACATCTATTATTACAGATGTAGTCAATGAATTTTTTACTCGTTCTCAAGCATGGGCCGGTAAACTCGAAAACTCTGTACAAAGCCTATTCGTTATATTCTTCACCCTGGAGATTGTGATGCTCGGCCTTACAGCCGTGATCAAACGCGAAGCCTTGGAAGATATCATGGGCGGCTTGGTTATGGCCGCTGTAAGCGGTGGCCTCATTTTGGTCTGCATCGTCAACTACGCTGAATGGTCAAAAGCAATCATGATCGGCCTGACTGATTTTACTGGCGCTTTGGGGCCAGAGTATAATTCTAAAGAAATTGTTATGAATCCTTTGGATAAAGGGTTTGAAGTATTCAGTGCAATAATGGACAAAATATCACTATGGAGTCCGGTCAATTCTCTTGGTTTTTTCCTTGGCGGTTTGGCAATTCTGATTTGCTTCGCGCTGATAACCATACAAATTGTTTACGTAAAATGCGAGGCTTTTGTAGCGGTCGGGGCCAGTTTTATTCTGCTGGGCTTTGGCGGCTGCTCCTTTTTTCGTGAATACGCTACCAACCTGCTGCGTTACGTCATTTCGGTCGGCTTCAAGCTTTACGTCCTCTATGTGGTGCTTGGCTTGGGATTTTCCTTCATTCAAGACCTGATAATTATACCAGTAGAACTCACCTATAGAGACTTGGGCGCTTTGCTCGTCATCGCGCTGATCCTGCTGGCCCTGACCAAGGCTCTGCCTGACGTTGTGGCCGGGATCATCCAGGGCGCACATGTAAGCACCGGCCATCACATGACCCAAACCATAACGCAAGTCGGCGGTCTGGCCGCTGGCGCGGGGATAGCTGCGGCTGCCGCTGGCGCGAACACTCCCGGCATGATCAAAAACGTGGCTTCTGCCGCACAAGCGGCCAGAGATGGTGGAGCCAGCGGCGTACTCGGCACTGTAGGCGGCACAGTGAAAAATCTGCGGGACGCCAGAAAGCTGGCTATGGAAGATACCGGACGCATTTCGATGAATAGGCGCATGGGCAGCAAGCTTGACCAAATGAAAGAAGCGCAAAAGCAAAATTAAAGAAGGTAGAGCATGAGCGTCTTTAAAAAACTTTTTGGCCGGGAAAAATCCCAAAAAGCCGGAATCTCCAATGAATTAGTCGCTGTAGCGGCTCCGGTGAACCAGGCAAGCGGCAATCCATTCCTGAACGCGAAACAGGAATGGTTGGAGCGCCACGGCGATTATATCGCCCAAGCCTCTACTTGGCGCTCTACGGCCTGGCTGTTGCTGCTTATCAGTCTGATTTCCATCAGCGGCAACGTCATTCAGGCCATGCAGTACAAAACCATTCCATATGTGGTTTCGGTTGATTCTCTCGGCAATACGCACTCCGTAGGTGTGGCCAGAGGCATTTTACCTTCGGAAGTGCCGAAGGAAGTTATCCAATCGGACTTGAGCAATTTCATAATCAACTGGCGCTCGGTCACGGCTGACGCCGATTTGCAAAACCGGATGCTGACGAAGCTGATCGCGTTTTCTTCCAGCGCAACCCAAACCACGCTTCAGGATTGGTTCAACCAGAACAACCCATTTAAACGCGCTGGCTCCATACTGGTTTCGGTTGAGCTTAAAGGCTTGCCGCAAAAGGTTTCTGACTACGCCTGGCGCGTGGAGTGGCTTGAGTCGGTGCGCGATCGCAAGGGCAAAGTCATGGAGCAAACCAGCTATGAAGCCACTTTGACCGTCGGCATAAATCCGCCGACTTCGGAAGCTGAAATTCTGGCTAACCCGATGGGGGTAATCGTTGCTGATGTGTATTTCAACAAGCTTTTGCAGCAACAATAGGCGGGGGTAATTTATGCGTCCCGCTACAATACTCGAAATTATTTTGTGGATCATCATTGGTATCGTTGCTTTTTGGCTGAAGCAGTAGCTGGTGCGAACATGCTCTCCAAATTGATTACTTTTTTATTTTACATGAGCGGAACAGCGGCTGTGCTGGGTAATATTGCCTTTTTTATAAAGATACTTTTTGGCAACCGCGATTAGTCCGGGGGAAACATGATCGGAAAATTTGTTAAATTTTTGCTCAACACATTCGAGCCGGATGAATTAGTAGCTATGCCAGTTATTATTTTTGCTGTCGCTGTACTCGCGGTGCTACTTCTCTGCCGTCCAGCCAAAGCCGCCGAAATGGACATCTACGAACAGGCTTTGTCTGAAGAACTGTCCAGATCGCCGTTGATGCGCCCGCTGCCGAACTACTTCAACCCGATTCCGGTTCCGCTCACGAAGGAAGAGGAAGCGGCGCTGAACATGGCCAAAGAATGGGCCAAGACGCCAAGCAAGCCGATTCGACTCTCCAATGGGAAAATAGCCTTTTTGTATGGCGCCAGCATTCCTACAATCATCGCCTCGCCTTTCAACATCGTTGATATTGAATTTCAGCCTGATGAAAGCATCCAGAGCGTCCTCTTGGGCGATACAGCTCGTTGGAATGTCGAAAGCGCCGCTGTAGGCAGCATTCCGCACGTCTTTATTAAGCCGCTGGACACCGGCCTTGACACCACTGCGATTATTACCAGCAGCAAGCGCGTGTATCACTTACGGCTCGTGAGCCGCAAAGATGATTTCATGCCGTATGTCGGCTTCATCTACCGCGAAAACAGCATGGCCATGATTCGCCAGGCTGCTGAAGCGGCTCAAAAGCAGGAAACTTTTAGCACTGCCGTCATCGCCGACCGCATAGTTTCGCTGACCGAACTTGATTTTAACTACAAAGTTGATGGCAAGGCCAAATGGAAGCCTGTTCAGGTCTATAGCGACAACGAAAAAACCTACATCCGGCTTCCGGAAATGCTTCAGGAGCTGCCTGTTTTGATGGCCAAAAGCCAGGACAATATTCTGGTGAACTACCGCATTGAAAACAGGGTTTTTATTGTGGACGGCATTTTTCCGGAACTGCTGCTGGTGCTTGGCACCGGCTCCAAGCAGGAAAAAGTCACGATTAAAAGGCTGTAGGGGGAATCATGGCTAAAGATAATAGTCCGCAAGGCCTTGAACTGCACCCGAAGCCAAGAGTTTTCGGCATGTCCAGAAAACCGCTGGCACTGGCTTTAATCCTCGGTGGCATAATGTTTTTTGCCTATTTGGTAAGTATGGTCAACAAGGACAACGCCACAGAAACGTCTGCCTCCAGGGGATTTAGCGTTGATCGCGCTTCCGCTCCGGTAGTCAAGACTCAGGAAGGCCAGAATCAGGGGATCATCCAGCAAGATGATTTGGAGAATACAAACAGGTCTTTTGAGCTGGATCAAACTCCGGCAGCTCCGGAAGAATCCGGCGACATTAAAATTGTCACCGTCCATATTCCCGCTCCGGAAGAAAATCTTGATCTCCAGGAAGAATTTCAGGAGCTGACGGATATTCGCCGCGCTCAAATGACGGCCTACCAGAGCGCTATCAGTTCGCCCATGCGTACAGCCGCGCAAGTACAATTGGCGGTTTCTGACGGTTATGGCGCGGCTGCCTATAGCCCTGACTTCACCAGCTCGTCTTCTTTTTCCGCTCTGCCTACCAGCCTGACTACCCGGACGGGCCAGATTGATGCTGACCAACTCACCGCGCATATGCGCGGCAATGTGCCAGCGGATATGTCGGGCATGATGGCGGCTGCCGGTGGTGGCTCCGGCTTGGGCGGCGGTGTAGATTTCTTCGGTTCATCTTCTGGCTCCGGAATGACCAGCGCCACGGATCAATCCTGGAATTTGGGCTTTGAGCGTCAGGCTGGCCATCGTTTTGAGCTTAAAACCGGCTCAATGATTCCCGGCATTTTGATCTCAGGCATCAACTCCGATCTCTCCGGCTCGGTAATGGCTCAGGTTGGCCAGAATGTTTACGACAGCACCACGGGCAGACATTTGCTTATCCCGCAAGGCTCCAGGCTTTACGGCGATTATGCCGGTGAAGTTAAGTTCGGTCAGGAGCGGCTTTATGTCTCTTGGAAGCGGGTGATTTTTCCGGACGGCTCCAGCCTGACGCTCGGCGATATGCGCGGCTCAGATCAGCAAGGTTATTCCGGTCTGAATGGCAACGTGAACAATCATTATTTCCAGACGTTCGGCTCGGCCATCCTGATGAGCGCGATCACGGGCGGCGTCACGTATTCGGTTGACGCGCTGAATCGCAGCAATAGCGACTCTGAAAACTCCGTACAAAACGAGCTGAGTATCGCCCTGGGTCAGCAGCTTGGCCAAGTGGGGATGAATCTGATGCAAAAGTACATCAATGTCGCGCCCACTATTGAAATTGAGCCGGGTTACAGGTTTTCGATCGTAGTTACCAAGGACATTATTTTTGCCAATCCCTATGCGCCGATGGCGGCGATCGGGGGCAAGAATGAGTAACAGTTACGGTCTGGCCACAAGCAAAAGATCTTCGGGCTTCCGTCCTTGGTGGTGGCTGGCCTTCGCGCTTTTCATGGCGCTTGTCGGCGCTACCGCCGCCACTCAGTATATTGCCTATAAAACGGGTTATCACCGCGCCCTCGGTTCGTTCATCCAGTTGGCCGACATTCGACTTTATCTGCCCTGGAGTTTTCTCCAATGGCAACGGCTGATCAGCCCAACGCTTTTTGACAACGCCCTTCGCCTGGCTGTGCTGATTTTCGCCTTGCCGCAAATTGCCCTGCTGATCCACCTGGTCAAAAAGGCCAACCTCAAGGGCATTGAGGATCTGCACGGCTCGGCACGGTGGGCGAAGCTGGAAGAAATCCAGAACATGGGCATTCTGGATGGCCCCGGCGTTTCGTTAGGCGGATTTTTCGTTAAAGGTTCATTTGGGCAGAAAGCCACATATTTTTTACGTCACAATGGGCCGGAGCATATTTTTGTCTTCGCTCCTACTCGTTCCGGTAAAGGGGTATGTCTGGTCAATCCCACGCTGTTGGCTTGGATGGGTTCGCTTTTTTGTCTGGATATTAAGGGTGAAAGCTGGGGCATTACAGCTTGGTTCCGTAAAAACATCCTTGGCCACAAGGTCTTCCGACTGGATATTGCCGATGAAAGCGGCAAGGGAGCCAGATTCAATCCGCTTCAGGAAATACGTCTTAATCGGCTGAAAGCTATTCCTGATGTGCAGAACATGGCCACAGCTCTAATTGATCCTCTTGGCAAGGGGCTTGATGACTATTGGACTGCGGCAGGCTTCAACTTCATGGCCAGTAGTCTCATGCATGTGTGCGTTAAAGTACTGTATGAAGAAAAGCGCTACGCCAACCTGACAGACTTTATCTTCGCACTCTCAAATCCAGACGGAAATATCGATGAGTTTTATGATGAAATGCTCAAAACAGACCATGCGGCCTGGATAACGGAGCTTTACCCAAAAATGCCTGAGTCGCACGGCCGGGATATTCACGCCTTTGTCGCCAGCGGCGCTCAGGAAATGAAGAGCAAGGCTGATTCCGAACGTTCCGGGGTTTTGAACTCGGTGACATCAAAGCTCGGTCTTTATAAAGACCCGGTTGTCCGTATGAATATGGAGGCCAGCGATTTTACGATTGACGACATGATGAATCATGAGGTTCCGGTCGATGTCTATCTGGTCACACCACCCAGCGATATTCAGCGTTTCACGCCGTTCAACCGCTTATTTATTAGCTTGCTTGTCAGCCGTCGCACGGAAGAAATGAAGTTTGTCGATGGTAAGCCGGTGGCTGGCTATAAACACCGTCTGCTGATGCTGCTGGATGAGTTTACAGCACCGGGCAAGATTCCGGTGCTTGAGAAAGGCATCGCTTTTCTTGCTGGCTATGGCATCAGGCTCATGATCTTCGTTCAGGATATTGACCAAATTAACGAAGTCTACGGCAAAAACAACGGTATTTTAGGGAACTGCCATATCCGTATCGCCTATGCCGCTGTCAACTATTCAACTGGCGAGCTTCTTTCAAAAATGACCGGCACTACAACGGTCGTCCATAGAAAAGACAGTATCAGCGGCTCCGGATCGAAACTCAACAAAAGTCGAAACGTGCAGGAAACCTCACGGCCCTTGCTAACGCCTGACGAATGCCAGCGCATTCCTGGAATTGGTAAAGACTCAAAAGGCAAAACCAAACCCGGCGACATGCTGATTTTTATGGCCGGACAATACCCGATTTACGGCAAGCAGATTCTCTATTTTGACGAGCCTGAGTTCATGGAGCGCGTGAAGGGCGCTCCGGAATATTCTGATTCCCTGTACTTCAAGCGCGGCCCGGAAGCGCCAGCAACAGTTGCTGAGGCTGAAAAAGCCTCAGTCTCTGAGCCTATAGCTCCAAGCAAGAACTTTTCGGATTTTCTGGAAATTGATGTGGCATAACCAAAGGAGTTTTTTCCATGAACGCCTTCGCAATCATACTATTCGCGGCCTTAAATTTTACCGGCCTGGCCGATCTGGTCAACCTGGCCAGTGCTGATCCTGTCGAGCTGATCGAGTCGCCGGTGGCCTCTCCCTATTTGGAGTTTGACATCGTGCCGATCGCTACCGGCTACGGTGACGAGGAGCTTTTTACCGGCGAAAAGCGCTATGCCTGCGAAGCGATTCTTTGCCTTTCCTCCCCGCATCGGCCAGCCGAATGTGACCCGGCTCTTAACTATTACTATTCCATCAAACGCTACAAAGACGGCGATTTCAGCGCTTCGCGCACGAGAAGCGCCCGTAAAGCTTTTCTTAATCAGTGTCCGTCCGGCGATGCCTATGTTCAGAACGTGGCTGGGGTAATCAGCAATACACTTAACCAGTGCGATGCTGCCTACCTGAACAGCCGCAAGATTTATCATGCACGGGCATTTGATGTCCTCCGGGGAAAATGGAGCAACTGGAAGGTGCTTGGCAAGAGCAACCGGGATCAAAGCGGCACTGGCAGATATGTTTTCCGTCAGACTGAATTTCCGGCCTGCACCACGCGGCAGCTCAATTATGCCGCCAACTTGGCAGCGGGAAAGGAAACACCGGCTAGGTATCATCCTCAGCTTGGTTGGACTTACCCGGTCGATCTTACCTGCTACGAAAGCCGCGCCGAAATCGATCCCAATCCTCCGGCAGACTGCGAAGCACTCTTTCGCAGCAGCTACACCTATTATCAAGAACTGAAGTACGAAAACGGCACTTGGGTCAATAAATAACCATTCAAATTAAGGAGAACCAGCATGAGCAATGTACAAAAAGAACAATCTCTCAGAGCCGCTGCCGAAGCGGTCTTGCGGCAGGCTGATGAGGCTGCTGGCGAGTACGGTGTGCCGGTAGAACCCGCAGAAGCGGCTGATTACATGGGCATTACGGAATTTGACGACATCACGGGCCATGAAGACGACTAGGAGATGCTGAACATGGCTGAAACACAAGAAAAGAAAAATATACTCCAGGATTTTACGGAACACCTGATCAAGAACATCGAGGAGAACAAGGCCCCTTGGCAAAAGCCCTGGAAGGCTGGCGCATTGATCCATCCGTTTAATGGCAAGACGGAACGTCATTACAACGGCTTCAACAACGTGCATCTGCTGGACTTTGACTTCAACGATCCGCGCTGGATGACTTTCCGGCAGGCCAATGATCTTGGTCTGAAGATCAAGCGCGGCGAAAAATCTACTAAAATTCGTTTCTGTGACTTTACCGCCACGCTGCCTGTCCTGGACGATGCCGGTAATCCTGTGTTGGATGACGAAGGCAAGCCGCAGATGGAAAAGTATCTGACCACTTCTCCCAAGGTGATCATTTACAGCGTCTTTAACGGCACTCAGATCGAAGGTATTGAGCCTTACGTCCGGCAAGAGCCGGATTGGAACCCGATCGAGCGGGTAGAAAAACTGCTCGCCGATTTGGGTGAACACGTCAATCTGGTGCATAACCAGCGTGATGGTGCTCATCTCGCCGGTTTGAACAAAATTGAATTGCCTGCGCGTAGCAGTTTTGAAAGCGCCGAACAGTATTATGACATAGCTCTCCATGAATACAGTCATTGGGTGGCCTATCAAGGCAAAACCCCGGAAGAGATACAGGCGCTTAATGCGGTCTATAAAACGCCGGAGGGCCGCGCCAAGGAAGAGATGATCGCGGACATCACCTGTATGCTGCTCGCCCGCGATTTGTACCTTGACTACAACCCGCAGAACAACATCGCCTATATCGCTTCCTGGTCAAAAATGCTCAAGGACACGCCTTTTGAGCTTTACCGTATCACAGCCGAAGCCGAACGGCGCAAGGGCCAGCTCCTCGGCCTGGAGCGCCAGCAGGAGCAAGTCCAGTCTGTGAGCCTCGGCGAAGAGAAGGCCGCTACGGTGGTGAAAATCGATCCCGGCATTATTCCGGTGGCGTTGTCGGACACCAGAGCGTTGTCCAAGTGGCTGCGCGAGCAGTATCAGGGCATGATCGTGGAAATCGCTGATGACGGTGCGGTGCAGCAGTTTACACGCCGTGGTCTGGAAGCCAGCGTGAAGCGCCGCGACGATGGACAACGGCAAATGTATGCCGGGCTGGACGATTTGGTGCGTAACTCTGTTTTTTCCGACTTTGAAAAAGCGGACGCCAGACACGAGGGCAAGGTGGCCGGGCAGAACATATATTATGCCGCTGCCAATATAAACGATGAGTTTTTTGCGGTACGCATCAAGATTGATATGCCGCTCAGCGACTATAAACTCCCAGCGTACAAGGATCACAAAATATCTGAAATAGAAATAGCGCCCTCTCTGTACCGTAGTTCGCCCAAAGGACTCTCCACGCAGGAAGACGCTATTCTGAAAATTAGTTTATCTGTCCTGAAAAAAGATGTCAATCCATCAATTTTACAAGATGGTGTTTTGTCCAAAGATTTGCCGGGGGCCGGATCTTGGCAGAATTGGGACAAAGAAAATCAGTCCTCGTTTGCTCCGCTCCCCGATGTTTTGCTGTCTGAACATGATTTGGAACTTGCCCGCAGATGGGACGCTATTCATAACCGCCGCGATGCCACTTACGACAATGTGATCCGTGCGGAAAGAGAGTTCAACGTAGCGCTTGATCTTGCCCATGATGGTCAAATTTCGCAGAATGACGAGGAATCATGGAATGAACTGCGAAGCTTTGTCCTCACCGATAATAATATCGACAAAGAGTATTTAGAAAACGCGCGTGATCTGTATGTTAAAGTAAGAGATCAATATTCTGCATATGAAAAGGAAAAGACGAGCATTGAATCTGCCTTGGGCGACAAGCTGGAATTTTATAAGAACATGGAGGCTCAACGCCGGAAGGATGATCGTAAGGAATTGGAATCAATGCTGTACGGTTCCAGAACTCCTGACGCTGAACGCCAGCAAGGATCTGGCTGGATGCCAGACCATGCAAAATGGATCGAACAACATGAAAAAAATGAAGCAGCACAAGCTAAAACTCCACAAATCGCCGAAGAAAAAACCATCCTCGCCGTTCCGTTTACGGAAAAAAACCAGGCCAAAAAGCTTGGGGCCAAGTGGGACAAGGAAAACAAGGTTTGGTTTGCTCCGGCTGGTACGGATTTGACGCCTTTGGCCAAATGGATACCTAACAAGGAAGCTCTGCGCGGCTTGAGCGCATCGGACGTGCCGGGCCTGTCCGCTGCCGGTGAACTTGCCAAAGCCATTCAGGACATGGGCGGCGATCTCCAGGGTAAAATGCCGGTCATGGATAGCAAAATTCACCGCATTCCGGGCATTGGCCGTCCTGCGGGAAACAAGGATTTTGCTTACTGCGCCCACAATGACGCCTTCCCGGCTGGTTGGATGCAAAACCATGCCAGCGATAAAAAAATCATAAACTGGCAGTATTCCGGCCACCAGCTCAGTGATGAACAAAAAGCTCAACTGCAAGCTGAATCAGCCATCCAGCGCGAAGAACGGGCCAATGTGCGTAAGGCCGAATATGACAAGGCGGCTGAAAAGTGCGCGGACTTTTTCTTCGCTCGATCCCCGGCGCACAGCAATCATCCGTATCTCACGGCCAAGGGCGTTGATCCGGACGGCATTAACGTCACAGCGGACGGCAAAGCTCTGATCGTTCCCCTCTACAATACACAAGGTCAAATCCGCAGCCTCCAGTACATAAATTCTGATGGCAGTAAGATGCTGGCTTCCGGCGCGGAAAAGGGCGGCAACTTCGGCCTGGTCGGATGTCATATTAATGATCTTCCCGCGCAGCATAAAGTTCTGATCGCCGAAGGCTACGCCACTGCCAAAAGTCTTAACATGGCAACCGGCCTGCCGGTGGTGATTTCGGTGGATATCGGCAACATGCCTGCGGTCGCGGAAAATATCCGCGCACTTATGCCGAATGCGGAGCTGGTGATCTGCGCTGACAACGATCATTCCCACAAGCTGCCTGACGGCAAACTCTACAATATCGGCGTGGACAAAGGAAAAATCGTAGCTGACCAGGTCAAGGGCAAGCTGGCCATTCCGTATTTGACGCCTGCCGACAAAGCCCAAGGCCTCAAGGATTTCAACGACATTCACTACTACAAGGGGCGTGATGCGGTGAAAGAAATGCTTAACAACACCAGAAAGGCAGAAGTCGGCCTTAGCCGCTGATTGACGCCATTCTCTCCCTGGAGCCTTGACCGGAGAGAACAAGGCTTCCAGGGAGCTTTTAAGGAACCTACGGAGCATAATTATGACGAAACTTTTGATTGTTGAATCACCCGGCAAAATAAAAACCATCAAAAAATATCTGGGTGACGGCTGGGACGTCCAGGCCAGTTTCGGGCATGTGCGCGATCTGCCCATTTATGATATTGGAGTAAATTTTAATTCTTTCCAGCCGACGTATAAGGCGACAGAACGAGGCTCCAAGCGTCTGAAGGAGCTGAAGCCGATCGCCGCGCAGTCTGAGGCTGTTTATCTGGCCACTGACCCTGACCGTGAAGGCGAGGCGATAGCCTGGCATTTGAAAGATGCTTTGAAATTGCCGAATCCCAAGCGGATTACGTTTTCGGAAATTACGGAATCAGCCGTAAAAAAGGCTGTGGCCAGCCCCGGCGAAATCGACATGAAACTGGTTTACGCTCAGGAAGCGCGGCGAGTTCTGGATCGCCTCGTGGGTTATCCGGCATCTTCGGCTTTAGGAAACGTACTCGGCAAGGGCAACAGCGCTGGCCGGGTCCAAAGTCCGGCTCTCAAAATTGTGGTTGACCGCGAACGCGCCATTAAAAACTTCAAGGCCACTACACATTATGGCGTGGAATTTACTTTTGAGGCGGTCGAGCACATTGCCACCGGCTGGAAGGCAACCTGGTTGCCGAACAATTTCTTTACGGAAGGTTCGGAATATATTCTGGATAAAAGCCTGGCTGACAAGGTGGCCAAGCTAAAAACCTTTGTCGTTCAGGACTTCAAGGACGGCGAAAGTCAGGTCGCGCCTAAAGCGCCTTTTACCACTTCCACCTTGCAGCAAGCAGCTTCGCAAAAGCTGATGTTTTCCCCAAAGAAAACGATGCAGCTCGCCCAACGTCTATACGAAGACGGTCACATTACTTACATGCGCACGGACTCCCCGAATCTGAGCGTCGAAGCGATTGCTCTTATTCAGGAGTTTTGCCGGGCCAACAACCTGCCGGCAGCATCTCAGCCGCGAACCTTTAAAGTCAAGGCTGGCTCTCAGGCAGCACACGAAGCGATCCGGCCTACCTATATTGAAGTTGAAACAGCGGGCGAGACTGATGAGCACCAGGCTCTCTACAACCTCATCCGGCTCCGCGCCCTGGCTTCCCAGATGGAAGACGCGGTGTTTTTCGTCCGCAAGGCCGAACTGGAAGCGGAAGAAAGCATTGACGGCCAGGCCGTCAAGCTCACGGCCACCGGCAGAACTCTGAAAAGCCCCGGCTGGCAGACTGTCTATCAGGATGACGATCCGGACGACGAAGAATCCGGCCTGGCCAGCAATCCGATTCCGGATCTGCGCCTTTCCAGCCGCCTGAACGCTCAGGGCGGCACTGTGCAGAAAAAACAGACCAAGCCGCCGACTCGTTTCACCGAAGCTTCACTGGTGAAGCAGATGGAAAATTTAGGCATTGGTCGGCCAGCCACTTATGCCGCCATTCTGGATAACATCATCAAGCAGAAAGGCTACTTGACTGTTGATAAAACGCGCAAGCTTATTCCCAGCGATTCTGGCTGCGCGGTCGTGGATCATCTCCAGGATGTCTTCAGTTTTATGGATTTGAATTTTACCCGGGCGCTGGAAGACGGCCTTGATGAAATCGCAACAGGCAAAACTCAATACAAAAATCTGGTGGCATCAGCCTGGGGCAAGCTTTCGGCGGAACTTGAGCAATTCAAAAAGAAGCATGGCCATGTCTGTCCGGAATGCGGCAAAACTTTGATCCGTTTTGCGGGTACGAGCAAAAAAACTGGCAAACCTTATGATCTGTACCGCTGCTCTGACGAGCAAGCCTGCAAAAAGGCGTTCTGGACGGGTAAAGACGGCAAGCCCAATTTTGAGAGGGAAGCTGTATGAGAATTTCAGCCCTCTTCCTTCTGGCCATGCTGTTTTGCTCCGGCTGTGCCTTCAATTCGTACAATGGCGATACCGGGGCTTATGACGGCGTTGCCGAAGTCAGCCCTCAGGCCTCGGCCTGTATAGCAAAATATGCGGCAAGCCACCTGTCCGCGATTTACCCACCAGGCCGGACCAGCCTTAGCTTCGACAATCAGACACATTTCGGCGAAGCCCTGGAAGCGGCCACGCGCAAGCGCGGTTTCTCCATCGCTTCCGGTGGCTTGCCGGTCGGTTACACCCTGGACATGCTTTCACCGGCAACTTGCTATCTGAGTTTGTCCGTTCCGGATGGCGTGATTACCCAGAGCTTTACCCTGAATGGCTATTCCGAAAGTAATGCGGCCATTCCTGATTACACATGCACGAAAACCGGCCTCCTGGCCTTTTCGGAGCTGTCTTGTCAGCCTCTGGCCGATTACCAGCTTGATTACGCGACGGCTTTGCCGGAGCCGCTGCCAGCCAGAACTTCTCTGGCCGCTGCCAGCAGTTCTCTTCCCACGTCCTCATATGAGCCGATCCAGGCTGAATCAGTTCCGGTCCAGCCGGAACAACCGGCGCAACTCGCACAAAAAGAAGAAGCCAAGCCAGAGAGCCTGGCCGCTGGTCCGGCTGTGGCCACTCCGGACAAGTCGGATGAAGTGAAGCCGGTTGCTGCGGATATTCCGGCAGCGCCAGCAACGGAAACGGCAATTTATGAGCCTGAGCCGGTGCTGGAAGAAGTTCAGCAGCTCCCGCCTTCCTGGAGAATGTACCCCGGACTTTTACGGCCACAACTCGAAGCCTGGGCCTCTGAAGCTGGCTATAGCGTAGTCTGGAAAGCCAAGCGGGATTTTGAAATGGAAACAGAGGTTAATTTTGAAGCGGACTTCATAGGCATGCTGCACAACCTCTTTTTACAGATGCACGAGCAAGGGACACCCTTAAAAGTGACCGTCTACCAAGGCAACAATGTTGTCGAAATTACCGAGGAATAATAATGCGACACTCTCTCATATCTCTGCTCCTGCTGATGCTGCTGGCCAGCGGATGTGCCATGCAGTCCGGCGCATCAGAAGATTTGATCAACGGTAAGCAGGAAGACTTGGCTACGATTACCAAATCCAAGATCGTTTCCGTGCTGCCAACGCCGTATCTTGGAGCGAAGCCGGTCAATTTGCCGAAAAACTCGCAGATCTACGAAGGCGCTTTTGCCAAAACGATCACCCTGAATCAAAAGGGCAATCTGAACGAGCTTTGCGCCCAAATAAGCCAGATGACCGGGATTCCGATTTCGGTGCAAATACTGTCTAAAGCGCCGAAAAATGCCTCCAGTTCGTCCAATTCCCTGGACGCTCAGTTGAACCAGGCTCTCGGCGGCGGATACGGCATCAACACACATGGCCGCTTCAGGCTTGCTTTTACCGGCACAGTTAAAGAAATACTTGATGTTTTGGCCCTGCGCTCCGGCCTGATTTGGGATTACACGCCGGGTAGCGGTGTGGTTTTCAGCGATATGATGGTGAAGACTTTCACCATATGGGCGGCTCCCGGCAAGGTCAGCTATGAAAATACGATCACAAACCAATCAAAAGATAGCACAGCCATGTCCGGGTCCGGCACCAGCGGTACTTCCGTTCAGGACACTGCTGCGGACAACGCTCAAACAAACACTACAGAGCTGCAATTCGACGTTTGGCGCGATATTCAAGCTGAAATCAAGTCACTGCTTTCGCCGGAGGGCAGTGTGAGCATCAACCTGTCTGCCGGAACTATCACGGTACGTGACACGCCGTATGCGTTGATGCAGATTGAAAAATACATCACTGAAACTAATGAAAAGCTGGCCCGGCAAGTTGCCCTTTCGATCAAAGTTTGGTCGCTGGAAGTTGATGATAGTGCCGAAGCAGGCATTAATCTGTCGGTATTTTTTGAAAACTCTGATTTTTCTGTAGTTGCCGGGGCCGCGCCTTTTGACTTGCTCACCGCTGGCGGTTCACTGACAGCGGCGATCGTTGACGGCAAGATGAAGGGAAGCTCGGCACTGCTCAAAGGCTTGCGCAGCTACGGCAACGCTACTCAAGTCACTTCTGGCGGCGGCATTGTCATGAATAATCAGCCGGTTCCTATTCAGGCCATCCGGCGCGACGTGTATCTGGCCAGCTCGTCACAGTCATATAACGACTATGGCGATACCACCGCCCTGACCCCCGGCGAGGTCACAACCGGTTTCGCCATGACGGTCATACCGCATATTCTGGATGGTCGCCGGGTGGCGCTGCAATACAGCATCAACCTGAGTTCCCTTGATGATCTGGGAGAGTTTACCTCCGGCGACTCCACGATCCAGCTCCCCAAGGTTTCCACGCGCAGCTTTTCCCAGCGCATGACTCTGAAGATGGGGCAAACTTTGGTGTTGGCCGGATTTGAGCAGGAAGTTGACGGACGCTCGAAGCAGGGCGGACTTTTCGGCTTCGGCGTAAGTAGGGAATACAGGAAAAGCCTGATCATTATCACTATCTCCGCTGAATCAGGGGATGTGTAATGTACACTCTACGAATCGGCAAACATGATTATGCCATCGGCATTTGGTGGCTGGTACGTCCGGGCGGTGCGGCCAGCCGCAAGATAATGCTTAATCTTGCGCGAGAAACGTCCAAGAAAAAAGAATACCTGAATGAGCATTTTAACTATGCGGTTATTCGCCAGCATCAATATGGCCTTTGCTACAACCCTTTGCCTGATAAAAAATTGAATGCTTATTCCTTGGCAGCGGCCATCCGGCTGACCAGCTCACATAAATCCTTCATCGGCGTTTTCAACCTTGGAACGCCAGGAGTGGATCTATGGTGGATGTGTGGCATTTCCAAAGGCATTATCGCGGCGCAAGGCGACGTCTGTTTTACCTCCAAAGAAGAAGCTGAAAAAGCGGCTCATTCGCTCAAGCAGCTTTTTGCCGGTGTCGAAGAAGTCGTTTGCGATACCCTGGAAGCCAGCCTCGCTTATCTGACTCGTCTTCTTCATCCGGAAAACACGCTTGAGCCGCTGTTTTCCAGCAAAGAAGCGCAGCGGAAAAAGCAATACATCCTGGGCATACTGGTTTTGATTGCCGTGGCTTCGGTCGGTGGCGTCAAAATCTATGACATGCTTGAAGAAAAGCGAATCGCGCAAGAACGGCAATCCCGGAAAGCGGCGGCAGAGCAGCGCAAGCTTGAGCTTCAGGCTACGGTGGATAGCCAGTTCTTAAAGGCTTGGCAGACGATGCCACTGCCTTCAGACGCCGGGGCGCAATGCGCTGCTTCCATCCTCGCGCAGCCTTTGGCGGTGCAAGGCTGGACGTTGAAAGAAGCAATCTGTTCGCCATCTACCAGCGCTGGCAACCTGGTTGTCAGTCTGAGCCATAACCGGGGCGCTGCCTTCTTGGATCTTCCCGGCCTTGAGCTGGTTTCCGCACAGGAAGCCAGGGCGACTTTCAAACTGCCTGCTCTGCCCCGGCGTTCTCCGGAAGAATACAAAACCTTGATGGCCAGACCGGATGCTTCAGCATTCCTCTATGACATCACGCAAAAGCTTAACGCCAATTTGGAAGATCTGAACTGGTCAAAGCCGGAAATACTCCAAAAAGAAGGCCTTGCTCTGGTTTCACCTTGGCAGCGCGGCAATTTTAAACTGTCCAATTTGCCAGCTACGGCCATGCTCACGCCTGAATTTTTCCGAATCTTCAACCAGCCTGGTTGCTGCCTGAATTCGATGCGCTACCAGGCCAATGACCAAAGCTGGTCAATTGAGGGGGTTATCTATGCGCTTTATGAATAATTCCAAGTTTCCCTGGAAACTTCTGATTATCGCGCTTCTTGCGATCGCGGTTGCCGGTGTAGCAGGCAAATTTGCTTTCGGCTGGCTTACTGAAGAAGCGCCGGAGGTTTCCATGGAAGAAGCCAGAAAGATGGTGCGCGAACGTCAACAGGCAGAGGCCGCGCCTCTGGCCGTGCCGAACGCTCCGGCACAGATTACGGCCGCAAAAACAGAATCGCTTGAATCGACCGCGCCTGTAGCCTTGCCGGTTTCCAATGGCAGCGTTGGCAAGTTGACCGAGACTTTATCGAAAGTGGAAGTCGCCAGGGCAGAACTTACCTTGGCCAAGCTTGAAAAAGAGATATCGGCAATCGCGCCGGTTAGTATTCCTTCGGCTGTTCAGATGCCAGCTTTTATAGAAAGTGCGCCGATAGCGGCAACTGCTCCGCAAGTCCAGTTCAGACCGGCCATCATTTCGATCGAGGGCTTTGACGATCAGATTTACGCGATTCTTTCCTCTCCGAATGGGCGGCAGCGTGTCAAAAAAGGGGATCGTCTGACTGACGGCGGGCGTGTCGAAAACATTACAGCCAGTGCGGTTACGATCAAAACACGCTCTGGCGCAAGCCTTAATCTGGCTTTTGAGGATTGAACCATGACTCATTTTTTTGATGGCGCTTCAAAAGAGTTACGCAAGAATATTTTTCTTAAAGACGGTACTCTTTTTATTTCCGATGCTTGGAAAGGTGAATCTGAGCTGATCGAGTTTATTGGAGTGGCCAGAAGGCGAGACGGTATATTCAAAACTGAATATTTGTCGGTTGAAAATTTTCAAAAATCTTTTGCCAGACATAACATTGATGTTTCACCAGATGATGAAGCTGATAATAATGACGTCCGGAATTACGCTATCCGGCTGCTTAAAACTGCCTATGAAGAAAATGCTTCCGATATTCATATAGCGGATTATGGCACGAACGGAGTGATCCAGTTTCGGTGTCTGGGCATGTTGCGATTATACGAGAATCTTCCTGGCACCAAGACTCAGGTACTCATGAAGATTCTTTACGACACTTTTGGGCAACAACAAACAACTACTGGGTTTACGCCAAGAGTCAGACAGGATGGCAGAATCGCCAAGCGCGAATATTTGCCCGAACAAGTGCATAGCATTCGCGTTCATACTGAACCTCTGGAATGCGCTCAGGCGGACAATGGCACCGGCTGTCTGATGTTGCTGCGGCTGCTTTATGACCGCACCAGCGCGACTGGTACTTTGGACAACAGATTAACCATGCTCGGTTATGGGCCTTCGGACATCGAGCGATTTCGTTTGTTAACTGAACGCAAAGGGACTGTGTATATTGCGGGTCAGACCGGGCATGGCAAGTCAACTCTGCTAAAACATATCATGGAGGCTCAGGTAGAGGAATCACCGGAGAAGTCCCTTCAAAGCATCGAAGATCCGCCGGAATACCCACTGATCGGAGTAAAACAGATCATGGTGAATCCCGGTGACCCGATCGCCGATCCTGCTGCCCGGAGTCGGCTATATATTGAAGCCATCGCCGGTGCCATGCGTTCAGATCCGGACTGGCTGATGATCGGCGAAATCCGCTATCCGGACGCGGCGGTAGCGGCCATCGATGCGGCGCTCACCGGTCACAGCGTTTGGTCCACGATTCATGGCGGTAGCGCTTTGGGTATCCTCTTGCGGATGGTCAGCCTGCTTAATAGCGCTCACTATGCCGCGCCGCTTGAATATCTTTGTGATCATAACGTCACGGCTGGCCTGATTTATCAATGTCTGGTGCCGGTACTTTGCCCGGACTGCAAACAGCCTTTGCTGGAAACACATCGCAAGGATTTAGAATACCGTCAGGAGGTACTGCCTGATAACGCTTTTGATCGTTTACGGAAAACGGTGAATCATTCGGAGGGTGTGTGTATTCGCGGTAAAGGCTGCAAAACGTGCAAGAACGTAGGCTTTGTCGAGCAGACTGTAGCCGCTGAAGTTATTGCGACTAATCAAACTTTGCTGAACTACGTCCGTAATGGCAGCACTCTTGATGCCTATTCATACTGGCGCAATAGCATGGGGGGCAAAACCTACATTGAAGATGCGATCAGCAAAATCGAAGCAGGCATTCTTGATCCGCGCATGACGGAACTGCGCCTGGGCGTTCCCCTGAATTTCGATTCTCAGGAGAGAAATAAATGCTGAAGACGCTACTTTTAAAAAGCCATTTTAATGATGCGGTCAGGGCCAAGGTTTGGCGCAAGCTGGCTACTCAGCTTCGATATAAAATAGGAGAATTGCAAGCCTTAACCATGCTGCGCGATCGCTATGCGGCTCAAAAGCATCCCTTGGCCAAGGTTTTTGACCAGGTGATCGATGTCATTCATAAAGGAGGGCAGTCACTGGATGTGGCCTTTTATCCATGGGTGCCGCATGAGGAAATCATGCTGATTCGCGGCGGACAAAAAAGCGCACGGCTGGAAAAGGCTCTTTTGGATTGTGTAAACCTCATAGAGTCGCGCAAAAAAATCAAAAACAGCTTGCGTAGTGCCTTGGCTGGCCCAGCTCTGTTGGTTGTTTTTCTGATTGTCCTGCTGCTGATAGTCGCGCTCTATGTAGTTCCGGAACTGGCCATAATTTCCGATCCATCTACCTGGGATGGTGCCGCTGCCGTTTTGTATAGTGTCAGTGACTTTGTGGGTTCATATACCGGCCTTGCCTGTCTGATTATCCTGATTCTGGCCGTTGCGATCGCGTTTGTGACTCTGCCTTTTTGGACAGGGCCGCTGCGCGTAAAATTCGACAATTTCCCTCCCTGGTCGATTTACCGGCTGATTAACGGCAGCGTCTGGCTTTTTACTGTGGCCACACTGCTACGTGCGAACGTACAGCTTAATTTCATTTTTTCCGACATGCTGGAACAGGACATCTTACGGCCCTGGCTGCGTGAGCGCGTAAACCTGATTTATGAGCGCTATAAGACCGAAGCTAACTTCGGTACGGTACTCATAAACCTGAACATGAACTTTCCAGATCGTGACCTGGCTGAAGACCTGGCGGTTTATGCCTCACTTCCTGACTTTCACACGAATATCTACAATATAGCCAAAGAGTGGCTTGATGAAGGGATCGAGAAGGTGGAGCAGCAGACCAAAGTTCTGAACAATGCTCTCCTGATTGCGATCTTGGTCGTCATGTGCGGCCTCGCCATAGCCATTGGCTCTATGCAACAGCAGTTTACCGGCTCGATGGGCGGTTTCTGATTAACCTATGACAACTAACAATTCAAATACATTGGAGAATTATTATGACTACCAGACGTAAATTTTTTGCGGAAGACGGCGTGTTCAACCTTACTGATGCTCAAGCCAGCATGATCTTCACTTTGGTAATGCTCGGGGTTGTTGCCGGGCTTATTTCGTTCGTATTCAGCGGGTCAAAGGCTGGTCAGATGCAGCAAGCTTTGAGCACAATTCCTATGCAGATTCAAGGGCTGTATTCCGGTTCATCATCGTATTCGGGTTTGGATAATGCCTTGGCTGTCAAGGCTGGCGTTGTCCCTAAAAAACTTATGAATGGAGACAACATTCAAACGCCTTGGGGCGGTGATATTACCATCAGCGCGACTGCCAATGGCACGTTTACAATCGCTCTTGAAGAGGTTGATGAGGATGACTGCACCAAACTAGCTGTCTACCAGATGGACGTGTGGGAAAGTGTGAAGGTCAATACCAGCTCTTTTGATGGCCTTTCCACCGTATCGGATATCATCGGTGCTTGCGGTGATAGCAACACAATCACTTACGAATCAAGGTAATCGCCATGCCTACGTTATCCGATTTTGAATTTTCTGACCTCATTCTGACTGAGGGCGATCCGGCCACCTGGTTTTTCAAGGGCGCTCCAGATCACAGTCTGACGGCGCTAGATCAAGAAATGCAAAGGGAATGCGGTGAGCTGCTCGGCTTGTTGAAAAACAGCTACGAAGGAAAAAGTTCCAGTCTCTCCCTGCGTGTGGAATTTGCAGACATTCCCTTTCGCGTGGCGGTTTACAACGATTTCCAGCGCGGCAGGGTGTTTTTTCTGCGGCGCTTGCCGAAAACGATCCCCGGCTTTCATGAACTGGGATTTTTGGATTCAGTTGCAAACTGGCTCATGCGCAAGGAACTGACCAAGGGGTTGGTCTTGATTGCCGGTCCGCAAGCCTCCGGCAAAACCACGGTGGCCTCAGCTTATGTAGCGGCCCGACTCAAAGCCTATAACGGCCATGCCATAACCTATGAGCATCCTGTAGAAATGCCGCTGGCCGGGCCACATGGCGAAGCCGGATTTTGCTATCAGAATGATATTGAATCAGAAGCTGATTTACCCGGTCATATCGAGCGTTCGCATCGGTACGGTGCGCCGAACATCATTTTTATCGGCGAAATCCGGACAAAATACGCGGCTTCGGAAGTGTTGCGCATTGCTCTGGGGTCAAGTCAGCAACTGGTAGTAGCTACTACCTTTGGTAGCGATTTGAAAGCCGCTCTGGAACGCTTGCTAACCTGGGCCAAGGAACTGGACGGAGAGATCGCCCAGCACAACTTAAGCCAGACTCTTCTTGCCTGCGTTCATCAGGAACTACTTTTCGATCAAAAAACCAAGACGAAAACCTTGAATGTGAAAGAGTTCTTGCTGCTGCCGTTTGATGAACGCTCAGACCCCATACGAGCCAAAATTCGGGATGGTAATTTGTATCTGGCTGACCACATCCGGGATCAAAAAAGTCAAATTCTATACGGGCTCGGGGATTTCAAATGAAAGGCCTCGCTGTTGCCGGGTTTATGCTCGGCCTAATCTTCCTTTGGGTGGCCATACTGTACGAGCCATCGCAAAAGCAGGAGCAACAGGCGACGGCGTCAGCACAGACGTTCATAATCTACCGCAACGCCGTCAACGCTTACGCCCTGGAGCATAAAGTTGAAGGAGTGATACCGCTTGAAGCTCTGGATTTGCCGGTCGGTCTTGCGGCCGGAGATTTCCATAATCAGGTTGTGCGCGAAAGCGGCGAGCTGCGTTGTTATGTTTATGGCCAGGCTGGGCCTTCAGTCGTTCAGGCGGTTTCGTCTTTGCTGCGCGGCAGTGCCGCCATCGGCAGAAGCAGTCAAGGTGTGTTGCTGCGTGATGGGCCGGATCATCCGTTACCGGGCTTCATTCCGTCTGGCTGTGTCGTCAGCGTCATCAGTCTGCACTAGGAGTGCATTGTATGAAAAAATTAAAAAGTGATTCCGGGGTTATTATGACAACGGACGCGATGGCCGCATTGCTGATTCTGGCCATCCTGACCCCGATCCTCGCCTCGCTTTGGCAAAATGGCATTGAGGCCATGAAGAAACGCGCTGTCGCGGAGCATTTTGTGACTGTGCAAAAAGCGGCATTTTTGTATGGCCAACAGAATTATGCGGCTTTGCAGGCGGCGTCCGCGCCTACGACCGGCCCGAATATTACATTTGTCGAGTTGCAGGATGCTGGCTGTCTGCCGGATCGCTTTAACAATCAAAATGCCTGGGGGCAAAATTACCTGATTACCTCCAGGAGAGATGACACCGGCGCTCTCTCCATGATCGTGCTGACGACCGGAGGGCGTGGCCACACTGCCCGTCAGCCGGAATTTGCCAATATTACAGTTCCGGAAACAGCGGCTCTGGCCAGGGCGGGTTTTATCCCAACCGGCGTTATCGGGGCTGCTGACGTTATCCGTGGGGCTTATGGCGGCTGGGAAGTTTCGCTGGCCAGCTTGGGCCTGACGGCCACAGCCGGACATTTGGCTTCGGTATCAACCTACAGCGCCAGCGATTTGGATCAGGATTTCCTCTATCGGGTGGCTGTGCCTGGCCAGCCGGAATTGAACGCCATGCAAACTTCCCTGGACATGACTAATCACAGCATCCGGAACATTCAGGAGCTGGATTTCGCGGCCAAAGATTACGACACGAACTTTTGCACTTTGCCGGAAGACGAAGGCCGGACTTTTCTTGATGCCGAAGTCGGCCTTTACCTGTGCCGGAACGGTCAAACCGTGCTGCTGGGCGACTCCGGCAACTCCACACTGTTTCAGACGGCACAACTGGCCATCAATGGCCAGCTCATTGATAAGCCTTCCTGCGCCCCCGGTACTGGAACGCATCCGGAAATTCTGGTGGCTCCGGCCATTGTCGCTTCCGGTTCGGAATCGCCGGTCATGGCTTCATTCCAAGCCTGGGCCACCAGCGCTTCAGACGAGCAATGGCAAGTGCATCTGCGCGTCCTGACCGCCAATAATGAATGGATTTATCCGGCTGAAGATTATGGCCGCCTGGTCGTGATGAGCACTTGCGCCCGCGATCCGGTAGAGCCGCCAGCTCCATAATTGGAGAAACTTAGACCTTTTAACAAGCGCTCCACCTGGTGCGCTTAAACCTGAAGGAGAGGTTTTATGAGGAAACGGCTGTTTAATTTACTTTATCTGACCCTGTTCGCGGCCATGACGCTGCTGCCGGTCAATGCCTTTGCGGACGCAACGGCATTTGATCCTGTGCCGGTGTCGGTCAAAGCGCTGGGCGGCAATGAGCCGATTGGCACTCTCGTCACCTGGATGTCTGCACAAAACCCGCCCGATTACGAGAAGTACATGGAATGTGATGGCCGTGCTATCGATCCGGCAACCTATCCTGAGCTTTACGCCCTCTACGGCAGCAATATTCCGGATCTGCGCGGCGTGTTCCTGCGCGGCGTGGGTGGCAAGTCGGGAGAGTTGGGAGAGTTACAGGCTGAAGGGGTTTATATTGATCCGGCGAGTGCGAAAATTTCTATTGGTGGCGGCATAGGAGCAGTCACTGGTGCTGGCGGCGGTGGCGGCACTGGTTCAGGAAGCACTTCAAATGTTGGCGGTGTATCATATGGCCTTGTCACCGCTACTTCAAAGTGGTCTGGAGTAGCTAGTCGTCCATATGATGGTTATTATGTACACCCCAAAGATCCCTTGGAAGGCGTTAAAGCTGGTTCGATGACGCCAGAGTTGCCGGTTAAACTTTCCGTCTCCGGCGCTGACGAAACTCGCCCGGTCAACATGGCCACACGCTATCTGATTCGGGCCACCAACTAAAAACAGAAAAAAGCATTTTAACCACTAGAAAAAGGGCATTTAGCATGAATTTGAGCAATTTTGGATCAATTTTTGCCACACACACACACACACACACACACACACACACACACACACACACACACACCGCTACAGCGCTGTAAGGCCCGCTTTGCGGTAATAACGCAATTTGTATTTCTGGCGCTGCTGCTGTGCCTGCCAAGCGTGGGCCTGGCAGCAGACGCCACCAGCTTCAGCCCGGAGCCGGTGGAGATAAAAGCTCTAAAGAGCGATATTCCGGTTGGTTCGATCATGATTTGGCCATCAGCAGAAAACCCGCCTGATTACGAAAAGTATATGGATTGTGACGGTCGCGCCATAACTCAAACCGAGTACCCTGAGCTTTACGCCCAGTACGGCGGCAATATTCCGGATATGCGCGGGATGTTTTTAAGAGGCGTTGGCGGCAAGTCCGGAGCGTTGGGAGAATTACAGGCTGAAGGGGTGTATATTGATCCGAGTACGGCGAAAATTTCAATCGGCGGAGGCGTTGGGCATATCATCATGCAAAGTCACACTTCGTATGTAATTCAAACTGGCTATGGAATAATGACAGCTATAGCGAAAGCTTCTTCGGGGAGTAATCCAAGAGATCCCATGGAGCTCGTAAAGACAGGCTCCATGGTAGAACTCCCGGTGAAGCTTTCCGTTTCCGGCGCGGACGAAACCCGTCCGGTAAACAAGGCTGTCCGTTATCTTGTCCGCGCTCTACCATAGGATAATATGAAAACTTTAGTCGCCTGCTTATTCCTGCTGCTTATAACCCCGATGTATGCGTGGGGCATGGATTTCATGCCTCACGTTTCCGAGGCCTGCGCCAAGTGGAACGTCCACCCCAAGCTGATTCGGGCCATTATGCAGCAGGAAAGCGGCGGCAAGCCCTGGGCCGTGAACGTGGCCGGGAAGTCCTATATCGCCAAAAGTAGGGCCGAAGCGGTACGAATCGCCCTGGCCGCGCAGCAGGCCGGAAAATCCTACGACATCGGCCTTATGCAGATAAACTCCTGGTGGCTCAAAAAATTCAATCTTCATCCTGATTTTGCCATTGACCCCCGGAACAATATCATGATCGGGGCCTGGATCTTGGCTGGCGAGATCCGCAGATACGGCCTTAAATGGGAGGCCGTGGCCAGCTACCACACTCCGGTCGGAAAAAATCCTGAACGCGCCAAACGCTATGCTCAATCCGTAATCAATCAAATGCAAAGGCTCCCCTGATGAATATGCTGCTGCTCTCTCAAATCCTTGCCATCAGTCTGGTTGTGGCTGCTGCCGCCATCGATTACAGGCAATTCCGCTTGCCGCACTGGTTGACTTGGCCAGCGGCGATCATCGTCATCAGCGGCCAGGCTCTTTGGGGCAACGCTGTGTCTGAAGCCGCCCTGGGCGCTGCTTTTGGTTTTGGCATTATGAAGGGCGCTCAAGTCTGGTGTCGGTGGCGGCACAAGAAAGAATGCCTCGGCTCCGGTGACGCCTTTTTGATGCTTTCCTTGGGGGCGCTGCTCGGCCCGGTGCTGATCCCTTGGGGGATCGCCTGCGCGACTATACTTGCTACGCTGGCCACACGTTTTGGGATAATCAAATTGCCGTTAGCTTTCGGGCCGTTTTTGGTGGCTGGGTGTTTGGTTTTAATGTCTTTTTCGGCCTTGTTTACTTAGGCGTAGCGGGGTATAAGCAGGATGTTGGTCAACAAAAATTTGCGAGGTGGTTATGAGTCAGCTAACGCATGAAGAAAGAATGGGCATAGTGTATCAATCAGTCGATGCAGCAACTCGTGGTGATGAGGAAGAAGCCATGCGCCTAGCTAAATTAGTTCCGCTTGTTCCATGGGTAGCCAAAGGCATCAAAGAAGTTTTTGGCGCTGAATACCTTGCGGGGTGGGATTTATCGGAAGCTGAGGCGGAATATGGAAAAGATTGGCTTAATTGATAAAATTACGCATAATCTTGGTACTGGGTGGTTGATTTACAAGGATCTTGAGCAATCTCTGCCCATGCAAAAGCGTACTGACAATCTAAATATCACCCTGTCCTTGTTGAAAGAAGTTAAAGCAACCAAAGATCTCAATTTGGCTCTCAGCGTGGAGGAGATGATGCTGCGCCAGGAATTGGCCTCTTACATCAACTCACCTGAGCAGTATAAAAGCGTATTCGGAGCGATAGCGCAGCTTCAGGAAGCTAAGAACTCGCTGGAAGTAATCAAAAATCCGCAAATTTACCAACAAGGTACTAAAACATATTCTGGAAAGGATAAGGAAGCAGGGCTTCCGCTAGACTCATTCCGGAAGTTTATAAAAAGCCACTCGACTAGGTTTTCCAACAGCATGAAAAGTATGCTGTCCGTGCCTGAAAAAAATGTCCTACGCCAACGGCAAGAAAATCTCGGCATGGTCAGAGAAGTTTACATCGGCTTGCAGCGCCAGGCGCTGGGGCTTCCGGCACTGGAGAAGTCGAAAGGACTTGAACGCTGAAATAACAAAAGGCTGGGACTCAATGCCCGGCCTTTTGCTCGTATTCTCTATGAATACATTTTGCCTAGTTGGGCTTCTTCAAAAAGTCTTAAATGCACGGGTTTCAGCTCGGATGCTTCCGCATTGAACGGCGGATTGTCGCGGATGGGGGACAGGTCAAAGGGGCTGTTTTTTTCGATAATAAAAAATGGACGGTTCTGCTCGATACGAGCGGTGACAAAGGCGGAGAAGTCGCAGTCTTCTTCCAGAAATACCCAATCGCCCTTCTGGTAGGAGAAAGAGCTGATTTTGTTCAAGATGCCGAGGCTTACCAGCTCCTTGCGTGGAACGGCAAGCCAGCCGTGCCCGGGATCACTAAACATGGTAAAGCCCTGCCCTTTTTTGTTCTGCCACCAATCGTTGCGGATGGCCTCGCGTGTCTGGTTGCTGGTAGTTGCCATAATAATTTCTCCTTTGGAGTACACACGGTTCATATTGTTTTGTCTTATCCTCCCCCATAACATTTTCCCCGGAGGGTGGGGGGGCATTTGCATTTACAGCTGCCCCCCCGCCAGCCGGGGCAAAATGTTAAAACAGACAGAGCGCAGCTCGTACCAATCAGGTGCGGCGCGGCTCCATGCAGGGTGGAATTTTCCGTGACAAGGCGTTAAGCGAGAGAGTGAAGGACTGCGGAAGCGGCGAGGGCAGTGAGTGTAGCTGCACAAAGGACGGCACAATCGAAGTAGCCTTGGCACGGAAAATGCGCCTTGGCGCACACCCGGAATGGCGCTAGGCCGATTGCTTTGACTATCGCCCCATGCCTTTGCTTTGGCTTCTGCTCAGACTTCGGCTCCGGTCGAAGACAAAAGAATTTTCCTCGACTCGGCACATTTTCCCCCATTTCAGCTTGGCCAGCTCCTCGGCCATCTTCCGGGCTTGAGGGTCAAACTTGCTGAAATAAAGCTGCTTGCCGGAATCTCTGACCGTGCCGCCAGTTGGCAGACTCAAAATCAGAACCCCGCTGGGGCTGATGGTGAGCTTCGCGTCAATCTGCGTTTTTTCTTTGGCCGTAAGAATGGCCATGAGAGCTTTTTTGTCCTTGGTCAGCATGGCCGTGTTTGCCAGAATCGCTTTTTTGTCGGCCGTAAAATCCAGTCTTGAAATGCTCGGCCCTGGGGCCGACTGTGCGGCCACCGCCTTGTCCAGATCCGCGCCGGTCAGTTTTTTTGAGCGCAGCACGTCCAGAGCATCCTCATTGCCTTCCAGGGTTTTAAGCTTCAGGTAGTCCGTCCATGAGGAAAACGGATATTTTGCGCGTATATCCTGCTTCTGCTGATCCAGCTCCTTTTTCATGATCACGAGCTGCTCATCACTGGCCAGATCGGTTTTTCGCTTGAGATAAATATCTTGAATCAGCGCCCAGCGGTCCCTCGGTAAAAGCTTTTTGTTTTCCTGAATTTCTTTCCGGCGCAGATTCCATTTTTCGGATATTTCCGCGCGGCGCTTTTGCGCGGCGTCCTTATGCTTATTCCATTCATCCCAAGCCCTTTGTTTTTCATCCTTGGCCGCAAGGAAGCCTTCATAAAGATTGGCCCGGTTCGGCTCCGCCTGAAGCGGTGACTTGGAATATCGCTCGATTTCGTTTTCATATTTTTTGCGCTCCGGAGCGGCATATGCCCCAAAACGCTTTTGCATGGCCGCGCCTGCGGTTGCGCGGCTTAGTGAGCTGGCCGTTAAATGACTCCTGCCGTGCAAATCATGCAGCACCAGGCCGCCCGCTCTGCCTTTGCCCGGCTTGATGCCAATGCCGTACGCCGCAAATGCCTTATGCACGCCCTGCCAATCGTTGGCCACGCCTAAACGCTTCAGCAGCTCTTCCCGATGGCGCTGTACGTATCCATCAAAGGACTCCTGGCCGCTGTGCGCCTCCATCGCCTGTGCCTTGATATTCGGCCTGGTCGGTTCCTTGCGTTCTGGTTCAAGTCCAGCGTCCACGGCCAAGCCGTATAGCGCCTCAACTTCCCGGCAAGTCTCTGCCAAGGCGTAAAAATCCCGAAACGGCTCATGCCGGTTGAATTTTTCCGGATTGATCATGTTGTAGGCAATATGCATGTGCATATTGTTGGTGTTTTTATGGATTCCACAACAACGCTGATGCTCCGCATATCCCAAAGCTTCAGCAAATCTGGCGTCAATGTCAGCCATAATTTCCGGCGTAAGCCTGGCTTCGTCTTCCGGTCGGAAACTCAAAATCAGGTGATAAGTCTTGATCGCTTCAGTAGTGTTTAAATTTTGGACAGCTTCAACTTCCATCATGGTTTCGGCAAAGTCTTCGCCATCACAGTTGGAGAACCAAGACGCCAAAATTTTTTCTTCCGGATTTTTTTCTGTATAGCCGCAAATATACAAGGCCAGCGCCCGATAGTTGTCGTTTTTCTTCTGTCTGTCTTTGCGTATGGCCAGCATTTATTTATCCATTGCCTTTATGGTGCTGTCGATCTCGGCCTTGCATTCAGCCAGGGCATCAATCAAGTCGTTAATCTTCCGACTCCGCTCAAGAGTTTTTTCTCCAAGTGAAAATTTCAGTAAGCCACCAAGCCTGCCAAGCTCAGACTTTAGCCTGATCAGTTCCAAAACGGCCTGGCTGTCCACTGCACTTTTTGGCTCATACCCAAGGCATATGCGTTTGACATAAGCCGACATGGATAATCTGGCCTTTGCAGCATTGCTGGCTATAAACTGCATTTCCTGCTCATTGAGGTAGGTTTTAATATGCTTTTTGACGGTTGGCATTTTGGGTTTCTCTTTAGCGTTGAGCAGCGAAGCTGCGAATAAGCCCCGCTTCCAGCGGGCGGGTGTAAGTAGCTACCTCATTAGAGGTAGTACTACTTACCTATCCCGCCTTTTCGCTTTCGCGTCAAACAGCCTTACGGTTGTGAAACAGGTTAGCGATGTTGAGTAACATTTGTGCTATTTTTAGAGATTTTTGGAGATTATCAGCGATTGTTAATTATATAGCGCATTGCTTGCATAAAATCGCCAATCGTATTCAAATAATCGTCTTTTGACTCCAAAAATAGTATAACCGAAAGAAAAGGCTTGCATGTTGCAATTTGGTTGAGTATAAGTCTAATTGTTGTCTAGAGATTGCATGGCATCAACAAATAGATCCTTGGACAGATGGGCATAACGCATAGTCATTTGCAGACTTGAATGCCCAAGCAGTTTGCTGACAACTTCTAGCGTTTTGCCTTTTTGTACCAAACGCGATGCAAATGTGTGCCTTAGAGTATGAAATACGACTTTTTGCCTGCGGTCTGTAATTCCGCTATTTAATTCGGTTTTTTCAACGGATTTACGGAAGATTTTACTGACTTCGGAAAAAGGTTTGCCACTTGCTGAGCTGCTTGGGAATAAATATGCATTCGGCTTGGTATAAAACTCAGTCGCAATTTTTTGAGATGTTGCATTAAATGGCACAAAGCGGTTAAATGATTTTGTGTCAAGGATATGAAAACCACCCATTTGAAAGTTGATGTTCTCGCATTTTAAGTGGAATATTTCCGCAGCTCGCATCCCGGTATAAAGTGCAAATTTTGATATGTTTAGCCAGAGACATGACCGAGATTCGAGGATATTGAATAAAGAAATGCATTCTTCGTTGCTTAAATAGCGGACTCGGCCATTTTTTAGTTGCGGCATAATAAATTTGGGTGTTGGTTGATCATATAAGCCTAGAATTTGTGATTTTGTAAATATGCGCCTCACAAGTGATAAGCAGTGATGTACCGTTTGCGGACTCAAGTTTTTGCTTTCGACTTTTGCTCGAAATTCCAGTAAATTTAAGGTAGTTATTTCCTCTAAAGAGATGGAATTTCCAAAGAAAGGATTGATGTGATTGTTCCAAAATCCCATTTCGGTTTTGTGATTGGCGTTTTTGGAAAAGAATGAGGAATAAGATGCGCTCCAGGCATCTGCAAGAGTGATACACATAAAAACCCCTTTAGGATTGGTTAAAGGGCTATATTATAAAATAAATTTTATAGAATAAAAAGCGCGTCTGTGGGTGATATCCCCGTCCGACTACCTTCTAAGCAGTCGGTCCGGGGTTCGAATCCCTGCAGGCGCGCCAATAAAAGCGCTCAAACGCCTTTGATTCTATTAAGACACAATAGAGTCAAAGGCGTTATTTTATATCGTACATTGCTTTGACTCTACCAATACAAGTTTAGGTTGAGTCGAAGCTTTTTTTATGTCCGATTTATCCAAGGTGTTAGAGCGTGTCTGAATTTAAATATGTTGATAGGGGCATTAGCGCGAAGGCAATTTATAAATATTACAAGGCGCAGAACAAGTTGACCATGTGTTACCAAGCTTTTGCCAAGTACATGCGTAAAAAATACGGCAGTATACTCGTTACGTTGGCCACACGTTTTGGGATAATCAAATTGCCTATCGCTTTCGAGCCGTTGTTGGCTGTTGGGTGTTTGATTTTGCTGCCTTTTTCGGCCTTGTTTACTTAGGCACATCAGGGTATAAACAGGGCGTTGGTCAACAAAATTTTGAGAGGTGGTTATGAGTCGGCTTACGCATGAAGAGCGTTTGGAGCAAGTTTCTCAATCGCTTGCAGCGGTTGCGCGTGGGGACTATGACGAATCGTTGCGAATCACTCAACAAAGGCCGCTTACGCCTTGGATTGCCAAGAGCATAAAAGAGGTTTTTGGGCAGGAATACCTTAGTGGGTGGGATTTGTCCGCAGCCGAGGCCGAATATGGACAAAATTGGCTTAGTCAATAGGTTTACTGATAGCCTTGAAACCGTGTCTGAAGCGTACCTTCTTGTGCATACGTCACAGGAAGTAAAAAAATATAATGCAGCCTTGGATTACACCCTGAAACAATTAAAAGACGTCAAAGCTACAAAAGATATAAAATTGATCCTCAGCGTGGAAGAAATAATGCTACGTCAAGAACAAGCTGCGTATGTCAATTCTCCAGAGGAATCTACAAGTGTCGCTACGGCTCTTAATCAAATCCAGGAAGCCAGAACGCCTTTGAGCATTGTTGCAGATCACGATAATTACAAATTGGTAGCGTCTGCTTTGTCCAGCGCCAAAAAAGAAGCAGGCTTGCCAGTGGATGCTTTCCGTGATTTTTTGAAGAGCCATTTGACCAGGCTGAACAACCGCATGACCAGCAATATTTCTGTTCCAGAGAAAAATATTGTGCGTCAGCGTCAAGAGAATCTGGGCATGATGCGCGAAATTTATATAAGTATGCAACACCAGGCGCTGGGGCTTCCTGCGCTGTAGAAGTCGAAAGGGCGCGGCCTGTAAAATTATATGAGCCTGGTGAGATTTTTCGCCAGGCTTTTTTTTGGACAACCACGGATCGATAGTGCTTATTTCTGCTCCTCATACTGTGGTAACCGCCCGCCATTTATCTGCAATGCAGCGCCATGTTATTTTGTGTGCGTGTTCCTCAGTTATATATTTTTTTGTTACCCTTGACTTTATGATGGGCTATATCAACAACACGATATTTTGTTTTACATCTTCATCAGGGGGCCCATATGTCTATTTCCAGAAAGATCATCATGCTGGTTACCATGACAATAGTCTGTCTGGTCGCGGCGTTATGTGCTGCGGGTTATATTTTGATCTCTTCATCATCTGACGAACAGGCGCAGAATCAACTGACCGCCAACACCAAAGCCGTGCAGGATATGGTGCAAAGCCGCCTGGACGCGCAGTCGGCCATTAGCATGTTGATTGAGCGTGACGAGGAACTTGCCAGGGCGCTGGCTGCGGACGATCTGCCTGTTATTAAAGAAATAGCCGGCAAGTTGATGAACCAGCCCTTCATCGACATGGTCACCATTTGCGACGCCAGCGGCAAAGTGCTGCACAGGGCGCATGTTAATCAGGTCGGGGATGTTTTACCCGCAAACAGAATAAGCTCCAGCGTACCGCTTAAGGAAGGCAGATCTATTGTCGGGATGGAGCCGGGTAACACTGTGCGCCTGACTCTGGCTTCCGGCACGCCAGTTCGTAATAACGGCAATATAGTCGGGGCCGTCATTCTTGGTGAAGACATGAGTTCCGGCAAATTTGTCGCCGCCGTAAAAGAAGCTTTGAATGTGGAAAGCACCATTTTTCTGGATGATACACGGGTAAGCACCACCGTTATGCGCGACGGCAAGCCTTTTATTAACACCCCCCTGGGCAACCCCACGATTTATAACCAGGTTATCGGGCAGGGCCAGCCAATCATGACCCGAAACATCATTGGCGGCGCGGAATATGATACATCATACTGGGTATGGAAGGACATGAGCGGTAAAAACGCCGGTATGTTCTTTGTGGGCCTTTCGCGGGCCAGCATTGAGGCGGTACAGCAACATGTGCTGATGACTTTTGTCGGCGCCGGTGTTTTGCTCGGAATTATTTTTATTGTGATAGGCATACTTGTGGCCCGCGCGGTTTCCCGTCCCTTGCGGGTTACAACCCTGTACGCCGAAAAAGTGGCCGAGGGCAATGTTGATGAAACGCTCGACATTAACAGCCATGATGAAGTAGGCCACCTGGCCAAGGCTTTGGGCGTGATGGTCGAAAAGTTGAAGCACAAGATTGATGAAGCGGACGCCAAGACCAAGGAGTGCGAAGAAGAAACCCTGAAGGTAGCCTCGGCGCTGGCGGAAGCCAAACGCGCCACGGAAGTAGCCGAGCAGCACGAGCAGGCCATCTTGAAGGTTGCGGAAGATGTTGAGCAGGTTGTCGCCCGCCTTAGCGTGGCCACGGAGCAGATTTCGGATCAGGTCAGCCATGCCAGCGCGAGTTCGGACCGGCAGCGCGAACAGGTGGCCGGATCCGCCACGGCCATGGAAGAAATGAACGCCACCGTGCTGGAAGTGGCCAAAAACGCCGGTGTTGCGGCGGAAGCCTCGGACCGGGCCAGAACCAACGCCGCTACGGGCGAACAGATTGTGGAACAGTCGGTAAAGGCTATTCAGGCGGTGGAAAAAGATACCAACACCCTGAAGGAAACCATGAACGTGCTGGGCAAGCAGGCGGAATCAATCGGTCAGGTTATGACGGTAATCAGCGACATCGCGGATCAGACCAACCTGCTGGCCCTGAACGCCGCCATTGAGGCTGCCAGAGCCGGTGAGGCCGGGCGCGGTTTTGCGGTGGTAGCTGACGAGGTGCGCAAACTGGCGGAAAAAACCATGACCGCCACCAAGGAAGTGGGCGACGTTATTTCCGGCATCCAGCAGGGAACGCGCAAGAGCATTGACGCTGTGGAAATGACCACGGGCAATCTTGGCAAGGCCGCCGAGCTGGTGAACAAATCCGGCGCGTCATTGACGGATATCGTTACCGAAGCCACGCATACCGCAGATCAGGTGCGCAGCATTGCCACGGCTTCCGAGGAACAATCCGCCGCCAGTGATGAAATTGCCAAGTCACTGGAAGATATCAACAATATCGCTGTGGAAACGGCTGATACCATGCAAAAGACCGCTGTAGCCGTGGCGCAGTTAAATGAACAGACGCAGGAGCTGCAAGCCCTGGTTAAGTCGCTGCGTTGCGACGATGGAGCCGGAGTGTGCGTGAGCGGCCTGCGGGTTGGTTAAGCCAAATAAATACTTTCTGGAATCATTGTTAAGTTGATTAACACTTAACAGCGAGTAAAGTTGTAAACCAAATAGAACGGGCCTTGCGAAGCAGATGCTTCGCAAGGCCCGTTTATTATTAAAGCAGATAATTTTGGTGTTAAAGCGACTGGCTTATTTATAAGCCTGTTCGCGCTTGGAGAAGTTTTGCCAGGCCCGCGTAGCGTCCGATTCGGTATTTTTGCCAGCCGGGCCTAACATGGCGGCCACATCGTCACTCTTGGGCAGGTAATACTCGTAGGCGGCCATAACCGCGTTGTCGTACAGGCGCACCACCCGTACCGAGACAAAAACCCGGTGGGCGGTTTCCGAATAGACGCCAAGCATTACGGCGTGCGCGTCATGCTCGCGGCTGAGCAGGCGGGCGCTTTCGCGGGTAAGCATGAATTCACCGTTGGTTTTGTGCAGGGTGAGTTCATCGGCCAGGCGGCTTTCCAGTACCTTGAAGCCGTGCTGGCTGAGGCGCGATCCGATTTGCTGGCTGCTGGTCTGGCCGAAAGACGAGGATTTATCCAGATTCTCCAACTCTACCAGACTGGCGGTGAGGATGCCGCTGGTTGAGCCCAGGCGGCCCACCAGCATGGCGGCCAAAGCATCGGCAGCCACGGTGTTGGCTGTAAGCAGGCGTGCGCCAGGGGGCGGATTCTGGGTGGAGGCGTGGGGCAGGGCGGCGGTAGTTACCGGGCTTATGTCCGTTGTGGCTGTTGCCGTTGGCCCGCCTGAACAGGCTGTAAGCATGATGCCGGTTAGGCAGAGCAGGCCCCAGGCGAGGCGGCGCAAATTGAAACTGGATGTGTTTTGAGTTTGTTTGCCGTGCATGATTCGCCTACCTGTTGGTTACTCTGATGTTGCGGCTGCTTTCCGCCAAGGGGTCGGCAACTTGCGGATCCATATACAGGGGCCAGTCATCGTCATTGATGTAGCGAATGGCCGAGCAATGCACCACAAAACGGTTCAGGTGAAACAGTCTGGCGTTGACGATAATTTCGTTGTTGGAAGGGCTGTTGTAGCGGTTTTTGTCGTCTATGCCGATCAGGGGCGTTGAATCGGAGCGGCGTCCCGAATCAAAATGTACGGTTTGCACCGTGTATTCCAGGTTAATGCCGCCCGGCTCCTTGCTGTAGGAAACCTGCAAGCCGCGCGAGACCAGTTCGCTGCGCAGCAGATTGTAAAAAGCCACGGTAAAGGGCCGGTTGTTGGGCGAGGCGATGAAAATCGGGCGGCCATTGAGATCCGGGCGATCATTGATGGCTTTAAGCACCCGCTCTGCCACTTCGCTGGCAATGTCGCGCCAATGCTCGGAGGCCTGCACCTTAAGTTGCAGGTGGGCGTCATGGTTGGCGGCCACCGGAATCGGCGAGGCCTCGCAGCCCAGCAACAGCGTAAGCAGGGCCAGCGAAAGCAGCAGGCCCAGTCTGGTTTTCAAGTTAATTTTTTTCATAGTCGAATCCGTCTTTTTGGATATTTGCCATATCCCCTCGTGAGTGCTTATCGGCAAAGATTCGGGAAGCTTGAGAGGTAGGGCCAACTTTGCTGCAATCCTCGCCAACATGTTTAACCTGTTGTGGCAACCGCGAAAAAAGTTTATTAAGAAGTTATTCTTATTGTTATTATTAATGCCAAGGGGCGACTTTATGAAAAAACTTTCTTTGGTGGCCGTGGGCTGTTTGTTGTTGGGAGTTATGCTTATGCAAGGATGCTGCGGTAAGGCCGAGCACGCCGGAGTGCCTGAGGCGGATGCTTTGACCGGTAAAACTTTCGTCTTTTATAGCCTGGATGGAAACGCTTATTTGGGCAAGCAGACTCCGGTGCTGGTTTTTAGCGAGGATATGGGGATTTCCGGCTCCTTTTGCAACCGTTTTAGCGGTAAGGCCGAACTGGATAACGGCGTGCTGAGCGCGGGGCCGCTGGCCCAGACCAAAATGTTTTGCCTGGATCCCTACCTGGACAGTCTGGAAAGAATGATGCCCGCCATGCTGGAAGAGGGCTTGGCCGTAAGCTTTGACGGCGAACGCCTGCTGCTAAAACAGGGCGGTCATGTTCTGGAATATTTGCTGCAAAAATAAACAATAAAAAAAATTTAAAAAATTCGTTGACATCAAGCTCCTCTTGAGGCAAATAGACCTCTCACCACGTGGGGGTGTAGCTCAGTTGGGAGAGCGCTTGAATGGCATTCAAGAGGCCGTCAGTTCAATTCTGTCCATCTCCACCAGAAAAATTTAAGGACTTACTAGAAATAGTGAGTCCTTTTTTTATGGTAAATTTTAAGAAAAGCCGGGGCAGAGTGAGCGGCGCATCAGTAAAATTTTACTTATGATAAAATGTGAGTCCTTTTTTTATGCGCGAAGTTGGTAAAATGGAAGATTGCCGGCATAACTAAGTTAAATTTCTAATTTTGTGGAATCGCTTTAGGGGCTGGAGTTGATAGTTCAGAATTTTTAACTACTTTTCTATCAGTTATTGTTTTAAATGGAATGCTATTTTCTCTTAAATGCTTGCGTAAAACACTTTTTATAACATTGGCATGGATGATATGTGTTTCAATCAAATTTAAAACCACTTTCATTGCTATTTTAACCTCAGATTCATCCGGCTTATAATCTCTATGAACAGAACCATGTCCAAGTTCAATTACAGGCTTTAAAATATCTAACTGTGATTGTGACAAAAAACCATTAGTCCTGCATTTTTCAATATTTTGTTTAAAGCTATATCCATTAATACCAATTAATTTTCTACATATCATATCTATTGATGTTCTAATGCCCATTGAAGCTAGCATATATGCTCTATTGTCTAAAGCATTATTTAATTCATGAAGCAACTGAATCAATGCCCATTTTCTATGACCATTTTTTACAAGCATTACACATATATTATGAATTATTTCTCTTAATTCATTTGCTTGCTGTGGATATATATCAACATATGTTCCATCATCATTGGTGTCTGTGGTAATAAATTCTGATAGTCTTTTGAAAAATATATTTGTACAATTTGGGCATTTAAGAATAAAATATGTTCTTGATAGTGAATATTCATAATCAACATGTTCTATGTTTCGTGAAAATGAAAACAATATGTCACATTTAAATGATTCTTTGCATTTATTGCAGCATCCAATTTCTTGTTTGTTTATTTGATTGTTGTTCATTTTATATCCACTAAATTTATTGAATATTCTAAAGTAATTGATTGGCAATTCGTCAGCATTGCTATTTATATAATGACATGAGGAGTTGCAAAAAAACAGAACACTCTAGTGTTCTGGATGAGGCGAAACATCTATAGGAAAAAATGACAGGCAATCATAAGACATAAAAACACATCAACACGGAAAAGATTACCAGGACACACCTAAACTACGACACTTCAGGCAGGGCTTTCTTAATTTCTTCAGGTAAAATCTCTCTAAGAATTGTATACCCATCTTCAAGCATTGCTTTATTTTCAGGCGATTTTGTCCATTTTAATATTTTACTTATACAGTTTTTTGCCCATCCTTTCTTCTTAAAAGAACAAATTGTTTGCTTTAAAGTGTCAATATCTGTGTGTAGCTTGCTTGCTTCTTGCTCAAAAATTTTTTTGTCATTACTGTTTTGCTTAAGTTGTTCTTTAATCTTTTCTTCTATTTCATTTAATTGCTGCTTAAGCTTTAGGCCTTCTTCTTTAGTGAAGTAATTGTCTTCAATTTTATCAAGGTACTCAAAAATTTCATTTATTTCCTGCTGCTGACTCTCAATAATTTTAACTATAGGATTTGAAGACAATTCTTCCCAGATACAGTCTAGCCAATTAAATATTCTTTCATACATACCGGCTTTGCCTGTAAATGAAAATTTTTCTTTATATGAAAGTGGCCCTGGGCATACATTACCTGAAAAAGTATAATATTCTTCATATCCATTTTTATCTTTGGTTATTGAAGATGGAATTACAAATATGATCATATATTTTGGTTCAAAAATATACGTAATTGTTAGGGTTGTGTTACCATATTGATCATTTGCAGATTCAATTTTAAAATTTATACTTTCAAAACGCTGATGCTTATCTAGTGTTGCAATAATTTCTCTATAAATTTTTTCTCTAATCATTTCGTTATCGCTCTATATGACTGAATTAAACATTAACGCTAAACACACCTTTTCCTAAATTCTCTCTGCAATTTTATCAGCGTCACCTTATTTTAGCAAGGTACTATCATCAATTATGTACCCATCCTTAATATATCTCTCAAAAAAAAATCTTCCATTTTACCAACTTCGCGCATAAAAAAAGGACTCACATTTTATCATAAGTAAAATTTTACTGATGCGCCGCTCACTCTGTCCCGGCTTTTCTTAAAATTTACCATAAAAAAAGGACTCACTATTTCTAGTAAGTCCTTAAATTTTTCTGGTGGAGATGGACAGAATTGAACTGACGGCCTCTTGAATGCCATTCAAGTGTTCTCCGAGATTCGAATTTACGGTACATTTTTCCGCAATTTATAATTTTGTATATCAATATTTAACTTGTTGAGCAACATTTAATTATATTCTCATTTTATCTGCAAGGGATTCTCATATAGTGTGCCTGCTCATACAATCTTATTGGTGAGCCGCTACATACTCCCTCAAAGCAGCATTAATACCTGACTGGTATTTGGGGTGATGATGCCTGAACCATGCCAGTACGTCGGCATCAAGGCGCAATGTTACCGATTTCTTGACAGGCCTATAAAACTTTCCCCGTTCAGCTCCATCCCAGTTGAGAATTTCAGGAATATCAGAGAAGTCGATATCCTTATCTGTCATCTTGTCCAGGGCTTCAAGCTGCTCCTGAATAGGAGGTATATTTTTAATTTTGTTCATATGAGAAGGCTTTTCGTGCTGAAATAAGACACTTCACCGTTTTGCTCCTCACACAATCCGCACCAGCGGCACTACCACCGGATCGCGGCCCAGCACCTTTTTGAAGAAGCGGCGCAGGGCCGAGCGTATTTTGTCCTGCAAAATGTCCGTATCGCGCGAAGGCTCGGCTTCCAGCACGTCCTGCACGATGCAGCGCGAATCATTCAGCAGGTGGCTGTACTGCTGCTCAAAAACAAAGCCCTTGGAGTAGATTTCCGGCCCCCGGATAATTTCGCGGTCCAGCAAATCCAGCAGCACCATAACGATTACGATGCCTTCGTCGCCCAGCAATTGGCGCTCTTTAAGCACGGCCTGACCAACGTCGCCCACACCCTTACCGTCCACCAGGATAGGATCAGCCAAAATCGGCTCTTCCAGCGTGACGCTGCGCTTGCCAAAGCTGATCGGCTGGCCGTCTTCCAGAATGAAGACTTTTGAGGGCAACACACCGTGTTCCCTGGCCAGTTCGGCGTGTTTTACCAGATGGCGGTATTCGCCATGCACCGGGATGAAATATTCCGGCCGCACCGCTTCCAGCATGGCGGTAAGCTCGCCCTTGTAGGCGTGGCCCGAGGCGTGGATGCCGCTTATCTGCGAATAGAGCACTTCGGCTCCAAGCTTGTACATCCGGTTGATCAGCCGGTTAACGGTGGTAGTGTTGCCCGGAATCAGGCGCGAGGACATAACCACGGTATCGCCGGCGTGGATGCTCAGGTTTTTGTGCTCGCCACAAACGATGCGCGAAAGGGCGCTTAAGGGTTCCCCCTGCGATCCAGTTACCAGCATGGTAACCTGACGGTCCGGCATATCCTGCGGCAGGTCAGCCGGGTCTATCAGCAGGCCTTCCGGTATGTTTAGGTGGCCGAGGTTACGCGCCATTTCAATGTTGTTCATCAGGCTGCGCCCGGCCACCGCCACCTTGCGCCCGCTCATCAGCGCACAGTCAAAAACTTCCTGAATGCGCTGGATGTTGCTGGAAAAGAGCGTGACCAGCACCCGGCCCTGCGCCTGTAGAAAAACCGAATTCAAAGCGCTGAAAACTTCGCGTTCGCCAAGGGAATAGCCGTTGTTCTCCACGTTGGTGGAATCGGAAAACAGAAGCTTGACGCCGTGGCGTCCCGCGAATTTGCGGAACAGGGCCAGATCCGTGCCCGGCCCGCTTAAAGGATCGGCGTCCATCTTGAAATCGCCGGTATGGATCACCTTGCCGACCGGCGTTTCAATGCCCAGCGCCAGACCGTCGATAATCGAATGGCAGACCGGGAAGAAGTTGAGTTTAAATTCACCCAATTCCAGCGCCCGGCCCGGTTTAACGGGGTGCAGTTTAACCTTGTCCAGCAGATTGCGCTCGCGCAGTTTGTGTTCCACCAAAGCCAGAGTGAACGGGCTGCCGTAAATGTCCGGCTGATCAAGCTGCGGCACCAGCCAGGGCAGAGCGCCAATATGGTCTTCGTGGCCGTGCGTGAGCACAATGCCGTTCAGCTTGTCCTTGTTTTCAAGCAGATGGTCGAAACGCGGTATGACCACATCAACGCCCAGATGATAATCTTCCGGAAACATCAGGCCGCAATCGACCAGAAGCATACTGTCGTTATAGGCGAAAGACATGCTGTTCAGGCCGATTTCGCCCAAACCGCCATACGGGGTGATTACAAGTCGGGAATTTTTTACCGCCATGTTGTGTATTGGTCCTGGTTTAGATTTTTGCAGCCGTGGCCCAGAGATTGAATTCTCCGTCACGTTCCACCGATACATTGGTAAAGCCCGCCTCTTGCAGCGCTTTTTCCAGAGTGGACGCCGTATAGGCGAAGTTGTGCGCCATAAACAGGTTTCCGGCGGCCAGGAATGGCCGAAAGCCGTAAAGAATATCCAGCGGCGTAATCGGGCCTTTGTTGGTCATAAGCACGGCTTCTTCCGCGCCGCCCTGGGCAATGCGTTCGGCAGCCTGTTGCAGATCCGGCAGGGTGATCAGGGCGAAGCCGGAGGGACGCAGCACCCGGAAAAATTCGGCCAGGGCCAGCGGAGCCTCATGCGGGTGCAGATGCTCCAGATTGTGCGAGGAGTAGAGCGCGTCGTAAGAGTTATCGGCAATACAGGACATATCGGTGATGGAAGCCAGAATATCCGGCTTCACTGCCGGGTTGATGTCCAGGCGCGTTTCCTGCCAGTCCGGGCTGCGAAAATGCTCATGCAGCTTGTCCGGGGTGTGAACGCCGCAGCCGACATGGAGAACCTTTTTTCGCGCCATCTTTTCTCCTGTAGCGCCTGATTTTGGCATTATATTGTATATTTAGGCACTAGCAAAATTAACCTATTCGGTCTGTTGAATGCCGTCCAGCTTCCAGGTTTCGCCTTTGCGGCGCATGAAATGCCAGATTTCCCGCGCTTCAATGTTGGGGCGGCCCGCTTCTTCCCGCAGCAGTACATCAAAATATACGGCGGCTCTTTCTGTCGCTTCGGCCTTGTCCGCGCTTTCCGTCTCAAAGCCAATCAATTCGGCGTTAATGAGCAAAATATCGGTTTGTGAAGGTTCGGGATCTTCCTGGGCCTGACTGCGAATTTCAGCCGCCACAGATTTTGTTGCGAACTGTTCGATATCCTCAAGGTCACGGCTGTCCCAGGCTTCCTGCAAGCGCGTGTACATGGCTTTTGCCCCGGCCATGAAGTCGTCCAGGTCGAAATCGGCTGGCAGAAGCAGGCTGTTGCCCTGTGCATGCATAGCCGGGCTGTCCTGTTCGTTGTGATTGCTTTGCCCGCCCCATTCATTTTGCCTGCCTTGGCTGTTTTCGCGCCGTGCTTCTTGAGAAGCACGAGCATTTTGATCGCTGCGCAAATGTCCCCAAAAGGCGTCCTGCGCATCATTTCCGCGCAGCGCCCGCCCGCCTTGATCTTCCTGTCTGCCGCGTGGCGCTTGCCAGTTTTGCGCTTCCCGCCCGAACAGATCTTCCTGACCTCTGCGCCCGGCTTGTCTTTCCATCCCGGCAGACTGTTGCGCCGCGCGGCGTCCGCGCAGCAGTCGGGTGATCATGAAAACGCCCAGCAAAATGACAACGATATCCATGGCTCCAAGGCCGGAGAAAGCGCCGCCGAAAATCAGCGCACCGAGCATGCTGCCAGCCAGCAGGGAACCGAAGAGGCCGCCCATGCCGCCTCTGGCAAAGCCCCCGGCCGCGCCGGATTGCGCAGCCGCGTTCTGGCTTTGGGTGGCCTGCTGCCGGTTTTGCGTTTGAGCCGGAGCGCGGCGCTGAAAGGACGATTTGCCGCCAAAGGATCTCCCGCCGCCAAAGCGGGCGGCCTGGGCCTCGCTGAGGCAAACCTCATTGACCGCCACAAAAGAAGCGGTCAACAGCAGGGGAAGAAAAAGCACCAGCAGAAATTTTTTCATAAATTTATCCGTAAAAAGATACCTTTAAATTTAATAACAACAGTAATGTAAGGCCGGAATGTTGTTTGCGCAAGTTTTATAAGGCTCAATCAGATAGTGGAAGTTCCTTAGTTTGAGTACGCTGGTAGTGCCTGCTTTTGCCGTCAGGCAAGGAAGATGAGTTTTTGCCGACGGGAGTGTAGTCTTTTCCTACTCGACCGGAGGCAAAAACGAGATCTGACGCAGCATCACGGCAAAATGAGGCACTACCCCAGTGGGGTGCGGGCCAGCACAGCGACATCCACCCGCTCCGCTCCGGCACGCAGCAGACAGGCGGCGGCCGAGGCCAGAGTGGCCCCGGTGGTCAGTACATCGTCAAAAAGCAGGATGCGCAGTCCATCGGCCCGGCCCGTGACTGTGAAAGCTTCCAGCATATTATGGCGGCGCACTTCGCGGCTGAGGCCGGTTTGATGCGCGGTATCGCGCGAGCGACTCAGCAATTTCAATTCCAGAGGCAGACTCAGAGTCCGGGCCAGCGGAGCGGCCAGCAGCGCGGACTGATTGAAGCCGCGCTCGGTCAGGCGTTTTTTGTGCAGTGGCACGGGTATGATACAGGAGTAAGGTGCGTCATCCGGTCTGGGCGCAAAATTATTTATTGGAGAACTGTCCCCAGTTGTTGTTGGTGGTGGTGATGGGACGGCCAGTTCCGGGTGCGCGGCCAGCAGGCCGCCCAGCGCTTCGGCCAGGTGCAGAACCTGCCCGAATTTCAGGCGGCTGATGCTTTCGCGCAAGAGTCCCTGGTAAGCCCCGTGGAAATAAATTTTTTGCCAGGGCGGCGGCGAAAGCAGGCAGTTGCCGCACAATCCATAAGGCATTTCATCTGCCGATACGAATTCGCCGCAGCGCAGGCAATAACCGGCCTTGCGCCGGGGCATGGCGTCCAGACATTTCCGGCAGAGCCCCAATTTGAGGTTGGGATTTGGGCGGCGTATGGGTGCGGCACAGATGCCGCAACGCTTTTCGCTGATAATCGCGGCCAGTGAATTTCCAATAACGGCTGCGAAGCGCCAGAAACGAAGCTTAATATTTTGCCTGTCTGCCATATTCACGGATGGTTTCCAGAACATCGGGGCGGGCGGACAGATCAGCGGCCCGGTCCAGCCCATAGAGCAGGAGTGGCGGCTGCGGTGCAAACCCCAGAGGAGCCAGGGCGTATTTGAGGCTGAGCAAGCTTCCTTCAAAAAGTTTGTCGCCCTGTGGACGCGCACCCAGCAGCAGAGCGAAGAAAGGGCGTGGTTGCCCGTCGCCACCGCCTGCACCTCTGTACTTTTTTTGTTCGTCACGGTTGGAGCATGGCAGCGGGCGCGAGCGCGGCAAAGGATTCAGCGCCGGGACAAGCGCCGGGTTTTCAGCCGCCCGGTAGAAGATCTGGCAGCGGTCCAGCAGGGCTTTAAGCTGGGCGGGCAGATGATAAAAATAGATGGGTGAGCAAAAAGCGACAAGCGGAGCGGCAGCCAGAGCATTCAGCAGGGGACGGCTGTCATCCTGATTGGAAAGCGGGCAGAGCGCCGCCGGGTCCGTAATAAATTCTTCGGGAGTAATTTGCGCGGCTGTGCGCTCACAAGCGCCGCAATCCCGGCAAGGAAGGACGCGGTAGTGCCGCAGTTGCACCGGAGCGGGGCGCTCCTGAGCACATCGTTCCTGAGCTTCTTGCGCTGGTGCGCCTTGCCGGGCCGGGGTGGCGTTTCGCGCAGCGTCCAGGCCCCGGCAAAACTCCAGCGCGGCCAGCAGCGAGTTGCCTTTGCGCGGGCTGGCCGCCAGAATCAATGGCGTTCCGCTCCGTGGCTGAAGTTTCTGGCTGTCCGGCTCAGACTCGTACATAAGTGACGTTTTTGCCCGCCCGGATCAGGCCCGCACATAGGGGTTGAGTCTTTTTTCGTCACCCACCACAGTTTCTTCATCATGGCCGGGATAGGCAATAGTATCGTCCGGCAGGGTGTAGACTTTGCCGCGCAGGGATTCCGCCAGCGCCTCGCTGTCGCCGCCTTTGAAATCCGTGCGGCCCACGGCGCGGTGAAAGAGCAGATCGCCGCAAAAAATCCAGTTCTGGGCCGGAAAATAGAAAGAAAGGCTGCCCGGCGTATGCCCCGGTGTGGCCAGCACGCGGCACTCGGCTCCCAGAACCTCGATCACGCCTTCGTCCAGGTTTTCAAACTCGAAAGGCGGAACCGGCGGCAGGCCAAACATCCCTTTGCCCGCCACGTTTTCCTCTTTTATGAAGCTGTCACGCTCGTTGCCCATAATTTTGGCCCCGGTGGCCTCGGCCAGAGCGCGGTTGCCGTATACATGGTCAAAATGCAGGTGGGTATTGAAAATAGTCAGCAATTCAAGCTTGTTGGTCTGTAAATATTTCAGCACGGCGGCAGGCTCGCCGCCAATGTCAATCAATACCGCCTGACTGCTGTTATGCAGCAGATAGCTGTTGGTGACGAGTCGTCCGATGGAGAATTGTTTAAGTTGCAAATCTTGCATATAAAAACTCCTTCAATATCTTTTCAAGCCTTTGTTCACCATGTATAAGCCAAGCATGACAACAAGGCCAGTAAACTTTTCAGTCGGTTCGTTCACCTCTCTGGATCTCATGCAGCTTGAGCCTATGCTCTGCGCCGGGTTGCGGAAATTTTTCAATTTCAAAGGGCATAGCCTGCATTTTCCCTTGTTGGGCGAAGGCGAAATTCCACCCGCCTCGGCAGAGTTTTTGCCGGACGAGGGCAAATTGCTGCTGCCGCTTTGCCGCCTGGCGGCTCAGGCCGATTCTGGCTTCGACAATTCCGGTCAGGATAGTTTTATGGGCGTGTTTGTGGCGCGTGGTGTGGATGAAAGCATCCGGCCTATTTTGCCCTGCCTGCCTGCGGCGGCCTCCACTTGCCTGGAAAACCTGATTCTCTACCACCGCACTTTGCGGGACGAGGTCAGCGGCTTGTTCAGCCGTGATTATTTTTTGCGCCTTTTGACCGCCGAACTGGAGAAGTTGCGCGAACCGCTGCGCGGAGTGCCGCATCAGTCCGGCGCTGCGGCTGATGAGGCGTTTGCCGATGCCTTTGGCGGATTCGCGGCTGGCGGCGGCGGGCGTTTCAGCCTGATGACGCTGCGCCTGAACGGATTGGCGGGCGTTGTGCGTGAGCACGGTTACAGCCGGGCCGAGCGCCTGCTGGCTTTGCTTGCGAGTGGGCTGGAAGCGGGCAAACCCGGAAGGGCGTTGGCCGGGCGCGGCGCGGATAACGAATTTTGCATTATTTTGCCGGGTTTTGGGGCGCAGGCTTGTCAGGAGCTGGCAGTGGATTTGGCGTCTGCTCTGGACAAGGTGATCCTTGTCAACGAAGTGAGCGGCCGCAAGGCTTCGGTGAGTATTTCTGTTGGCTATGCCGATTGCCCACGCGATCTCGATGGTCTGGAACGGCATACCCCGGCGGAGCAATCCCGTTTGTTGCTGCGCCGGGCCAGATTGGCCGCCGTTATGGCCTGGGAGGGCAGGCGTCTGACCGCGCAGGCCGGAGCCCGCAGGTTTTTTTCCGGCCTGGCCGCAACGCTGAACGCCAGACCAGCCGTTCTCTCCTACCGGGGCGTGCTGGCCGAAGGCGGTCACGTGCTTCAGGTGGCACCGCTTTCACGCTTGCAGGTCAATTTGGGCAAAAGTTCCGGGGCCAGAGTAGGGCAGCGCTTTACCGTCTGGGGTTATGTGTTTGAAGGCGGCGCAGCGCAGGATTTACCTGGCAGCCCCGGCGAAGTGACCCGGCGCTACAAGGGCGAAATCTGCCTTATGGATGTGCGTGCAAATGAGGCGACCGCCGAGTTGACCTATTGCGACGACCCCTATTTTCCGCCCGAGCCGGGTGATCAGCTCCTGCTTGTGGGGCCGGGGCAAGCGTCTGTACCGACCTTGCCGACCTTCGAACAAATGCCGGAGTCGGCCCTTGACCCGGCAACCGGATTTTTAAGCTATACGGATTTTTTGCCAGCCTGGTGCCGCGAGCGTGAAAAGCATGAAAAATCTGCTTTGTTGCTTACGCGTTTCAGCTTGCTGGATCAGGATTTTGATTTGCCGGAGAGCGCTGACGAATTTGAGCTGCCGGATGCAGCTAATTCGCCTGATGAATCTGGTGCGTCTGATGTATCTGGTGCGCTGGATGCGTCTGAAGCGTCCGATTTGCCCGCTGCAACTGGCGGCCCACGCGAGAGGCTAATGCGCTGGGAAGCGCGTTGGGATAAGCTTATGGCCGCTTGCGCGGAGGAATTTCGCCACGCCTTCGGCCCGGATTGTCTTTATGGCCGCTATGCCATGAACAGCTTTATCGTGTTTGTGCCGGACGGTTTTTCTGAAAAATTTGCAGGAAAGCTGCCGAAAGCCCTGCCGAACGCCTTGCCGGATCAACTGCGCCTTAAGGCCGAAGAGCTTTGCGGGCGTTTGAAAAACAACCAGTTGGCCTGCGCCGTGGGTATTGCTCCGCATCCGTTTTTGGATTTCAGCCGGGCTGACGGCCCGGACAACGCGCACAAGGCGCTCGAATACGCCTTGCTGTTGCCCTTCCCCCAGGTGGGAGCGCTGGATACGCTGGCTTTGAATATCAGCGCGGACCGGCGTTACAGCCAGGGCGATTCTTTGGGAGCCATCAGCGAATACAAAAAGGCACTGCTTTGCGACGAAAGCAATATCCTGGCATGGAATTCGCTGGGAGTGCTGCTGGCGGGCCTGGGGCACAGCGCCGAAGCCCGGCGGCATTTTGCGGAAGCTCTGCGCCGTGATCCGGACGATCCGGCCACCTTGTATAATCTGGGTCAGCTTTGCCAGAGTACCGGCGAATTTGACGAGGCCGAGCGTCTGTACAGCCGTTGCCTCGAACTGAAGCCGGAGGGAATTTATCCGTTGTACCGCCTGGGCCAGTTGGCCGAGCAGCGCGGCGACAACCGGCGGGCCAGGGAGCATTATTCCAGAGCCGTTAATATGCCCGCTGCCCGGTTCGCCAATCAGCCTGCAAACTGGTCCGCCCGCGGGGCAGGCGGGCAGGGACTGGCCAGACGCGGGCTGGCCAGACTGGCTATGCGGGAAGGACGTTTGGAAGACGCGCGTGAGGAACTGCACGAGGCGTTGCTGGCCAACCCCAACGATGCGGTAGCTCTGCAACTGCTGGCCGGACTGTATCTGGATGCTGGTGAAAATCCGCGAGTAGCCGAAAGCCTGGCCCGGCAAGCCGCCGCGTTGCGCCCGGATTTAAAGGCGGCCTGGCTGGAGCTTGCGCGGGCGCTGAAACTTTCCGGCTATGCGGACAAAGCACGGGAGGCTTTGATTCGGGCCGGAGAACTGTAAGCAAAACGGCAAAGCCGTTTTGCAAAATGGGTACATAGGGCAACTGCCCTATGCGGGGTTTAGGGGCGGAGCCCCTGGCAGGATTAAGAAGCCTGATTGAGATAATCCTTGAGATCTTTACCGGCCCGGAAGAAAGGCAGTTTCTTGGGAGAAACGCTGACCATTTCGCCGGTTTTGGGGTTGCGTCCGGAATACCCTTGATAAACTTTCAGTTTAAAGCTGCCCAAACCACGAATCTCTACCCGGTTGCCCGCCAGCAGTTCCTGCTTCATGCAATCGAAAAAGGTATTGACGATGGTGGTTGCTTCTTCAGCGGACAATGCGTTTTCTTCGGCAAGCGTTTTTATAAGCTCGCTTTTATTCATAAGACCCCCCACAATGTTATCGCAGCCAGCAGAATTGCCGGAAAGGCACACATTTATTTGTTTACACGTATACTGCCGAAACATAAGCAAGAAAGCAAGCTATCGGCCTGCCAAAAAAAGCTTTTTGTAAAAATTATTAAACAAAAAGGTTTTTAGTCAACATTAACCGTTTGCAGATAGTGTCTTCATTGGCGAAAATATGCCTGCGCAGACACTATCTATGAAGGTTGGCGCAGCGGCGGTGAACCGGCCAGGCGCGGCAGCATGCCGGCCCGCAATTTTTCCAGTTTCTCGGCCAGACTGTGAAAGTCGGCGGCGCTTTTGGATTGCGGAAATTCCAGCAGCATTGGCTTTTGCCTGCGTACTGCTTCCGTAAGGTTGTTGTCCAGGCGGACACTGCCCAAATTTACCGGAGTGATATTCAGAAAATGCGAACAAGCCGCAGCCAGGCGCTTGAAGGCTTGTTCTTCCTGCTTGGCCGACTCCACCTGGTTTACCAGCACCAGATGGTCACGGATGTTCTGCCGTGCGGCCAGCACTTTGACCAGAGCGTAACTGTCCGTAAGCGAAGTCGGTTCCGGCGTGATCACCAGAATGCGCATCATGGCCATGGCCGCGAAATTCAGCACCATCGGGGAGATGCCAGCCCCAATATCCATGATTACATAATCGTAGGCAGAGGCCAGGCGCCCAAGTTTTTTCACCAGCAGACCAGGCACGAGGTGCTGCTTATCAAAGCTTTCCACCAATCCGGAACTGGCAGGTAAAAGGTCGAAGCCATCGGCGGTTATCGGAGTCAGTACATCCGAGGGAGCCAGATCGTCATCGATCAGTTTTTGCATATCGCCGGACGGCGTAATGCCCAGAAGTACGTCCAGGTTCGCCAAGCCAAGATCGCAGTCGATCAGCAACACTTTGCGCCCTTTCTGGTTCAGCGCCAGGGACATGTTCAGAGCCAGGTTGCTTTTACCAACTCCGCCCTTGCCGCTGAGCACGGCAATGCTCAAAGTCGTATTGTCTGACATTTTTGCTTACTCCTAGTGACTGAAAAGAAATTTTTTCTCGTGGGACAACACCATGCATTCGGCCTGACCAAGGTAATTTTCCGGGGCAATGCAGATCTGGTTTCTGCCGTTGCGCTTGGCGTCATACAAAGCCTTGTCGGCTTGCTCGATCAGTTCCTGTACGCTTGGGCAACCACGGTCCGGTATGGCCACGCCTATTCCGGCGGAAAAGGTGAGGCCGAGCGCGCCTGAAAATTCACAATTCGCCGGGTGCTCGTTGAAGTCGCGGCGCAGGCGCTCCAGCATCTTGTAGGTATTGCGTCCGTCGCTTGCGGGCAGAACAATGGCGAATTCATCGCCGCCGATACGGGCAACAAGTTCAAAAGAACGGCTGTCCGCAGCAAGAAAATGGCCCAGTTCGCGCAGCGCCTGGTCGCCACAGGGGTGGCCGTAAGTGTCGTTGATCTGCTTGAATTTGTCGAGATCCAGCATGACCAGGCTCAGAGGCGTCTGGTTGCGCTTTGCGCGTTCCAGTTCGGCGACGAGGTAATTGTCGAAATAGCGGCGGTTGGCCAGCCCGGTCAGGGCATCGTGATCGCGTTGATAGATCAGTTGATCCAGCATGGAGCGTACAGCGGCCACGCTTTCGGACACTTCCGCCTCCAGGGGCAGGGCCAGCCAGGATTGGAAATTGTGCTCAGCCGCCAGACGTTCCCACTGTTTCAGATCCAGTCCTTCAACCAGTTTTCCCAGCAGTACTGATGATGTGCTGTGGCGCTGTACCGATGCGGGGTCATGGTTTGGCAAGGCATCGGTCTGAGTGTCCGGTGAGGAATCAGGCAGCGCACAGGTTAATAACTTGGAAAGCTTGGCGATTTCTTCGGCCAAATGCTCAAGCAATTCATCTTCATTGTTGAGTTTGGGTTCTTGCGCTGTGTTCATAAATAAGATTGTCCCTGATCAATTTGTCCAGTTTGCCGTCCAGCACGGCGTCCACATCGGTCACTTCGGTATTGGTACGGTGATCTTTCACCAGACGGTATGGTTGCATGGTGTAGGTGCGGATCTGACTGCCAAAGTTGATAGCGTCCTTGTCGTGATAGTCGGCCTGCTTCATGGCCTCGCGCTTTTTCAGTTCCAGAGCGTATAATCTGCCTTTCAGGATACTCATAGCCCCGTCGCGGTTATGGTGCTGTGATTTTTCGTTCTGGCACTGCACCACTATGCCGCTGGGCAGGTGTGTAATGCGTACAGCCGAGTTCGTTTTGTTCACATGCTGCCCGCCCGCTCCGCTGGCCCGGAAAACATCGATTCGCAAATCGCTTTCGTTTATTTCCACCTTAACACTGTCGCCCACATCGGGCATGACGTCAACCGAGGCAAAAGAAGTGTGCCTGCGACCGGAAGTATCAAAGGGTGAAATGCGAATCAGGCGGTGTATGCCTTTTTCAACCTTTAGCAGCCCGTAAGCGTTGCTGCCGCTGATACGGACCGCGACGCTCTTGAGTCCGGCCTCGTCGCCGTTCAGATAATCAAGATACTCGGTTTTGAAGCCGTGAATGTCCGCCCAGCGCATATACATGCGCAGCAGCATGGCGGCCCAGTCCTGCGCTTCCGTACCGCCTGCGCCGGGATGAATGTCCAGCAGGGCGTCCTCGGCATCACCATCCTGCCCCAGCAAAAGCCCCATCTCAATTTGTTCGAGCAAATCCTCAAGAACTTGCGCCGCTTCTTCCAGAGAATGCATGGCTTCCGGATTTTCCGCGCCGCTCTCGTTTTCCTCGGCGGCCAGAAGCAGCCAGTCATCAACATTTTCGCGGGCGGACATAAGAGCGGCGTTGCGTTCGCGCTCGGCTTCCAGATTGCTTTTTTCCTTGAGCACCGGGGTAAGCTTTTCCGGATCATCCCAGGCACCGGGGGCCGCGATCTGCTTTTCTATTTCGTCCAGGCGCAGCTGTAGTCCGTTCTGGTCAAAGCTGCCTCCAGAGGCTGTCGAATTTTTCAAAAAGATTCACGCTTCTGGCGCGTAATTCACCAAGTTGCTGCATTCTGTTTTTATCCTGTGTAATTTAAGGGGCGCGGCCCCTATGTACCCGTAAATTTTTAAAATCGCCCGCGCCTGACCAGCCGCTCCGCCAGCGCCATAATCGGCAAAATCCAGAGCAGCAGGCTGATGGTTTCGGCATGCCGGTGGTAAAAAGTGGTCTCTTCCAGCAAACTAACCCGTTCGACCTGGCCAGTGGACGTGAACAGGGCGGAGGGATGCCGGATACGGCCCGCCGGATCTATGGCGGCGCTGATGCCGGTGTTGGTGGCACGCGCCAGATAGCGCCCCTGTTCTATACAGCGCTGCGCCGCCTGTTGCAGGTGCTGGAGCGGCGCGGAGCTGCGTCCGAACCAGGCGTCGTTGCTTACGCTTACCAGCAGATTGGCCCCCTGCTTTACTCTGGTCTGGGCCAGTTCCGGAAAGATTACTTCATAACATATGAGTAGCCCCAAGGCAAAATTCTTATAACGCATTCCGGCGGGCAAATCCGCAGCCGGTTCGCCGGGCGTGAAGCCGGTTCCTTGCAGGAATTCCGAGGCAAAGGGCACATAAAGGCCCGGCGGCAGGTATTCGCCAAAAGGCACCAGATGTTCCTTATCGTAAGAACCCTGGTTTTGCCCCTGCCCGTTTAAAAGCCAGACGCGGTTATAGGCGCGGTTTTGTGGATCAGCGGCTACTGCGCCGCCAGTTCCATAAGATCGTCCCTGTGCGCCGAAAAGCAGCCCTATGTCTTGCGCCGCCGCGAAATCGCGCACCGGGCGGGCCAGCTCCGGGCTGAGCTGGAAGGGGAAGGGCATGGATGTTTCCGGCCAGATCAGCAAATCCGGATTTTGGCCGTGCTCGCGCAAGGATTTTTCAATAGTCAGGGCGGACAAATCCAGATAGCGCCGCACTGTGAAGGCGCGTTTTTCCAGACTCCATTTCTGCATTTGATCAACGTTGCCCTGCACCAGCCCGACCAGGACCGGCTTGCCCTCGGCGTCCCAATCCCGCGTGAGCCTGCTTTGCCCATAGGAGGCCAGAACCGCGAAAATCAACAGGGCGGCCAGACCTGATTTCAGGGGCGCGGGGCTGCCGGGCAGGAACGAACTGCCGCTGAGCATGGCGGCGAAAAGCAGCAAGGCTGCGAACACATAAAGCGCGGACATGGCGTACATGCCCAAAAGCGCTCCCCCCTGAGCCAGCAGCGGCCAGCCGACAAAAGCGGTGGAAAGGCTTAGCCAGGGAAAGCCGGTCAAAAAAAAGCCGCGCAGGTTTTCCAGCGCTCCCCAGGCCAGCGCCGCAGCTGCCAGCCTGATCACCAGCCAGGCGGTTTGCCGAAAGCGGGCCTGACGATCCGGGCAATACGCCTGTACAGTTTGGTCTGCTTGGCCGGGGTGCTTTTGTTGAGCCGTCTGAGCGGGGCGCAGCAAAAAGCGCAGAATCAGGGAAAAGAGCAGCCCGTACAAGCCGAAATACACGCCCAGAAGCAGCACGAAGCAAGCGCCGATAAACCAGGGCACTCCGGCGAAATCATGCATGGGAATGGCCAGCCAGTACAGACAGAGGGAACTGCCGAGCATCAGGCTAAAAAATGACAGGGCCAGAGCTTTGCGCGGCCTTTCGTTTTCCAGACTGAAGATCATGATGATGCCCGGCATCAACAGCGCGGCTGGCGGAAATTGCGCCAGGGGATTGGGAAATGCCAAAAAATAGCCGATGGCGGCGCAGGCCAGCAGCCAGATCTCCCTGAGTGTAGGCAGGGAAAGATCAGGCGTTAGAGACGCTTTCACGGCTGTCGGCGGATTTCTGACTCAGTTTGCGGGCCAGTACTTTATGCACCTGTTTGTTGTCCGCCTCTTCCACCCGGAAGCTGGCGTTGCCCAAAACGAACTCTTCGCCTGGCCGGGGCAGGCGTCCGGCCACATGCGAAAGCAGGCCGCCGATGGTATCGACTTCGTCGGAGTCCAGATCCGTACCCAGCACTTCGTCAATGTCTTCCAGGTGGGCGCGTCCGGCAAGTCTTGCGCTTTCGTTGTCCAGTTGCACTATTTCGGCCTCGCGCGGTGCGTCATGCTCGTCTTCGATGTCGCCCACTATTTCCTCAAGAACATCCTCGATGCTCACGAGTCCGGAGGTTCCGCCGTATTCGTCAAGAATTACGGCCAGATGGGTCTTTTTGGTTTTGAATTCATTCAGAAGCTCAAGCACATCTTTGGTTTCCGGCACGAAAAAGGCCGGGCGCATGACACGCGATATCGGCTTGTCGTGGTTCTCCGGCGTCATGGCTTCGCGCAGCAGATCCTTGGCGTAAATGATGCCGACGATGTTATCGCGGTTATCCCGGTAAATGGGAATGCGTGAGTGGCCGGAATCCATTATGGCGTCGATGGCGGCGGCTATGCCGCAATCGGCCGAGATGGCAATGATATCCGTACGCGGGGTCATGATATCCTGCACCTGCAAATCGTCGAGGTGCAGTATGTTCAGCAGCATGGAACCTTCCGCCGCCTCAAGCTCGCCGTCCTGGCTGGCTTCAATGATGGCCTGTTCCACATTGTCGGCTCCCTTGCCGTTGAAGAGGCGGCTTATTTTATGCCAAAAACTGCCGCCTTCCGAAGCGCCGTCCAAATGATGCTCCCAGGGTTATACGTTATAATTTATCTTATACATGAATGAATTATGCATTTATTGCAAGACTGCATTCTCACAAGATGTAAAAAGTCTTTTTTGTAGTTAATAATTGTCTTCGCTTATGTCCGGCATGGAGCGGTACAACTCCAGATGGCGGCGTACAATCCAGTTGCCAAGTGGAGCCACTTCGTTGTCACGGGTAAGGCGCAGCCATTCAATATTGGAACCATCACCCGCCTTGGGGGTGGCCCAGGCCTGAAACTGCATGCCCATTTCCAGTGTCCGCTGGTTATACTCCAAAGCCAGATTCTGTACCCGGCACATAAGCCAGAAGCGCAGGCGCTGCTCGTTATCCGGGTCCTGCACATCCAAAAGCACGATGACCTGTTCGGCCACGTTGAAACTCATTTTACCTTCGGTATGGCTCTGGCGGTGGATAGTCAGGCGCATCCCGCCCGCCGAAAGGTCGGTGATTTCAAAGTCGCTCTGTTTGCCCGGCAGCAACATCAGATTGGGCTTGGTCCAGAGGCGCACATCATCAAGCTTGTCTTCCTCCGGCAAGCGCCTGCCATGCCATAGGGCCGCGCCCAGAAGATATTCCTCCGGCGGCTTGATACGCAAAAAGGCGCGTTTCTGGCGGTTTTGCAGCTTGTCCGGCAATTGCAGCCGGAACAGGCAAAGGCCCAGCGGCCGGACATCGACCTGGCTGATGAAAGTGGTGAACGTATAGTAGATGGGCTGATTTTTGACAGTGATCTTAAAGTAGCAGCTTACATCGCGCCCTTCCCAGGCTTTGGCCACGGCCTTGACTCCGAACGCTTCCAGAGTGATGGTTTCGGATGCCAGATCCTCCAGCGAACAGCGCAGCGAAGGGCGTCTTTCCGACCTGTTTTCGCTGAACTGCATTTCAAAGGTGCTGCGCTGGGTAAGGGCGGTGTTGAACAGATGGCGTATCTGCTTGGGCGAGGTAATCCAGCCGGCCGGAATAAAGGGCTGTTTGCGCGTGAACAAATGCCGGAGGACAACAATCAGCAGGAGCAGGAACATCAGGGCGGCAACCGCCAGCAACCAGAGCAGGGCATCCTGTGATTGGAACATTTCGCGGACGAAAGATCTGCGCATCGCGGTCAGGGTGCCGGCATCCGCAGCCAGCCAGCGGCCCCCCGCGCCACCGTTGATCCAGCCGTCAAAGCTGGAAAGGAGAGGCGCGATTATTCGTTCACATAACTCGGCAAACATTTTTCCGTCGGATTTATTAAATTTTACATTACAAGCGTCAGGTTCTACTTTTGGGTAACACAAATGATTCCGGATATTGCCAGAAGTTACTTATCTATCAATTTTTCAATAATAAATCTACAGGCTGCGCTTTGGCCCGCGCCCGTTTTTTCAAATATATTTCTATACAGCCGATGGCCGACGGGGTGACGCCGGAAATGCGCGCCGCCTGACCCAGAGTCAGAGGGCGGATTGCGCCGAGCTTTTCCACTTCTTCACGGCTCAGTCCGTGTACCTGACTATAGTCAATATCTTCCAGGCGTACTTCTTCCTGCCGCCGCTGCCGCCGGGCCAGTTCTTCCTGCTGCTTCAAATAACCGGCGTAGAGGAGGGCGCTTTCCGCCTCCAGTCTGGCCTGCTGGCTGTATTCAAGCGCCTGGGGCCAGAGGCGGGCCAGTTTTTCCACGCTCATGCCGGGGCGGCGCAGCAGTTCGGCCAGAGAAATGCCGCGTGAGGGCGCGGCTTCGCCCATTTCTTCCAGAACCGCGCGGGTGGGCGCGTCCGGGGTGATACGCCGCTCTTCAAGCTCGGTCAGGAGTTTGGCTATTTCCATCCGCTTCGTTTCAAAATCGCGCCAACGCGCGTCATCCACCAGGCCGAGGCGTCTGCCATAAGGCGTCAATCTGGCGTCGGCGTTGCTGTGCCGCAGCAGCAGGCGGTGCTCGGCCCTGGAAGTTAGCATCCGGTAGGGTTCTTTGGTTCCCTTGGTCACCAGATCATCAACCAGCACCGCGATGTAGGATTCGTCGCGTCCGGGCAGGAAAGGATCCAGACCGTTCAGTGAGCAGAAAATATTTAATGCCGCCCAGAGGCCTTGGGCAGCGGCTTCTTCATAGCCGGAAGTACCGTTGATTTGCCCGGCTGACCATAGCCCCGGCAGAACTTTGGCTTCCAGGGTAGGCAAAAGCTGGGTCGGGTGGATGAAATCATACTCCACGGCGTAACCGGGCCGAAGGATCTGGCTTTTTTCCAGACCGGGTATTTTTTTCAGAAAGGCCTGTTGAACTTCCAGCGGCAGGCCGGTGGGGATATTGTTGGGGTAAACCTCTACGCTGTCCAGTCCTTCCGGTTCGACAAAAATCTGGTGCCGGGACTTATCCGGGAATTTGGCGATTTTGTCTTCAATGGCCGGACAATAGCGCGGACCGGGCAGGGCGATATCGCCGTTGTACATAGGGGAGAGCGAAAGCGCGTTTCTGATGATTTCGTGGCTTTCCGGCGTGCTCCAGGTAAGGTGGCAGGAAAGTTGGCGCAACGGGGGGCGCGGGCCGCTGAAGCTGAATTGCGGCAGCGGATCATCGCCCGGCTGTTCCTCCATCTGGCTGAAATCAACGCTGTCTTTGGCCAGACGCGGCGTGGTACAGGTCATCAGACGGCCACAGGAAATACCCAGTTTTTCCAGAGCAGGCGTAAGGCGGGTGCCGGGCGCGTCACCCAGGCGTCCGCCGGGAATTTTTACCGGGCCGAAGTGCAGCAGGCCGCCGTTAAAAGTGCCGGTGGTGAGCAGCAGGGCGCGACTTTTGAATTTTTGCCCCAGGTCGGTAACCGCGCCGACTACTTGCGGTCCGGACTGGCCGTTTTTTATCACCTCTTCCACCAGTGGAGCGGCGATAAAATCCTGAAAAAGCCAGATGTTGGGATGTCCGAAAATCGAAGCCTGCACGTTTTCCATATAGATCTTGCGATACATCTGGGCGCGCGGCGCTTGCACGGCTGGTCCCCGGCTGGCGTTCAGAATGCGAAACTGAACCCCGGCGGCGTCGGCCCAGCGTCCCATCATGCCGCCCAGGGCGTCGATTTCGCGCACCATGTGCCCCTTGCCCAAACCGCCGATGGCCGGATTGCAGGAAAGATGGCCGATATGGTCAAGATTACTGGTGACGAGCAGGGTTTTCAGGCCAAGATTGGCCAGGGCCATGGCCGCTTCGCAACCGGCGTGACCTGCTCCGGCCACAATTACATCAAAGATTTCTGGCTGGCGTCTCATAACTTTTTTTACACCCTAGCGGCTGTAAACTATTTCCACTCCATCGCCGTCAAAATTATCGTCCGGATCATCATCCGGGCCGTTTTCAGCATCGTCAGCATCCGCGCCTTTCATCTGGCTTGCGCGGGATTTGAGCAGCGGCTCGTTTTGCTCAAGCTCGGCCTGCAAGCGCCACATTTCCTCAATCAGCGGCTCAAGCCCCTGACGCTCAAGGGCGGAAATAAAGATGATGCGCCGTCCGTCCTCATTGGCCCGCTCTTGCAGGGCGGCCAGTTGTTCCGGGGTGAGCAGGTCGATTTTGTTCACCACTTCGATCTGCATGCGCTCGGACAGGCTTTGGTCAAAGAGGCGCAGCTCTTCGTTGATCAAATCGAACCCGGCCCAGGGATCGGGGCTGATGCCGTAACGGCTGGTAGTAAAATCTTCGTCCGCATCGTTGCTTTGAGGGGTGGCGTCTTCGTCCTGTCCGGAAAATTTGGCGTTACCCAAATCTTCGCCTTCATCATTACTTTGAAGGCTGGCGTCTTCGATTGCCTGTTCCTCGTCTTCGTCGCCGCGTTCAGTCGCGGCTGGCGGGGCGACCAGTAAATCGGCGGCGCTGAGTATATGAATGAGGAAGCGGGTGCGTTCCACATGCTTTAAAAAGCGGTGTCCAAGGCCCTGTCCCTGGTGAGCGCCTTCAATCAGGCCGGGAATGTCGGCAATGACCAGGCGGCGGTCATAGTCGCCGTCGTGCAGCATTACGCCCAGATTCGGGATGAGGGTGGTGAAGGGGTAGGGGGCTATTTTGGGTTTGGCAGCCGAAACTGTTGAAATAAAGGTTGATTTTCCGGCGTTGGGCAGACCGATCAGGCCGCAGTCGGCCAGAATTTTGAGTTCCAGGCGCACCTGAAGGTATTCGCCTTCCTCGCCCGGCTGCGCGAAACGCGGTGCCTGCTGGGTGGCGCTTTTAAAAAACTCGTTGCCCTTGCCGCCGCGTCCGCCTCTGGCCACCAGAGTCTCCTGACCGGCTTCCGGCAGGTCGGCCAGGAGGTGTTCGCCCTGGTCGGTAATCTGAAAGACCTGAGTGCCAACCGGCAACTCAAGGATCAAATCATGCCCGCCCCGTCCGTGCATTTGCGAACCCTGGCCGGGGCGGCCGTTTTCAGCCTCGTAATTGCGCTTGAGGCGAAAATCATACAACGAGAGAAGCTTGGAGGAGGCACGCAGAATGATGCAGCCGCCATCGCCACCGTTGCCGCCGCTGGGGCCGCCAAAAGGAATGAATTTTTCCCGGCGGAAGGCCACACAGCCCGCGCCGCCTTTGCCAGCCCGTAAGGTGACGGTGGCTTCATCGATAAAACGCATTTGTATCAACCTCTTGGTAGTGCCTCATTAAAAACTCGCCTTCCTTGCCTGACGTCAAAAGCAGGCACTACTATGTTTGCTAAACCAATTCCAAAAAAAATGGCGAAAGCCATGCTTCCGCCATCAAAAAATCACTTGGGTAATCCCGGCCTGGTCTGACAGAATCTAGGCCGCTTCGAAAGGAATAACATGAACCCTGGTCAGGATTTTTTTCTTGCGGGTGTATTTTTCAAACTTCACCCGGCCATCACAGGTGGCGAAAATGGTGAAATCGCGGCCCAGGCCGACGTTTTTGCCGGGATGGACTTTGGTGCCGACCTGGCGAACGATGATGCTGCCGGAGAGAACCGGCTCACCGCCGTAGCGCTTGACGCCCCTTCTCTGCCCCTGGCTGTCGCGGCCGTTGCTGGAACTCCCGCCTGCTTTCTTGTGAGCCATGGTAAACGCTCCCTGTCAGCCTTAGGCTGTGATGGATTTGATTTTAAGCATAGTATATTGCTGGCGGTGGCCAGTGGTACGGCGCGAGTCATTGCGACGCCACTTTTTGAAAATGACCACTTTTTCACCCAGACTATGCTCCAGAACTTCAGCCTGCACGGAAGCGCCTTCAACATAAGGCTTGCCGATGGACAGGTTGTTTCCGCCAAGCAGCAGGACCTTTTCCAACCGAACTTCCTCGCCAACCTTGGCGGGCAGGAGATTCACACGAACTTTGCCGCCTTCTTCCACACGGAATTGCTGGCCGCCGGTTTCAACTATAGCATACATATTAAAATCCTCCAGAAAAGAGAAAGGGACGTTTAGCCCCCTTTTCATGTAAAGTCAAGCGAAGTGGCAAAATAAAATGACCTGGTCGTCCAAATTTAGAGCAACACCACTTGTTAGTGGTTCATGTGATCAGCTCTGGCAATCCGCATGGCGGCGGCACTGACGATCAGCACGAAGTAAAACAGAATGAGCCCCACGCCCAAAAAACCTTGCGGGGTGGAATGCATGACGTTGTTCATAAGTTCGGCAATCATGGCAAGCTCCTGATTATTGGGTGTTTATCGGTCATCCTGAGGGTTAAGTCAAGTTCTATGATCGCTAATCTGTTGGCAAGCGTACGGTCAAATGCTAGGAATGCGCTTGTCAAAAAATAAAAGTAAATCCTTGTTAAGGAGCGGTTATGAGCGAAATCGGGCGGGAAGTGGACTTGCTCGTTCACGATCTTAATGTGGATGGCGGCGCGGTGGCCCGGCTGGACGGGCGGGTTTATTTTCTGGACCGTGGTCTGCCTGGCGAAACAGTACGCGCCGTAATCAGCGGGCAAAAAAAACGCGTGCTTTTCGGGCGAGTGCTGCAAACTTTGCGCCCCTCGCCGGAGGCGGTTCAGCCGTTTTGTCCCTATTTCGGGCTTTGCGGCGGCTGCGCATTACAAAATCTGTCCTATCCGGCCCAGCTGGAGTTCAAACAGCGGCGGGTGACGGCTGTTTTGGCCAAAATCGGGGGGCTGAGGGAGATAGCTGACGATTTGCCGGGAATTTTACCTTCGCCGCTTTTGCGCGCTTGTCGCAATAAGATGGAATATGCCTTCGGCATTGAACAATCAGACTCGGGGGAGGAACTGGTGCTGGGCTTGCGCTATCGCGCTTCGCATCAGGTATTGGACATCGAAGCCTGCCCGCTGCAAAGTCCGCGTAGCGGCCTGATTTTGCAGGCTGTGCGCCTTTGGGCGCGTGAAGGCGGTTTTTCCGGCGGCTGCCTGCGCCACCTGATACTGCGCGAGCCGGAATACCTGCCGGAGGATAATGTTCCGCAATGCTCGGTGGAACTTATTTGTGGCGACAAACTACCGCCTCCCCAGGCTGTGGATGAGCTCTGGCAGCGACTGGCCGCGCTTGGCGTAACTTCATTTTTGCTTGGCGTCCGCCGTTCGGCCTACAATCTGGCCAGATCGGAACGCATCGTTAAAATTTTCGGCCCGACTACCCTTTGGGAAAAATTTGGCCCGCTGTTGCTGGAGCTGCCGGTTACCGGTTTTGCGCAGACGAATACCGGCGCGGCCTCCCTGCTTTATCAGCGGGCGGCGGAACTGGCTGCCCCGGAATATTTTGGCCGTGAGCGGGGTGGGGCGCGGCTGTGGGACGCTTATTGCGGTTCCGGCGCTATGGCCCTTTACCTTGCCCCCGGCAGCGCAAGCGTGATTGGCTTTGAGCAGGACCCCGAATCTGCGGAGATGGCCCGTGCCAACGCTGCCCGCCTTGGTTTTGATCACTGTTCATTTCTGGCTGGTGACGCGGCTGATCTGCTTGCTGCGGGAGCCGGGACGGATCTGCCGGATCTGTTGCTGACGGACCCGCCGCGCGGCGGCATGTCGCCAAAAGCTCTGGCGGCGATAAAAAAATGTGCGCCCAGGCGTATTATTTACATATCCTGCGATCCGGCCACTCTGGCTCGCGACCTGACCGGACTGACCGACCTCTATGAACTCTCCGGCCTTACTCTGCTCGATATGTTTCCGCATACTACTCATGTGGAAACGATAGCCAGATTGGATTTACGCAATAAATAAGTTGCCATCGGAGCTTGATCCGGTTATTGTGAAAAAAGTAACAATGATTTTTTACTGTGAGATTGAGCGCCGATTCGTAATCTGATGATAATGAATAGAGACGCATTGGCTTGACTTGAAGAGCATCCGGTGGTTTCGTTTGACTGGCCTCGCCCGATTATGCTAGGCAGTCGGAATTGTGAAAAAGTTTACTAATGAAAAAGTTTATTGAACATTGGAATATGAAAAATGCCGGCATGTTCGGCAGCGCGGGGCGGGCCAGCATGGTAGGTCTGCACCTCGCTTCGGGGATTTTTGTCGGTTGCCTTGTCGGTTATTGGCTGGACGAGTGGCTAGGCACCAGCCCCTGGCTGAAAATAATATTTTTCTTTTTGGGTATTGGTGCCGGTTTTCGGAATGTTTACCTGGACGTCAGGCGTTTGCTGGCGGATCAGGCGGAAGAGGACGCTGTAAGCAGAAATGGCGGCAGAAGCGAAAACAATGAAGGCAAGCCCGAAGCGAAGAGTTGAGGCCTGGCTGTACGGCAAAGGGTTCAACGAACCGGTGCTGCGTGGCATGATGTTGACCCAGTTGTTACTCTTTGCGGTTTCGGCAGTGTTCGCTGTAGCAACGGTCTGGCTGAACGGCTGGATGTTGATGTTCGCTCTGGGTGCTGGTGTGGTGCTGTTCAATTTTTGGTTTATGTGCCGTTTTTTCTTTCGTTACTTTGACGGTACCTATTCCCGGCAGTTACTCACCGGGCATTTGTTGGGATTTTTCGGGCGGCTTTTGGTGAGCGGAGTGGTTTTGGGCGTGGCTTTTGCGTTGGGCGGCTCACCAGCAGCGCTTTCAGTCGGGGTTTTCAGTTGCGTCGGGTTGGGAACTGTTGTTGCCCTGCTGCGGCTTAGGGCCGGATAAGTAAAAAATATTTTGGTAGAATATCTTTTTGAATGTGATTCCTTTTCTTGACTATCAGGAGGCTACCAATGGCCAGTGGTTTAGTGCATCCGATTCTCCTTTCCACCGAGCTTGGCTTGGATAACCTGGTCATAAACGGCCAGCTGGTAGAATTTCGGCACGTTTTCTACACTTGGGTAGTGCTTGGACTGCTGATCATTCTCGGCCTGTTCGCCAAGCGGCGGCTGAAAATGGTTCCCACCGGTACGCAAAACGTTCTGGAGGCGCTGATTGGCGGTCTGGAAGATTTTGTCATAACGAACATGGGTGAAGTCGGGCGCAAATTTGTGCCGCTGCTCACCGGCATGTTCATTTTCATTCTGGGCATGAACCTGATCGGCTTTGTTCCCCTGTTCGATGCGCCTACAGCCAACTTGAACACCGCTGCCTCCATGGCCATGATTGTGTTCCTGTATTACAACTGGCTGGGCCTCAAAAGGTGGGGGCCAAAATACATCAAGCATTTCACCGGGCCTATGCCGATCCTGATTCCGTTGATGCTGCCCCTGGAAATTCTCAGCAATTGTGCGCGTCCGGTATCGCTTTCTTTCCGTCTTTTCGGCAACCTGCGCGGTGGTGAAGTTGTCCTGCTGATCTTTTTCGGCATGGCCCCGCTCTTTTCCACTCTGCCGGTCTATTTTATGTTCGTGCTTACCAAATCGTTGCAGGCGTTTATTTTCTTCATGCTAACAATGGTATATATACAGGGCGCCTTGGACCACGCCCATTAAAACTTAAAACCATAACCGATGTAAGGAGCATTTCTCATGCGTAAACTGCTTACTGTTTTCCTTAGCCTGGCCGCTCTTCTGCTCATGGCTTCCGTTGCCATGGCCGCTGAAGTTGCTGAAGCTGCGAACGTTATTTCGGACTCCTCTTCCTGGGCCAAATATATCGGTGCTGCCATCGGTATGGGCCTGGCTGCGCTGGGTTGTGGCCCCGGTATCGGCATCGGCCTTAAAGGCGCTTGCGAAGCCACCGCTCGCAACCCCGAAATTGCCAACAAAATCATGGTGACCATGTTGCTTGGCTTTGCCTTTGTTGAATCACTTGCGATTTACTCGCTTGTTATCAACATGATTTTGTTGTTCGTGATCTAGTTTTTCAGGGCAATTCGTTTTAATGGGTTTCGTTCCGCGCGGAGTCCTCGTTCCGCGCGGAACGAAAACACCTCAAGTCTAAAGGGTTATATGAATTCCAAGGTAGAGAAAATTCCCCGGGCGACAATCAAACGCCTGGCTATTTATGTGCAGACCCTTGAGCGCATGTCGCGCGACGGGGTTGAACTTATTTCTTCTGAGGCTCTCGCCCAGGCCTGCGCGGTTAACGCCTCGCAGATCCGCAAAGATCTTACTTATTTTGGCGAGTTCGGTGTGCGTGGCGTTGGTTACAATATTGAAGGCCTGATAGCCTCTATTCGCCAGGCTCTCTATATTGACCGCCCCTGGAACTGCGCCCTGGTCGGCGTGGGTAACCTGGGCCGCGCTCTTTTGAACCACCGGGAATTCAAACAGCGGCAGTATAATATTGTCGCGGCTTTCGATTGTGATCCTTTCAAAATCGGCACGGAAGTTTCCGGTATGGAAGTAATGTGCTCCAGGCGCATGGCTGAAGTGTTGGCCGGCAAGAATGTGAAGATTGGCATTGTGACCACTCCTCCGGATCGCGCCCAGCGGGTAGCCAACTATCTGGTCGAAGCCGGGGTTAGGGGCATACTCAACTACGCCAGCGTGCATATTTTTACTCCGGAAGACGTGTTCGTGGAAAACGTCGATTTCTTTAACCACCTGTACGCGCTTTCCTTCAACATCTCGCAAAAGAGCCGTTGAGGATAACGGGCGCGTTTTTGGAAGCAGGCGTACACAGGCGGAAGCAGGCTTGTTCAAATCTTTTTGTCTGGCTCTTTCCTTTCTGAGTCGCCTGATTCCGGGGCGCAGCGCCTCGGTTCAGGAAATTTATTCTTCTATTGCCTGGTACCCGGCTGCCGGTCTGATGATCGGGCTGGTGGCCTCGTTTCCCTTTGCCCTTGGTCTGGCGGAGGGAAAATTTGTTTTACAGGGCTTTTTGTTCACGACTTTTCTGGCCTGGTTGACCCGAGCCCTGCACTGGGACGGCTGGGCCGATGTTTTTGATGCTCTGGGCAGCGGCAGGCAGGGCGAAGAGTTCCGTCAGGTGCTCAAGGACAGCCGGGTTGGCGTATTTGGCGCTCTGGCTTTGGTTCTTGGCCTGGCAGGCATGATTATCGGCAGTTCCCTCTGTCTTGCCGCAGGCAACTGGACGGCCCTGCCTTACGCCGTGCTTTTGGGACGCTGTCTGGCGGCCCCGTTGGCCTTTGCGACTGAGGCCGCGCCATCTTCCAGCCTCGGCGTGCTTTTTTGCGCCGGAACGCGCAAATCCCATGTTGTGATCGCGCTATGCTTTGCCCTGGCGGGCGGCCTAATCTGCCTTGGACCGTTCTTGTGTCTGCTTTCCATTGTTGTTGCCGGTTGCGGTCTGTTTTTTTTCCGACTTGTGGCCTTGCGGCATGGCGGCATGGGCGGCGACTTCATTGGCGCGACGATTATCTGGGGCGAACTTGGCGTTTTATTGACAGTTGCCCTGTTTCAATAATCTTTTTTTATAATTAGCTGTTTTTGCTGAGTAAATATTTCGGCATCATCTTTGCAATGCTCTTGTGGTAAATGGTCGGCCTGTTTTATGCTGACTGCAACACTGGTAGCGTTGGCGAAGCATTATGGCTATGCGGCACTATCCAAAGCGGGTAAAGAGACATGGCGTTCAGCTTCCGACTGGAAAAAGTTTTAGTCTACCGCAGGCAGCTTGAGGAGCAGGCCATGCAGGCCTTGGCCCAGGCCAGAGCAAGGCGGGAGGCGGAAGCGATTAGGCTGGAGCAGCTTAAATCCGAACGCGGACTGCACATGGCCAGGTTGCAGGATAGCGCCGCCCTTGACGGAGCGGAGCGCTGGCTGATCCAGAACTATGTCCGGGCCTTGCATATTGAAATAGAAGAATCGGCAGCGCTTTTGCTGCGTTTGGAAGAAGAGGTCGCCTTGCGGCACAAGGAACTGGTAAGCAAGGCGCAGGAAAGAGATTTGCTGGACAAGCTCAAGGCCAAGCAGGCCAGACGGTTTGCGGAAGAAGAAAAACTCAGGGAGCAGCGTGATAATGATGAAACAGCAACCATCCGTTACGGAAAAAAGACCGTCTAGGCTTTGCAGATTTTTGCTGCTTCTGGTTGGCTTCAAGCTTGCCCTGCTTGGCGTGGTATTGTTTGAGCCGGAAATGAATTTTGATTTTCTTTTACCGGCGCAGAGCGATGTGCTGGAAGCCTGGCAGCAGCCGTCAACACAGCTCGACGGGCAGCCCGGTGGGCAACCCGCTGCGGATCAGAATGTTGCGGCAGCGATTCAGGCTGCAAAGGCCATTCAGCCGGTTTTGCCCGTTTCGCAAGTCGGGCAGACTGTTGCTTCCGCCGGACAGCCGGAAAGTGCGCGGAAATCCACGCAACAGCCTGTGGTCAGCCAGAGCAATTCGGCCAGCCAGACCAGTCCGGTCAGATCCCGCCGCGCTCCCGGCGTGGCTTTTGCCGCTACTCCGCAATCCATCACGCAAGCTCAGAACATGCCGCAGGGCCAAGCTCTGAATCAGCCGCAATCCGGAGCGCTTTCGCTGGAAGCTTTGAACCGCAAGCAGGAGGAGCTGGCCCGCAAGGAGCAGGATATCAAACAGCTGCAAGCTGAACTGGACGATCGTTTCGTACAGTTGCAGGGGCTTGAGCAGCGCATTAAAATCATGCTCAAGGATGCCGACGAGCTGAAGGACGCCAGATACCGCCACCTGGTTGATGTGCTGGCTAACATGAAGGCCCGTCAGGCCGCCGAAGTGCTGTCTACCCTGGATGAAAAAATCGCCGTCAGAGTTTTGGCAGGTATGCAGGGCCGTCAGGCTGGGGAAATCCTCTCCTTTGCCGACCCGGTTAAGGCTGCAAGACTGACTGAATCCTTGGCCAGAATGCAAATGCCTTTAGAGTAGCGCCTGATTTTGGCGCGATACTAAAAAATAATGCCACGCATAAAACTTACCATAGCCTATGTCGGAACCGGCTTTGCCGGTTGGCAGGTTCAGGCCGAAAATCAGGGCGTTACCCAGCGCACGGTGCAGGGCGAACTGGAAGCCGCTTTGCACGATTTGCTGAACGGGCTGAAGCGCCGGAATGATTTGGATCAGCCGGATTGCCCTGGCTTGCCTGACCAGACAACCGGTTTGATCCGTCTGCATGCCTCCGGGCGCACCGATTCCGGCGTGCATGCCGATATGCAGGTGGCGCATTTTGACGCGCCAGCAGGCTGCGAACGCATCAACTGGGCGCAGGCCCTGCATCGCCGCCTGCCCGGTGATATTTCTATTCTGGCGGCTGAAACCGTGGCCGAAGATTTTCATGCCCGTTTTGACTGCCGCGCCAAAATTTACACCTATGCCCTTTGGCTGGAACGTGCCTATGTGCCGCCCAAACTGCGTCCCTTTGCCTGGGCTTGCGGTCCGCTTAATCTTGAAGCTATGGACAAAGCCGCCGCCTTGCTGATTGGGCGGCACGACTTTGCTTCCTTTCAGAATGTGGGCTCCAAACCCGGCGATACCGTGCGCAATCTTTTGAGCGTGGAAAGATTTTTTGCGGCCATGCCCGGCGAAGCTGCTGTTATACCCGGCGAGGCTACGATACCGCGCGAAGCTGATGTTATACCAAGTGAAGCCGCGCCGCAGCCGGATAATCCCTATGTGGTCTGGCGCTTTCAGGGCGATGGTTTCCTGAAACAGATGGTACGCAACCTGACCGGGTTTTTGGTAAGCGTGGGGCAGGGCAAACTGGAACCGGATGACGCCCCGCGCATACTGGCGGCACGCGACCGCACCGCCTTTGATTTTCCCACCGCCCCAGCCTGGGGGCTTACTTTAAGCAAAGTTATCTATTAAATAATTCCACAAAAAAAGCCGGCGTGAACCGGCTTTTCAGAAACAGGCCAGCTTACGCCAGCCGTTAATTTGCTATTTGCAGTGTAATTGCTTTAATCCGCTTCGCCGCTACCGGCAAGTTCCGCCAGATAGGCGTTGCCCAGCGTTTTAATGTGGCGCTCTTCGTCATCGAAGTAGTTGTAGTGATCCTGCTCTTCAAGCAGCAGCTTTTTGAACAGTTCGGCGCTTACGTTATCGCCGCAGTCGCGGCAGACGTTCATAAAATCGTTGTATTTTTCAATGGTGTCATCTTCCATGGCTACGGCGATGGGATAGACATCGTTAACGGTCTGGCTTTTTTTCATGCCCCCAAGGTGCTCGTGCGTGGGCATACCGTCGAGTTCCTTGACGCGTTCGGCCAGTTTTTCGGCGTGGCGCATTTCGTCAATGGCGATTTTTTTGATCTTTTTTGCCAGGCGGCCATAATCCAGATCATCGAGCAGATAATGCTGATCCATGTACTGGCTGATAGCGCCAAGTTCCATGGCTCTGGCCTTGTTCAGAACATCAATGACTTTTTTCTTTTTAGCGTCCATTTTCACGGCCATGACGGCTTCTCCTTTATCTTTCTTCAGAGTGTTATGAGGGGCGTACTGAAAACAATTGGTATGATATAACTAAAGTTATAGCATGAAGCGCATGGCCAATTCAATTAGATAGTGCCTGTACAGGCGCATTAATAATAATGCATCTCATGTGCAGGCACTACCAACAAAAAGGTTTCTACTTCTCTCCAGCCTTCTTTTTACCGGCAATCTGGTGGCGCTGCTGGGCGCTCAGCACTTTTTTGCGCAGGCGTATGGATTGCGGGGTTACTTCCACCACTTCGTCGTCACGCACGAAATGGATGGCCCATTCCAGGGTGATCGGGCGCACCGGGGTAAGAATGATGTTTTCATCCTTGCCGGAGGCGCGCAGGTTGGTAAGTTTTTTCTCTTTGCAGGGGTTCACGTCAATGTCGTTGTCGCGGTTATGCTCGCCAACGATCAAACCTTCATACATCGGCTGGTTGGGCGTAACAAACATGGTGCCGCGCGGCTCCAGGTTATAGATGGCATAAGCCACGCCCTTGCCGGGCCGGTCGCATACCAGCGAACCGGTAAAGCGCGAGGGGAACTCGCCCCGGTAAGGCTCGTAGCCATCCAGGTAGGAGTTCATGATGCCGGTACCCTTGGTATCGGTAAGGAATTCATCACGGAAGCCGATCAGCCCGCGCGAGGGGATGGAGAATTCCATGCGCGGACGCCCGGAACCGTTGTTGGTCAGGCTGATCATCCGGCCTTTGCGCAGGGCGAGTTTTTCCGTGACCACGCCCATAAAGGCTTCGTCACAGTCAACCAGCAGCTTTTCCACCGGTTCCAGCATCTGCCCGTCCTTTTCCTTGAGGATAACTTCGGGGCGTCCTACGGTCAGCTCAAAACCTTCGCGGCGCATCTGCTCCACCAGAATGGCCATCTGGAATTCGCCGCGTCCCTTGACCACAAAACTGTCTTTGTCTTCGGTTTCCTCAACCGTGATCGCCACGTTGCGCAGGGTTTCCAGCATCAATCGCTCACGAATCTGGCGCGATTGCACGATTTTGCCTTCCTGTCCGGCCAGCGGCGAGTTGTTGATGCCAAAGCGCATCGATACCGTGGGGTCGTCAACCCGGATGCGCGGCAGATGGCGGGGGGCTTCTTTGGTGCAGATGGTGTCGCCAATGGTGATTTTGTCCATACCGGCCAGCACCACGATGTCGCCGGGTTCCACGATTTTGGCCTCTTGCAGTTTGAGGCCCTCATAAACCTGAACCTTGGTGGTTTTTACCGTCAGTTCAGCATCATGTTCGTCAACGCGGATAAGGTTTTCGCCGCCTTTGAGCGATCCATGCAGAATGCGGCCCACGGCCAGACGGCCAAGGTAATCGGAATAGGCCAGGTCGGCCACCTGCATCTGGAAGGGCTCATCCGCATCGTAGGTTGGGCCGGGCAGATTGAGAATTGCCTCGAACAGAGGGGTGAGGTCAGTGCCTTTTTCTTCGGCGCTGGCCATGGCCACGCCTTCGCGCCCAATGGCGTAAAGCACCGGGAAGTCCAACTGGTTTTCATCAGCGCCAAGGTCAATGAACAGGTCATAGACTTCATTGAGCACTTCAGCCGGGCGGGCATCCTTGCGGTCGATTTTGTTAACCACCACAATTATGTTCAGCCCGGCATCCAGGGCTTTTTTAAGCACAAAACGGGTTTGCGGCAGCGGGCCTTCCGAGGAATCCACCAGCAGCACGCAGCCGTTGGTCATGGAGAGGGCGCGTTCCACTTCGCCGCCAAAGTCGGAGTGGCCGGGCGTATCCAGAATATTGATTTTCACGCCCTTCCAGCGGACGGCGCAGTTTTTGGCCGAGATGGTGATGCCGCGCTCACGCTCGATATCGCCGCTGTCCATGACGCGGTCGTCAACATGCTGCCCTTCGCGGAAAATGCCGCTTTGACGGAACATGGCGTCCACCAGTGTGGTTTTGCCGTGGTCAACGTGGGCGATAATGGCGATATTGCGGATATGGTTGTTGATAGTTCTGTTTTTCATGAATTGATTCCGGTTTTATGGTTTTATAAATTTAATTCGCTTAATTTGTTACGGCACAGTTCAGCCAACAATTTATCATGTCTGGTTTCGGCCTGACGCAAAAAATACTCCAGCTTGTGTCTGGCTGCGGCAGGGGTAGGTATGGTTGCCTCCATTTCCGTCAATTGCGGCATGGACTTGCTGATTAGTTCTGCGTTGCCGGATCGCTTCAGGATCTGCATGGCGTTTTCCAGAGCCTTACGCGTGAATGCGTGATTCAAAATTTTGTTGTGACAATAGGACGCCAGTTCATAGTCCCCGGCTTTTTCCAGATTGTCGGCCAAGGTTTCGTACCCCCAAAGCCAGTAGGGGTTTTGACAGGTCAATTTGTACAAGGCCATGTTTGGATTGCCTGTAGCGTTGCAACAGGCCTCGCTCCAGTCCTGCCGCAAAGCCTGGTCATCATTTTCGTTTAGCAACAGGCAGGTTCCCAGCGCGTCATCCAGTTCTATGCGGAAACCATCGCGCTGTCCGTGCTGGTGCAGGTCGTAGTACAGCTCTTTGCCGCAGCGGCTGTGGAACAACAGGGCATTTTCTTTTTCGCTGTCCTTGCGGCCAGGGGTTTGGCTTTCCAGATGATAGACGCGTGAAGCCGGCACACAGGCAAGCTTTTTGCCCTGCTGGCGGATACGGACACAAAGTTCCAAATCTTCAAAACCATTGCGGTAGCCCTCATGAAAACAGCCGCAAGCCCAAAAAAGTTCGCGCGGCATCAGCAGTGCGGCTGCGGTAAGCGCCTGCAAACGGCGTTTTTTGCCAACCAGCGGGTGATCCGCCGGAAAGCCCCGGTACAAATGGGTAAGCCCGCTAGTGTCGAGAGCTACGCCAAGATGCTGCACCGTGTTGTCATCGTACAGCAGCAGCGGACCCACCGCGCCCAGAGAGTCGTCGGTTGCCAGCGCGTCATTTGCAGAGCCAGCCCCTAACGCGGCTAGCAGGGGCGCGGCCCAACCGGGCGTAAGCAAAGTATCGTTGTTCAGGAAAAAGAGCAGCGGGGCCGCCGCACGCTGCGCTCCGGCATTGCAGGCCGGACCGTAGTTGCGATTCTCCTCGTAGCGTATGGCGGCGAAGCGCTTGCCGAATAAACTTTCACCCAGAGCGGACAACTCCGTGGCCGTGCGATCCGTTGAAGCGTTATCAACCACCAGCACTTCATAGTCGTACCCGGCGGTATGCTCGGCCAGACTGCGCAGGCAGTTCTCCGTCAGTTCCCATTTGTTGAAAACCGGAATGATTACGGAAAATAACGGAGTGTTCATGCGCTTTTCTCTGTCATTTTAGGCAAGCCATTTAAAAACAACTCTCAAGCCCAACGGCTTTGAGCCAATCCTGAAAGGCGGCCCCGGCGCGTTCGGCGTAAAGTTGTTTGCGGTTGGCCTTTTTGGCTTTTTCGCCCAATTCCGGCATCAGGCCGTATTGCACATTGCTGGGCTGGAAGCGTTTAACCGGGGTTTGCAGATGACGCAGCAACGCGCCCAAAGCGCTTTCAGGCGGCGGAGGCGGCAAATCCGTATTTTTGATTCGGGCGGCCAGACTCAGGCCGAGCCAGAGTCCGCAAGCGGCGGATTCAACATAACCTTCCACACCGGTAATCTGCCCGGCCAGAAAGATATGCGGCGCGGCCCGCAGAGAGAGGTCGGCGTTAAGAACTTGCGGCGCGTTCACAAAAGTATTGCGGTGCATGCTGCCAAAGCGGACAAATTCCGCGTTTTCCAGGCCGGGAATCATGCGGAAGATGCGCTCCTGCTCACGGTAAAGCAATTTGGTCTGGCAGCCCACCAGGTTATACATTGAGCGGTTGAGATTTTCCGCCCGTAGTTGCACTATGGCATAGGGACGGCGTCCGGTGCGCGGATCAATGAAGCCCACCGGCTTGAACGGGCCGAAGGTAAGGGTGCGCTCACCGCGCTCGGCCAGAGCCTCTATAGGCATGCAGCCTTCAAAATGCGTTTCCTGCTCAAAGTTTTTGGTCGGCGCTTTTTCCGCTTCCAGCAGGGCGTTGCGGAAGGCGAAATATTCGTCCTTTTCCATCGGGCAGTTGAGATAATCGCCTTCTTCCTCACTGTAGCGCGAACCGCGAAAAATGATGTCCATATTCAGGGAATCGCCGCTCACGATTGGCGCGATGGCATCGTAAAAATACAGGTCGCCTTTTTCGGCCTTGTCGCCAAGCAGATCGCGCAGGGAGAGGCTGAGGGCGTCGCTAATCAGCGGCCCGGCTGCAAGCACGATGTGGGAAAAGGCAGCCAGGCAGGGTTTCTCTTGAGGGTTAAGCGAAGTTATTTCGCGCCGTTCCAGTGTAATCAGCGGTTCGGCCTCCACCAGGGCGGTAAGGCGCTGACTGAACAGCAGGCGATCAACGGCCAGGGCCTTGCCTGCTGGCACACGGGTTTCGTCCGCCACGCGCAGCACCCGGCTACCCAGGGTGCGCATTTCGTTTTTTAGTGCGCCGACCGCGCTTTGCGGATCATTGGAGCGCAGTGAGTTGGAGCAAACCAGCTCACCCAGCCCGGCTATTTCATGGGCCGGGGAATAGCGGTGCGGCTTCATTTCAAAAAGAGTGACCGGCACTCCGGCGGCGGCCAGGGCCAGGGCGCATTCGCAACCGGCCAGACCGGCTCCGATAATGGCTAGGCGCGTGGAATTGGGCATGCTTTAATCCTTAAAAACATATATTGTGCGCGTTTTTAACCTGAAACGTATTAGATGTCTAACTGCTTAAGGCTAAAATATAACAATACGGTTGACAAAGTAAGAAGTTTTATTTATTAAGTAATTGAGCTAATAAGAATCCTTCCTGTTAGTAAAATCATTAGGAGATTGAAATGAAAAAATTTATTTGTTCCATTTGCGGTTACGTACACGAAGGGGCTGAACGTCCGGAGAAATGCCCGCAGTGCAATGCTCCGGCCGCCAAGTTTAACGAACAATCCGGCGAAGGACTTGCTTTTGCCGATGAGCATGTGGTTGGCGTTGCTAAGGGAGTAGATCCTGAAATTATTGAAGGCTTGCGCCTGAATTTTATGGGCGAATGCACCGAAGTAGGCATGTACCTGGCCATGAGCCGCCAGGCGCATCGCGAAGGCTACCCGGAAATAGGTGAGGCCTACAGACGCTATGCCCTTGAAGAAGCAGATCACGCTGCCCGTTTTGCGGAATTGTTGGGCGAGGTACTGGATTCCTCTACCAAAAAGAACCTTGAAATGCGCGTGCTGGCCGAGCATGGGGCCTGCCAGGGCAAAAAAGATCTGGCCACCAGAGCCAAGCAGCTTAACCTTGATGCCATTCACGACAGCGTCCATGAAATGTGCAAGGATGAAGCCCGTCACGGCAAGGGATTCCAGGGCTTGTTGGCCCGCTACTTCTAGGTACTGTTTCTAAATAATCCTTTTGTCCAATATCTGCGTAATCCGGTCTTTTTTGCTTCGGTCGAGTACGAAAAGAGTACACTTCCTCCGCAAAAAAGACCGGATTTCTTGCTCTTGGAGCAAAATTATTGATTTATAAACAGCACCTAAATGTAAAAAGCTGGCATAACAGCTTTAACTGTTGTGCCAGCTTACGTAATCACTAATAGATTATTATAAAAGAGCTTCAATGCCTTTGCGATCCAGAACGTCCAGCAGTTTGCAGGTTGGGCCTCCCGGTTTTTTTGTTCCTGCTTCCCAAGAGCGGACTGTCGCGGCGCTGGTATTGATGATTGTAGCAAGTACTGACTGGCTCACGTTCAAACGGCCCCGCAAAGCCTTGACGCTTTCGCCAGTGTATTGCGGAACCTGGTTCGCGCGGTACAATGCCTCATGTTCGCTCATGCGCCTTTTGTCGATAAACCCGGCTGCGTGAAGTTCACACGCCGCCTCATACATTTCTTCCATTATTCTGCTATGTTCACTCATGGTTCACCTCTTCAAGCTGCCCGCTGGTGATAACCGCCAGTAGCATCTGGTCTGAAAACTCAAGGTAATCACGGGCAAGGGCCTGTATGGCGGCGAGTTCTGCCGATGTGATATTTTCCTTTTCGTTTTTTTCAAACCCAATCATGAAAATCCAACGATCTTCTTTTTTTGTGGCTATCAAAGTCCTAACACTTCCGCTCTTGCCCCGGCCCGGCAGCGCAATCCTTTTTTTCAGAATATAGCCGCCTAACTCCGCGTCAATAAGACCTCGTTCCATTTCCTCTATAGCCACGAGCAATGTGGCATCATGAAGCAGCGTTTTTTTCATCCATCGGGAAAATCTGCGTGTTTTCAGAATGAATTTCATTATTCTATCAGTTCCTTGAGCAATGTATAATACTTGGCATCATAGTTGTCAAAGCCTTGAACGATTAAAACCGCTGCAAAAAAACAACAGCCCCGGCAGTGAAAGCTGCCGGGGCTGTATAATACTAACCTATGATCTTGATGCTAAGTCTTCAAAGCCTAGATCTTCTTGCCAAGTTCCTTTTCAAAGTATTCCTTGGTCAGCTTGAAGACCACCGGGCTGAGCAGCAGCACGGCAATCAAGTTCGGGATGGCCATCAGACCGTTGAAGAGGTCGGAGAGGCTCCACACGAAGTCAAGCTGAGCCAAGCAACCGAGCGGCACCACCAGGGTGAAGACCACGCGGAAGGGCAGGGAGGCCTTGTGGCCGAACAGGAAAATACAGCAGCGTTCGCCGTAAATCGACCAACCGAGGATGGTCGTGTAGGCGAAGAGCACCAGGCCGAGAGCCACGCCGTAGCCGCCAACGCCGGGCAGAACGTGGTTGAAGGCCACAGAGGTCATAACAGCCGCGCTACCGCGGTCAGTGGCAGACCAGTCACCAGCGATCAGGATGACGATGGCGGTCATGGTGCAGATAACGATGGTGTCGAGGAACGGGTCGATCATGCCAAGGAAGCCCTGCTTGACCGGGTGGTCAACAATGGCGGTGGCGTGGGTGATCGGGGCGCTACCAAGACCGGCTTCGTTCGAGAAGAGGCCGCGAGCCATACCAAAGCGCATGGCAATCATCATGGTCGAGCCAACGAAACCGCCAACGGCGGGCGCGGGCTGGAAGGCGTAAATGAAAATGGAAGAGAAAGCCGGCCAAACTTTGTCAATGTTCATAAGCATGATGACAATGCCCATGCCGATATAGAAAATGGCCATAACCGGCACAACTTTACCGGCCACGGCACCAACGCGCTGCACGCCGCCGATCAGCACGATACCGACCAGCACGACCAGAGCAACGGCAACGGCCCACTGCGGAATGCCAAGCAACTGGTTCAGGTTGCCGGTAATGGCGTTAGCCTGGCTCATGTTGCCGATACCAAAGCTGGCCACTGCGCCGAAAATGGCGAACAGCACGCCCATCCACTTCCAGTTTTTGCCCAGGCCGTTCTTGATGTAGTACATGGGGCCACCCACGTATTTACCATCGGGGGTGACTTCACGGTACTTAACGGCCAGTGTGCATTCGCAGTACTTGGTAGCCATACCCAAAAAGGCGGTTACCCACATCCAGAACACCGCGCCGGGGCCGCCGATCATAATGGCGGTGGCCACGCCCACGATGTTACCGGTACCAACCGTGGCAGCCATGGAGGCCATCATGGCGTTGAAGGGCGAAAGTTCGCCTTCGGTACCCTGATTTTTTCTGCCGGCCAGCATTTGTTTGAATGCCGGGAACAGATGCCGGGCCGGCATGAATCTCAGGCCGAGCATCAGGTAGGCACCGGTACCGACGAGCAGTGGCAGCAGCACGTAGGGACCCCAGACGATACCGCCCAGATAGTTAACTAACTCTTGAAGTGTTTCCATAAATTCTCCTGCATGAAAGTGTTGAGATAACCCATTATATGTGAAACCCTTTTATATACCTGAGCCGGGCGAGGATCGTTTTTTGCTTCTGCCGGAACATTTTCTTGCGTTTTAAATATTAATTTTCCGGATGCTTAAATATATCCTGCCTTATGATTTATCGATATAGCAGTATATAACAAGTTTAGTAAAGTGTTCTGAATTACTTTTTTATGCTTTTTAGAGATTATTTTTTTGTGAACAAAAAAGACACAAAGGTTTAGGTGGCTAAACCATATTTCAGAGCAAATTAATTAAAATTGCGTATGTTTTGGAATTTACAGTTTTTTTGCTGATTTTGGCGTGCGCATGGCCGTAAATAATCCGGCGATGATCAGCGTAATGCTAATGGTGTGCATTAGTGTTACCGGCTCGTTCAGGATGATGATTGCCTCAATGCCGCAAAAAAGCGGCATGCTGTAATAGACAATCGAGGTGCGGGCGGAGCCGGCCCGTTCAATGCCGATGTTCCACAAGCCATAGGCAAGCAGGCTGGAGCCAAGGCTGACATAAACGATGCCGCCGAACACCGCCCAGTTAAAGACAGGCGGCGGTCCGGCCACAAATTCCCATATTGCGCCGGGAATTACGAACAGTCCGCCCATGGCCATGAGCATGAACAGCAGGCTGGGCAGGCTGATGCCTCGGGGGAGTTTGCGCAAGAGCAGCGTATAGACGGCAAAGCTCAGCACGTTGCCGAACATGAGCAAATCGCCGCTTTGAAAATGCAGATTAAGCAGCACGGCGGCCTCACCGCGTGAGATCAGCACCAGTACGCCGCTGATGGTGATGCAGAGCCCGATGATGCGGGTAAGCCCCAGCCGCTCGGCAAAGAAAATACGCGTCAGCAGCAGGATGCACAGGGGCGTGCAGATGGAAATGATCGAAAGGTTTACAGCCGAGGTGCTGTGCGCGGCCATATACACGAAGACATTGGCTCCGGTTATGCCCAGCAGGGAGAGCAGGGCGCAGAAGCGCAGGTTGGCGCGTATGACGGGCCAATCGGCTTTGAGCGGACGCCAGGCCAGCGGGAGCATAATCAGCGAGGCCAGTGTACAGCGCAGCAGCACCAGAATCATCGGCGACAGGGAAGGGGCCAGGGCGCGCCCGGCAATGAAGTTGCCGGACCAGACCAGCGTGGCCAGAAAGGCGCAGATTATCCCAAAAGCCACGGATGTGGTGAATTTGGCGTCTTTTTGTTTTATGTTGTTTGTCATTTTGTTGTTAACCACGCCTTCAATAATCCAAGTTGTCGTGGTTGTATAGGGTAAGGGCGGCTAAATACAGGCATTTCCAGCTTGACCGTAGGGCTGGTAGGGGGCATATAGGTAAAGGGATTGATTTTGAATAGAAGTCATTTCACTGTTATTTTTGAAATGATTTCCGCGCCTGTAACCCAGCGGGGATAAATATGAAAACCAAGATCATCGCCACGGTGGGACCGGCCTGTTCCGCGCCGGACAAACTGCGTAGCCTGGCTGAAGCCGGGGTAAGCATTTTTCGTCTGAATTTTTCGCACAGCGGGGCGGCCAGTTTTGAGCCAATCGTGCGGACAATCCGCAGTCTGGAAAAAGAACTGGGTATTCCGCTCACGATCATGCAGGATTTGGCCGGGCCGAAAATCCGCATCGGCGATTTGGCCGAGCCGCTGAATATTGCTTTTGGGGATAAGGTGGTGCTTGGCAAAACGCCGCCCGTCGACAAAAACGCCCTGTATATTCCCTTTGCCAAAGAAGAAATTCTGGCAAGTCTGGAGCCGGGGGATCGCTTGGCCCTGGCCGATGGCACTTTGATGCTGGCCGTACGGGAAAAACTGCCGGACGGCAACTTTTTATTGGAATCGGGCAACAGCGGCATTGTCACCTCGCGCAAGGGGCTGGCCCTGCCCGGCAAGGACGTGCGCCTGCCCGCCCTGACCGAGAAAGATAAAAGTGATTTGCGCGACGGACTGGCTCTGGGCGTTGATGCCGTGGCTCTTTCGTATGTGCAGACCCCGGAAGATATTCTGGAGGCCAAGGCCATTATCGCCGAAGCGGGCAAGAATATTCCGGTGGTAGCCAAGCTGGAACGCCAGAACGCCGTGGATCGTCTGTTCGACATCCTCAAAGTGGTGGATGTGGTCATGGTGGCGCGTGGCGATCTGGGTGTGGAATGCCCGCTGCAGAAGCTCCCCAGCATGCAGAAGCGCATCATCAAGGCTTGCAACAATGTTTCGGTACCAGTTATCGTGGCAACCCAGATGCTGCTTTCGATGGTGAACAATCCCTCGCCTACCCGGGCCGAAACCACGGACGTGGCCAACGCCGTGCTGGATGGCGCGGATTGCGTCATGCTTTCCGAAGAAACAGCCATGGGCCATTACCCGGTGGAAACCGTGCAGTTTATGCGCAGCATTACTTCCGAGGCCGAGGCCCTGCTGATGGAGCGCACCACCCGTTTTGAACTGCCCGGTCAGGACGAGGCCTCGGATTTTCTATCCTACTCCGCTTGCCTGCTGGCGGAAAAGGCCGGGGCCGTGGGCCTGGTGGCGCACAGCATGTCCGGCGCGGCGGCGCGCAATCTTTCGGCGCGGCGTCCCAGCCAGCCCATTTATATTCTCACGCCCAACAAGGAAGTTTACCACGCGCTGAATTTTTCCTGGGGTGTGCGTCCGCACCTGATTGCCAACACCTCCACCGGGCATCTGGAGCGGGCGGAAAGTTTCATCGAGTTTTGTGAGGATTTCAGGAGCGGTGACAATCTGGTCATAACCGCCGGACAACCCAGGCCGGGTGAAGCCCCTCAGGGCACCAACCTGGTAAAGATTTACAGGAAGTAAACATGGCGCAAGAAAATCTGGCTGCTATCTCCGAAGACTATTATCAAATCAGCGAAGCCGTTCTCAGCAGCTTTCCCAAGTACCGCCTGCCTCTGGACCTTTTTCTGCTTCAGGAGGAGGTGGTATTGCTGGTGCCATATTATAAAAAAGAGACCCGCCTGAGCAACGAGCAGGTGGAGGAAATGCACGAAAACTGCAAGCAGGGCCTGCTGTTTGTAGCCAGATCCGATCACCCCATTTACTCGCAGCATATTGTGAAGCAACTGGACCTGGCCTTGCAGGATCAGAACCTCAAGGAAAGCGAGGTGGCCGATATTTTCATTCGCGCCCTCAGCCTGCGCCTGGCCGAGTTTTTCGAGCAACCGGTAAAGGTAGTGTTTGACCGCATTTATGAGGATTGTCTTGTCTTTACCGAATTTCTTTGGATTGATCGCCACCGCATCAAGTTGTTCATGCGGCGTCTGCACAAGGGTGATCACAGCCTGATCAACCATACGCTGAACACCATGTTTGCCGGTTTGTGGCTTTTTATGCGTATCAAGGGGGCCGAGCTTGCCCGCAAGGAACTGGATAACCACGCGCTTGGCTTTTTGCTGCATGACGTTGGCATGACCAAGGTGCCAGCCTTCATCACCGCCAAGAATACCCCGCTGAAGCAGGATGAAAAGGAAAAGATTCCCAAGCATGTCTTTGCCGGGGCGGACGTTATGCGGAAAATGGAACTGCTTGATGACGATGCGCTGGCCCTTTGTCTGGAACACCACGAGCGCATGGACGGCTCTGGCTACCCGCAAAAGATGAACTCCTCGCGGATCAGCCGCAGCGGGGCCATTTGCGCCGTGGCCGATTCATTTTCCGCCATGATCCAGAAGCGCCCCTACGCCGAGGCAAAACCGCCGCTTGAAGCGGCCAAGGAACTGGCTGACGACGCCCGCTATGACCGGCAGATCAGCACTGCCCTTTTTTCGGATATATTCAGCGGTAGTTTTGGAAAGGAAATTTAGTTTTAATATGCGCCGTTGCCGGTAATCGCCGCCGGAGCAGTGCGGGCCAGAATATAGATGTCCAGCCAGATTGACCAGTTGGCGATATAGGTCTCGTCCAGAGCTACTCTGGTATCGTAGCTAACGTTGTTGCGGCCGGAAACCTGCCACAGGCCGGTTATGCCCGGTCTGACCTGTTTATACAGTTCAAAGGCCTCGCCGTATTTTTCAATTTCATTCCGCGTGATTGGACGCGGCCCGACCAGGCTCATTTCTCCCGTAAAGACGTTGAAGATCTGCGGCAGTTCGTCCAGGCTGGTTTTGCGCAGGCATTGCCCTATCCTGGTGATGCGCGGATCATATTCCAGTTTCTGTTTTAACAGCCATTCGGCTTGCAGTTGCGGTTCCTTGTTCAGATAAACTGGCAGGATTTTATCCGCGTTATGCCGCATGGTGCGGAATTTCCATATTTTTATTTCCTGTCCGTGCTGGCCGATGCGGGTATGCCGGTAAAAGCCCGGCCCCTTGCTGTCCAGGCGCACGGCCAGATAGATGAAGGTCATAACCGGCAGCAGGGGCAGCGCAAAAAGCAGGACGAGCAATAAATCCAGAAAGCGTTTCATATGCAGGCGGTAGGGGTCCAGCAAGTTTTGCCGCATACTGAGGGTAATGTGCGAACAGAACATGGCCAGCTTGACCGAGAGTTTGATATTGAAAGCTTCGTCCGGCAGCACGATAATGCGTTTGCAATAGCTGTTTGCCAGCCGGAAAAGTTCTTTTTGCTCTGTTTTGTCCAGCCCGTTCATGATCAGGGCCGCCGTTAGCAACGGATATTTTTTTGTGCTGGCGGCCATCAATTCGCTTGCCAGCGTTCCGTTTGGCTCATCAATATTGAATACACCAACGCATTTGTAACCCAGAGCCGGGGTGCTGCGCAGGTGCTTGCGCAAGAGATCTGTCAGGTTGGCCCGGCCCATAAGCAACACCGGATATCCCCACCAAGCGAAATGGCCGCAGAGCCTTTGGGTCAGGCAGCGGAACAGGGGAACCAGGAGCAGGGCCAGCAGCCAGAAAAACACGAGCACAAAGCGGGAGTACATCTCCCCGAACTGGCCGACAAAAAGCAGCCCGCTCAAAAAGAGGGTTCCCACAGTGGTTGCCGTGCTAAGACGCCTGAGCGACTCCGGCCCCCCCAGAAGCAGGCCGGGGTAAAGCCGCAGCGAAGCGTAAAGCGGCATAAAGAACAGAAGCAGGGGCAGCATTTTCAGATAAAGATCAAAGGGAAGATGGCCGGGGAAAAGACTGCGCAGGAAATAAGCGCTCATAAACGACAATACCAGAGCGCAAAAATCTGATATGGCAATGGTCAGAACTGTAATCGGCTCAGGTTGTCGCATGATAGTCCGTAATAGCGTTTTTGGTGTAACGCGTGAGTGATATAATCTGCGATTACTTTTGGATAAGGCAATGCCGTTGGCTGCAATTTTCGAAGTATCGCATAATTGGACATTTTACCCTATTATAATCAGGGATACAATGTTTGGAGTTATCTTTTTTCAGGGCTGGAGGCAAAGTTAAACATATATTTCACTTTGTTATGCTGTCAATCCAGTCGCGGGCCAGGGCCAGCATGGCTTTATCCTGGCCGGGGCGATGTGGCAGGAAGTTTTTTTCCGCCCCGAACCAGGTGAGTTGCCGCTTGGCGTAAGCCCTGGTGTTGTGCAGCCAGAGTTCACGGCAGTCCGGGAGGCTGAGTTCTCCGCGTAAATAACGGTATACCTCGGCGCAGCCAATGCCGCTCCAGCCCGGCGCGGCAGCATCGTCGCAATTTTTTCTGGCTTTGGCCGCCTCGTCCAAAGCGCCGGCTTGCAGCATCTGATCAATGCGCCCGGCCAGCAGTGGCTCCAGTTCAGAGAGTGACAGGCAAACACCCAGATAAAGCGCTGTATAGCCTGTAGCGTCAGTTTTTTCCCGGTGCCACCAGGTGAAGTTTTTTCCGGTGGATTCGCATACTTCCAGGGCGCGGGTAACGCGCTGCCTGTCGTTGGGGTGGATTTTGGCCGCGTATTCCGGGTCAAGATCACGCAAAACAGTGTGCAGAGCCTGGCCTCCTTCCGCAACGTAACGGCGCTGCCAGTATTCTCGAATGGCCTCGTCAACCGGCGGAATTTGGGCAATGCCGCCAAGCAGGGCGCGAAAATAAAGGCCGGTGCCGCCAACCAGAATGGGGATTTTTCCTTCAGCCCGCAGCAGGTCTATTTCGCGCCCGGCCAGACGCAAATATTCGCCCGCGCTGATTTTACTTTCGCTGGGCAAAAATCCATAAAGCCTGTGCCTGCAAACAGCCAGTTCCTCCGCTTTTGGCTGGGCGGTGATGATTGGAAAATCGGCGTAAACCTGGCGCGAGTCGGCGTTGATAACCTCTCCGCCAAGCTGTTCCGCGAGAAAGCAGGCCGCCGCGCTTTTTCCGGCGCCGGTAGGCCCGCCGATGCAGATAATTGGAGTTAACATAGGTTCCTAATATTTTCTTGACTGAATCCGAATTGGCGGATATTCAATATCAATATTTCTTGATTTATAAAAATACTGACTGGATTTCGCAAGGTTATTGAGAAAAATTAATTTCAGCCAGACATCAACGTATTTATGGTAAGTGAATATGGAACAGACTCTGCATTTTTTCAAGGCTCTTTCCGATGAAACCAGGCTCCGCCTGCTTTTTATCCTGAACCGCTATGAGCTTAACGTAAACGAGCTGGTGCGCTTTCTGGGCATGGGGCAGTCGCGCGTATCCAGGCATCTGAAAATTTTGGCCGAGGCCGGGCTGCTTTCCTCCCGCCGCGATGGGTTGTGGGTTTTTTATTCGGCAGCGCGGGAGGGCAGCGGGCGCGAGTTTATCAACGCCATTGCTCCCTTTTTGCTGGATGAAAAAACTTCCGAGGGCGATCTCAACCTGGCCGCTGCCCTGATTGACGAACGAGCCAGCAAGACCACGCAGTTTTTTAACAGCATCGCCATGTATTGGGATAATATGTCCCGTGAAATTCTTGGCGGGTTCCAGCTGGAGGAGGCCGTGGTATCCCTGATGCCGGAAGCTTGCGAAACGGCTGTGGATCTCGGCTGCGGCACCGGCTTGATGCTGGAGCAACTGATGCGGCGGGCGCAAAACGTGGTGGGCGTGGATGGATCAGCCAGTATGCTGGAACTTGCCAGGCGGCGTTTTGTGGAGTGTGCCGAACGGGTTTCGCTGCGCATTGGCGATTTGGAGCATCTGCCCCTGCGTGACGGCGAGGCGGATTTTGTCTGCGTAAATTTGGTGCTGCATCACCTTTCGCACCCGCGCAACGTGCTGGAAGAGGGCAAACGGGTGCTTAAGCCCGGCGGTGTGCTGGTGCTGAGTGATTTTGACAGCCATGATGATGAAAGCCTGCGTTCGGATTACGGCGACCGCTGGCTCGGTTTTGAAACCGAAACTATTCACGCTTTTCTGGAACAGGCCGGTTTGAGTCTGGAAAGTTCGTTTTCCCGTCCGGTGGAAAAGAATCTTTCCTTACATTTTTATAAAGCAACCAACAAATCCTGAAACGGAGATTATTATGACCAACGCTAAAAATGCCGCCCCACTGGATCTTTCCCTGAATCACAAGGTGGCCGACATGTCCCTGGCCGAACTGGGCCATAAGGAAATGCAGCTTTCCGAGCGCGAAATGCCCGGCCTGATGGAGCTGATTGCCAAGTACAGCGCCACCAAACCGCTTAAAGGCCTAAAGATTACCGGATCGCTGCACATGACCATCCAGACGGCCATGCTGATCAAAACTCTGCATGCTCTGGGCGCGGACATCCGCTGGGCTTCCTGCAACATTTTCTCCACGCAGGACCATGCGGCTGCGGCTATAGCCGAATCCGGCCTGGCCAAAGTTTTTGCCTGGAAGGGCGAAACGCTTGAGGATTACTGGTGGTGTACTGAAATGGCCCTTACCTGGCCTGATGGCAGCGGCCCGGACCTGATTGTGGATGACGGCGGCGACGCCACCCTTTTGGTACACAAGGGCGTGGAAGTGGAAAAGAACCCGGATCTGCTCAAAAAAGCCTATGATGTAAAAGAAGTGCAGATCATCATGGATCGTCTGGCCCTTTCCCTTGAAAATAACAAGGACCGCTGGCAGAAAGTGGCCGCCAATATCAAGGGTGTATCCGAAGAAACCACTACCGGCGTGCATCGGCTTTACCAGATGGAAAAAGAAGGCAAACTGCTCTTCCCGGCTGTTAACGTCAACGACTCGGTCACCAAGTCCAAGTTCGACAACCTCTACGGCTGCCGTGAATCGCTGGCCGACGGCATCAAGCGCGCCACCGACATCATGGTGGCCGGCAAAGTGGCTGTAGTTATGGGTTATGGCGATGTGGGCAAAGGCTGCGCCCAGTCCATGCGCGGTTTTGGTGCTCGTGTGCTGGTTACGGAAGTTGACCCGATTTGCGCCCTGCAAGCGGCCATGGAAGGCTTCCAGGTGGTGCGGCTGGAAGAAGCTTTGCCCTACGGCGATATTTTTATCACCGCCACCGGCAACTACCACGTCATCACCAGCGAACATATGCTGGCCATGAAGGATGAAGCCATTGTCTGCAATATCGGCCACTTTGACAATGAAATCGAAATGAGCTTTCTGGAAACTGACCCCCGCTGCGAACGCACGCAGATCAAGCCGCAGGTCGATAAATGGCTGCTGCCTTCCGGTCGTTCCATCGTGGTGCTGGCCGAAGGCCGTCTGGTCAACCTGGGCTGCGCCACTGGTCACCCCAGTTTTGTGATGTCCGCCAGCTTCACCAACCAGGTGCTGGCCCAGCTAGAACTGGCCACCAACAAGAAGCTGGAGCGCAAAGTCTATATCCTGCCCAAGAAGCTTGACGAAGAAGTGGCCCGCCTGCACCTGGCCCGTCTGGGCGCGCGCCTGACCACCCTGACCCAGGAACAGGCCGACTACCTCGGCGTGCCGGTTGAAGGCCCGTTCAAGTCGGATCACTACAGATACTAGAAATATATACCGGAAGCTGTTTTAAAATGGCTTCCGGGGAGCCGGAAAAAATAAAGAGGCTTACGGGTAAAACCGTAGGCCTCTTTTGGTATTAATTATTGGTGAACGCGAACTGCAGAACGGTTACGGTGCAGGGGTCTGCTGACCATTAAAAATGCCATCCTCACTGGTGAGTCCAACCCCCGCCAAATCGGTATTGTTAAAATCAACCCTGTAGTTTCCGTTCACGGTCAGTCCGCCAGTTCCGTTTATTGCTGTTCCGTTCATGCTGCCGGTAGCCCCGGTTTGTGTTGCAACTCCAGTCATTCCGGATGTGCCGGCAAGCCCGGAAACCGTGAGCGTAGTGCCGTTGATTGTGCCGCTGCCGCCCGTGAGAGTATATGACATCGAAATGCCAGATCCCATGGTACCGACGTCATAATTGGTATTGCTCATACTCGCATCACTGACCGCGCCGCTGCCAAGATCCGCGGTAAAGCTGAAAGAGCCGACACCCGCCGTAAGAAGGCTACCGGGGGTCGTGATGGTGGTGGGCATCGTATAGCCCTCGACATAGGCCGTGCTGGTATAGCCCGGAGCCAGGGAATCACCGATAAGCTGCTTGCCCAGTTCCGGCTGTTCAAGGGTATCCGGATTAAACACCGTCTTGCCGCTTTCCCAGGCTATGAGCTTTTCAGTGCCTGTGCCGCCGTTGCTGCCGGGGCCGTTTCCGGCTGCGACGGCATCGCTCACCATGATCAGGTCGGCAGGGGTCATGGGCAGGGGGGTGCCGTCGGGCAGGGTAACTTTATAGCCGCCCGGCACCGTGATGCCGTTGACCAGCACCTGCCGGGTGGTGTTCATGACATACACGGTGGTTTTACCGTTGCTAGTGCTGACGGCGAAGATGGTGCCACGAATGCCCACAACGGCTTCGGGCGTGACCACGGCAAAGCCATCCGGGTTCTGCTCCACGATTTTTCCGGTAATAAAGCGGGCCAAGCCCTGTCCGAGCCGGGCCTTGAAAACGGGATTTTTTCCCTCGGCCACAACGTCTTCCAGAACCAGGGTGGTATTGGAGCCAAGTGAAACGCTGCTGTCGTCAGCAAACAGGATTTGCGCCCGGCCCGTGGCGTCGGTATTCAGTACGTCCGTTCCGTTAACCGGGCTTTTTTGTTCCAAAGCCACCTGCTGCCCTTCCCGCGTGGCGATCACGCCGGGCGTGAGAGAAAGAACAAGCCCTACTTTCTCACGCTCTGCGGCAAAAACCGCATCCGGTATACAGGCGATGCAGCAAAAAGCGAGCAGCGCCAGTCGAAAGAATACAGAAGACATACCCAACTCCTTTAGAATTCAAATTTCAGTTGCAGCGAACCCGTCACGCCCTCTCTTATCCCCGTATAGCCCTGCACTCCCAAATCAAAAGACAGCGGTATGGTTGCGGAGGGTTTGAACGTCAGGCCGATCTCGCCAATGCCCGTATCGCCGCGCAGGGAGGGGGCATCAAGGGCAAAGCCGTTGCTGGTGGCCCGCGCCTTGCCGTCAAACTCATGCTCGTAGGCCGCGCCAATGTAGGGGCTGACGTATTCATTGACGGCGTAGGCGAAGCGCCCGCCGAAGCGCAGACGGGAAGAATCCGCGTCCTTGAATGTTACCGGGTCGCCGGTGGAGAGCGTTACGGAATCCCCTTCCTGCCGCGTCCAGAAGTATTTGCCGTACAGGTCGAGGCTGGCGGCTTCCGTGATATTCCAGATATAGCCGGTGCCGAGGTGCAAGCCGTAATAGAGCGAAGAGGAATCATATTCCGCGTTGACGCCGTTAAACTGCAAGTCCGAACTGCCGTATTCGTTGTGCATCTTGCCGATTCTGGCGGAGGCTTCCGTATAGAAACGTCCCGGCCCTGCATTGGCAAAATCCATACGACCCAGGACACCGCCGCCGAGATACCAGGCATCGCCGTCACCATCCACAGAGGCCGAATTTGAAAAAGAATTGTGCGTGTCGTAATTGCCGTTGCCGTACTCAAAAAACGCGCCGAGGGTCAGGCGGCTGACGATGCTTTTGGGGGTGGTGTCCGCGCCCCCCCATCCCATTGCCAGGCCGGTCATAAGCGATACGCTGTTCATATCCACATGCGAGCCGGAATTGTAGCGCAGGGAGCCGCCGGAAAGAGCGCCGAAGCCTGCAAAACCAGAGCCGGAACCGTACCCGGCCTCCGCGCCCCCGGCTGTGTTTTGAACCGCGTTTACAGCATTGCTCAAGCCCTGCCCGGCAACAAGATCAGCGCCAAGGTTGACAAGCGAAAGGCCGCCGATAAACCCTTCGGAAAGGGCTTTGGCCTGTTCATCGGCTTCGGCGCTTCTCACCGTGGCGGTAAGCATATTGTCGGCGGCTGCTATATAGAACTCGTATTTTATGGTTACGCCCTGCATTCCCTGGCCGTTGGCTATGGTGTTCAGCGCTTCATTTGTGATCAGCGTGCCCGCGTCTATAAGAACCAGTTGATCGCCTTCCAAAAGGGGCGAGCTTGCGCCGTCAATGCCCACGTTGACGATGGAAGAACGGCCTGTGCCGTCGGCATTTTCAGTCAATTGCGCCGTGCCGCTGACGCTGAGCATGGTCTCACCTGCCGCCAGGCTGCCGGGCAGGTAAAAGTTCAGGTTCTAGAAGTTGTAGAGACCCGCAACGAGGTGACCTGCGGAATACAGGTTCAGGGTGTTGCCGCTGAAAGCGTCCATACCTGCTGCGGGAGAACTGTTATCTCCGACGTAACCGCCGTAGAGCATGGTGATGATGCGGATGGGAGCGCTCGATATGGTCACGCTGTTGTGTGTGGCAGTACCGCTTTCTCCGTACCCCTCAACCACGCTGTAGCCTCCATAGACATTCCCGTACACCGCGGCGCCGCCGCTGATTATGACGCTGTTGCCGCTGGCCGTGCCCGCCGTGCCTGTGCCGTCATTTTCCGCATACCCGCCATACACACCGTTCACCGTGCCGCCGCTGATTTCCACGCTGTTCGTATTGGCCGTGGCGTCGCCGCCAGCGTTGTAGGCATTGCCGCCGAACACCTCGCCGTACACAAGGCCGCTGCTGATCTCCACGCTGTTCGTATTGGCCGTGGCGTCGCCGCCAGCGTTGTAGGCATTGCCGCCGTACACAGCGTTCAGGCTGGGACCGCCACTGATCTCCACGCTGTTCGTATTGGTCGTGGCGCTACCGCCATAGTTTTGAGCGTAGCCGCCGTACACGTTCTCATCCACAAAGGCGTTGCCGCTGAGCTCCACGCTGTTCGTATCGGCCGTGGCATCGCCGCCGCTGTAGGCAAAGCCGCCATGCATGGAGCCGCCAACGGTGACGCCATCGCCTGCGATCACGCTATTGCCCGTGGCGCTTTCCGGCGGCATGCCGAAAGGCGCGCCATTGTCCAGCGGGTCGCCGCTGCCGTAAACATCATGGCCCACATAGCCTTCAATGGTAATGGTCTGCCCGGTCGCGGCCAGCGCCGGGTGCGCGGGCAGGACAGCAAACACAAGACCCAGGCAAAAGCAGAATACAGCGAAACAGGGCAGGGCAAAGCGAAGCGGGGTTTTGTTCATGGCGCAACCATCCTTGAGGGTAAAAAAAGGAACAGCGGAAAATGCGCGACTGAATAGAGCGCTGCTTATAAAAATTTGATTATTATAAATGATACATCGCAAAAAAAATCAAGAGGCCGGTTTGTCAACACTCTGTCAACACCGGAATCATTATGGCGGAATAATTGAGGATGTTTTTTTTGAAAGGGAGGGAGCCGCACAGGAAGTGCGGCTGTGAGCGGGCGCATTTGGCGAGGAGCCGGGATTCACTCCCGGCGAGCAAGCCGACCGTTATCTTAAACGCGCAGCGGAGTTTTGGGCGGCATACCGCGCCATTAGTTCCGCACGCTTGTGCGTATCGGTTTTTTTCATCATGCGGGCAATATAGGTGCGGACGGTGACTTCCTCCACATTCAAATGCATGGCGATTTCTTTCGAGGAATTGCGCTGTGCCAGCATCTCCATGACTTTGGTTTCCTGTTCGCTCAGCCCGTAGCTGATGGCAAAGGCGGCAAGGCGGGCCTCCTCCGACATGGACGCATCGTGCGGTTCCGTATCCGGCATGGGTGCGGCGTCCTTATCTCGCGCCACGGGCAGATCGGCGAGAGCGCCGCGCAAGCGAAAAACAAGCGCAGTAAACGCCAGGGCCAGGATAATGGCAATCCAGCCCGTCAAGACGGTTTCGCCGCTCATGCGGGAAACAACGCTGCCCACTATGGACACGGCGGGCAACCCATAGGCCAGAGCGGCCAGCAGGGACAGACGCTTTCTGTTCCGCAGCAGACGATCCACCAGGAACAGCGTTATGAGGAACACGCTTTGCCGCCCCACGCAGAGCGCGGCATACAAGGCTTCCCGTATCGCCGCATCAGAGGCGAAGACCATGATGGGAGCGGTAAACACCAGACAGGCCGGTATAAGGAGAACCATGCGGCAGCCCCGGCCCCCTTTGTCCAGAAACGCTCCCGCCAGCGGCATGATGAGCAGCAGGGGCAAATGCGCGGTATCTGCTATACCGGGAGCGACTCTGGGGAAACTCAGCCCGGAGGCCAGCCCATATGTACCATAGAAAAACGCCGCCGCCGCGAACAAGAGCGGCAATGCGAAAGCGGCCACCGCATGACCCTGGGCATGGCTTGGGGCATGGTCGGACAGCGTGTCGGCCTGGGTCGCATCCTGCTCTTTTCGCGTCCGGCTCCGATCCGGGCGAACAGCAAACGCCACCACCAACAGGATGCCGATGGCGCATTCCACTATCATTTGCAGCCTGTGCATTTGGCCGGACAAAGCCGGAAGGGATTCGCCGGACAAGGCGTTCATACCGGGCAGCAACGCAAGCCAGACGAGTTCTCCGGCGGCTATGGCGAGTCCCAGGCAAATTCCCTTGCGCTCCGGGGGAACGAAAAGAAAAAAGCCGTACAGCGCGGTAACCGCGAGTCCGGCAAACCCTATCGCGCGTAAAACAAGGGCGAAAAATTCACCATGATGCCCCAGAGTATGTCCGGCGCAGGCCAGCAGGACGCACAACGCAAGGAAAGGCGGCAGAGGAGAAAGAAAACCGCTTCCCGCAAGGCTCCTTTTGACGGACAGAGGGCGCAGGAGAAACGCAAAACCCAGCACGGCTGAAAAATGCACGAGTGCGATCAGGAGCATCGTGGACGCCGGAACCCGGTAAACCACGGTCAGAAAGAGGCCCAGACTCTGGGTGATGAAAAGCAGCGCCAGGGCGATAATGGAAAAAGTGCTCTTCTGCATACTGTTTTTGTTATGCGATTGTTTATAATGGCCTTTGCAATGCGATATATGGATCCGCAACAGCCGTCAAATCTGATCTCACCATATCGGTCAGGCGTTTGATTTCCGGCGTATCCGGCAGGGCAGTCATAATGCTTTCCAGGTGGCCGCGCCGGGCCAGAATGCGGCGGGAAGTTTCAAAGCTCAGACTATTCAGCCAGCCACATAATACGAAGCGCAAATCATTCACATAGCGCAGCTCCGTATAGGCGATGCTTTCGCGTTTGCTGGCTTTTTCCAGCAGAGCGGGGCTGTATTTTTCCGGCTCGTCGGCAAGTCCAAGCACTACCGTTGGGTCCGGGGCGTGTCCGGGCGCGAGCTCGGCGGCCATAATGCGCAGAATGTCCAGCTTGTCGGCGTCACGCAGGGCCTGGCAGATCGGGTGCAGGCCGGGCGTGAGCTTTGCGGGCAGCTCGCGGCGGTTGTGCATTAGCACGGTCAGGCGGGTCAGGGCGCGGGTCTCCGGACTTTCACCAGCCAGAAAGCGCGGACCTTTCAGCAGTTTTGCGCTTAGGTGGCCGTGATTCATTGAAACCGCATCGCAGAAGGTACCGTAACGCCTGAGCTGCTCGAAGCGGCCCAGATCGTGATAAAGGGCGGCCAAAAGCAGCACGGCATCCGGCTCGCGCATTCCTTTGCGCAGTATGGCGCTGCGCGGTCTGGCTCCGATTTTTTTCGATCCCGGCAACCCGGCGGGAAAAAGCGCCGGTTCGGCAACGACAATTTCCATGGCGTTTTGCAGCACATTCAGGCTGTGTTCGCGCTTTAATTCATACATCAAGGCAGGATCAGCCTGTTCTGCCCGCTCGAATAGTTCAGCAAGGCCGGGGTGCCCGTCTGGTATCAGCCGTCTGGCTTTTGCGGACTGATCCGGTTGTCCGGCCCGGCAAAACTCATCTACATAACTACCAAACACGGCCTGTTCGCGTTCCAGCAGCGGGATCAACTGGCTTAGGCGCTGGCGCATGGCCGCTTCCTGTTCCTGACGGCGCTGTACCCGGTTCATTTCGTCCCATTTGGGATCGCGCAGCCAGCCTTTTGGCCCGAATAATTTTCGCAAAAACAGCACAATCAGCAGAAAAAAGAAAAAGACCAGCGCGGCATGACCAGCGGGGCTGGCCAGGAGGCCGAGAAAAGTTTCGGTATTGTGACCCATGCTAAAACCTGCTAATTATTTATCTTGGAAATCGCTGATTAAGTGCTTTCCGTGGCCTGCTTCATACAATATCCATAAAAAATTTAAAAACACAAAATATGTCGGATTTTATTCATCTGCATTGTCATAGCGAGTACAGCCTGCTGGACGGAGCCATACGCCTGAAGGATCTTTGCGTTCAGGCCAAGGATTTCGGGATGCCGGCGGCGGCCCTTACCGATCACGGTAATCTTTACGGGGCCATTTTTTTCTACAAACTGGCCAAACAAATAGGCATCAAGCCGATTATCGGCTGTGAGGTCTATGTCTGCCCGGATCATAAAGATAAAAGCCCGGAACATGGACGTGAGCGTTATCACCTGGTGTTGCTGGCGCAAAACCTGACCGGCTACCACAATTTGGTTCAGGTGGTCTCCAAGGGCGCGTTGGATGGTTTTTTCTACCGCCCGCGCGTGGATAAAAATATCCTGCGCCAGCATTCGGAGGGCATTATCGCGCTTTCGGCCTGTCTGGCCGGGGAAATTCCCAAGGCCGTGCTGAATCGGGGACCGGACGCGGCCTTGAGTCTGGTAAACGAATACAAGAGCATCTACCCGGATCGCTTTTTTCTGGAAATGCAGGTGAACGGCCTGGAAGCCCAGAAGCGGGCCAATGCCGGAATTCTGGAACTGGCTGAAAGCGCCAAAGTCCCGCTGGTGGCCACCAACGATTGCCACTATCTGCGCAAGGATGACCGCGAGGCGCACGATCTGCTGCTTTGCATCCAAACCCAGACCACCGTGGATGATCCCAAGCGGATGCGTTTTGACGCCATGGATTTGTATTTCAAATCCCCGGAGGAAATGGAGCGTGATTTTGCCTGGGCACCGCCGGAAGCTCTGAGCAATACCATGCGCATCGCTGATATGTGCGAGGATTACAACTTCGAACTCGGCAAGGCGCATTTTCCGGTTTACGAAGTTCCGGCAAATCTTAGTCTAGATGACGAATTCCGCAGACTTTCCCGCGAGGGTCTGGAAAAGCGGCTGGAAAAAATCACTTATACTGTGGATGAGCAGCTTTACCGCGATCGCCTGGAGATGGAACTTAACGTCATCAGCCGCATGGGCTACCAGGGCTACTTTTTGATCGTGCAGGACTTTATCAACTGGAGCAAGAGCAACGGCATTCCGGTTGGCCCCGGACGCGGCTCGGCAGCCGGATCGCTGGTGGCCTGGGCCTTGCGCATCACCAACATCGATCCCATTCCATACAATCTGCTGTTTGAACGCTTTTTGAACCCGGAGCGCGTCAGCCTGCCGGATATTGACGTGGATTTTTGCGAACGCAAGCGCCATCAGGTGCTGGAGTACGTAAGCGAGCGCTACGGTATTGATTCTGTATCGCAAATTACCACCTTCGGTACTATGAAGGCCAAGGCCGTGGTGCGCGACGTGGGCCGCGCCCTGGGCATGAGTTTTCAGGAGACCAACCGCATTGCCAAGTTGATTCCGGAAGATCTCAAGATGACTATCGCCAAGGCGCTGTCCGACGAACCGGAACTTAAAACCCTGTACGATACCGACCCGAAAATAACCAAGCTTATTGATATTTCCCGGCGTTTGGAGGGGCTTTCCCGGCATGCTTCCACGCACGCGGCCGGGGTGGTTATTTCGGACAAGCCGATGGTGGAATATCTGCCGCTGTACCGGGGCAAGCGCAACGAAGTGGTCACCCAGTTCGACAAGAATATTGTCGAAGAAGTCGGGCTGGTCAAATTCGACTTTCTCGGCCTCAAAACCATGACCCTGTTGCAGGATACCCTGGACTTGATCGCGGCTCAGGGCAAGACTCCGCCGGATCTGGATACCCTGCCGCTGGACGATATGGCGGTTTACAAGCTTTACGCCGCCGGTGATACCGACGGCATCTTCCAGGTGGAAAGCTCTGGTATGCGCGCCTATCTGCGCCAGCTTAGGCCCACAGTGTTTGAAGATATCATCGCCATGCTGGCCCTGTACCGGCCCGGCCCCCTGGGCGCGAACATGGTGGGCGAGTTCATCAACCGCAAGCACGGCGTGGTGGAGGTAAGCTACCCGCTGCCCAGCCTGGAAGTCTGCCTGAAAGATACTTACGGTGTAATTGTCTATCAGGAACAGGTCATGCAGATTGCTCAGGTTGTGGCCAATTACACGCTGGGCGGCGCGGATATGCTGCGCCGGGCCATGGGCAAGAAGGACGCCCAGAAAATGGCTGCCGAGCGGGCCAAGTTTGTGGAAGGGGCCACGAAAAACGAGGTTGCCCCGGAAACCGCTTCGGAAATTTTCTCCTTGATGGAAAAATTCGCCGAATATGGCTTCAACAAGTCGCATTCGGCGGCTTACGCGCTGATTTCCTATCATACCGCCTATCTCAAAACCCACTACAAGCCGGAATTTATGGCGGCCCTGCTGACTTCGGAAATGGGCAACCAGGACAAGTTGCTCAAATATGTGGCCTCCTGCAAGGATATGGGCATCAAGGTGGAAGCCCCCTCGGTGCAGGAAAGCCTGCGCAACTTTTCCGTGTGCGAGGGGCGGATTCTCTTTGGCCTTGGCGGCGTCAAAAACGTGGGTGACGAGGCCATCCGCGAAATTGTGGAGGCCAGGGAAAAAGACGGCCCTTTCACTTCGCTGCTGGATCTTTGTAACCGGGTGAACCTGCGCAAGGTGACCAAACGGGTACTGGAAAGCCTGATCAAAGGCGGAGCTTTTGATTGCCTGGGCTGCCCGCGTGCCGCTTTGTTCGCCGCTTTGGAACTGGTGGTGGCCAGATCGCAAAAAAAGCGCAAGGATGCCGATTCCGGGCAGAATTCATTGTTGTCTCTTATGAGCGGCGGTGCGCCGGAAAAGAAGCTGGCCGGAATCGGGCTGGACTGCCCGGAAGCCGGTTTGGCCGAGTGGAGCAATGAGGTTAAACTGGGCTTTGAAAAGGAAGCGCTCGGTTTTTTCCTTACCAGCCATCCTTTGCAACCTTATCGGCGTGATATGCAGCGCATCGGAATTGTTCCGCTGGAAGAATGCCACGAACTGCCCGTTTATCGTGCCTTCAAATTCGGCGTGCTGGTTACCGGGGTGCGCGAGCATCTGACCAAAAAGGGCGACCGCATGGCCTTTTGCCAGATCAGCGATTTGACCGCCTCCGGCGAGTGCGTGTTTTTTCCCAAGGCTTATGCCGAGTTCCGCGAACTGCTTAATTCCGATACTCCCATTGAACTCACAGCCAAAGTGCAGCCGGAGAGTGATAAAGATGGTGGTAACGGCGGTGGAAAACCGGCTGACGAGGACGAGGAAATTGTTCGTGAAATCAAGCTGGAAGGGGAATCTATCCGTCCTTTGCTGGATGCGGTGCGTAAAAGCGACGCCCCGCTGGATGTGGAGTTTCAGGCTGCGGATCTCACTCCTGAGCGTATTGACGCGCTCAAGGATGTGCTGTTGCGGCATAGCGGCAAGGTGGAGGTTAACCTGCTGCTTTTCGGCGAGGGCTGCTGGTGTCGCCTGGGACTGCCGAACTACCGGGTGCAACCAGGACCGGAACTTGGCGCGGCTTTGGCTGAATTGGAAAAGCCCTGCTGATACAAAGGCCCTTTTGCCCTCTGGCTGCGTCGGAACAATCTTTTTATTTCGGTCGAGTAGCGTAAGAGTACACTCCCTGCATAAAAAGATTTTCTTCCTTGCCAGAGAACAAAATTGCTCTTTGTATCAACAGGTCTTAGGATGGCGGGTTAGTTTTTCTCGGCTAATTAGCGCTGGAAAAAAAATGCGGTATGAAGTATTGTCTTTCGGTTCTAACGCATTAACGCGTAAAACAGAGCAATTTATTCATTTTATTTGTTAATTGCTCCAAAATATCTGTAATGAAAATTCCGCTGATGCGGTTAAACTATGAGTTGCGAGGCATACGGTCACCATGGCGAAAATAGTTGATTCTATATTGGGAATGTTTTCCAGCGATTTGGCGATAGATCTTGGCACCGCCAATACCTGTGTTTATGTAAAGGGTCAGGGCATAGTGCTCAGTGAGCCTTCCGTGGTGGCCGTGAAAAAAGACATGCGCGGCAACAACGTAATTTTGGCCGTCGGGCACGAAGCCAAGGAAATGCTTGGCCGGGTTCCGGCCAATATTCAGGCCATCCGCCCGATGAAAGACGGTGTTATCGCCGATTTTGAAATTACCGAGGCCATGCTCCGGCACTTTATTTCCAAAGTGCATAACCACCGCCGCCTGGTCCGTCCGCGCATCATCGTGTGCGTACCCACTGGCATTACCCAGGTGGAGAAGCGGGCGGTTAAGGAATCGGCCCAGAGCGCCGGGGCCAGGGAAGTTTATCTGATCGAGGAGCCAATGGCCGCAGCCATCGGGGCCAATCTGCCGATTCAGGAACCCACCTCGAACATGGTGGTTGATATTGGCGGCGGTACCACCGAGGTGGCGATCATCTCCCTTTCCGGCATCGTCTATTCCAAGTCCGTGCGCGTTGGCGGCGACAAAATGGACGAAGCCATCAAAACGCATATCAAGCGAAAATATAACCTGCTCATAGGCGATTCAACCGCCGAGCAGATCAAGATTGCCGTAGCCTCGGCCTACCCCCTGAATCCGGAAAAGGAAATGGAAGTCAAGGGGCGCGATCTGGTTACCGGCATCCCGCAGAATATCATGATCACTTCGGAAGAAGTGCGCAAGGCCATTTCCGAACAGGTGGACGGTATTGTCCAGGCCGTGCGCATTGCTCTGGAGCAGACCCCGCCGGAACTGGCCGCCGATATTGTTGATCGCGGCATTGTGCTTACCGGCGGCGGTGCGCTGCTCAAGGGGCTGGACCAGCTTTTGCGCGAGGAAACCTCGCTGCCCATAACGGTTGTGGAAAACTCGCTCTCCACCGTGGTGCTAGGCACCGGCAGGGCGCTGGATAATATTCACATTCTCAAAGAGGTTTGCATAGATTAACGTCCCGAAGCCTAAACGCCTTGTCGTCCTTTTCGGGCTGGTTCTAATCTGCTTTCTGGCCCTCTACGCCTGGGACGCCCGTACCGGCAAATTATCGTCTCTGTCCAGCATGGGCGGACTCGAATTGACTGGTCATATTCTTGCACCCGGAGTTTGGGTGCAGGATCAGGTAGGGTCCGTATGGCGCGATTACGTTGCCCTGACCGATGTGGCCAGGGAGAACGTCCGCCTCAAGGAAGAACTGGGCTACCTCAGGCAGGAGCAGGTTCGCCTCCGGGAGGACATGCGTGAGCTGGAGCGGCTGCGCGAGCTGTTCAGCCTGCCTGGTACCGCGCCCTGGGATCAGACCTCGGCCAGAGTCATTGCCGGACGTTTCGGGCCGCAGGCCGCCCTGAACAGCGTGATCATCAACAAAGGTTTTGTTGACGGCGCGGTTCCCGGCGCTCCGGCTGTTGCCCGATCCGGGCTGGTCGGCAAGGTCTTTCATGCCGCGCCGAACAGTTCCAACCTCATTCTGCTTAACGATCCCTCTTTTCGTGTTTCCGTCATCGGGCAGGAAAGCCGGGTGCGCGGCATCCTTTCCGGCATGGGATCGGGACAGCCGCTGGAAGTTCTTTACGTAGCGCCCAATACCAATATGCGGGCCGGTGAGCTTTTGATCTGCTCCGGACTGGACGGCAGTACGCCCAAGGGCATACCGGCCGCCCGCGTGGTCAGCGTGCATTACGATCAGGATACCCTGTTTCCGCAAATTATCGCCGAGCCGACCGCGCCTATTGACAGGCTGGAAGAGGTGGTGCTTCTGATGCCGCCACGGGGGCAGCGGGCCGAAGATCTGCAATTCGCCCCTTATCCCGAAGAGGACCCCTTGGGCGTGCCGGGCGCGGAGGCCACCATAAGTGACGAAGAGGCAGCCAGCGGCATGGGTAACTAGTAATGCGTAACCTGGCTTGGTGGATAATTTACCTGATTGCGGCAATCTGGCTGCAAAAGCTGATTCCCGGCTTTGACGCCATGATTCCCGGCTTGATCCTCTGTTTGCAGGAGCGTCAGCGTCAGCAGACATTGCTGGTGCTTATGCTGAGCATATTTTTGCAGGAAGGTGTAGGAACCCTGCCCTTTGGCGCTTCGATCATGTGGTACGGCTTTGTGTTCGCCAGTTTTTATGTTGGCGGCTGGTTTTTTATGGCCGAGAACCGTATGTTCATTATTATTCTTTCGATGAGTCTGGCGGTGGGCCGGGTGTTACTGCTGATCGGCATTGGTGAGTTGCAGACGCTGCCTCTGGATACGCAGGCACTGCTGGGGCAATGCGTGGCCCAGGCCGCGCTGACGCCTCTGTTCTGGCTGTTTGCCGGTTATACGCGGCGCAGGCTTTCAGGCAAGGCAGGGTAGGAAGATTCTGTATGCGCATTGAACTGGAGCCGGAAGGCTATCAGCCGCCCAGAATGGGGCTTTTGATTTTGCAGGGCTTTGTGCTGCTCCTGTTCTGTCTGCTTGTGCTGCGCCTTTGGTATCTGCAAATTCTGCGCGGTGATTACTATGAACGCCAGGCGCACTCCAACCGCTGGAAAGACGCGCAAATTTACGCCAACCGAGGGCTGATTCTGGACGATAATGGCGTGATTCTGGCCGAGAACAGCCCGGCCTATTCACTGGCCCTGATCCGCGAAAGCTGCCCGGACATCCCGCAAACCCTTGCTGGCGTCAGCCGCCTGACCGGCATTCCCTTTTCCGTTATCGAGCGTAATTTCAACAAGGCCAGGGCCGTATCCAAGCAAAGCTTCGCTCCGCTTATTCTGGCTCCCAGCATCGGCTTTGAGCAACTGGCCCGCGTGGAAAGCCAGCAGCAGAATTTGCCCGGCGTGACGATTTTGTCGCGCCAGCGCCGCTATTATACGCAGGGGCATCTTTTTGCGCATGTGCTGGGTTATGTTTCCATTGCCAGCGATGCCGATCACAAAAAGTTTCCTGAACTTTCCATTGGCGACACTGTTGGCAAACAGGGGTTGGAAGTGGTGCTGGAAGATCGGCTGCGCGGTATAAAGGGGCTTAACGCTTTCGAGGTGGACGTTTACGGCCGCCAATTGGTCAAAGCCGTGGAGCACAAGCCCAGAGGGGGCGAGAATATCCGCCTTTCCCTGGATGCCGATTTGCAGCGGGCAGCCATGGCCGCGCTGGGCGATAACGCCGGTTGCGTGGTGGTGATGGAGCCGGACACAGGCAGGCTGCGCGCTCTGGTGACCGCGCCTTCCTATGACAACAACATCATTACCGCCAACTCCGGCCCGGAATGGGCCAAGCTGCTGGCCAACCCGCGCCACCCCCTACACAACCGGGTAATTCAGAGCGTTTACCCGCCGGGTTCGGTCTGGAAGCTGCCCATGGCCAACATGCTGCTGGCCATGGGGGTGGAGCAGTCTGAAAGCGTCCATTGCTCCGGCGAAACCAAATTGGGCAACCGTATTTTCCGCTGCTGGAAAAAGGGCGGACATGGCCGGATGAACATGACCCGCGCCCTGGTGGAATCCTGCGACGTTTATTTTTATCTGATGTGCGAACGCGCCGGCATCGACCGCATTACCGCCTTTGCTTCGGCCAGCGGCTTTGGCAAGCTTACCGGAATTGATCTCCCCTATGAAAAGGCGGGGCAGGTGCCGGGACGCGAACTCAAGCGCCGCACCTTTCCAAAAGATCCAACCTGGCATACCGGCGAAACCTACAACACCTCCATCGGGCAGGGGCTTACCCTGGTTACGCCGGTGCAGATGGCGGTTTATGTAAGCTCGCTGCTGAACGGCGGAAAACTATTCAAGCCTTTGCTGGTTGATGACGATGGGCCGGTTATTCGTGGTATGGCCCCTTCCACTGATAGTCAGCGCAAATTCATTGTGGAAGCCATGCGCCGCACGGTCGAGGACCGTGGCGGTACGGCCCGGCGCGTGGTGCGTTCCGACGCGATCATGGGCGGCAAGACCGGTACCGCGCAGGTGGTGAAAATCGGTGATGTGCGTCTGCGTGCTGAAGAAATGCAGTACGAGCACCGCGATCACGCCTGGATGGTTTCCTGGGGCATTAAAGACGACAAGAAATATGTGGTGGTGGTAATGGTGGAGCACGGCGGCGGCGGAAGTTCCGTGGCCGGCCCGGTAAGCGCCGCCGTTTATGATCACCTGTTCGGGAGCAACCGGACTGGCAGGCCGGGCCAGAAAGAGGCGGCAAACGTTCTTGCCGTTGCGGGACAGACGCCGGGCCAGGCAGGTCCGGATGGCCCGGATTCGGCTTACGTGACCGAAGCGCTTAAGGCTGCCGAGGCCTGGGGCAGGTAACTATTATGACGCAAATGATGGATAAAAAACGAATCTGGCATGCCAACTGGAGCCTGATTCTGTTTACTTTGCTATTGGTGGGTATTGGCCTGGCCAACCTTTATTCGGCCTGCGCCATTCGTTTGGAAGACGGCATCACTTTCAGGCCGTTTTATCAGCGCCAGCTTGGTTTTGTAGGCATTGGCCTCGGCTGCATGGTGCTTGGCATGATGTTCGATTATCGCAAGCTGGAACACCTGGCCCTGCCTCTTTTTATTCTTTCCGTTATTTTACTGCTGCTGGTGCCGCTTATCGGCCGGGAAGCGGGCGGCGCGCAGCGCTGGATTCCTTTGGGTTTTATCAATTTGCAACCCAGCGAACTGGCCAAGATCGGGGTAATGATTCTGGGGGCCAAAATGCTTGCCGCCAGCCGTACCAGCCTGGGCTGGAAGAAATTTTTCACGGTGCTCGGCATGGGGCTTGTACCCGTGGTGCTGGTTTTTGCCCAGCCGGATTTGGGTACAGCCATAATCATACTCATGATTCTGGGCGGCATGATTATTTTTCGCGGCCTCAAGCCCCCTCTGGTCAAAGTGGGTATCATTTTCATCCTGCTCAGCCCGCTGCTCATCTGGCAGGTGATTTATCCCAACCTCAAGCCCTACCAGCAGCAGCGCATCAAAAGCTTTGTGGATCCATCCGCTGCCTCGCGTGATGCCATGTTTCAGCGCAATCAGGCGCTAATAGCCATCGGCTCCGGGCAGGGTTGGGGCAAAGGCTGGATGGATGGTCCGCAAAACAACCTGCACTTCATCCGCGAAAAGCACACCGACTATGCCATCGCCGTTTTTGGCGAAGAGCGCGGTTTTGCCGGCAGTGTGGCTCTGGTGACCCTGTTCTGCCTTTTTTTATACAGCATCCATGCCACGGCACGCGAAGCCAAGGATCGTTTCGGCAGCATGCTTTGTGTCGGAGTTTTCTTCTATTTTTTCTGGCAAATTTTGATAAATATAGGCATGGTAGCTGGGATGATGCCGGTGGTTGGGGTGCCTCTGCCTTTTTTCAGCCACGGGGGCACTGCCATGGTCGTCAATTTCAGCCTGCTGGGCATTGTGCTTAGCGTGTCCATGCGGCGTTTTGTTTTTAAATCGGCCTGATTGGGCTTCTATTTAATTTTATTGGGAGTATGCATGAGCAAGGAAGAATTCAACGCCTATCTCGGAACCGGAACTTCGTATCAGGGCCAGCTAACCTTTCAGGGTACCGTGCGCATAGACGGCGAATATACCGGGGAGATCACCTCCGAAGGCACTCTTATTCTCGGCAAGGACGCCAGAGTGCGTGGAAAGATTCACGTGGCCCAGCTAATTCTTAGCGGCACCATCGAAGGCGAGATCCTGGTGGGCAAAAAGACGGTTATGCACAAGACCGCCCATTTGCACGGCAACATCATCACCCCGACCCTGGCCATGGAAGAGGGGGCTATCCTTCAGGGCAAAGTACAGATGACCCAGGATCCGCTGCCGCGTGATCATATGCTGACAACTTCCGGCATGAGTGATTTGCTGGAGCCCGGCGCGGCAAACTAAATAAATTTTGTGCTTACTCCAGGGCGGTAATTTGGCTTTGCTTGTTAAAAAATTCACATGTATTGATTGACTTTTAACTGCCTTATAATAATAATAGCAAAATTCGATGAATATTCGATGCTGTTTGATGTTTCATTGCTGTTGTTTGCCGAGCCTTGTCGGGTTGCCTGAAGCAAAACTTATTTTTTAAGGAAGTCGATATGGTTTCAATTGATCTGGATATCACACTTCTGATCCAAGCAGCGAACTTTCTTATCGCCATGGTGGTTCTGAATCTGGTTTTGATTCGGCCCATTCGCGATATTCTGAAGAAGCGGCGTGAAGTAATGAACGGCCTGCTCAAGGAAAGCGAAGGTTTCACCAGTCTGGCCGATTCCCGTCTTAATAACTACGAAGCCGAGCTTGATGCTGCCAGAACCCGGGCCAGCGCTCAAAAAGAGCAGATCCGCCAGCAGGGGCTCGACAGCGAGCAAAGCATCCTGGGCTCTGCCCAGCAGGAGGCGCAGAGCCTGCTGCAAAAATCCAGAAAAGAAATCAGTCAGAGTGTTGAAAACTCCATGCGCGTTTTGCGCGGGCAGGTTGATGAGCTGGCCGGAAAGGCCGTTTCCAGAATTTTGAATTGATCTAAAGATTACCGTCGCGGAGGATAGCAGCTTGAGTTCACGCGTCAAAATTACAGCCCTGGCCATCTTTGCCATCTGCCTGCTTGCCTTCATTGCCGGCCGGGGTTCAATGAATCCTTGGGTTGATTTGGCTTTCAGAACGGGCAACATGGCCTTGTTCCTGTTTTTGCTCTGGTATTGGGCAGCAACCCCGGTCAAGAATTTTTTCAGGAATCGCAGCGAAGGCATTGCGAACGAACTTAATTCGCTGGAAAAAGCCAAGACCGAAGCTATGCGCAACATGAAGCAGGTGGAGACGCGCATCGCCGATCTTGACAAGGAACGCCAGGCTATTCTGGCCGACTACAAGGCTCAGGGCGAGGCGCTCAAATCCGAAATAGTCATCAAGGCGGAAAAGACGGCCAGGCAGATCGTGGCCCAGGCCAAAATGACCGCCCAGACCGAAGTGGACAAGGCCATGCAGCAGATGCGCGGCGATCTGGCTGAAGAGATTGTCGCCGCCGCCGAAAAGCTTCTGCACGAGCGCCTTACCGTCGAGGGTCATGAGAAGCTTATTAACAAAAGCTTAACAAAGGTGGTGCTCAATTGACCGGAGATATCGCGGCGCGCAGATACGCCAGGGCCTTGTTCGCCCTGGGGCGCAAGCGGGGTTTGCCCGAACTGGAGAATATGGGCCGGAATCTCGCCGCTCTCAGGGACGCTGTCAAAGCGTCGCCGGAACTGGCCGAGCTTTATCGCAGCCCTTTGTTTTTCGCTGAAGAAAAGGCTCAGGTTACACAAGAAATTCTGGCTGAAATTGGAGCGGATGAATACACCAGGCGCTTTTGTGCGCTACTTGCGGAAAAGGGCCGTCTCGATCTTCTTGGCGATATGGCCGGTGTGTTTCTGGAACTTCTGGATGCGGAAAAAGGTGTGCTTCGCGGCGAATTGGTCACTGCCGTGAATATTGACGAAAGTAAACGCGCGACCGTGCTGGCGCAGTTGGAAAAGCAGGCCGGTTGTTCCCTGGAGCTTTCCTATTCGGTTGATCCGGCCATTATCGGCGGCATCATCCTGAAGGTAGGCGACCGGGTGCTGGATGCCAGCCTGCGTGCGCAGCTTTCCTCCCTGAAAGACAATATCAAGAGGGGTATGTAGGACCATGCAGATTAAAGTCGAAGAAATCAGCAAGATTATCGAACAGCAGATCGAAAACTTCGATCAGCGCATGGAAATGAGCGAGACTGGCACCGTACTCTATGTTGGTGACGGCATCGCCCGTGTTTATGGCGTCAAGAACGCCATGTCCATGGAGCTTCTGGAGTTTCCGGGTGGTGTAATGGGCATGGTGCTCAACCTTGAAGAAGACAACGTGGGTGTGGCTCTTCTGGGGCAGGACACCGGCATCAAGGAAGGCGACATCGTCAAGCGCACCGGCAAAATCTTTTCGGTGCCGGTTGGCGAAGCGGTCATGGGCCGCGTGCTCGACCCGCTGGGCAACCCCATTGACGGCCTGGGCCCGGTGGAATCTTCCGAAACCCGTCCGGTGGAAATCAAGGCCCCCGGCATCATCGCCCGTAAATCAGTGCATGAGCCCATGCCGACCGGGATCAAGGCCATTGATGCCATGACCCCGATTGGACGCGGCCAGCGCGAACTGATCATCGGCGACCGTCAGACCGGTAAAACCGCTGTCTGCGTTGATGCCATTCTGGCCCAGAAAGATACCGACATCCATTGCTTCTATGTGGCCATCGGCCAGAAGAAGTCCACGGTGGCCCTGGTGGCCGATACCCTGCGCCGTCACGGCGCTATGGAATACACCACCATTATTTCTGCCACCGCAGCCGACCCCGCGCCGCTGCAATACATCGCCGCCTATTCCGGCTGCGCCATGGCCGAGTTTTACCGCAACAGCGGCAAGCACGCCCTGATCATTTACGACGATCTTTCCAAGCAGGCCGTGGCCTACAGGCAGATGTCCCTGCTGCTGCGCCGCCCGCCGGGACGTGAAGCTTTCCCCGGCGACGTTTTTTACCTGCACTCGCGCCTGCTTGAACGCGCCGCCAAAATGAGCGACGAGCAGGGTGCCGGTTCGCTGACGGCTCTGCCGATCATCGAAACCCAGGCCGGTGACGTTTCCGCCTATATTCCGACCAACGTGATCTCAATCACCGATGGTCAGGTTTATCTTGAGCCGAACCTTTTTAACTCCGGCGTCCGTCCGGCCGTCAACGTGGGCCTTTCGGTTTCCCGCGTGGGCGGGGCCGCGCAGATTAAAGCCATGAAACAAATGGCCGGTACCCTGCGCCTGGACATGGCCCAGTACCGTGAACTGGCGGCGTTTGCCCAGTTTGGTTCGGATCTGGACAAAGGAACCCAGCAGAAGCTTAACCGCGGTGCGCGGCTGGTGGAACTGCTCAAGCAGCCCCAGTATCAGCCCATGCCCGCCGAAGAGCAGGTAGCTTCCATTTTTGCCGCCAACAAGGGCTTTATGGATGATGTAGCCATCACCGCTATCGGCAAGTTTGAAAAGGACATGCTGGATTACCTGCGTTCCGTGAAGCCGGAGGTGCTGAAGAGCATCAAGGAAAAGAAGGCTCTGGACAAGGATATCGAAGCCGCGCTTTCCGCCGCCCTGGAGGATTTCAAAAAGGGCTTTAAAGCTTAGCCACGGCGGAGGGTGCAATGGCTCTTAAAGATGTAAAGGTAAAAATCGCCGGGGTCGGCAAGACCAAGCAGATTACCAAGGCCATGTATATGGTCTCGTCTGCGAAGTTGCGCGGCTCCCAACAGCGCATTGAGCGTTTCCGGCCCTATGCCGACAAGTTCCGGGAAGTACTGGAGGAACTGGCCGGCAATGCCGGGGGCAATGTTCACCCGCTTTTGGCCGACAGGCCGGAGCCGAAAACAGCCTGCATCGTTCTGATTACTTCTGACCGGGGGCTATGCGGCGGCTTCAACGCCAACCTGATCAAGGTTGCCCTGAAGCTGGCCAGGGAAAAACAGGCCCAGGGCCGCGCGGTGCGCTTTTTGTGCGTAGGCCGCAAGGGGCGTGACGCCGTAGGCAAGGCAGGTTTTGAAGTTATTCCGGGCGGAAGCGGTGGACTCGCGGACTTTGACTTTAGCCTGGCCGCCAGAATAGGCGAGAGCGTGGTCAAGGATTTCCTTGAGGAAACAACGGATGAAGTGCTTTTGGTCTATGCCGAGTTTATCAGCATGGGGCGTCAGGTTCCAATAACCGCTTCTCTTCTGCCCATGAAGAGCTTCTCGACTGAAAAACCAGGCGGAGCGGATCAAAAATCCGCCCAGGCTCACAAGGCGGAAAGCACGAAGGGCTCAGTGGATTATATTTACGAGCCTGAGGTGGAAGAACTGCTGGCTGAAATATTGCCCCGTTACATTAAGGTTCAGGTTTATCGGGGCCTGCTTGATACCGCAGCCAGTGAGCATGCCGCCAGAATGTCGGCCATGGACAACGCTACCCGTAATTGCGACGAAATCACCAGAACCCTGACTCTGCTCTATAACAAGGCCCGTCAGTCCGCCATTACCACGGAACTGATCGACATTGTTGCCGGGGCGGATGCGCTGCAATGACGTATTTTTAAGGGAGCTACAAAGATATGAGTGAAAACACAGGCAAAATCGTTCAGGTTATCGGCGCGGTTGTGGACGTGGAGTTCCCCTCCGGCAACCTGCCCCAGATCCTGACGGCTCTTAAGATCAACAACACCAACAACGCCAACGCCCCGGTCTTGATCTGCGAAGTGGCGCAGCATCTGGGCGACAACACGGTGCGTACCATTGCCATGGACGCCACCGATGGTCTGGTGCGCGGCATGGCCGTGGAAGACACCGGCAGCCCGATCATGGCGCCGGGCGGCAAGGGGCCGCTTGGCCGCATCATCAACGTCATCGGCCAGCCGGTGGACCAGAAAGGCCCGATTGATACGGACAAGTATCTGCCCATTCACCGTCCGGCTCCGACCTTTGTGGAACAGAACACCAAGGTTGAACTGCTGGAAACCGGTATCAAGGTAGTGGACCTGCTCGTTCCCTTCCCCAAGGGCGGCAAGATGGGCCTCTTCGGCGGCGCTGGTGTGGGCAAGACCGTTATTTTGATGGAAATGATCAACAACATCGCCAAACAGCACGGCGGCATTTCGGTGTTCGCGGGCGTGGGCGAGCGTACCCGTGAAGGTAACGACCTTTATCACGAAATGAAGGAAAGCGGCGTTCTGGACAAAACCGCCCTGGTCTACGGCCAGATGAACGAACCTCCGGGAGCCCGTTCCCGCGTGGCCCTTACCGCCCTGGCCTGCGCGGAATACTTCCGCGATGAAGAAAATCAGGACGTGCTGCTCTTCATTGACAACATCTTCCGCTTCACCCAGGCCGGTTCGGAAGTGTCCGCCCTGCTTGGCCGCATGCCTTCCGCCGTGGGTTATCAGCCTACGCTGGGTACCGACCTGGGTTCCCTGGAAGAACGCATCACCTCTACCGACAAGGGCTCGATCACTTCGGTGCAGGCCGTTTATGTGCCTGCTGACGACCTTACCGACCCTGCCCCGGCCACGACCTTCTCGCACCTGGACGGTACTCTGGTTCTGTCCCGTCAGATCGCCGAACTGGGTATTTATCCGGCCGTTGACCCGCTGGACTCCACCTCGCGCATCCTTGACCCGCTGGTAGTCGGCCCCGAGCATTACGCCGTGGCCCGCGAAGTCCAGCAGGTGCTGCAAAAGTACAAGGATTTGCAGGATATCATCGCCATTCTCGGCATGGACGAACTTGGCGACGATGACAAGCTGGTTGTGGGCCGGGCCAGACGCATTCAGCGTTTCCTGTCGCAGCCCTTTACCGTGGCCGAAGTCTTTACCGGCACTCCCGGCCAGTACGTCAAGCTGGAAGATACCATCAAGGCTTTCCGCGGCATTCTGGACGGCGAGTACGACCAGCTTTCCGAAACCGACTTCTATATGGTTGGCGGTATCGAAATGGCCCTGGATAAATTCAAGGCTCGCACGGCTGCTGAATAATAGAGCTGCTTCCCTTTGAGCGGATGTATCCGCTCAAAGGGGAATATGCTCTGGCGGAATAAATCCAATCCCAAATCAAATAATATTGTTTGGTTTGGGGTTGGCATAGCCGCTAACGTAATTTTAAATTAGAAGTGGGATATGGCATGGCAAATACCCTTCAGTTTGATATCGTGACGCCGGATCGGGTTGTTTTCAGCGGCCCGGTTGAGTACTTCGGTGCGCCGGGCCTGGCGGGCGATTTCGGTGTTTATCCCGGCCACGCCGCCATGCTGGCCGCTCTGACCATCGGTTGCGTGCATTTCACCTTTGGAGACAAACAGCACTACGCTTTTGTCAACAGCGGTTTTGCCGAAGTGTCGGCCACCAAGGCCACCATTCTGGCCGAATCTGCCGAACTGGCTGAAAATATCGACGAAGCCAGAGCCAGCGCCGCCAAGGAAAGGGCGGAAGCGCGTCTCAGAGAGCATGGCGAAGAACTGGACCTGGAACGGGCCAACGCTTCCCTGCGGCGAGCTATTTCGCGGCTCAACGCTGTAAAGTTCGCAAATTAGATTTGACGCATGTAATTATTGGATTACTTTTGGTTAATAAATGCGAAAGGCGGGCAATTTGCCCGCCTTTCGCATTTATGTCTATTTTGGTTTGTGCCACTTTCTGTGGCTGTCGCCCGACTGCCTATTTATCCTCTTGCCCGGCTTCTTTGCTTTTGAAGGCAAAAGAGGCCAGTACGCCAAGAACCAGCAGGCCAAGCACCACGGAGAGGCTGATCAGGTGGTGGATATGCCAGCCGAAGTACTGCGCGATCATCTTTATGCCGATATACACCAGAATGATGATGACCGCTTTTTCCAGATGGATCAGATAGCGTTTGGCCGCAGCCAGGAAGAAGAACATGGAGCGCAGGCCCAGAATGGCGAAGATGTTGCTGGTGTAAACCAGAAACGGCTTTTGGGTGATGGCGATAATGGCCGGCACGCTGTCGAAGGCGAACATCACGTCGGATATTTCAATGGCGGCCAGACAGAGAAAGAGCGGGGTGGCCGCCCAGCGCATTTTATCGCCAACCAGTTCGTGCACGAAAAAATCGTGACCGGCCAGGCGCGGGTGTACCGGCATGAATTTTTTGGTCAGGCGCACCGACCAATGATCCGTATAATCCTCTATTTCCTCATGCTGGCTGTGCATGGCCCGCCACATTTTCCAGGCCGACCAGAGCACAAACAGGCCGAAGAGAATGGCCATCCAGGCAAAACTTTGCAAAATGGCCGTACCCAGAGCCACAAAAAGCAGGCGCAGCACCAGTGCGCCGACAATTCCGTAATAAAGCACCCGGTGCTGGTAACGATCCGGCACGCTGAAAGCCGTGAAAATGGCCATCATCACAAAGAGGTTGTCCACGGACAGCGATTTTTCCAGCAAATAGCCGGAAATAAAGAGCGAGAAATCCTCAACTCCGTGGCTGGCCCAGATGTAGCCGCCAAAAGCCAGAGCCAGAGCGACCCAGAAGCAGGTCCACAACCCGGCGCTTTTGGCCGAGATTACGGAATCCGCCTTGTGTGCACGCAGATCCACCACCAGACAGATCAGCACCAGGACGCTGAAGATGGCTACGCTGAATAATGAATAATCGCCTAACACGTTACTCCCTAAGTGATTGTGTTTTATGGTTCATAGATTGCGGGTGCAGGGGGCCAATGCCCCCTGCCGGTCTATTTTATATTGTTTCAGTAGCCCGCGCCAGACGCGCCAAAGTTTCTTCGCGGCCCAGGGCCTGCATAACTTCCGCCAGATCCGGCCCGCCCAGTCCGCCCAGCAGGCTTACGCGCAGGGCCGGTCCTACAGCTTTGAACTTGAGGCCGTTGTCCTCAACATATTTTTGCAGGGCCTGATGCAGGGTTTCCTTGTCAAAAGAAGCAGCGCCAAGTTCGGAGCCAGCTGCGCCCAGATTGGCGAAAATGGCGGCCAGCGCGGCCACATGTCGCTTGCCGTCTTCATTCAGGGCTTTTTGCACGGCCTCTGGCTGATAGGTCAGCTTATCGGCGGGCAACAGTAGGCAAAGCATTTGCGCGGCCATGTCCTTGAGGTCGGAAGCCCGGCTCTGGAACAGCGGCGCGATTTGTTTAATTTTCTCCGGCGTGGCTTCCGCGCCTAGATCTTTGATAAAGGGCGTCAACGCGGCGGCCAGTTCGTCGGGATTCAGGCCGCGCAAGTGCTGGGCGTTAACCCAGAGCAGTTTTTCCGGGTCAAAACCGGCAGCCGAACTGCTCATATTCTTGCCGTCAAAAAAATCGATGAGTTCGGCGCGGGAGAAGATTTCCTGATCCTTGTGCGACCAGCCCAGGCGGGCCAGGTAGTTGACCAGCCCGGCGGGCAGCAAGCCGTCCTGTTGGTAGTCGATAACGGCTTTCGCGCCGTGCCGCTTGGAGAGTTTTTGCCGATCCGGGCCGAGAATCATCGGCACATGGCCGAAAACCGGTATGGGCAGGCCCAGAGCCTGATAGATGAGAATTTGCTTGGGGGTGTTGTTCACATGGTCGTCACCGCGCAGAACGTGGGTGACCTTCATTTCCGCGTCATCCACCACCACGGCGAGGTTGTAGGTGGCGGCTCCGTCGGCCCGGCACAGCACCATGTCGTCCAGTTCGGAGGCGTCAACCGCGATATGTCCTTTGACCATATCTTCAAAAGCCACCCGACCGCTCAAGGGAGCTTTCAGGCGCACGGCCCGGCCCGGCCCGGGGCCGAGATTCCTTTCACGGCAGCGGCCATTGTAGCGCGGTTTTTCACCTTTGGCCCTGGCTTCCTCGCGCATGGCTTCCACTTCTTCGGGCGAGCATTCGCACCAATAGGCATGACCACTGGCCAGCAGTTTATCAACATACTCGCTGTAAAGATCCAGGCGCTTGCTCTGGTAGGCGATTTCGCCGTCATGTTCCAGGCCGAGCCAGCTCATGGAAGCCAGAATGGAATCGGTATATTCCTGCTTCGAGCGCTCAAGGTCGGTATCCTCAATGCGCAGCAGGAACTTGCCTTTGCAATGCCGGGCCAGCAGCCAGGAAAAAATGGCCGTGCGCGCGCCGCCAATGTGCAGATGTCCGGTAGGGCTGGGCGCAAATCGCGTTACTATGTCCACATTATACCTCGGGAGATTATTGTTGTATTCAATGTTTTTTGAAAAAATAGAAGGGGTTAAGCCTGTTTGGCAAGTAAAGTTAAGTGCATGAGCATACACTTAACTTTGCCGCTTTTCAAGTTGAGTGCGCCACTCTTTTCTTTTGGGGTAAAAGCGGTTATTAAAATATTATATTGTCCAGGCAGGTAGCAATGCTGAAACCTATTGTAAAAAAAACGCTGCATAAAGAAGTGATGCAGGCGTTGACTGAAGCTATCAACGGGGGAACCTGGCAGGTAGGGGAAAAGCTCCCCGGCGAGATTGCCCTTGCGGAAGCTTTTCAGGTCAGCCGCGCATGCATCCGGGAAGTGCTGAAAGCTCTTTCCTATTCAGGAATTCTGGAATCCAGAGCCGGGCGCGGAACTTTTTTGCGGGCAGTGCCCAACCAGTCACCCGCGATTGACGCGCTGGGCAGCCTTTTGGTGGAACCATACACCAGTTTTATAGAAATGCGCCAGGTCTTGCACGGGCAGGCCGCTTACTGGGCTTGCGAACGGGCCACGCCAGAAGAACTTGCGAATCTGGAGCGCATTATTTTCACGGAAGGGCAGGAATTATCAAACGCGCACAGGCGTTTTCATGAAGAGGTTCTGCAACTTTCGCACAATCCCATACTTACCGGCATGGTGGCGCAGCTTGAAGAAAGCTTTAAAGGGCTGCGCGATCTGAATTTTATTATTCTGCCGGATCAGGACCGGGTGGAGCATATTCAGGTGTTTGAAGCCATCAAGAATGGCCCGCCTGCCAGAGCCCGTCAGGTCATGATGAAGCATGTGGTTTATATCTGGCGAAAGCCGGGTAATCCCAATCCCAACTAAACCACAGCCTCACTTCCGCTTAAGCTTTAAAAGTGCCTTGAACGCGATCCGCAATTATAGCGGGTCGCGTTTTTTTCGCTTCTTGCTCTCCCTTGCCAGGATCCTTTCACACCGGTCTTTTAAAGGCAAAGTCACCTAACATTCGGTAAAAATAGCATTTTTGGATCCGCTGCTGGCTATTTACAAGTTTAATAAAATTTTATAATGTCCGGTTGTCTGACAGCAGACAATAAACAAAAAAGGATTAAATAAAAACATCCGCAAACAAGGGCAGTCTGACAGACTCCCTTAAAATACACATAGTTGAGTTAAACTTTTTTTAAAGAAGGAGAAGTGCTTTGGATAAAGACGTTTTTCGTCGGAACGCCGCGCTTGTCGCCATTGACCATGCCGTTGACGCGTTCCTGGTCGTGAACCTTGTGGCAATTGCCGCCCTGGCCTGCCTTCAGGTGTTTCTGCGCTATGTCATGCGGATGCCCCTGCTTGGCATCGAAGAGCTGTGTTACTTCCCGACCATCTGGCTGTATCTGGGCGCTGCGGCCAAGGCTTCTGCGGAGAAAGGGCAGCTTGTAGCCCGTGTTTTGGAAATTTGTATCAAAAAGCAGAAAAACATTTACGCCATACGGTCTTTCGCCGCTGTTATTTCCTCCATAGTGATCTGCTGGCTGACCTATTGGGGATACGACCTCCTGAAATATTCCCTCCGCATGGAAAAGGTTACGGACACGCTGTTTATTCCCTGGTTTTACATCGAAGTGGTGCCGTTTGTCGTTTTTGCCATGATGCTGGTTTACTCGGCAATTGAAGCCTTTGAGTACTTCAGGGCTTACCAGGCTACCAATTCAGGTATCGGAAAAATCACCGAGGAGGTTGCAAGCTGATGGATCCGGTAGTTCTTTCACTCATTTCTTTGGCAATTCTCATGGGCCTGCTTTCTCTTGGCGTACCCATTACCCTGTGTTTTGGCGGTGCGCTTTGCTTTATGAGCGTTGTGGGCGATGTTTCCATGAAAGGCATGGTGCTTTGGGGCGTGCAGCAGATTTTGAGCCCCACGCTTCTTTGCATTCCTCTGTTCATTTATGCCGGTTCGTTGATGAGCGACAGCGGTATCGCCAAATATTTGCTCGAATTTGTGGATGTTTTTGTCGGCCGGGTGCGCGGCGGGCTTGGCGTGGTTGCTACCATCTCCTGCGCCTTGATTGGTGCCATCTCCGGTAGTGGCTTTACCGGAGTTGCCGCCACCGGCAACATGCTGATTCCGGAAATGGTCAAGCGCGGCTATCCGCGTCCTTTTGCCACGGCTCTGGTTACCGCGTCCTCGCTGCTCGGGGTTCTCATACCGCCCAGCACTCCGATGATTATCTTTGGCTGGGTTACGGGCACCAGCGTTCTGGCCTGTTTTCTCGCCACGGTTATTCCCGGCATTCTCGTTACCCTCATTTTCTGTTTGATCAATAGGTTTTACGCCGCGCGTTTTCCTCTGGTCATGCTGCCGCCCATGAGCAGGGAGGAAAAGCGCAGACAGCTGGCCATTCGCGGCTGGAAAGCTCTGCCCGCCATTGCCATGCCCGTTATTATCCTCGGCGGTATCTATACCGGCGTGATGACGCCGACCGAAGCCGCCGCCGTGGCCGTGGCCTACGCCATCCCGGTGGGCTTTTTTGTTTACCGGGGGCTTAACCTCAAAAATTGGTACAAAGTTTCCGTTGTGTCCGCCGTATCCGTGGGCTCCATCATGATCATGATTCTTTGCAGCATGATGCTTAGTCAGACCTATGTCATGCTCCAGATTCCGCAGATGATTGTGGAGGCTGTTTTCAACATCACGGAAAGCAAAATGGTCATTCTTATTCTGCTCAACCTTCTTCTGCTGTTTGTAGGGATGATCGTCAATGACACCACGGGCATTATCCTGTGTGCGCCCTTGCTGCTGCCGCTTGCTACCGCCATTGGCATCGACCCGGTGCAGTACGCGGCCATTTTTGGCGTCAATCTGGCTATCGGCAGCCTCACGCCGCCTTACGCCAGCCTGCTGTACCTCGGTATGCGCATCGGCAAGGTGGAGTTTACGGAGATTCTGCCGCCGATCATGATTTTCCTGCTTGGCTATGTCCCGGTCATGCTGCTGACAACCTATGTGCCCGCAGTATCCCTCTTCCTGCCTAGGCTGCTGGGTTTCTAGGGCTTGCGGATGCAGACGGCAGGATCGCATTGAAGCAATAAAATAGTCATTTGTTTTGTCCTGACGGCGTATGTGCGTCACTCCGCCGTCAGGATGTCTTTCCTAACCGCTATACAAAGGAGTCTGGAATGAAACGGATTGTTATTTGGGCTTTAACGGCTGTTATTTGCGGGGCTATCATAGCCGGGCAGGCCATGGCCGCTGACTGGAAAGTCGCGCACATTCGTCCCGCCGGAGCGGAAATAGACAAGGATCTCTCCTGGTTCGCGGACGAGATACGCAAAGGCACGAATGGCCGGATTAACATCAAAATTTTCGGCAGCAGCCAGCTTGGCGACTACACAGTTGTGCAGGAGCGGGTTGGGCTTGGTTCCGTTGAAATGAGCTGCGAATCTATCGCCACCCAGGTGGACAAGAATCTTCTCATCGGCACCTTGCAGTATATCGTGTTTGATTACGAGAGCGGCAAAAAAATGTTCAGTACGGGCGGCCCGCTTTCCAACTACATTGCCAAGCGTTTCAAAAGGCAGGGCATCAAGGTTCTTGGCTGGTGGCCGGTGTACTTCGGTGGCATCGGGTTGACCAAGGAGCCCGCTGACCCCAAAAATCCCAATGTCAGCCAGAATTGCAAAGTGCGCGTCCCCGCAATGAAGACCTTTGAAGTGCTGGCGAACAGCCTGGGCTATCAGGCTACCCCCCTGCCTTTTTCGGAATTTTTCACCGGTGCGCAGACCGGCATGGTTGACGGCATTTTCGGCGGCGGCGCGGAAAGCTACTACATGAATTTCCGGGATCTCATTAACTGGTATGTCCCGGCCAACACGCATTTTGAAATCTGGCCCCTGCTGGTCAACGAAGAACTGTATGAGGAACTCTCCGCCAGGGACAAGGCACTGTTTGAAAAAACCGCTGCCGAGTTTGAAAATCGCCGTTGGGCCAAAGCGGAAGAGGAACAGAAAAGCTATGAGGATCTGCTGGAGCAGAAAGGCTGCAAGGTTGTTCGACTCAGTACCGAAGAGCTGAAAGTCTTTGCCGACATCGCCAAGGAAAAAGTGTTCCCCGAATTCAGAAAAATCGTGGGCGAAAACGCTTACGCGGAAATTTTTTCTGCCCTGGGCATGTAATTCTTTATGCGCCCACCCCGGGGCATGGTTCTCCGGGGTGGGCGCAGGGAATCATCAGAGAGTAATGAAGGAGGTAGCACAATGGCTGCGATAGTGGTTATGAGCGCCGGACATGGCGGGCAGGCTCTGGCAGGCGACCTCGCCCTGTGCGGGCATGAGGTCACGCTCTACGAGCATCCTGATTTTGCGGCGAAGATCGACGCCATCAACGCCAGAGGGCGCGTAATAACACTTGGAAACAAAATTTCCGGACAGGGCAGGCTGCGCCTTGCGACCACGGATGCCGCCAAAGCTCTGGCCGGGGCGGAGATCATCTATTTCACCGCGCCTTCATTCGCGCAGAAGCCTTTTTTCGATCTGACCCTGCCGTACTTTGAAGACGGGCAGATCATCGTCCTCTCGCCGGGTAACTACGGCACGTTTGCCCTGAAGCGCAGGCTGGCCGTGCTGGGCAAAAAGGTTCTTGTGGGTGAGATGGATAATCTGCCCTACGTTTGCGCGGCCATTGAACCCGGTATCGTTGATATAAAGAGCGTAAAGCATCTTGCCTTGGCAACGCTGCCCATGACTGATTACGAGGCGGTGAGTTCCGCCCTTAAAGACGCCTGTGTAACTACGTGGCAGCGTGGGGTAAATGTGCTGGAAACCAGCATGGCCGGGATCAACATGGTCGTGCATTGCCTGCCGATGCTGATGAACTGCGGCCTCATTGATGGGGCCAGGGATTTCAAATTTTACGCGGAGGGCATGCCGCCTCTGGTATGCGCGGCCATGGAGGAGTTTGACCGGGAGCGTCTGGCCGTTGGTGCGGCCTTTGGGCTGCAATTGCCCGGCGCTGCGCAATCCATCCGGGATATGTATTCCATTCCCGGCGATTCCCTTTATGAGGTTATCCGTAATAACGCCGTCTATGCGGGAATAGCCGCTCCCAAAACCATGTGGCATCGATTCCTTACGGAAGATGTACCTTTCAGCCTGCTACCTGCCATGGATCTTGGCAGGCTGGCGGGTGTGCCAACCCCGATTATGAACGCCACTTTCGCCCTGTGCGACCTCGTTATGGGGGGCGGCCAGGCTGCGCTGGGTCATAATGTGGAGGCCATGGGCCTGACCGGTAAAAGTGTGCGCGATATTGCGGAACTGCTCTAAGGCCGTCACGGCTGCGAACTTTTAACTTTTTTTGGAGAACAATATTATGAGCAATAAAACCATGCTGCTTAATCAAAATGACGTCATGTCTCTGGTAACCATGAAAGATGTTGTTGAAAGCGTTGATAAAACCTTCCAGGGCCTTGGAAACGGCACTGTCATCAACCCGACCAAGGTGCTGCTGAATCTTGGTGAAACCTCGCCCTGGCCGCCTTATGAAGGATACATGAACGCCATGCCCGCCTATGTAGGCTGGTGCGACATGGCTGGCATCAAGTGGGCCGGCGGCTTTTTCGGTGAACGCAAAAAAGCGGGGCTGCCGTATATTACATCCATGCTCCTGCTGCTGGACCCGCATCTCGGTGAGTTCCGGGCCGTTATGGACGGCGCTTTCATTACCAACATGCGTACCGGCGCCCAGACGGCTGTTGCCCTCAAATACATGTACCAAAAGGGCAAAAGCCTGCGCATCGGCCTGTACGGTGCGGGCATGCAGGGCCGTACCCAGACCATGGCCATTGCCGAGCTTTTTGAGATCAGCGAAATGAAAGTTTATGACATCAACCGGGCAGGCGCGGAGACTTTTGCTGCGGAAATGCAGGAATATGTAAAAGGCGCGATTGAAGTGGTCACAACGCCGGAAGCGGCTGCCGATGCGGATGTATGCATTTTGGTCACCCAGGCCCAGGAAGCGTTTTTCCAGTATTCGTGGTTTAAGCCGGGTATGTTCCTTTTCCCCATGGGGTCGTATCAGGAATGTTCGGATGAGTGCATCCTCAAGGCCGACAAGATTGTGGTTGACCACCCCGGTCAGGCTTTACATCGCGGCGCTCTAGGCAAGCTGGGCGAAGCCGGTAAAATTACCGAACAGACCCTGTTCAGCACCATTGGTGATCTGGCGGCCGGCAAAAAGCAGTTTTCCGCGCAGGATGCCGATGATCGGGTTATCTGCGTGCCCATTGGCACGGGCTGCATGGATGTTGGCGTTGCGTATCTGGCCTGGCAGCGGGCCAAGGCCAAAGGCATGGGCAGCTATTTCCCCTTCGTGTAGCCGGTAGTGCCTCATTTTGCCGTGATGCTGCGTCAGATGTCGTTTTTGCCTCCTGTCGAGTACGAGAAGAGTACACTCCCGTCGGCAAAAACTCATCTTCCTTGCCTGACGACAAAAGCAGGCACTACCGGGCTTGCTCAAATTGAAGGACTACCTATAAATTATAATGGAGTAATGCGGTGAGATGTTCTTCCTGTAAAAAAACGGCAAACGAGGGCAGCGAACGCTTGATGAGCCTTTTTGATTCTCTTGGCCCGGTCATGACCGGACCTTCCAGCTCGCACACGGCTGGCGTGCTGCGTATCGGGCGCATGGGCAGACAGTTTATCGGCGGCGACCCGGAGGCCATCGAATTGCGTTTTTATGGCGCGTTGGCCCAGACCTACAAGGGACATGCCAGCGATTCCGCCATTGTGGGCGGCCTGATTGGGCTTAATGAAGACTCGCCGGATCTGCGCCGAGCCTATGAACTGGCGGCGGAAAAAGGCATTCCCGTTTCCATCGTGCCGGATCCGGACTCCGACAAAAACCCCAACACCGTAGACATGCGCCTCACCAAAAACGGGAAAAGCCTGAAGGTTGTGGGTATTTCTGTGGGGGGCGGGGAAATACGCATGACGGAACTGGACGACTTTTCCCTCTGCCTTTACGGCAACGCGCATGCCCTGGTGGTCGAGGCCGCCGGGGAGGTGCTCATGCGGCCTGTTTTGGGCGATCTCCTGTGTGATACCATGTGCGAAATCATAAACGGCAAAACGCTCCATACCGGCATGTTGCGCAAGGCTGCCACCCCGGAACAGCTACACGAAATCGCCGCGCTGCCGGGAGTGACGCGTGTGTTTCCGCTGGCCCCGATTTATGAATACACGCTTGTGGATACGGCTCCGTTGTTCACAAGCATAGAGAGCCTTCTTGCCCTGTGCCGGGAAAAAAACACCACCATCCCGGAAATGGCCATCGCTTTTGAGCAGAAGCGGAGCGGGCTGAGCCGTGAAGAGGTGCTTCGTCTTGCAGGCAGAATCTGGGATACAATGCAAGCTTCCGTCAATGTGAGCATCAAGGGTAATAACCGTCTGCTCGGAGGGTTCATGCCCGGAAATGACGGGGCCAAAGTCATGCGGCTGGTGGAGCAAGGCAAAAATGTTTCCGGCCGGATCATGGGTACGGCGGTAGCCAGGGCCATAGCGGTGATGGAACACAACGGCTGCATGGGCTGTGTTGCCGCCGCGCCAACTGCCGGAGCCTGTGGGGTTATGCCCGGTGCGCTTATGACCGTGGCGGAAAACCGCTGGGCTAAAAGAGAAGAGGTGCTTCTGGCGCTTCTGGCCGGGGCCATGATGGGGGTTTTAATCGCCATGCGCGCGCCGGTTTCCGGTGCGCTTGGCGGGTGCCAGTCAGAAATTGGCGTGGCCTCGGCCATGACCGCCGCCTCTCTGGTGCAACTGGCCGGGGGCAGCCCGAACG
>JAITWK010000031.1 GCA_031285295.1 Deltaproteobacteria bacterium | reverse complement strand
GCCTCCAGCGAGGAAATTACACACGCGCTGGAAGAAATAAACAGAATGTCCGAAAGTACTACAGAAGCCATGAAACGGGCTTCGCAGGCTGTTTTTGAGCTGTCCGGCCAGTCAAATGATTTGCAAAAGCTGGTGGAAGAATTACGCAAGCAATAAAACATAAATCACCATCAGGAACAGAAAAATGCCGCTTGCCGGGCGCAAAAACGCGCCTTGTGAGCGGCATTTTAGGTGTTTCAAGCCGAATTTTAAAAACGGCAAATCATTTTTGTAATCCTGAACGTGAACGGCACATGCGCAACTTGACTTGTATCTCAAATGAGTTACTTTTTTACAAAAGGAGGATTTGCTATGTCGGCTCAAACCTCAATGCTCCATGTGCGTGTAAACGATTCCATTAAGAATGAAGCGGCTGAAAAACTTGAGGATGTTGGCCTCACGCTGTCTGATGCCGTGCGTATTCTTTTGACCCGCATTGCCAGAGAAGGCGGCATGCCACCGGGGTTGATCGCGGACAATACCAGCTACGATGCGTGGTTTAAGGCAAAAGTGCATGAAGCCTTAAGTGATAACTCGCCAACTGTACCTCATGAGCAGGTAATGGATGATATCCAGAATTTGATAGACAGGAAACGTGCGAATGTTGCCCGTTGAATGGAAAAGAGCCGCGCACGCGGACCTATGGGCGATAGTTGATTATATAGCGGACGACAGCCAAGAAGCCGCGCAAGCACTAAAAGATGAACTGGTCTCCACTATAGCAAAGCTTCCTAAAAACCCCAAAATGTATCGGATGGGGCGTGTCCCTGGCACACGGGAAATCGTCGTCAGAAAAAACTATATTGTCGTGTACTCCGAAACGCCAAGCCAGATAACGATATTGCGTATTTTGCACGCAGCACAGGAATATCCTTAAAACGTCAGGTTTAACCAAGCATTGCAGCATAGCTGTCGCTAATCATTTGCTCCAGCGCATAGTAAAGATCTGCCCCCTGCAAGGTTTTGGATTGCTCAAGGGCGGCCGCCCGAAAATCCTTGGCACTGATACCGGCAGCCTGGGCCATGTCGATAAGTTCCCATTGGTTGACACCTCTTGGCCTGGGGGGCATGTTCAGCCCATTTTCCGCCCAGCGGGAAGGCAACGGCTGTTTCATGTCAAAATCATCGGCTATTCTTTGGAATTCATCAGGGTTGTCGCCGTGTCCGGTAATGATCTCCAGCAACGGGTCCAGTTCTCCACTGAGCAACTGACTGCCTAAAGTATAATCTCGCACCTCGACTTCAAATGCCAAATCCTCTCTGGTTAGCGGCTCATTCCAGCCATGCTCCTCAAGTTCTTTTTGCATAAGAAAGAGCTGGTTGTATTCGGTTGACCACGGATTGGCGTAAAGATCGATCTGGTTCATTTCCTTGCTTAGTTCATCATAAAGCTTTTTATTTTCTTCCGTCATGGGTAAGCCGGTAACTTGCGGGCCGTCTTCCATACGGCGCTTGGCTTCGGCTATGGCCTCCTCGCCAGCGCGAGATACCAGATAAGCACCACAACCTCTGTAGTTACTTTCGCGGGAAAAAGTAGTGATAACGGCAGGGCCGAAGGTTGAGGCCGACGTGCGTTGCGGCTGACTGTTCGCGCCATACGCGCCATAAGCACTAAGGGCCGCAGTCCGACTTGTTCTGAATGTAGCCGATGGATTCATTATGCGTTGCGCAACATCGGTTGATGCTAAATCGAAATATACTCCACTCATGGCTGACTCCTAATTGATAAATTTAGGCGAATTCCATGACGATAACATGCCTACTCGCCTGGTAAGCTCAGTTTGTGGGACATTTTCTTGTTCTACTGTTTCAACAACTTCTTCCCTGCTAGATCTATTTGGGTAAACACTAAATATACGCTCTTTCCCAAACCAATCGGTAATTGTTATTTTATTTTCTCCATCACCCATGAGTATATTGGAATTATCATTAACTATTCGCGTAAAAAATTCATTATTTCCGCCACCTATCATGATAGACGAATTACCATTAATGATAGATGCATTAACTCTATTGTTGCCATTACCAATTTCCAAATAAGAATTGTTCATATTTCCTATGAATGCATCATTATTTCCATCTCCTAAATTAATAGAAGAATTTCGATTTACAGTCCAAACATTCAAATTATTATTACCATTTCCTAATGAAACGGAATTAATATCTGTATTAGTATGTAATTCTTTATTTTTTTTAGTTATATGTTCATTAATTGTTTGAATTGCGCTTTCTGTCATTTTTTTAAGTTGATAAAAAGAGCTATGAGAACCATTATTTATTTTAAACATATACCAAATTGATGACATTCTATCTTGAATCAATGAGTTAGCAGGGTTATATCCACCTATATATTTAATTTCTACATCATTATTTCCATTTCCAGATTTAAATATAGAATCTGAATTTATTTGATACATATTAATATTATTATCGCCATTTCCAATATTTATATTTGCATCTAATATATCGCAAACATTAAATTTATTATTCCCGTTTCCAATTATAAAACCACCGCCAACCATACTTAAAGATTCTATACTATTGTCACCATTACCAACATAGACACTTGTATCGGCTAATATATCTATATCAAAATTATTATTTCCGTCACCAATTGTTAAATTACTATTAATCATGCTTGATGCATTTATTTTATTATCCCCATCTCCAGTGGCAATAACAGCATCAGACATATGATATCCAATAATGGTATTATCGCCTTCACCAGTATTAATTTGAGCGCCATGGGAGTCTTTGGGCAGAACAATGGTATCATTGCCGGAACCGCAAGTTACCTTGGTATTGTCGCCAAACACAAAAAACAGTTCATCTTCGTCACTGCCTTGAAGTTCCGCGCCGCTTGTGCCGATGTGTACTTTATTGATGGTGCCTGCGGTTGTATCGCCGTCCAACTCAGCAGATACGGAACCATCCGCATTATAAACAGTAGTTTTATTGGATTCAAAGGAGTAAACTAGATAATTGCCTTCTTCATTTTTGCCAAGGCGCAAGTCCCCGACAAAATCCAGGGAAAGCGATTCCCCAAAATTCAAGCGGTAGCCGCTTTCGTCATTGTTATCGGCTTGAACAACGGACACCTGAGTTCCGTCTGAATTTATCGCTGTTCTGGTTTTGGAGTCCGGCATTCTGCTACTGTCGACATGCTTGACTTGCTCAAACGTAATGCCGTCCAGATTCACTTGGGGACCCAAGTAGGTTGGAAGAAAAATAGCAGAGCGGCTAACAACTGGTACCGGGGCAGAATTGTTTTGTGCTGTGAGTGCTGGCGCTGTCACAGTTTGCGGCGAAACCGCATTTTGCTTCATGGTCTGGTAGCGTGACGCGCCGGTTGCAAAAACACTCTGATAAATGGAGGCGGTGTGGCCTATCCCGTTAACCTGCATATTTCACCTCTTGCTGATCAATCTTTCCCTGAGGAAAAAAGTTCTCGGCTCAAACCGGGTAATATTTGCCGCTTCCAAAATGTGTTTATTTGTAACAACGTGTTTTTTATGTATTTTAAAATTTATGATTTAATCTCAAAATAGTCAGAGCAAGATTGATACCAGTTTTACGATAATATTTTGTACACACCGCACCGGCCCAGACAGAGGAATTGGCTATCGCGTCAATTATCGCAAAAAATTAATATTTATTGACAAAATTACCTTTTTGCTTATTTTATTCTTATGAAAGCGACTCAAGAACGCGACACGCCTTGGGGCGTTGACTACCCAGGCAAAGTCAAAAAGCAAATAGACAAGCTCATGCCCGACATTCGGGCTATTTTTTACCTGCTTGAACGGGAATTAAAACTGGAAGGGCCGGAGCAAACGGAGTGGCGTAATTACGGCTTGATTGTCGGAGCCAAAGACGTGCACCACTGCCACTTGAACAACAATCACCCTCGCTGGGTTGTTGTCTGGAAGGTGGTTAGCAGAGAAGAACAGAACATTGAAATTCGGTTTGTAGGTTCGCACGGCGCTGTTAACTACAGCCGATTCAAATAGGAGACAAATTATGAACGCCGAATTAAGACTTGTTCCCGGCCTAGAAGGCGGGCGCACCGAGATTAATCTTTCCATCCCATCAGCCAAAGCCCGGCTTGTTTTTAATGCCCTGCGCGGGATACTTCCGATGGCCGGACTGAAAGTGCGCCGGGTGAACGAAGAAGGAGAGGAGCTTTTTACCTCGGAAGAAGTTTTTCCCGATGGCAGCCCGGCAATGGCCTTATGCGGCCTGCGCGGCAAAGAGGATATCACTCAGACAGAACTGGCCACGCGGCTTGGTATCAGCCAAAACATGGTGTCTGACATGGAAAGCGGCAAACGGAATATTTCACTAAAAATGGCCAAGCGTATTGGAGAGGAATTCAAAATTCCGTATAAGTGTTTTTTGTAATCGCTGAAAGGCGCATTAACTGTATAAAAAAAGCCGCTCCCATTTCGGAGAGCGGCTTTATACGTCTTTCCATCTAATTCTTCCAAACCAAATTCAGCGGATTCCTATCCACCAGGCGCGGGTGATGATAGGCCGGGTAACCCACGGCCAGGGCCGCTCCAAAGTTCATGCCTTCCGGTAAATCCAGAAGCCCCAGCACGGGGCGGCAGCCAGCGGAAACACAAGCCTCAAACACCCCGGCCCAGCAGGAGCCAAGTCCCAGCGAAGGCGCGTAAAGATGGGCGTAAAGCAGCGAAAAAATACTGTTCTCGCGGGTACGCTTCCAGGAATGTTCGGAAGCGGCCACCACCAGATAGGGCGCGTTAAAGAGCACGCTATCCAGCCCCTGTTTGTACTTTCCAATCAACCCGTGCATGATGCCGCTAATCGGCAAATCATCCTCCACAGCGGCCTGCCCCCAGTCAAGAACGGCGGCGGTCATGGCGTTCAAAACCTCACGCTGGTCATAGACAAAAAAATTGATGCCCTGACTGTTGGATGCCGTGGGCGCAAAGCGGGCCAGATCCAGCAGCTTGGTTATTTCGCCGCGATCCGGCTTTTTATCCTGAAACCAGCGGATGGATCGCCGGGCGCGCAGAAGGTGCCAAACCTCCTCGGCGGGAGGAAAAGGCGCGAGATCCGGAGTTTGAGAGGACAGGGGGCATCTTTTGTTGTCCAGAGCGGCTGTGGGGCAAACAGCCACGCAATGGCCGCAGCCAACACAGGCTTCACGCATCACCTGCGGGCCGCGTTCCGCATCGACAGAAAGTACCACATACGGACAATCGAGCGCACACAGCCCGCACCGGGTACATTTTTGCAAATCAACGCTGATCAAACTCATGGCCGTGCCTCCCGGGTGAAAAACCGTTCTATTGCAAAGCGCAAACTGGGGCATACGTTTCCAAATCCAAATTATACTAGACTTGCGCAGGCAAGCCGTCAATGGTGTGATTGGCAGGAGTTTCTTGACCTCTTATCCCATTGTGGCACAATGCGCCAACCATGAAAGATCAGAACGGAAGTTATTATTATCCCGATCCCAATGACCGGAGTACGCGCATGTATGTGCGTCAGGGTTCTGCCGGGCCGGAATTCAGGCTCTGGCGGGACAAAATGCCGGAAGTATGGGAAAAACACAGATGGGTGCCGCACCAGACCATAGAGACTATGGCGGCTATGTACCGTCAGAGCGGAAGCGGCAAAGCCGACCCCCTGCTGCTGTATGATCTGGAAGTAGCCAAGGCCTTGCTGCGGTAGCGTCTGCTTTTGCCGTGCTGCTATGGCGGGAGTTGCTTTTATTGGAAAAATGCCTAACTCTTCTGGAAACGGAATAACTTTATTATAGGGACCGGAACATGCCGGGCAGATGGAACAATAAAAAACTCGACAGCCTCAAACGCGATCTTTTGCGTGATTACTGCCTGATCTCGGCCAGTCTGCAAGAGCAGTTCGCCCGTTTTGACGCTTCCGGGGCGCTTTCTTTCGCCATCATCGCCGAGGGCATCGGCGGCAGCTACAGCAAGGGTCTGCTCTGGGAAGTAAAGGATACGGCGCATCACCTGTTCCGTGATAAAAGCCGCCTCTGTCCGGCTGGTTGCCTGCTGGACTGGACCATTGGCTTTCTTTTTCACGAATGCATGCAGGTGATGGAAACCGCCTATCAGTTGCAATACTATGCACCCAGACTGTCCGAGACGCCTGAAACAACGGAAGCCGCATTGCAAAACCAGTTCGGCCAAACCGCTCCGCTTGCCCCAACTGATCCGGCGGATCCTAAAGGTCGGGCAGAGCCGGTGACTCCGGCGGACATGGCGCATATCTCCCGCCGTCTGGGCCGCCTGGCCGGGGCCACTCGTGAAGAATTGGGGCATCATATCGCCAGAGCCAGGCAACTGCTGGAAACCGCCAACGAGCTATTCTGCCTTTATCTGGCTGGTGCAAGCGACAACCGCCCGCTGGCCCGGTTGCTTCACGATCGCGATCCGCTGGTCCGTCAGGTTTTCGGTCCGTTTTTTGAAAAGCTGACGCAGGGTATTTACGGCCAGGAACCGGAAAAAGCTTTTATTGAAGCGGCTCTTTCCCTGGCCGAGACCGGCCATACGCAAAAAGCGTTACAGGCGGCGCTTAAGGCGCGTGAACTTGCGCCGGATAATGCCGAAACCGCCCGCCTGATTCTGACACTTGATCCAAGTTAACATATCTAAATAATTAAAGTAAACCACATAGCAAAAGGTGAAAACATGTCCCTGTTGCACAGAAAAAACAGCGTAATTGAACTTAAACTAAAAAACCGCGCCGAGCCGGAGCTTTACCGCGATTTCTTTCCCTATTCACAAGTTGGACGGGTGAGCTTTGGTCATCACTTAATCACTCCGGCCCCGGCTGACCCCATGTTCATTACCGACACCACCTTCCGTGACGGGCAGCAGGCCCGCCCGCCGTACAAGCCGCGCCAGATCCGCGATATCTACCGGATGATGCACGAACTCGGCGGTCGCAGCGGGCTGATCCGCGCCTCGGAATTTTTCATGTATACCGAAAAAGACCGCAAGGCCATCGAGCTGTGCCGGGCTCTGGATTACAAATTTCCCAGAGTCACCGGCTGGATCCGCGCCAATCTGGACGACCTCAAGATGGCGAAAAGCATGGAATTCAAGGAAGTCGGCATGCTGACCAGCGTTTCCGACTACCACATCTATCTGAAAATGGGCTGGGATCGGGAAAAAGCCTTCAACCACTATGTCAAAATGGTCGGTCAGGCTCTGGAATGGGGCATTTCTCCGCGCTGCCATTTTGAGGACGTGACCAGAGCCGACATTTACGGCTTCTGCCTGCCCTTTGCGGAAAAGCTCATGGAAATGTCCAAGGCGGCTGGCCTGCCGGTCAAAATCCGCCTCTGTGATACCCTGGGCAACGGCGTGCCGTACGCGGGTGCCAACCTGCCCCGCTCGGTGCCGGGCATTATCGCCGCCTTCATCAACGATGCCGGCGTCCCTGGCGAATACCTTGAATGGCACGGGCATAACGACTTCCATAAAGTGCAGGTAAACGCCGTAACCGCCTGGCTGCACGGTTGCAGCGGCGTTAACGGCACCATGTTCGGTTTTGGCGAACGCACCGGCAACGCTCCGATCGAGGCCATGGTCATCGAATATATATCGCTCACTGGCGAGGACGATGCCGCCAACCTCAAGGTTATTACCGAAATGGCCCACTATTTCAGCACCGAGCTGGATTACCGCATTCCAGACAACTACCCCTTTGCCGGGCGGGAATTCAACGCCACCAGCGCCGGTATTCATGTGGACGGACTGGCCAAAAATCCGGAAATTTACAATATTTTCGATACCGACCTGCTGCTGGGCAAGCCCTCGCCGGTTATCATCACCGACAAATCCGGCCGGGCCGGTGTGGCTTACTGGGTCAATCACGAGCTTGGCCTGCAAGGCGAGAACAAAATCCAGAAAGGCTACCCCGGAGTGGGCAAAATTTACGAGCGCATCAATCAGGCTTACGAGAAAGGACGCACCACCTCCTTCTCCAGCAAGGAAATGCGCGCGCTTTGCCGGCGTTTCCTGCCCGAACTCTTCATCACCGACTTTACCCGCCTCAAGCAACTGGCCTCCAGCTTGGCCGCGGATCTGGTCATGCGCATCGGCGCCAACTGCAAAATCAAGGGAACCGGCTCGGCCAACTACCCCTGGATGCAGCAAGTGGTGGAAGATTACGACTTCATCCAATACCTGCATATGGTGGACACCAACGGCAAGCTCATCGCCTTTGTGGTGAGCGACCCGCAATATCAGGAACTCTACGAAAAAATGCCTCTGGGCTACGATTTCTCCGGGCGTCAGTGGTTCATTGAGCCGATGAAATCCGGCGGGCTGCATATTACGGATATTTACCAGTCGCATTTTACCGACAAGCTGATCCTGACTGTTTCCACCGTGCTTACCGATGAAAAGGACGATATTGCCGGAGTTGTGGCCGTGGATATTCAGCTTGAGGAACTCTTGCAGCGGGCCGAGCTGATGGACGCGGAAAAAGAGGAAGATGACGAACAGCAGCAAAGTTAACGCTTCAAATAGTCATTTGACTACGAGCGAAAATTCGTCTGTGCCTATTACAGCGCGTATCGCCCTGATGCTGCCCCGCTACTCCCGCTATGGCGGCGTGGAGCAGTTCGGCTACCGTCTTTCGGCCTGGCTGGCCGAACGAGGCGCGGCAGTGGATTTTCTCTGCGCCAGACAGGAAGTGGAAGCCCCCTCCGGAGTCCGGGTACTGAGTGTGGGGCGTCCGCGTCTCAGCAAACGGGCAAAAATGGACTTTTTCGCCCGCAAAGTTGAGGAAATGCGCCTTGCGGGCGACTACGACTGCGCCATCTCGCTGGGAAAAACCCTGAATCAGGATATTCTGCGCGTGGGCGGCGCACCCCTGCGCGAATTCTGGCGCTATTCCGAAACGGCCCTGCCTGCCGGGCCGCTGCGCTGGCTCAAAAGCCTGCGCCGCAAACTCAGTCCGGCGGGCCGCCTGAGTCAGGAAATAGAAGATCAGCAATACCATAGCGGCTGCAAAATTGTGGCGAACTCGCATTTTGTGCGCGACCGCATCCTTAATGCTTACCCGCAGCTTAAAGCCGAAGAAATCGAAATTATCTACAACCGTCCGGATCTCACCCGCTACCACCCGCCCAAACGGGAGGAAAGCTTGGCCGCGCGGGCGGATCTTGGCATAGCGCCGGGGCAGTTGGCCGTTGGACTGGCTACCAGCAACTATCTGCTAAAAGGAACCGGGCCGCTCATTCAGGCGCTGGCCCAGTTGCCGGAAAATTATCATCTCTTTATCGCGGGCGGACGCGGACACAGCCAATACGACAGTCTTGCCAAGCGCCTGCGGGTGGCCGGACGAGTGCATTTTCTCGGCAAGGTTGACGACATGCCGCGCTTTTACCGGGCGCTGGATATTTTCACCCTGCCATCTTTTTACGATGCCTGTTCCAACGCCGTGCTGGAAGCCCTGGCCAGCGGATTGCCTACTCTTAGTTCCGCCAGCAACGGATCATCGTTCTTCCTGCCGCCGGAAAACGTGGTCAGCAACCCCGGCGACAGCGCGGCCCTGGCCGAAACCCTGCTCCGGCTAACGCCACAGGCGCTGGAAAACCGTGAACGCGACGAGCGCCCCGGCTTCAACTGGCCTACGGATATCAAGGCCGGAATGGAAGGGTTTACGGCTGTGGTGGAGGAATTTTTGGCAAGGTAGAGCCTCAACTACATATTAAGCCTATGGGTAATAAACAGGTAGTCATTGGATCATTTATAAGTTTGCATCTTCTTTTTTTGCGTGTTACACATGCAATACACAAGGAGTGATATTATGCCCGTACAAATAAGGGAAATAAATCAAACCATAAGCACGCGATTTGATCCTGACATGTTGTCTAGGCTTGACGAAATAGCCGAAAGGCAACATCGCTCACGCTCCGAGCTAATTAAAGAGGCAGTTGGCGGCTATCTTGACTCCATGCTTTGGTTTGAACACGAGGTGCAAAAGGGCTTGGATGATTTAGAGGCTGGCCGAATTATAAGTCATGAGGATTTGAAAGCTGAATTGAGAAAGTTGGGCGTAACGTGCTGATTAATTGGTCACAAAGTTCAAGACAAGATATTTTGGAAGTGTTGGCTTATTTTACTTCCATTGAAGAAGATGCCACCGGTAAAAATATTGTCTCCACCATTATTGGTTCAACAGACAGGCTTCTTTCTTATCCTTTATCCGGCAAACCTGGGCGTAGTGCAGAAACAAGAGAGATTGTCGTCAAAAAAATACCATATGTTATTATCTATAAAATAAATGCTGACCGTATTGAAATCCTACGTGTACTTCATACCTCAAGGCTTTTTCCAGAGTCCATGGAAGTTTAAACGGATGTGGAGTAATTGAACACTGCGACCAATATTTCAAATAACTTTTTCCCATTCAGCCCAAAAACCCGGAAAAGACTTTTTGACGCACTCGTAATTATCCAGCCGAATTTTCACGCTACCCGCCCCTGTCGGGTCCAGGCCCAGCAAGCTGAAGGCCATAGCCAGGCGATGATCCCCAAAAGTGTTGAACACTTCACGCCGCGCAGCTTGCAGCGGCCCGCCCTTTGGTGGGGAAAGCACTATATCCGTATTGCCTGACCAATCCGTGCCGCCCGCTCCATCTTCTCCGCACAGGCGTATCAGACAACCGGCTTTGGTCAGTTCACTAACCAGCGCCCCGGCCCGATCACTCTCCTTGAAGCGCAGATGTCCCACGTTGCGCACCCGGCTCTCCCCTTTGGCGTGGGCGGCTAGAGCCAGCACGGTTGGCACAAGATCCGGACAGGCGTTCAAATCACAATCAATACCGCGCAGCTCGCCGGGCGCTACAACCACCGCGTCCGCTTCCAGAGAAATCCGTGCGCCCATGAAGCGCAAAATATCCAAAATAGCCCGATCGCCCTGCCGAGAAGGACGCGAAGTCTGATCGAGGCCGCTTATCCGCACCGGGCGTGGGCCGATCGCTCCAGCGGCCAAAAAATAGGAGGCGCTGCTCCAATCGCCTTCCAACGCGAAACTGGCCGGTTTGTATTCGCCGGACGGCACGCAAAAACGCAATACGCCGGGCAGATCTGGCAAGGCTGGTACAGCAGGCCGGATAGATGAAGCCGGCAAGACCGCCGAGCCGCCGCAAACATCCTCCCACGCGATTGTGTGCCAAACCTCATCCAGCAATTCCAGGCGAGAGCGCACCCCAAAGCGTTCCATCATTTGCAGGGTCATACCCACATAGGGCCAGGAAACCGGAGCCTTGCCGCCCAGACGGATATACAACCCCTCCGCCGCGCCGGAGTCGCGCTCCGACGGCGAAACGACTGCACAGACCCTTCTGGCTGGACTTATGTAAGGCGCGGCAAGCAGCAGGCCGGAAAGAGCCTGACTGGTTTTGTCGCAACTGGCCCAGACTTCGCCGCCTGCAAGGCCGTTGGCGCCAAGCCCGGCGTTTTCAATCAGCAGAGGAGGAAAACCCTCACGGGCGTCCGGGCAGCTTATTTTCGCTCCCAGATCACGCAGCGGCGTGATCACTTCATCCACCGGGCGCCGATGCAACCCCGGCAGGCCATGCAGCCAAAAAGCCCCCTGACCGGCGGCCAGAACTGCCGCAAGCAGGCGCAGGGTGGTGCCGGATTCTCCGGCGAAGCAGTCCTGTGGCGCAGAAGGAGCAGGAAAAACTGGTGGAGCAGCGGGAGAGTCAGGAGCAGGGGCAACACCTAAAATGTTGCGCGGTGGCCTACCAAGGCCCGTAATACGGCAAAGTCCGTTGCCCGCAAGCTGTATGGAAGCGCCGCAGGCACGCAGTACATCAATAGTACGCGCCAAATCATCGCTTTCCAGCACGTTTTCCAGAACGGATTCGCCTTCCTCCCCGGCCTTGTTCACAGCCAGTGAAGCGCAAATAACCGCCCGGTGCGAAAGCGATTTGCTGCCCGGAACCTTTACGGTTACGGCTGTATCCACCGCGCTTCTCCTTCAAACATTTTTTTGCGACTGCCGTTCCAAATTCCGCCTGGGTGAACGATTATCACCAGATCCCCTCGACAGAAAAAATATCAGACCTGTAATTCCTTGGATACAGCAAACAACACCTGATAAATGCTCTCCACCTGCCGCACTGAAAGCGGCCCGGAATTTTTGGCCAGCAAAGCTTCCAGCAGTCGGCGCTCACGTTCCGGGTCGGCAACCGCCTGCCCCTGCCGCTTTTTCAGGCGTCCTACGGCCAGGCTCACTTTGGCCCGCTCGTTAAGCAGAGCCAGCAGTTGCCCGTCCAGCAAATCAATATCCAGTCGCAACCGGGCCAGCTCCGTTGCAAATTCATCTTCCGTCAGCTTTTCCATGCGTTACCCAAAAAAAGTTATCAGTTTCTTCCATTTTTTTGCCATCAAATTGAGAATATTTTGACTTTGAAAAATTCAAATAATAAGCGACTATCCGCAACACAAAATATTTAAACCGTCTCGTCACGAAATTCTGACGCAGTATCACGGCAAAATGAGCCTCTACCGGAAAAAATAATGTTAAGCATGATCTTGTTATACCTGCCGCTGGGGGCGCTGTCCGGAATCATTGCCGGACTGCTGGGCATAGGCGGCGGAGTGATTGTGGTGCCCATACTGGTGTTCACCCTGCATCAAACGGGAGTAATCACCACTGGCGAAGAACAGATCATGCATCTGGCGCTTGGCACCTCTTTCGCCACAATCGTTATTACCTCCATCTCCAGCGCCCTGGCGCACAACCGGCGCGGCGCGGTCATCTGGCCTATCGTGCGGGCACTCAGCCCCGGCATGGTAGGCGGCGTTGTTCTGGGAGCTTTTTTGGCCGCCAACTTGCGCAGCGCCTATTTGCAGGGCTTCTTTGTCTGCTACCTGCTATATATCAGCTACAAACTGCTGCGCGTAAGCCACACCATGAACTGCCGTACCCTGCCCGGACGCGGCGGACTCCTGGGCGCTGGCGGCGTAATCGGCTTTGTTTCCAGTCTGGTCGGCATCGGCGGCGGTACCCTGGTCACGCCCTTCCTGCTTTGGTGCAACACCCCCATGCATAAAGTGGTAGGTACATCCTCCGCCATCGGGCTGCCCATAGCCCTGACCGGGGCCGTGATGTACCTGATTATCGGCTGGAACCAGCCGGGCCTGCCGCCCTACTGCCTTGGCTACGTCTATCTGCCTGCCTTTTTGGGCATAGCGGTGGCAAGCTTTTGTACCGCTCCCATAGGCAGCGCCATTTCGCACCGTCTGCCCGTAGGGATTTTGCGCAAACTCTTTGCCGGGCTGCTGCTGCTTATCGCCGTGCGCATGGGCTGGATGCTACTTGCTCCCATATTATAAATAATTTTTCTGGTGAGGCTCCGCCTCCCCAAGCCCCTCCGGCAGGGGATTGAATCCCCTGCACCCCCATTAGCGATTAATTTACACTAGCCGCGCAATATTATCATAACGATCACCCGGCAGCATAAAGACCGGCGGCACGTCAATCAGGGTATGGCAGCCCGGCTGCAACCGCAGTACGGCGCGGGCGCTGGAGACCAGCACCTGAGCCGTCAGGGCCGGGTTGTCTATGCGCATGTCAAAGGCCAGACGCTGATTTGAAGCCGTGCCGGAAGCGCCGATGCGTTCCATAAGTACACCGTGCGAATTGTCGGCAACCTGGGCCAATTCCCGTTCGCTGCCAACTTCGCGCACCTCCAGAGGATCGGAGGCAAAATAAGGATCAGCGGCCAAGGCCTGTTTTATTGCCGCAAAACGGTTGGCGGAATCGACGGAGGCGGACGCTTCGGCAGCCTCCGGCAGAACATAGACCAGCCGGGAATGACGCCCGCCGCCAATGGGTATGGTGATGGCAATGGCGTCAGCCACGCCGGGTATGGCGCGGGCAGCCACGGAATGCCCCATGGAACGGCCGCGCCCGAAGTTGGTAAAGGTGGTTCCAACTGGTGCCATGGCCTCAAAAATGGCGCGGAACAGCGAATCCGTGCCAGGGTCCCAACCGGCGGCGGTAATGCAGGCCCGGCCCGCCTTGCGGGCCGCTTCGTCCAAATTCCGCACCAGAGCGGGAATTTCGCCATGAATATCGAAGCTGTCCACCGTATTGTATCCCTTATTCAGATAAACGCTGGCTTCGTCCGGCATCAGGCGGGAAGGGCCGCAAAGGATGACCACATCCGGCCTGCCGTTTTTGGCGGCCAGTTCCTCTATAGAGGAGAACTCGGCATTGCCCTGAAGATCAGACTTGTCCTTGCCCAGCGAAGCGGCCCGGCGCACCACGCCCAGGCATTCAAAATCATCGGCTGTGCCCAGGCAATCCAGAACGTGCCGCCCAATATTGCCGAAACCGTGTACCGCCGCCTTAATCATTACCATTCAAAGGAACTCCTTATTTCATTTCTAAAATTATACGGATTTAAAATTGGAAGTTATTCTTCTTTTTTTAAACGTCTATGCAGCGAGAATCTTGAAATATTTAAATACTCCGCTGCTTTGCTCTTATTCCCATTAAATTTTTCCACAGCTTTGCGCACAATGACATCGTAAAGTTCTTCCAAATCAAAAGCCTGTTCCGGCAGTTGCAAATCTTCAGAAAGGGGATACCCGGACACCGGATCCGTCAGCAGTCCCAAAGGCTGTCCCGGCGTCTGGTCCGGCAACTGGCCGGACGACTGACCCAGCGGATGCCCTGACGGCTGGGTGGACGGCTGACCGAACAGTTGATCGGACGGCTGGCCGGGCAGCCGATCAGTCGCCCGCCTGCGCGGCGCGGCGTCAGGCGGACGGTCACTGATAAAGGCCAGATGTTCCGGCCTCAGCAAACCGTCCGCGCCGCCATCGTTAAGCAGCACGGCCCGTTCCACGGCGTTGCGCAATTCGCGCACGTTGCCCAGCCAGGGGTAGGCGCGCATCATTTCCAGAGCCTCACGGCTGATGCCGCTGAAATTCTTTTTTTTCAGCCTGGACTCGCGCATCAGGAATAAGGCGGCCAGTGCTTCAAGTTCGCTCCCCCGCTCCCGCAGGGGCGGAATATAAAGATAACCCACGCTCAAACGATGGTAAAGGTCGCGCCGGAACTGTCCCGCACGCACCATTTCTTCCAGACTGCGGTTACCGGCACAGACGACACGGGCCTTGAACTTGCGCTCGCGCTTGCCGCCCAGGCGGTAAAAGCTGCGATCTTCCAGCACCCGCAGCAGCTTCGGCTGCATATCCCAGGGCATTTCAGAAATTTCATCCAGAAACAGGGTTCCGGAACCGGCCATCTCCAGCTTGCCCGCTGCGCCTTCGGCCCGGCTGCCGGTAAAAGCACCCGGCTCGTGCCCAAAAAGCTCACTGCCAAAAAGCTCATGCGGAATGGCCGAGCAGTTCAGAGCCACAAAGGGCGCATCCGCCCCGGACTTCCCAAAATGATCCGAGCAGTTCTGACCATAATGAATGAGCCGGGCCAAAATTTCCTTACCCGTACCGGTTTCGCCCTCGATCAGCACCGGAGTGGCCGGGCTGTTGTGAAAAATCATGGCCTGATCCATCAACGAGCGCATCTGGGGCGAGTCGGCCACCACCTCACCAACGCCAAAAACCTCGCGAAGCTGTTCACGGGCCGCCGCCAGACTGTCGCGCAGTTCGCTGCTGGCTTCCTCGGCTTTGTCCAGATTATCCTTGAGTGTGATGTTTTCCAGCATCAGTTTTTGATGCTCGGCGCAGCGTTCAACAACCACCGAAAGTTCAGCCGCGTTAATGGGCTTGTTAAGGTAATCATACGCGCCGCCGCGCAGGGCCTGCACCGCTGTTTCCATATCGGCGTAGCCGGTAATCAGCAGCACATCGCTTTCCACCGGCGGGTCGCCGTTCTTGAGCTGATTAAGCAAATCCAGGCCGCTCATGCCCTGCATACGAATATCGCTGATAATCAGCGGATAGAAATTTTTCCGGGCTTCTTCCAAAGCCACCCGCGGGTCCTGGGTCGCCACGGTTTCATGCCCCAAATCGCGCAGAACCAGACTCAGGCTGTGCAGGCTGTCTTTGTTGTCATCCACTACAAGTATGCGCATGCTAATCATTCCTCATAAATGTTTGACACCGTATCACGGCAACCTAAAACGCTACTCCGCGACACGTAAAATAAGGCTGAACATAGCACCGCCCAATTCCGGATGCTTGCCCTGCGCCTGTATTTCGCCGCCCCAGGAACTGACGAAAGCATGTGTGACCGAAAGCCCCAGCCCAAGGCCATCGTCCGGCCCCTTGGTACTGAAGAAAGGATCAAAAACGCGACGCTCCAGGCCTGGCGGCATACCCGGCCCGTTGTCGGCCAACTCCAGCAAAACCCGATCGCCTTCGGCCCGGGCGCTGATGCGAATAAGACCCGGCTTTTTATCCTTGCCGTCGCGCCCCCCGATAATGGCCTGCATGGCGTTGTTGATCAGGTTGGTAAAAACCTGGTTAAGCTGCACGGCAATGGCCTTTACCGGAGGCAGCGGCAGCACCCGCCCCGCCGCATCCATTGCCGAGCGCAGTTCCAGCCTGATATCCGCCGCGCGCAGTTTGTCCTGCAAGGGTTGCAGGGCCGCGTCCAGGGCTTCGCGCACATCAACCTGATCGGAAGCAGCGGCGCTTTGCGTACCCATGGCACGCATGTGCCGCGTTATCTCGCTGATTTTACGCGCCTGATCCAAGATGAGGCCAACCCGTTCGCGCAACACCTGAGCGGGCGGCAGCTCCGGCTTGTCCAGCAGAATTTGCAGGCCACTGGCGTAAAGATTCAAAGCTGAAAGCGGCTGATTTATTTCATGCGCTATGCCCCCGGCCAGACTGCTCATGGCCTCCAGGCGCTGGGCGCGTAAAAGTTTTTTCTCCAGCAAACGCTTGCGGGTAACATCCTCCACCAGCACCAGAGCAAGCCCTGATGCGGGGCCGGATGCCGGATAACAGACAAAGCGAAAATGCTGCTCCTGACCGCCGGGCGTCTGGCGCACAAACTCGCGCTCAAAGTTCTGCCCTTCCTGCAAACAACGCGTGGCCGGGCAATTCAGGCAGCCCCCCTGAGCGTAATTTTCCGGGTCAAGGCCCGGACGGCCGGCGCATTCCCTTTGCAAGACATCACAAAGCTGAAGTCCGGGCTTATGAATCGGAAAAAAAGAATGAAACTTCCGGTTGGATCGTAAAAGGCGCAAGTCTCCATCCACCAGAGCCAGGCCGAAAAGCAGGTTGGCGGCCAGATTGCGCAGGCGCTGCTCGTCAGAAGCCTGTGCCTGGGCCTTTTCCGGTAGTTGCGCCGTTTCCAAAGATGGCTCCGGGGCTTGCCCTGAAGCCTGTCCCGCAGCAGATCCGGCTTTTTTCCGGTTTTGTCTATCCTGATTCATTAGCGGCTCCCCATCATTGGTCTCAAGTTGGCAGTGCCTGCTCTTGCAAAAACTTAATCATGCCTATCTGTGCTAAATCGCACATTTCACCCAAAAAGCAAGAATTTTATAAATGGCTTTTATTGTCAAAGCAGGTACATTTTTGGATCTAAAATGCCCTAAAATGTAACGCGCTCTTGACACGGCTATCAAATATAATAGTTTGTAGGTACTATTTATCAGCCGCGTTTGCGAGCCAATTTCATCGTGGAGCTTCCATGTCTGAAAAAGCCGATCCCGCCTCTTTGCGCACGGTAATTTCATTATTGTTAATGATGTTGCTTACCTTGGTCACAGCAGTGCTGCTGACCATCTTTTTCAATACCATGCCCAAATTGTTGCTGGAGTCAGAAAACAAGTACCTTACCCAGCAACTGGGCATGGTGAACGGGCTTCTTGCCGCAGCCCAGCTGGATACGGCCCTGCTGACCAAAGATACGGCCATATGGTCTGAAAGTTACGAATTCGTTACCGGCCAAAACCCGGAATATATTAAAAAAAATTGGCCGGGAGCATCCATATTGGAAAGCTTTCGCCAAAATTTCGTTATTTATAAAAATATTGCCGGTGACGACGTCTATATCGATTTTTATGATTATACGAACAACCGCAAACTGCCCGCGCCACCCGGTTTTTCCGATTATATTTCGGGCTTGACGGGCAGTTTACGGCAACAGTTTCCCAGCCGGATTGATCGGGCCGCGCAGCCAGCAAGCCTCGGACAAGCAGCCGAAACCAAGCCGGAAGATGAGCCTGCGGCTGGCGATGATGACCACGATGGGGCCTACACCCAGATCTCCGGTATTATCTCTTTTAATGGTCAATGGTACAGCATGAGCGCCTCCGCCATCATGTCCGGCCAAAAAGACAAAACAAGCGGCGGAGTGTTGATCATGGGCACCATACTTAATGATCAATATTTTAAAGAGCTTACTCATTCCGATAACGATTTTGAAATCATCCGCGATGCCGATCATGCGCTTGGTTCAGCATCAAATTTTCACTTTCTTGATGATGCCACGGTACACAGCGATCTGCTTCTGATCGATATAAGCGGCAACCTCATTACCCTGCGCATGACCGATGAGCGGATAATTTTTTATGACGGGCAGCAGACCATCAGAGCCGCTTTCGGCCTGCTGCTCGCAACCATGCTCGCTTTTGGCATTATCCTTTACAAGGTTGCCATACAGCGTCTGGCCAAACCCATTGAAGAGTTGAGCCGCCAGATTGCCGCCACAGGCCCCAATGCGCGGCAAATCAGCGCACCTGAAGAGCCGATAGAAGCCCGCCCGCTGACCTACCCCATGGCAGAGCTGAGCCGCCGTATTGCCGCCGCAGGCTCCGATGCCGCGCAGCATGAAGTCCATAGCGGTCAGACCGGGGGCGACCCGGACGTGGGCCCGGACGGGCAGAACGACTCAGCCGGGCAAAACGCCCCGCATGGAGAGGGCCGTTGGAGCGGAAAGGACAGTGGGAGCGGGCTGGCTGCGGTCAGACTGAACCTTGATAAATTTTCCTCCAACCTTGAATTCGCCATGCTCAGTTCCTCCATCAACGACATGCTGGACCGTCTGGATCAATCCAGCATGTCGCTGGATGTTTTCCGCAACATTCTGGACGGCCTGGATTCACAGGTCTACGTTACCGATCCCATCACGGATGAAATACTTTTCGTCAACAGTCATGCGCGGGAATATTACAATGTCACCGGGGAAATTGTTGGAAATAAATGCTGGCAGGTGATGAAAAACGGCAACGGGCGTTGTCTCTACTGCCCCAAAACACAATTGCTGAGCAATCCTGGTGAGGTAATTGTCCGCAGTACTTACCATGACCAGACCAAACGCTGGTTCCGCAACACCAACGTACTTATAGACTGGCCGGGCCGGGGGCAGGTGCATTTGCAGTGCACAAGCGACATCACCCAGATACATCAGGCCGAGCAGGTGCTTCAGGATCGCCTGGAACGCCAGAAACTGCTGGCAGCCATTTCTCAAAGCTTCATTTCCACTGAAAGCACCGGCACCCTGATCAGCCAGGCCTTGCAGATGTCCGGCGAGCACCTGCATTGCGACCGGGTGGGCGTGTTCACGCTGGATCAAAAAGAACAGTTATTGCTGCCGAGCTTTCAATGGCTGCGCACCGACAACTCGGAAGAGCAACCGCCGATGACGCCCGTGCCTTTCAGCCCCGGACAACAGGAGTATGACACCTTTGTAACGCTGAAAGCCCCCTACCTGACCTGCCTGCCGGGCGATAATATTGAAAACTATCCCAACGCGCACGAAAATGGAGTGCAATCATTTATCAGCGCCCCCATTTATTCCAATGGCAAAATCTGGGGCATGCTGGCCTTCAGCCATACCAAACGAGCCAGAGTCTGGAGCGGGGACGACCGTCAGCTTACCCTGCTGATCAGCGGCGTCATTTCGGTGGCGGTAACACGCGGCCAGATGGAAGATCGCCTGTCGCGCATGTCAGCCGTGGTTGACAGTTCACCGCAATTCATCGCCTATGTGAACCAGAGCGGCGCATTTGAATCCTTCAACCAGGGCGTTTTGAATCACCTGGGATACAGCGCCGCCGAACTTGAGGCGGGCGGGCTGCCCATGATCTTTGACGATCAGACCTACGGACTGGTGCGCGGTGAGCTTTTACCACGGGTTATGTATACCGGGGCAAGCGATTGCGAGCTGCCCATGCTGTGTAAAAACGGCCAAAAAAGCATCATGGCTGTATCCGCCTTCAAGACCGAAACCAGAGACAAAAGCGTTGGCATCGGCATCATTGCCACGGACATTACAGTACAGCGCCAACTGGAACAGGAGTTGATCAACGCGCGTGACAAGGCCGAGCAGTCCAGCCGGGCCAAAGGCGATTTTCTTTCGCGCATGAGCCACGAAATGCGCACCCCCATGAACGCCATTATCGGCATGACCAGCATTGCCAAAAGTTCGCGGGATCTGGAAAAGAAGGAATATTGCCTGGACAAAATTGATAACGCCTCTCAGCACCTTTTGGGGGTAATCAACGATATTCTGGATATGTCCAAAATTGAGGCCAACAAGTTTGAACTTTCCAACGCCGAATTCAATTTTGAAAAAATGCTCATGCGGGTGGTTAACGTCATCAACTTCCGCATTGATGAAAAAAAACTCACGCTCATCGTCAAGTCGGACCAAAATGTGCCCGACTACATCATTTCCGATGAGCAGCACCTGGCCCAGGTAATAGCCAACCTGCTTTCCAACGCGGTAAAATTCACGCCGGAAAACGGAACCATTACTCTGGAGGCCAAATCGCTGGGCGAAGAGGACGGACTCCACAAACTGCTGATTTCAGTTACAGATACCGGCATAGGCATTTCTCCCGAAAACCAGCGCAAGCTTTTCCGTTCTTTCGAGCAGGCCGATGGCAGCATTTCGCGCAAATTTGGCGGCACCGGGCTGGGGCTGGCCATTTCGCGCAGCATCGTGGAGATGATGGGCGGAACAATCTGGGCGAAATCCGAACTGGGCAAGGGCGCGGTTTTCGCTTTCACCGTCGCGGTTCAGAAGGGCCAGATCGTGCGTCATAAAACACAGCCGGATATTGACTGGAAAAAACTGCGCGTGCTGGTGGTGGACGATGCCCCGGAAGTTTTGGAATACTTCGAAAATTTCGCGGAGACCACCGGCCTTTCCTGCGCCATGGCCGCCAATGGCTTTGAAGCGGAAAACTTATTGACCCGCGAAGGCCCCGGCGTATTTGACATGGTTTTTGTGGATTGGCAGATGCCGGGTATGGATGGCATAGAGCTGACCCGCCGCATCAAGAGGCTTATTGACGGCAGCATGGTGGTAATCATGATTTCCGCCACCCAGTGGAATGAAATAGAAGGCGAAGCCACACTGGCCGGGGTGGACAAATTTCTCCCCAAACCGCTGTTTTCCTCACTTATCGTTAACTGCATCAACGAATGTCTGAGCAAAGTCAGGGAGGCAGCCAGAACAGGACAGCCAAACCAGTTGAGCGCGGGGCCTGACCAGACCGGGATCGAAAATACTCCCGGCGCAGGCAATAGCGCGGAGAACACCGCTTATGCGCCCGGTTGCTTCAGCGGCTACAAAGTTCTGCTGGCCGAGGACATTCCGATTAACAGCGAAATTGTCATCACCCTGCTGGAAGAAACGGGCATAAGCATCGACTGCGCGTTAAACGGTCAGGAAGCCTTTGACATGTTCTGCGCCGACCCTGCCGCCTATGATCTCATCCTCATGGATATTCATATGCCGGAAGTGGACGGCTACGAAGCAACCAGACGCATACGCAATCTGCTGGACCTTGATGCGGAAACCATACCCATCCTGGCCATGACCGCCAACGTGTTCCGCGAGGATATCGAACGCTGCCTGGCCGCCGGAATGAACGACCATATCGGCAAGCCCATCGATCTGGACGAGATGTTGCGCAAGTTGCGCAAGCATCTGCACAAACGCTAAGGTAGCGCCTCATTTTGCCGTGATGCTTCGTCAGATTTGATTCGGCACATCCTGTGCCTCACCCTACGGGCGCCGTCGCTACGCTTCGGCGTCCAATTCCGCCTTCCTGCGGAATTGTCGTTTTTGCCTCCTGTCATGTACGAAAAGAGTACACTCCAGTCGGCAAAACTCATCTTCCTTTCCTGACGGCAAAAGCAGGCGCTACCTACTTGTTCATCATTCCTTTATTATCATTTAATTTTATGCTAAATATAGCTGGCTATATCGCAGCATAGGCCAATATACATCAAAGGAAACAGTATGCGCAAACCATCCATAGGCATTACCGCCGAAGGCTTTCATAGTATCTCCCTGCTGGCTTTCGTGTCGCTCATTTTCGCAATTTACGGCTGCTGGCCGGTATCTTTGCTCTTTTTGCTGCTCACGGCTTTTGCCATGCACTTCTTCCGCGATCCGGAAAGGGTTACTCCCACTGCCCCCGGGCTGGCCGTTAGCCCGGCGGACGGCAAAATCATCCGCATCAGCAACCTGCCCGATCCCATCAGCGGCGAAGTCCGGCAGTGCATCAGCATTTTCATGAACGTCTTCAGCGTGCATGTAAACCGCATGCCGGTGGCCGGAAAAATCAGCGCCATTGTCTATAAGCCGGGACGTTTTCTTAACGCCAGCCTGAACAAGGCTTCCGAAGACAACGAGCGCTGCTGCTACGCCGTTACCGATCCGGACGGCGAAACCTGGCAGATGGTGCAAATTTCCGGGCTGATCGCCAGACGCATCGTCTGCCGCGTGGATGAAGGCGACGAACTTGGACGCGGTGAGCGTTTTGGCATGATTAAATTCGGTTCGCGCGTGGATCTGTATCTGCCCGCCGGCTACACCCCCGGCGTGATGGTTGGCGATATCGTTATGGCCGGGCAGACCGTTGTAGCCAGAAAAGACAGTTAAGAGGAATACAGGCATGGCCGAAAGCAAACTTCCTATGAGCAAAAGCCGTTACATTCTGCCCAACCTGTTCACGGTCGGCAGTATGTTTTCCGCCTTTCTGGGCCTGATTCTGGCTCATAACGGCAATTTCAGCGGCTGTGCCCTGGCGGTGCTGATCAGCGCGGTTCTGGACGGCATGGACGGTAAAATCGCCAGACTGACGCACAGCGCCAGCGATTTCGGCGTGCAACTGGACTCGCTGGCCGATGCCATTGCCTTCGGAGCCACCCCGGCTTTTATGATCTACTTTTGGCAATTAAAAGATTTTGGTCGCCTGGGCATAGCCGTGGCCTTCCTGTTCATGGCCTGCGGCGTGCTGCGCCTGGCCCGCTTTAACGTAATGGCCGCAAGCAACGCCAGCAAACGCTTTTTCACCGGCCTGCCCATTCCGGCGGCCGGCTGCGCCCTGGCCTGTCTGGTGCTGTTTCAAAACTACCTGCCGCAAAGCCTTTATCCGGTTCTGCCCTGGTTTACCCTGGTTCTTACTTTCGCCCTGGGCCTCCTGATGGTAAGCCGCATTCCTTACTTTGCCTTCAAGGAATTCAGCGGCCTGCGCATCAAAACCTTTACCCTGCTGGTGGCCTTGGTGGTGGTTTTTGCCGCTATCGTGGCCGAACCTAAAGTCATGGGTTTTTCGCTGTTCATTGCCTATCTGCTTTCCGGCCCCATTTACAGCCTGACAGTGTATAAAAAGAACAACGAGGCTAAAAAGCTGGCCGCCAAGGTTGATCAGTAGTTGTTTCCAAATAAATAATTTTGCTCCAAGAGCAAGGAATCCGGTCTTTTTTGCGAAGGAAGTGACAATTCTGCAGGACAGCGGAATTGGACGCCGAAGGCGCCCCGAAGGGGTGAGCCACAGGATGTGGCGAATCAACTCTTCTCGTACTCGACCGGAGCAAAAAAGACCGGATGACGCAGATATTGGACAAAAGGATTATTTGGAACATGAACATCATTATTATGACCACGGTCAAACACGCCACCGGTGGGGCGCGTCAGGCCGTTTATCAGGGGCAGGAGCTGCAACGGGCCGGGCATCGCGTCACCATGATCGGCTACCCCGGCACAGAAATGCGCAGCATTTCCCCTGAATTGAACTGGGTGGATTTTACCCCAAAACTCCCGGTTATGCGCCGCGTAATTCAGGGGTTGATCCGGTCGGGCGAAGGCAATGTGCTGCACGCCTTTCACGGCAAAGGGGTAAAGTACGCCGCCTATCTCGGTACGCTCTGGCGCTTGCAGGGGCTGCCCGTGGTTTGCGCCGCGCACCGTGGCGTTACCTCCAGACCGCACAATCCGCTGCCCTATCTTTTGCCCGGCATTCGCGCCTATATGGTCAACTCCAAAGAAACCGGCGATCTGCTGCCCCTGTTCTGGCGCAGAAAGCGTTGTCATTTTGTGGGCAACGCCATCCCGCCGGGCCGGACGCAAACCAGCCGCACGCCGGAGCAGATTTTGGCCGAACTGGATCTGGAGCCGGGGCGATTTATTTTTGGCGACGTAGCGCACGACAAGCCGGAAAAAGGGGTGGGCCGCCTATTGGAAGCCTACGCCAGGGCGCGAACCGGCCTGCCTCCCTCGAATTTGCTGATCGTGGGCGTTTCTGCCGATAAATGGGCGCCGCTGTGCCGGGAACTGGGTATAGAACGCGAGGTGCGGCTCATTCCCCGTACCGAGCATGTGGCCGATTATGTGCAGGTTTTTTCGCTGTTTGTCTTCCCTTCCTACTTCATCGAGTCGCAGCCCAACGTAATCATGGAAGCCATGCAGCTTAGCAAGCCGGTTATCGGCAGCAATCTGGGCAATATACCCGAACTGATCGGCAGGGATTTTTGCTTCAAGGCAGGCGACGCCAACGAAATAAGCGAGAAAATGATCTGGGCTGCGCAAAATCCGGCGCTACTGGCTCAGGCGGCAGAGGCCAACCTGGCTTACAGCCGCCGTTTCTCGCTGGAGCAGCGCACACAAACCGTACTGGGCATTTACCGCGATATCCTGCGCGAGGCGGGGTTGCCTGCGGATTAGCATTATTTCTTCCCGTAAGTGGCGTCGTGGTCAGAGAATATGGTCAGGAAGCGAAGGATATCGCCATCGCGAAAGGCCGTTGCCCGGCAGCTTTTGCTGATTCTCAGGGAATACAACGCGGGAATGCCCTTTGGCGGCTTTACACTGCTTATTTTTTCCCAATTAAGGCCTCTATCCGCATAGAGTTGCGGCCAAGTAATCCGCTTGAGTTTCTTCATCGTGTCAAGCGCAGCCAACCGTTCTTCTTTTTGCAAAGAAAAAAGCGTATCCTGAAATATCGGGTTATTAAGGTCCAGCTGGATAGCGGAATCATTCGGCATGATCAACCGTTCCAGCCAACCGATCCAGAATGGCATCACTACCGGCGTCCGAAGCGGTGTTCGCCGTGGCCCATTCCATGGCCGCATCAAGTTTGGCCTTATGTCCGGGTTGGTGCAGCCAACGCTCGTTGTGCGGGATCACATCAGCGGTGCGAACAAGCCATACCCCGGCTTCCCGTTCTTCTACAAGCACTTGCAGCCCGGCATATTGTTTGCCGATGGAAATTTGCCCATTGACTCCGATAGTTTTGACAGCTGGTTGCGCAAGCATTACATCCTTCCTATTTTAATAAAATAATAAAGCACGAAAGCCTGCCGGTCAAGATCAAATACGGCGTAAAGGTAATAACCATTCCACACAAAAAAAATCCGGGCAGGTCATCGACCAGCCCGGATTTTTTTGAATTGTTAATTTTAATGCCTGAAATGCTCTAAAGCTTTTGCAGCACCCAGCTCACCCGCCCGACAATGCCGTCTTGCTCACTCACCGGCATAACCAGTTCAGGGTGGGAGGGATTATCCGACCTGAGAATCATATTGTTGTTCGGAGCGTCGATGTAAATTCTTTTCAACACCACGCCTTCGTAAGGCAGGTTGATGGCGAACAGTTCGCCGGAAACCACGCCTTTATAGCTTGTATTGATCCCCACATACGCACCGCGCTTAAAAAACGGTTCCATGCTGGCCGACTCGATCCGAATCACATAAATTCCGGGCTGCGCATAAGACATGGGAATATTCAGCCTGCCCACGCTGGTCGCCCGATGCTCCGAATTGTAGGAATCAAGCGCCGAATAAACCGGAATAACCGTGCTTTTGGCTTCAGGTTCATTATACTGTGCCGCGCTCTCTTGCAGGGCCAGCAACGCGGCTGGTTCGTCAGCCGGCGCGTACCCCATACCCGGATGCAGATACTTTGGCCCATCGCCGCTTTTGAGCCAGGCCGGATTAAGACCGAACCGCTCGAAAAGCTTCATAAACCATTCAGCCGGAACAGAACTGCGCCGCTTGGCATCAGAAATGCTGGATTGCCTTATGTCCAGCACTTCAGCCAGTTCCATTTGCGTCCTGGTGTTTGTGGATTGCTTTATCCGTTCAAAAATTTCATCAAAATTTACCATCTGAGCCCCCTTCAATGCACTGTCGACTGGTCTGCTAAAATCAATTCAGTCTTTTAATATTAATTAAAAAAATTAACAATTCCTGAATACGAATTTAAACATTAATTCAGACTAAGCAAGTACTAAAATGCAAATTCAGATATTTTTTTCGTCCCCCAACCTGTTGGCCCGACTAATTCTGCATGCTAAAACGTACTTTTCTCCTACGTATTTAAATGTTTACGGCTGTCAACAAAAAATACAAAACACAACTCAAATTTAATTAAAGTATTTTAGGTATTCCTCACCCAAAGGTAACAACAGGCGAGTATTTTCCTTTAAACTTTTCCGGTAGGTTTCCAGCGAGCGCGAAAAATCGTAAAATTCCGGCGACTGTGAAAGCGCTTCAGCGAAAATGCGCGTGGAGTTGGCGTCGCCGTCGCCCATAATCACCTGGGCTTTGTTTCTGGCTTCGGCCAGAATTTTGGTCTGCTCCAGCTCGGCCAGTGAACGGATCTTGGTGGCTTCCTCCACCCCTTCGGAGCGGTACTGGGTGGCCAGACGCACCCGCTCGGCGCGCATGCGGTCAAACACGGCCACCTGGTTGGCATCCGGCAGGTCAGCACGCTTGATGCGCACATCAACAACCTCAATGCCATATTCTTCAGTAAGCAGGTTGGCCCGCTCAATCACCTCAAGCATAATTTTCTGCCGCTCGGTGGTAATAACCTCGCTCAGGGTATAGCGGCCGATCACCACGCGCAGTTCGGAGTTGACGATATCGCCCAGACGGTCCTGAGCTCTGGAGGTAGTGCGCAGGGTTTGATAAAAACGCAGGCTGTTATCTTGCGCCTCGCTGGTTTCGGGCTGGCTATCCTTGATGCGCCAGCGCATAAAGTTGTCCAGCACGATGTTTTTGTTGTCGCTGGTGTAGGCCGAGGCTCGGCTTGCGTCATAGGTGAGGATGCGCTTGTCCAGGTAAACCACGTTCTGGATGAAGGGCAGCTTGAAATGCAGCCCCGGATCGGCAATGCTGCCCATGGGCTCGCCAAGCTGCAACACAATGGCACGCTCGGTCTGATGCACGGTAAACAGGCTCTGGCTGCCCAGAACCCCAAGAATACCTATAATAACAAGCAAAGTTATAATGCGTTTTTCCATGTTTCACTCCTGAGGCGTCACAATCTATTTCGAAGCCCTGCCGGATTGCCCAAGGCCTGATGCCGCACCGGTTCCGGAGGCAGGAAGCCTGTCCAGAGGCAGATAAGGCAGCACGCCATTGGCCGCGCCGGAGGCGATAATAATCTTTTCCAGATCCGGCGAAGCAAGAATGGCTTCCATGGCATCCAGGTAAAGACGCTTTTTGGTGATATCCTTGGCCTTGTTGTATTCTTCCACCACAGCCAGAAAACGCGCCGCCTCGCCTATGGCCTTCTGTTCCACGGCCACCTTGTAAGCCTGGGCTTGGTTCAGGGTTTCGGCGGCCACGCCGCGCGCCTTGGGGATAATGTCATTCTGGTAAGCGCCCGCCTCGTTGATGAAACGGCTGCGGTCTTCACGCGCGTTAATCAAATCCTTGAAGGCGGCGTCAACTTCCGGCGGCGGCAGAACGTCCAGAAGCTGCACGTTCTGGATGAACACCCCGGTAGAATAGCGATTGAGAATTTCCTGCAAAAGCTCCCGGCTGTTGTCCTGAATCGGCCCTTTGTTACCGTAAACCGCCTCGTCAATCTTGCTATGCCCGATAATTTCGCGCATGGCCGATTCGGCGGCGTTTTTTACGGTTTCGGAATACATGCTGTCGGCGGTGATATTGCGCACCTGCATGTCGGCGTTAAAAAGAAAATCCTCGGCCTGACGAACCTGGTACTGCACAATAAAATGCACATATACGATGTTTTCGTCGCCGGTGAGCATGGCGGCTTCATCCGGTATGCTGCGGCGCTCTTCGCGCCCGTCGCGGCTATGCACCCGACTGAAACCGATTTCCATGCGGTGCACCTGATGCACGTTGGGGGTAAGCGAAACTTCTATGGGATAGGGCAGCCGATAATGCGGGCCAGGATCAACCGTGCGCACATGCTCGCCAAAACGCAGCACCACGCCAACTTCGCCCGGCTCTACGATGAAAACACCTGAGAGCAGCCAACCCAAAAGACAAACCCCGATGGCAAGCTTGAAAACCGGAAACCTTACTTTGCGCATCCGATTGAAGGCATCGCCGAACTGGCCGAGATCCGGGCCGTTGCCACCGCCGCGCCCACCGCCAAATCCGCCGCGACCGCCACGGCCATATTGATTTTCACGGCGCATGCGCTGCCGCCGTTCTTCCATATTTATAGGGCCTTCCGGATCGTCATAATGATCTTGCGGACGCTCCTGCTGACGATCGTTGGAGACTTCCGGATCTTCAGCATCGGGAATATTCTCTTTTGGCGGCTGCTTAACGGATTGCCGCTTGCGCTTTTCCTGCAGCTTGTCCCAATCCCAGTTCATAAAGCCTCCTATAGCAATTTATGCCTCAAATAGTCGCTTGATTGTGCAATACACAAAGCGTTGCACAAAAAATCTGAAAACAGATTTTTGCCTACAGATAGTACGAAATAAGCGCGGGTGAATATGAGCGGTTGTACCATACAGATTGACGTTGCTACCTTTCACGTTTTTCGCCGCTAGTCAAGGCCCGTAAAGGATTATCGCAATTTTGACAACCAGTGAATAAACCGCTATCCCGCAATCCGTACAAAAACTGCTTGTTTTGCCTGGTTCACGCGGATATTGTATCTCAAATAAACATTCCGATAAACCGGAAAAGCTTTGTCTGAGTGTGTTTTCAGACACAGGTCGGGAGCGGTTCAGTGTTTTTTTCCTTATGGTTCCGTCGTGGCGGCAAGCGCCGCCAGCGCATCGAATACGAAAATCCGGGCGAAAAACTGCTTCGTTCGCTGCTTCTGGCAGCGCTCATCGGCGGCGTTTGCTGGGCTTTCTGGCAAAACAGCGACAATTATGTGCAAAAATTCAAGGCAGAGTCGCGAATCAGTGACGAAGCCGGACTGCTGGGCGCGGAACGCAAGCAGGAAATGGCGCGCATTCTATCCCGTATTGAAGAGAACTTCGGCGTCAGAGTGCATGTCAAAGTCAGCCTGGTTCCCCTGCTTCCTACTGACGCCAGGCCGGAAGGCATCTTCTTTGGGGTCTGCCCCGGTTTCAGGCAATGCGCTTTCCTGATGCCGGAAGACTGGCGTCAGGGGCTTGGCGAAGGCTTCCTGATCCGCCTGGGCGAAGAGATCATGCGCCCGGCCATGACCGAGGGCGGCGACTGGCCGGCAGCGGCAGTGAAAGTGCTGGAATTGCTTGAACAACGTCTGGGACAATTGGCTGCGGGACAAGGCGATGCCGCAAGCGAACTGTTTAAGTAGTGTTGCCAAAAATTGCATTTAAATTGAAAAACTTAAGTTTTTCCTATAACACTATAACAAAATAATTAATTATGCCGACAAGTATTGATGAGACTGTAAAAATATATTCCGATGGTTCCTGTCTCGGAAATCCGGGGCCGGGAGGCTGGGCCGCCCTGCTGGTTTATGGTGAACGCCGCATGGAAATATCCGGCGGGTACGGAAAAACCACCAACAACCGCATGGAACTGACTGCGGCCATCCGTGGCCTGGAGGCTTTAAAGCGGCAATGCCGGGTTGAACTTTATACTGACTCGCGCTATCTATGCGACGCCATTAACAAAAAATGGCTGGATTCCTGGCAGGCGCGCGGCTGGAAGAAAGCGGATAAAAAAGACGTACTGAATCGTGACCTTTGGGAAAAACTGTTGCCGCTGCTGCGGACTTTTGCGCCCCGCCTGATTTGGGTGCGCGGACATAACGGACATCCGGAAAACGAGCTGGTTGACAGCCTGGCCAGAAATGAGGCCGCCAAAAGCAACCTGCCGCCGGATACAGGATTTGGTTTGAATTAGAAATGCTTACAGGCGAGCTTTGCTTGCTTATATTATTACTGAGCCCACGAAATTCTGTAATGATGAAAGGGGGCACAAATGGAAATGCGAACAAATAATTTGTTTCGCCCAGAATCAACCATGACGCAAACAATTGCCAGCGCGCAAAAAAAACAGGGTAAAACCCTGCATATGCCTAAAATTGAGCTTGAGATTGGCTCCAAAATGCTGGTACGTTTGGGCTGGGGGGCTGAAGACGCATCCAAGGAAATGACGGCCGAGCTTATCGGGTGCCTGCACTATGAATATATAGTGCTACGTATTTTACCCAACCCCGGCCTGCTGTCCCGCCTGATACCCGGCACCCAGGCCAGGGTCCGGTTTCTGCACGACGGCGCGGCATCGGAATTCAATGTTTCCGTACTCAGCTATATAGTCCGCCCTTCGCTGCTGATTTTCCTCTCTTATCCGGAAAGCATGAACTCCATCAGCGTCAGGCAGTTTCAACGCCTGCAAAGCCGCTTGCCGGCTGTGCTTTTCTCTTCCGAAGGCGCGTTTGGCGGAACCATCGGCGATGTCAGCATGGGCGGCTGCCAGCTGGTCGCGGATATCCGCGGCCAGGCGGCAGCACGCAACATACAGAGCGGCAGCGGCGGCACTCTTCAAGTCTGCCTTAAAGCCACAGGCAATCCTTCAAAAGTGAACTGCGTGCTCCGTAACGTGGAAATCGAGCACTTTCAGCTTTCCGTCGGATTGGCCTTTGATCCCGAGGATAAGGTTTTCCGCAAGGATCTGGAGGAATATCTTGAACTGGTTCGCTCCAGCTTCCTCTAGTTGCAGGATACGACCTCAATTTCAAAGGTAAGCGCCTGACCGGCCAATTCCATGTTGGCGTCAAGCACCACATGGGTGGCGGTTACTTCTGTAACCATGGCGGAAACAGCGCTGCCGTCGCTCATCTGCAACTCGACATCCATACCGACTTCCGGTTCCACGTCGTCCGGCACGTCTTCGCGCGGCATTTCGAAAATCAGGTTTTCGTCCTTTTCGCCGTAAGCTTCGTCAGCCGGGATGCGCACGGTAACTTTGTCGCCCGCTTCCAGACCCAACACGGCCTTTTCAAAACCGGGTATGAGCATTTTGCGGCCCAGGGTGAATTCAAGCGGTTCGCGGTCAAGCGAGGAATCAAACTCGGTTCCGTCATCCAGGGTGCCGCGATAATGGACCTTTACTGTATCGCCGTCTTTGACAGGCATATAAACTCCGATGGTTTGGATTGTTAATTAAGTTGTTAACAAAATTATTGATGCGGCAGCTATACTATAGAAAAGCCTGGAATAATAGCGGCCCGGTCAGGCATTTTTTATTTGCGCTCAGTCATGTCAGGGCTTACAAAAATTTCTTATGCAGCATCACGGCAAACAAGGTACTACCCATGAACAAATATACTCTCACAGATCGCTTGATTCTGGCCTTCAGCCGGGTTGAACCCGCCGGGCTGAGCCCGAAAATGCCGGGCACCTGCGGCTCGGCTGTAGCCATACTGCTGGCCCCTTTTGTGTTTATGCCGCTGGATTTTGTCTGGCGGGCAATCCTTCTGGCTCTGCTTTTTGTTCTGGGTGGCCTGGCCGCAGGGCGGGCCGAGCAGCTTTTGGGCGAAAAAGACCCCGGCTGCGTGGTTATTGACGAAGTACTTGGCCAATGGCTGACCTGCCTGCCCTTCGCCGCTTTGGGCTGGTGGGAGTATCTGGCTGCCTTCGCGCTTTTTCGCCTTTTCGACATCAGCAAGCCCTGGCCGATCCGCGCCTCGGAAAACTGGCTGCCGGGCGGCTTTGGCGTGATGCTGGACGATGCTCTGGCCGGGCTGTATGCCATGCTCGGACTATGGGGCATCAGGTTGCTGATTTTTTAATCTTTGGCATGCCCGGCGCGGCATTGCGACCCAATCAGGCATCGCCAAAGCCGTGCCTTCTTGCTATTTCAAAAACTTTCCGTATAGTAAAACCTGATAAATCCATCAATCCGGTTCATCAGACAAGCCATGTCCAAGTATCTTCTGGGTCATATCAGCCGCACCCTGATTGTGGTCGTGCTTTTATCGGCTTTATCCGCCCTTGCTTTTATTCTGCACAACGAAATCACCCGCCTGCAGGAAGGCATTCAGCAAGCAAAAAACAGCGCGCAGGAAACGGTGCACGAAATTTCGGCCCGGCAATCGCTGGTGCTTAGCAACGCCCGCACACTCCTGATCACCCTCTCCCTGGTGGATATTTTGCGCGAAGGACGCCACGATCGTGGCACGGAACTGCTAACCGGTCTGCTTTACCTGAACCAATCCCAACTAAGCGAACTTTTTGTAACCAACGAGCGCGGCATTGTTGTGGCCTCCGGGCTGCCACAAACCATGGGGGCGGACCTCAGCGAACGGCCATATATAGCCAGGGCGCTGGCCCGGCGCGAATTTTCCATCAGTAATTTTTATTACGCCACTGAGAACAATATCCCGACCATTTACGCGGCCCTCCCAGTCTATAACGACAAGGCCGAATTTTCCGGCGTACTGGTGGCCGGGATGCGCCTGGACAAAACCGGAGAAATTCTGGCTGATGAGCCCTTGGCCGCGCACATCAAGATGTTGGTGCTCGACTCCACGGGCAATCTGGCCTTCAGCCTGCATCTGCCCGTGGCACCTTCCGCCGCACGTATTTCCAACGCCTGGAACGTCATCGGGCAATCAGGCCGGGATGCGGGATTAACCACCGTGGATGAAGGGCAGGAACTAGAACGGATTTTCGCCTATGAACGCTTACGCGTTCACCCACAAAATAATGAAGAAATTCCCTATATTAATATCTCTATCAGCATTGAAACCCGCTATGCCTATGCCGAAGCTTATGCCAGACTCTGGCAAAGGCTGCTGATTCTGGGCGGCGTGGTGCTGCTTGGCGGCGTCCTGGCCTGGTTGCTGGGCCGGGCCACGCTTGGCAGGCCGGTGAATCGTCTGGTTGGCGCGGTAAAACGCCTGGACAATGGAGATTTAAGCGCCAGGGCGGAATTATCCGGCACTGGCGGCGAAATCGGCGTCCTGACCACTGCCTTCAACGAAATGGCCTGGTCTTTGGAGCGGCGCGAGGAAGAGCTTAACCGGGCCAAGCAGGCCGCCGACATAGCCAGTCAGGCCAAAAGCGAGTTCCTGACGAATATCAGCCACGAAATCCGCACGCCCATGAACGCCATTATCGGTATGGCCTATCTGGCCCTGCGTACCGATCTTGACGACAAACAAAAAGATTATGTGGAAACCATCCACTCATCGGGCAACGCGCTTCTGCAAATCATCAACGACTTACTGGACTTTTCAAAAATTGAGACCGGCAAACTCAACATCCTTTCCGCGCCGTTCAATCTTGGAGATTTGCTTGGCAATTTGGGCACCATGATCGCCCCGGCAGCCAAGGCCAAAGGCCTGGAGGTGCTTATTGCCGTTGAGCCGGATGTGCCGGGTGAACTTAAAGGCGATTCGCTGCGTCTGGCGCAAATTATCACCAATATCGCTACCAACGCGGTAAAGTTCACCGAGAGCGGCGAAGTTCAGATCAACTGCGCCCTGTTGCCGCAAGCCGAGTGGAAAGAAGGCAAAATAGGACTGCATTTTGTGGTGCAGGATACCGGCATTGGCATGAACGAGCAGCAGCTTGCCAAGCTGTTCACTCCTTTCACCCAGGCGGACGGCTCCATCACCCGCAAATACGGCGGCACCGGGTTGGGGCTGGCCATCACCAAGCGTCTGGTGGAAATGATGGACGGCGGCATTAACATACGCAGCAAGGAAAACGAAGGAACTACTGTTTCCTTTTCCGTCTTCGTGGAGCCGCTGGCCGGATCCGGTGATCTGGAACAGCAAAACATGCCGGACAGCCAGATCAGCCAAAGCGATCAGGATGATCGGAATACCCGCAACGATCGCGGCTGGGCTGTCAGCCAGGGCGCTCCAGGTGACCATGACGACCGGCCCAACCCTCTCGGTACCGGAAGATCAGAAGTACCCAGCCTGAACGCCACCGCCGCCGTACAGCGCCTTAGCGGCAACACGCAGCTTTATTACACCTTGATGCAGCAATTCTGCCTGCGCCATGCCAAAGACAACGAAGAACTGGAACAGGCCTTCAGGTCCGGTAAAATCACGGAAGCGGCCCGTATAGCGCATACCCTGAAAGGACTTTGCGCCACCCTGGGCGCGGATGGGCTTTCGCTTCGGGCGGCCTGCCTTGAGGAAGCCCTGAACCGGGCGGATCTGAACGGGCAGGATGCGCAGGCAAACGTTGAGATTGATCGGCTGCTGGAAGCGCTGCACAAGGAATTCACCTCGGTCATGGATATCCTGTCACAGGCCGTGCAGCTTAATATGACGCTGGCAACGCCGGAAGTGGCTGCGGCACCCGCTGCGTCTGCCTCGCCCGCTTCATCCGGACCATCCGACTTGATCGCTTCGCCCACTTTGGCCGCTTCGGACGCTTCGGAAAACGAAAACGCCAACAGCAAAAGTGCTTTAAGTGAGCACAACAAAGCAGTGCTGTTAAATCTCAAACTGATTATGGAAGATGATGACGCCGCCGCCTTGGCCTACTTGCAAAGCAATCAGGATTCGCTGAGCAGGGAAATTCCGGACGCGCAGTTGCGCAAGCTTAGTCAGGCGGTGGAGTCGTTTGAATATGGCCTTGCCTTGCAGGTGCTGCTGGAGTTACTACCTGAATAAATCATCCCGAGGGGGAGGAAGGCATGGAGCAGGATTTCTCATTCAACCTCTCGGCCGGGGAACAAACCTGTCTGCTCGACCTGGCCAAACTTTCCATTGCCAAAAATTTCAAGGGTGATTACAGCGAAGCCGAGCTGCCGGAACCGCCATATGAGCGCCTTCGGGAACCGCTGGGCGCTTTTGTCACCCTGAAAAAACATGGGCAGTTGCGCGGCTGCATCGGGCGTTTGGTGGATACCGCGCCGCTTTACCTTACGGTTTCCCGCATGGCGCTGGCTGCGGCTTTTAACGATCCGCGCTTTCCACCCTTGCAGGAAAGCGAATTCGGCGAACTGACTTTTGATATCTCCATCATGGGGCCGATCACGCCCTGCCTCAAGCCGGAGGCAATAAGCATCGGGCGGCACGGGCTGATCATGAAGCGTGGACAGCGCCAGGGGTTGCTGTTGCCGCAAGTGCCGGTGGAATGGAACTGGAACACCACGCAATTTCTGGATCAAACTTGCCTCAAGGCCGGTCTGCCTGCCGGAAGCTGGCGTCAGGCCTGGAAGGCGGAAGGTACGGAACTTTATTGGTTTGAAGCCGTGGTTCTGGGGCAGTAAGCATTATTGCCCGGCTCAAAATTGAAGAATAATTCAGGAGGAATAATGGACGAAGCATATGAACTGGTAGTCGCCATAGTAAACCGCAGTGCCAGCAACAAGGCCGTTGAAGCGGCCATTGCCGCCGGGGCCAAGGGGTCCACCATCATTTCCGGTCGCGGAGCCGGTTCCGAAGCGGCCATACATATTTTCGGCCTGGCCGTTGAGCACGAAAAAGATCTGGTGCTTGTGGCCTGTTCCACGGAAATAAGCGGCAAAGTGGCTGATACCATTGATAAAGCCATTGATACCAGCATTCCGGGCAATGGAATCATCCTGGTGCTGCCCATCAAACGCAGTCTCGGTCTGGGCAAAATTTTGCCTGCCATGAAATAAATATTCATTGAAACAAAATAATATTGCCGAATATCTCGCCGCCCTCAAGGCTTCGGAAAAGCTCGGCCCGCAAATCACCAGCCATGCCGTGCTGCCGGGCCGGGAGGCGCGTCATGCCGCCCCGGTCCGGCCTTGGCCGCGCGCTGTGGAAGGCGTGCTGGAAAGGCTCGGCATTCCTTCGCTATACAGCCATCAAGCCCAGGCCATTGACTGCCTGCGGGCCGGGCAGGACGTAATCACGGCCACGCCCACGGCCAGCGGAAAATCGCTGATTTACTCCCTGCCGGTAATCGAACGCTTTCTGCACGATCCCGATGCCCGCGCCATTTTTCTCTTTCCCCTGAAGGCCCTGGCCCAGGACCAACTGGCCGCCTTCCGGACCATGACCGCGCACTGGCCTGAGGGCGGACGGCCCGAAGCCATGGTTTACGATGGCGACACCACGCCGCATTTTCGCCGCAAAATTCGCGAGAATCCGCCACAAGTGCTGCTGACCAATCCGGAAATGCTGCACCTTTCGCTGTTACCGCACCATCAGCTCTGGAGTGCGCTCTTTGCCGGGCTTACACTGGTGGTGGTGGATGAGGTGCATACTTACCGGGGAGTGCTGGGTTCGCACATGGCCCAGGTTTTTCGCCGCCTGCGACGCGTGGCCGCGCATTACGGCGCTACGCCGAATTTCGCTTTTTGCTCGGCCACCGTGGGTAACCCGGCGGAGTTGGCCAGCCTCCTGACCGGCACCCAGCCGCAAGCCGTGCTGGAAAGCGGCGCACCCCAGGGCAAACGACACTATGTGTTTATGAACCCGCAGGAAAGCCCTGCTTCGGTGGCGATCAAACTTTTAAAGTCGGCCCTCTCCCGCAATCTGCGCAGCATTGTCTATTGCCAGTCGCGCCGCATGACCGAACTGATCAGCCTGTGGGCCGCCGAACAATCCGGCCCTTATGCGGATCGCATCAGCGCTTATCGGGCCGGTTTTCTGCCCGAAGAGCGGCGCGGCATCGAAAACCGCATGGCCTCGGGCGAACTTTTGGCCGTTATCTCCACCAGCGCTTTGGAACTGGGCATTGATATCGGCAACCTGGATCTCTGCATTCTGGTCGGCTACCCCGGCACGGTCATGGCCACCTTGCAGCGCGGCGGGCGGGTGGGGCGCAGCAGTCAGGAATCCGCCGTAGTGCTGATCGCTGGTGAGGACGCCCTGGATCAGTATATCGTGCGGCACAGCGAGGATTTTTTCAAGCGCCCGCCGGAAACAGCCATGCTCAACCCGGAAAACCCGGTCATTCTGGAGCGCCATCTGGAATGCGCCGCTGCCGAACTGCCCCTGCGCCCGGAGCGGCAGCCGGACAAAAGCTGGATGACACAGGCAACGCTGGATTGTGCGGACGCTCTGGAGCGCCGGGGGTTATTACTGCGCAGCGCGGACGGATTGGAACTGCTGGCCGCCCGCAAGCGCCCGCAGCGCCATATTTCACTGCGTGGCTCCGGCACGAGCGTGAGTCTGGAAACGCCGGAGGGCGAACTCATCGGCGTGGTTGACGGAGCGCGTGCCCTGCGCGAGGCGCATCCCGGCTCCATCTATCTGCATCTGGGGCGGCATTTTGAGGTTACCCAACTGGATCTGGCCGCCGGACGCGCCCTGCTTCGCCCATTCAAGCCTTCCTGGTTTACACGCACTCGCGGTTACAAGGAAACGGAAATCCTCAGTTTGGACGATTCGCGGTGCATCGGCGGCATGGCCGTGCGGCGCGGTCGCCTGCGCATTACCGAAACCGTTACCGGCTATGAAAAACGGGCCGTGAAAAATCAGCAGCTTCTGGGCGTGACGCCGCTGGATCTGCCCGCGCAGGTGTTTGAAACCGAAGGATTCTGGCTGCAAGTGCCTGCCACGGCCCAAAATCGTCTGGAAGATTTGCGCATGCACTTCATGGGATCCATTCACGCGCTGGAGCATGCCATGATCGGCATCCTGCCCCTGATGGTCATGTCCGACCGCAACGATTTCGGCGGCATTTCCACCCCCATGCACCCGCAAACCGGACGGGCCACGGTTTTCGTCTATGACGGCCTGCCCGGCGGGGCCGGACTTTCTACCGCCGCTTTCGGCCAGGCCGCCGAACTTTTCAGGCATGTGCGGCAGGTCATGGCCGACTGCCCCTGCGAGCTGGGCTGCCCTTCCTGCGTGCATTCGCCAAAATGCGGATCCGGCAACCGGCCCATTGATAAAGAGGGTGCGCTGCGCCTGCTTGACCTGATGCTGGAGGAAACGCCCGAAAATATCGAGGCCGCCGAAGCCATGCTGGCGCAACCCCTCAGCGGGATGGAAAAAAGTCCGGGCATAAAAGCCGATGACGAGCCAGCGGGAGGTTTTTCGTTCATTATGCCGGATCGCAGTGTGCTGCCCGCCGCAAAGCCAAACGGCAGCAAAATATTACCTGCCCCACATGCAGATATGGCGGGGCAAAGCCAGACTTCCACCAATCCGTCAAAACGCGACACAAAAATTGAATTTATTGAAACTCCGGCGCAGGAAGCCGCTGCCCTACGTCCTTTATCGGCCAGCGGTGATTACGTTGTGCTGGACGTGGAAACGCGCCGCTCGGCAGCCGAGGTTGGCGGCTGGCACCGGGCCGATCGCATGGGCGTGAGTGTGGCCGTGCTTTACGATTCGGCCAAAGACTCATTCACCGCCTACCGGCAGGAGGAAATTCCTGATCTGGCGCGTGTGCTGGCCAAAGCAAAGCTGGTGGTGGGCTTCAATCTTTTGCGCTTCGATTACGCCGTGCTGCAACCGCACGCTCCGGGCCTGGATTTTCGCGGCTTGCCCACTCTTGATATGCTGGTCAAAATCCACGAACAGCTTTCCTACCGCCTTTCTCTGGATAATCTGGCCCGTGCCACCCTGGGCAGCCCCAAAAGCGCCGATGGATTAATGGCCCTGCAATGGTGGAAGGAGGAACGGCTGGACCTGATCGAGGAATACTGCCGCAAGGATGTGGAAATCACCCGCGATCTTTTCCTCTACGGGCGCGAACACGGGCATCTGCTCTTCAGCAACAAGGCCGGGCAGACCGTGCGCGTAAGGGCGGAGTGGTAGGAATGATATTCACTCAAAGTCTTGTTCCAAAAGCCAAAACTCCGCTGGCGACATAGTTTTTGGCCGTTCCAGATCAAGTTTCAAAAAATGTTTATCGCCGCTTACTATGACATCCACCCCGGCCATGATTGCAGCGTTCAAAATGGGCTGATCTTTTGGGTCTTGCATGAGCTTGCTTGGTTCTTTGGGAGCAATAACCAATTCATACGAGAGTTGAGCCAAAAGCACGTCAAGGTCGCCCAACAAATCCGGGCGCTTGCGCGAAATAACATCACGAATTTCCGCCACGATATGATCGCACAGAATCAGGTCATGATTAGCGGCAATGTGCAATAAAACTTTTGCTGGAATAGAGGCTGGAAAAAGCAGCGCGGAAATGAACACATTTGTATCAGCCATTACGCGCATGGTTACTTATCCGCCCCGTAACGGACCTCATCAACCAGATTCTGCACATCGGCATCGTTGGCAACGCCAAAATCTCGCGCCGATCCGGCAAAAGCCGCCTGCGCCCGGACAATAGCCGTAGCGGAAGCATTATTGATCACTATTTCGCCGCCCCGTTCAATAAACAGTAATTTGTCGCCTTCCTTGAGTTGAAGTTTCCGGCGAACTTCAACGGGGACAGTCACTTGCCCGTTGGCTGATACTTTTGCCAGGTTCATGAGCTTACCTCCAAAATTCTTGAGATTCTTTATTTTCTATATAAATCTGAACTCGGCAGCCGTCAACATAACCATGGAGAACCATTTTAGAATCAATTGCACAAAAAAGCCCTTACGGTTTTTACATCGTAAGGACTTGATTTTTTTAAGTGGTGCGCCCGGCAGGAATCGAACCTGCGGCCTCTAGCTCCGGAGGCTAGCGCTCTATCCAACTGAGCTACGAGCGCACGCGTGAGGGGTAAAATTAATTACACCCGGAAGGATGCTGTAGCCGCTGCTTCCGCTCCTGTCAAGGTGTTTCGCCGCCGTGAGCGGACTCGCCGTATTGCCGGGCAGCAATCGCGTAGGGTTATCCGGGCGGATATTTTTACTGCGAACGGCGCTCCTTACAGCCGGGGAGTTGACTTTTACGGAATTTGCTATAAAAAGCTACTCCTGTTGCTTAAAAGCTTTAAATGTCAGCAGTCCGCATTTGTATTTTTTAGGAGAAAATAACATGGCTAAACAAGATACCCACAGCTTCGACGGCGCCACCACCACCGCCGATGGCATGATGTACAACGGCTTCCTCTGCAAGCCCATTATCGACAAATGCGAAGGCTGCGATCGCGTGCGCCCCTTTGAAGATCAGAACTACTGCTACAGCTTCCCCCAGCCCGCCTCCAAATGGGCCATGGGCCGCTGCAACTTTGCCACCCACATGAAGACCGAAACGAAAGCCCAGGGCAAGGTCAACCCGCTCAAGGCTTCCAAGCGCGCTTCCAAAGGCAAATAACGCATCTTTTTATCAAAATTTGTGGGGAGTCGGTCATGAACCGACTCCCCTTTTGGTGTTTTATTTGCTATGGGCATTGGAGCGCTGCAATTTAACAACACGCCAATGTTCAGCACTCCAGCGACGCGATTGTCAAAAAAATATCCTGAACACGCAAAACACGGGCTTTGCCGGGAAAAACCATGCGCGACCAGCTTCTGGCTTATCTTGAAAATCAGCATGACCATGTGCTCGAACTGCAACGGGGCATGACCGCCATTCCGGCCATTGGTCCGGACAACCAGGGCGATGGCGAAGCGCAAAAAGCTCTGTTCCTGCGCCGGGAAATTATGAAACTTGGCATTGCGGCGGGCGAAATCATTCAGATCAACGCCAATGACGATCGTGTCAGCAGCGGACTGCGTCCAAACCTGGCCGTGCGCTGGCCGGGCAAAACCCCGCGCACCCTATGGGTGATCGGGCACATGGATGTGGTGCCGCCCGGCGATCTCGCGCTTTGGGAAAGTCCGCCCTTTGAACTGCGTCAGGATGGCGACATCATTATCGGACGCGGAGTTGAAGACAACCAACAGGCCATTGCCTGCGGCATGCTGGTGCTGCGCGCCCTAACACAGCTTAAAGCCGAACCGGACCTGAGCTACGGCCTGCTGCTGGTTTCCGATGAGGAAACACACAGCCAGTACGGACTTAGACATGTAATCGAAGCCGCGCCGGATCTGGTTAAACCGGATGATTTGGTTCTCATACCGGATATCGGCGATCCCTTTGGCAAAGAAATCGAAATCGCGGAAAAAAGCTGCATCTGGCTCAAGGTTACAATAACCGGCAAACAATGCCACGCCTCCAGGCCGGACGAGGGCATCAACACCCTCATGGCTTCTTCCGCCGCTGTTCTGGCCTTGCAGGAGCTTTACACGGCCTTCCCGCAACGCGACGAACTGTTCAAACCGCCCCATTCCACCTTCGCGCCTTCCAAAAAAGAGGCCAATGTCGAGAACATCAACACCATTCCGGGCCTGGACGTGTTTTATGTGGATTGCCGAGTACTGCCCGGCCTGGATCTGGAGCAAATAGCCCGCAAGGCCGAAACCATTGTGACCGAAGCCGTGAAGCGGCACGGGGCCGGGGCCAGAGTGGAAGCCGTCTATACCGAGCAGGCCCCTGCGCCTACCGCCATGGATTCGCCGGTAGTACGCCGTCTGGCCCGCTCTTTGGCCAAACTGCGCGGCCTGGAAGCCAGACCGATCGGCGTGGGCGGACAAACCGTGGCGGCAGTGCTGCGGGCCAAAGGCATACCAACAGCGGCCTGGTCTACCATTATCGGCAACGCGCACACGCCGAACGAAAAAAGCAGCCTCATTAATACTATTGCGGACGCCAAGGTTGTTGCCGACATGCTTTTCGATTAAATAGTACCTGCTCAAATTCAGGCAAAATTCAAGGTTGGCAGGGCATTCAAGCCTGTGCTACATAAAAAGCCGATACCAAAATTGCGACCAACAGGGAGCAACTCATGCAAATCGCGCATAGCGCCGCCACACTCATCGGCGACACCCCCATGGTCCGGCTGGATAATTTTGTTCGCCGCCACGAGGTTTCCGCTGAAATATTCATGAAACTGGAATATTTCAATCCGGCCTCCTCGGTGAAAGACCGGATTGCCAAGGCAATGGTGGAGGATGCGGAAAAGAAAGGCCTGATCACTCCACACTCCAATCCTCCGCATACGCTGATCGAAGCCACCAGCGGCAATACCGGCGTAGGGCTGGCTTTTATGGCTGCTACGCGCGGCTACCGCCTGATCCTGACCATGCCGGAAAACATGAGTGACGAGCGCAAAAAACTGCTGGCCGGTATGGGAGCGGAACTGGCGCTCACCCCGGCGGGCGAAGGCATGGGCGGTGCTAACCGTGAGGCCGAGGAAATCGCCAAACGCACTCCATTTTCCTTCATGCCGCGCCAGTTCAGCAACCCGGCCAACCCACACGCCCACTATAAAAGCACCGGCCCGGAAATCTGGCAGCAATGCGGCGGCCAGGTTGACGCTTTTGTAAGCGGCATCGGCACTGGCGGCACTATCAGCGGCGTGGGGCGCTATCTTAAAGAACGCAGCAAAACCGTAAAAATTTATGGCGTTGAACCAGATGAATCCCCGCTGCTTTCCGGCGGGCAGGCCGCTACGCACCTGATCCAGGGCATCGGGGCCAACTTTGTGCCGGAAACGCTGAACAGAAGCATCGTGGACGCCTATTTGCGCGTGCCGGGCGAAGCGGCCATTGAAACAGCCAGGGAACTGATCGCCAAAGAGGGGCTGCTCTGCGGCATCTCCTCCGGTGCCAATGCTTACGCGGCGCTGCTGCTGGCCCAAAAGCCGGAGTTCAGAAACCGCCGCATCGTCTGCATTGCCTGCGATACTGCGGAGCGGTATATTTCTACCGGACTCTTCGCCAGGTAGGTAGCGCCTGATTTTGCCGTGATACGTCGTCAGGCATCGTTTTTTGCTCCGGTCGAGTACCAAAAGAGTACACTTCCTTCGCAAAAAACTCGCCTTCCTAGTCTGACGGCAAACTTAGGCGCTACTAAATGAAAGACGGCTTTATGTCGTAATTATTGACTATTTTTACGAGCGTGATATTTTCAACCCAGTGAAATGTTTCTACATTCAAACAGCGGCTTGCCGCAAAGGATAACGATAATGGAACAACTCAACGTACAGGGCGCTCCGGCTGCCATCGGGCCTTATTCGCACGCGGTCAAGACCGGCGACCTGCTGTTTGTTTCCGGCCAGGTTCCTTTTAATCCAGAAAATGGCGATGTGGTGGGCAGCACCATGGCCGAACAGACCCGTCAGTGTCTTAGCAACCTTTCCGCCGTGCTCAAGGGCGCGGGCCTGACCAAAAACAATGTGGCCAAAGTCACCGCCTTCCTGACCCGTTACGAAGATTTTGCCGAGTTCAACAAAGCTTATGCCGAATTCTTTGGCGATCATCGCCCGGCCCGCAGCACGGTTGAAGTTTCGCAGCTTCCCAAAAAAGTGCTGGTAGAAATCGACGCCATTGCCGCCTATAAATAAGCGGGAGACCAAAGTTAAAATCGATTTGCCAAAGCGCCGTTGCGGTAAAAAACCACAACGGCGCTTTATTTGCACCAGGGCATTTTGCACTTAAAACGCTCTGCAATTAATTTGCCTAAAAATCCTTGCAGCAGAATGTTCATCGCAGCTTTTTTGCGCTGTTGATCAAGCATTTCAGGCATTAATTGTCCAAGATTTAACCTTGTGAATATTGTAACAAATACTGTTTTGTGTTATCTCTTTGCATCAAACGCGCAAACCGTTCGCGCAAAACAAAATTTTCAACCTTAACCCTGCTACGGAGAATATGTATGTCTGCAGACGCCAATCTTAAGCCGCCGACCACTGAAACACACGACCCATTAGTCGTTAAAGCGATCGGACCCGGTACTTTTATCAGCATTTTTGTTATAGCCGGCCTGTTTTACCTTTTCTCGTCCCAGATGGGCGTCAAAAACATGTTCGGCACTATCATGGCAACCAGCTTCGACCTGCTTATCAACACAGCCTTCTTCATCATGTCTGTGGCGGTAATTGCCGGTGCCTTCTCGGCCTTTCTTTCTGAATTCGGCGTAATCGCCCTGATCAACAAGATTCTCTCCCCTCTTATGGGTCCCGTATATCGCCTTCCCGGCGCGGCCGCCCTGGGTGTTGTTACCACCTTCCTATCCGACAACCCCGCTATCGTGGCCTTGGCCAAAGACCGCGATTTCATTAAATATTTCACGTACAACCAGCGCGCCACCCTCACCAACCTGGGTACAGCCTTCGGTATGGGCCTGATCGTGGCCACCGTTATGATGGCCCAGTCGGATACCGACGAAATGATGTACGCCGTTGGCATCGGTGTTGGTTCGGCCGTTATCGGCAGTATCATCAGCGTGACCATCATGCGCTTCCTTACCAGAACGCACTATGGCGACAAGGGCCATCAGCTCATCCATGTCGATTCCACCGGCGACGATGGTGTGCAGTTTGACATCATGAAGTACCGCAAAATCCGCGAAGGCAACTTTGCGCAGCGTACCCTGGCTGCCTTGCTGGACGGCGGCAAAACCGGTGTTGAGCTTGGCTTCATCATCACCCCCGGCATTCTGATCATCTGTACGCTGGTTATGATGCTGGTCTTTGGTGCGCCGGAAGGCGGCTACACCGGCAAGGCTTACGAGGGCATCGCCCTGGTGCCCATGCTGGCCGCTAAAATCGACTTCATCCTGAACCCGCTGTTCGGCTTCACCACGCCGGAAGCCATTGCCTTCCCCTGCACCGCCATCGGCGCCGTGGGCGCGGCTTTGGGCATGGTGCCCGGCTTCCTGGCCAAGGGCCTGATCGGTCCCAACGATATCGCGGTGTTCACCGCTATCGGCATGACCTGGAGCGGCTACCTCTCCACCCACGTTTCCATGCTGGACGCGCTGGGCTGCCGCGAACTCACCGGCAAGGCCATTCTCAGCCACACGGTGGCTGGCTTGGGCGCTGGTGTTGCTGCGCACTGGCTGTTCGTATTCATCGTGTGATGAACCCGCGCTCTTAAACGCGACAGAAAGAACCTAAAAAGCCTCCGTCCTCTCGCAGGACGGAGGCTTTTTTGCCGCAACACAGTAACACTGCATAAAAAAACTGACCCGGCAGGATAGCCAGGCCAGTAAGGTAAAATGTCAGTGGAAAGGAACGAAGGGTAATTAAAGACTTCCGGAAAAAAGCTACATCGTGCTGCGGCTGTATGTTGCCCCAGGAGCAAAACTTTCTTTGCCCCGGCTCTTCTCCTTGGGCATCAGCTCATAGCCCATCTGTTCCGCCATGTATTCCAGCGGCGCAACGTTCTCCGCGCACTTCATAAGTTGCAGCAAGGTTTCCACACCCAGTTTGGCCCCGCTGTCATAAGGATTGATTTCGCGCAACAAGGTTGAATAAGGCTTGTCAATTTCCTTGGCCAGAGCCTTGGCTGGGATTCGATTTTCCAAGACCAGTTCCCGAAGTATTTTTGCCAACTGCGAATTCATAGTAAGTCTCTCCTTCTTTACTATTTGAATTACTCCCAAACGCATGCAATAGGCGCTATCCCGACCTTCAGGCAGACGCCGTTTTAACTGCCATAATGGGACTGTGCTGTCCTCATGATTATTGGATAGCACATACGCAATAGATTGTAAAATAATTTTATAGTTTTTTCTTTTAATTTGATGAAATTTAAATCAGAAAACAATTAAGACAATATATAGTAATATCCTAGAGAATCAAAATTTCTTTAAAAAACAGGTCACTTTTTGAAAGATACCTTAAAATCGCAAACAAAAAGCACTTATATTCACATTAGATTTTTCTATAAAATTCGCAAGCGATTATCATTATCAAAACATTTTTTGAAACAAAAAAAGAGCGCCGTCAGGAGGAAGGGATGACGGCGCTCTCTCAACGAGGGTCGGGCTTTAAGCCCTATATTATGATTCCAGTTTGTGAGGCTTATTTCACTTTTGCCGGAGCTGCCACACCGACCGGCTAAAGTTTCAACACAGGAATCATTCACACATGGTGTTACCGCTGCTTTCACGAAGAAAACGGGCAATCTGCTGTTTTATGTAAAGCAGTATACGTGCCAAAAATAATTTCATTAGCAATTAGTGGCTATTATTAATAAAACAAAGAAAAATAATCGGGAAGGATGTGCAAATAAAAATCGAATATTGCACAAATAGAAGAACGCATATTGCACAAATGTGCAAAAGCGTTGCGCCATCAAACGATGCCGCAACGCTCTGCTCAAAAAAACTGGATATTTAATCGGCTAAAAGACCGCTTGCCGCAAGGAACTGTTTCGTCCCCCGGCATGGCCTTTGGTCAGCTAGGCCTTAAATGAACGCTTGAAAAGCTCGATGATGGCTTTTTTGCCGTTCTCTTCCAAAAAGCGCGTACCGGTGCCGGTAAAGAGGCGTTCGGTAATACGCGCGTCCGGGGCCGGTACCCAGGCCGAATCCCAGCGGAACCAGGCGTCCTTGTTCTGGTCAAAAACCAGCAGGCGCTTGTTGCAGATCTTGGAAAACTCAGCCCCCCAGCCGGTACCGCCCTTGACGGTATCATCGGGCATAATTTCACCCACCACGAACACTTCATGGGCGCTGCTCACCTGCCAGCAAATGGATTGCAGCACCTTGCGGAACAGCGGGGCGCTGGTGAACTGGCGGTTCATAAGCTTGGAAACGTAGCTCAGGCTCACGTCCTTGAGGGCCAGCTCATCAGTGGTAAGAATGCGCAGACCGCGCGTACGTTCGCTCTGGTGGCCTTCAAAGCTGAAATTCACCTCTTGCAGGCCGTATTGTTCGGCCATCCCGCCAAAGCAGGATTCAGCGCCGGCCGCTCCGCCGCTATACAGAATGCATTCGCTGGGATTTAACATACTCGCTCCAGTTGGTTGTGTGATGGCAAAGTTAGGTTGCTTTAAACGGCTTCTAGTGTAATAAAACGTCCGCGTCAACTTATTAAGTTTTTCTGACGCGGCAGCACGGCAAAATAAGGCACTACCAAGTCTTACCGAGGTTGAATTTGCGAAGCAAGTCATTTCATATAATTACCCTGGGTTGCAAAGTTAACCAGTACGAATCCGAAGCCCTGCGTGAAGCCTGGCTTAAGGCCGGACACCGCGAACTGCCCGCCCCGGACGGCGCGGATGTGGTCCTGATTAACAGTTGCGCCATAACCGCCAAGGCGGTTAGCGACTTACGCGCCACAGCCAGGCGGGTGCGCCGCGCCGCGCCGGATTGCGAACTTCTGGTTACCGGCTGCGCGGCCCAGGCTTTGCCCGAAGAACTAAACGAGCTGCCCGTGGACGGTCTGGTGCCGCAGCGGGAAAAAGTGGCCCTGCTGCGCTGGTTGGGCAATGCCGACGGTTTCGAGGCCGTGGAGATCAATACCGGCGAGTTTCCGGAGCATCATCCGGAGTCGGCAGCGGAACATAATCATGAGCATGATCCGAAAAAAAACCTCGAATCCGATGAATTCTGGGACTACGAAGGCCCGGAAGAAGTGCTGGAAGAACGCGCCTTCCCGGCCTTTTCCATCAGCGACTATGCGCGTAGCCGGGCCGTGCTTAAAATTCACGATGGCTGCTCCCAGCATTGCACCTACTGCATAGTGCCTATGGGGCGCGGCCCCTCGGTAAGCCGCCCCTGGCCGGAAATTCTGGCCGAGGCCGGACGGCTGGTGAGCGCCGGTTTCCGCGAAATTGTGTTGAACGGGGTCAACCTGCGCCAGTACGGCGCGGATTTGCCGCCTGAAGCCGGACTATGCGCCAATATGAATAACATTGGAGAACAGAACGGACCGGGCAAACAAAAAGACTCCGGGGGGCGCAGACCGGACTTTTGGGATTTGCTGACCCGGCTGGAAACAGCCTTTGCCCCGGAATGGGCAAAGTCGGGAGCCCTGCGTTTTCGCATCAGTTCGCTGGAGCCGGGGCAGTTGGGGCAAAAAGCCCTGGAGACTCTGAGCCGCAGCCGCCTGGTGGCCCCACATCTGCATCTCTCGCTGCAAAGCGGCAGTCCGCACATACTTAGGCGCATGGGGCGCGGGCATTACGACCCGGCTCTGCTTCCGGATTTTCTGGACGCTCTGGGAAAAATTTGGCCGGTTTACGGCCTGGGCGCGGATTTCATCACCGGCTTTCCCGGCGAAACCGAGGAAAATTTTGAGGAGACTTTGGAGCTTTGCCGTCGCCTGCCCCTCACTTACGCCCATGTCTTTCCATATTCCAAACGGCCCGGCACGGCTGCGGCCCGCTTACCCAGCCAGTTGAGCCAAACGGTCAAAAAAGAGCGGGCCGCCCGCCTGCGCGAATTGATCGCCACGAAAAAAAGCGCTTTTCTCCAGCGGCAACTAGGGCTTGATCGGGTTTGGGTGGCGCTGGAAGAAGGCCGCGCAGGCCAGGGGATAAACGAATTTTATTCGGACTGCCGTTTTGACCAAGGGGCTTTGCCGCACGGCAAGCGGCTTATCGCCGCCAGGCCGATGGCGGTTGCAGATAACGTCCTGATTGTAGAACGTATATAGATCAAAAAAAGCAAGCTCCTTTGTCTGCGACAAAGGAGCTTGCTTTTTTCATGAATTATTTATTCTCTGTTTTCGTCAGATTTTCTATTCTTCGTCGGCTTTGCGGTTTTGCTGGTATTCAGCCACCACTTTTTCCGTAACCGGGGCCGGAGCTTCCTCATAATGGGAAAACTCGGCCGTAAACACGCCCTGCCCGCCGGTCATGGAGCGCAGATCCGGCGCGTAGCGCAGAATTTCGCTCATGGGCACATGGGCCTTGAGTTCGGTAATGCCGGAAACGGAATCCGAACCCAGCACCTTGCCGCGACGGCTGGAGAGATCGCCGATAACGTCGCCCATGTGATTATCCGGTATGGAAATGGTCAGGGTGACGATAGGCTCAAGCAATATGGGCTTGGCGCTTTCCATGGCTTTTTTGAAAGCCAGCGAACCAGCGATTTTGAAGGCCATTTCCGAGGAGTCCACGTTGTGGTAGCTGCCATCGTAAAGTTTGGCCTTGAAGTCAACCAGCGGGTAACCGGCCAGGAAGCCGCGTGCCGAAGCTTCCTGAATGCCCTTATCCACGGCCGGGATATACTGGCGGGGAATCACGCCGCCAACAATGGCATCCTCAAAAAGATAGCCTTCGCCTTTGGCGCGCGGTTCAAATTCAACCCAGCAATCGCCAAACTGGCCGCGACCGCCGGTCTGCTTTTTATGCCGCCCCTGCACCTGGGCTTTGCCCTTGAAGGTTTCACGGTAGGGAACCTTGGGGGTGTTCAGCGCGATATCCACCTTGTAGCGGCGTTTGGCCTTTTCCACGGCCATTTCGATATGCAGCTGGCCCATGCCGCTAAGCAGCATGTCGCCGGTTTCCTCGGTGCGGGAAAGCTTGAGGGTGACATCTTCGTCCGTGAGCTTGTTGATGGCGGAAAAAACCTTGTCTTCGTCGCCTTTTTCCTTGGGCGTAATGGCGTAGGAAATAAGCTGCGGCGGCAGCGCGGGTATCGGCATCACAAAGCCGACCTTGTCCTGGGCCAGAGTATCGCCGGTGCGGGTATTTTTGAGTTTGGCCAGAGCCACGAGAGAGCCGGGGCCAAGCGTCTCCTTGGTGGGAATCTGGGCCTTGCCGGTAAGCAGGATCGGGTTGCCCAGACGCTCGGTTTCGCCGCTACGGCTGTTTTTAAGCGAACTTTCACTGTTGACGCTGCCGGAAATCACCCGCAGCATGTTAAGCTGGCCGGAGAATGGATCCACGATGCTCTTGAAGACAAAACCAACAGCCGGGCCGTTCGGGTCCACGGCCAGCTCGTTACCTTCGGCGTCCAGCCAAAATTTGCGGTCCAGCGGCGAAGGCAGGTATTTTTCGATCATTTCAAGCAGTTGCGCACCGCCCTTGTTTTCCAGAGCGGAACCGGCCATAACCGGGACCAGCTCGCCGTTGATTACACCGGCGCGCAAGCCCTGAAGAATTTCCGTCTCGGAAAGGCTGCCTTCTTCCAGATATTTTTCCATCAGGACTTCGTCGCTTTCAGCGATATTCTCTACCGTGGTATCACGGATGGCGGTTACGATTTCCAGCATGTCCTGCGGCACCGGGCCTTCTTTTACGCTGCCGTCAGGCTGGAAGAACAGGGCCTTGCCAGCCAGCACGTCAACCACGCCCTTGAAGTCGGCCTGCTGGCCGATAGGCGCGTAAAGCAACACCGGGCGGATGCCCAGCGTGGCCAGCCCGTCGTAAGCCATGTCAAAATCGGCCCGGTCGCGGTCCAGCTTGTTGATGAAGCAGCAGGCAGGCAAATCGGCGTTCCTGATGGCCTGCCAGTGTTTTTTGGTCAGGGGGCGCACACCATCCACAGCATCCAGAGTGAAAACGGCAAAATCCGCCGCCGCAAGCAGAATATCCAAATCGCCGATAAAGTTTCCATCACCGGGGATGTCCATCAGGTAATGATGGGCGTCTTTCCAGGTATAAGACGCGAAAGAAGGCTGAATGCTGCCTCCGCGTTTAATTTCTTCAGGTTCGTAATCCAGGGCGGTGGTGCCGTCCTCGATCTTGCCCAGGCGATTGATGACGCCCGTTTGGAGCAGCAGCATCTCGGCCAGGCTGGTTTTACCGCATCCGCCGGTTCCTACCAGCGCGTAAGTTCTTTGGGAATCAATTCCGTTGGACATTCGCTTCTCCTGATATGATGATTAGTCTGGAGTTAGACTTTAAGCTCCATTTAGGTGTGTGGGAAGCATTATGTCAAGATTAAAGATAACAAACCGGGATAACAAACACACAGGTAGTGCCTGCTTTTGACGTCAGCCTTACCCTGCTCGACCGGAGCAAAAAACGAAGCCTGACGAAGTATCACGGCAAAATGAGGCACTACCGTTGCTTATTGGCGTTAATCCCGGTAATTGAAATATATTATGTACATAAACCTCATTCTTGGCTTTGCGGCTCTGGTAGCCCTGATTTGGCTGGCCTGGCGGCTGTTGCGGCGCGATCAGCCGCCCAGCCGGATGCTGCTTGACGAAATTTCACGCCGCCGCAACCAGCAGACGGAAACCAGGCAGGGGCTGGAGCGTCTTGGAAAAATACGCGCCCGGCATCTGGATTTGGTGGAAGCCGGGCTGGCGGACATGAGCCGGGGTCTGGCGGATCTGGACCCGAATTGCAAACTGGCCTGGGAACGAAAAGAAGATCGCATTGCGCTGCGCTTTTTGGCTCACCCGGCGCAAATGCAATCGCCAGCCCTGCCGCCAGCTCTGCCTAAAGACGGCATACTTGCATCGCTGGAAGAATTTGGTATCCGTTGGGATGTGCAGGATCTTGATCTGGAACGGCTTAACGCCTCTGATTCGCAACGCTCCATTCCGGGCGAGTACAGCCTGAGTTGGAACGGCGGCGGCCTGCGTGAGCGGGATCTTCACGAATTCATGCGCGCCGTGTCCGCTCTGGTTGCGGATCGCCTGCATTTTACCGGGTAGAAAACGAAAATCGCGCTTTTCGGCGAAGTAATTACTTTATAAGGCCCCGTAATATAATAATTCCTGCATTATTAAAAATAGAATAGCCTGCTCAAATACAGTGGAGTAGAGATTGCGATATTATCAATATGCCGGACTTTAAAACTACGGAGGCTAAAACGATGGCACAGACCAAACAAATACTTATCTACGGTCTTTCAACCTGCCCCTATTGCCGCAGGGCCAAAGAATTCATGAACAACAACAACATCAGCTACACCATGGTGGAAGTGGACCTGCTGGTGGGCGCGGATAAAGACGCCGCCGTCAAAAAAGTTGCGGAACTCAACCCCCGGCTTTCCTTCCCGACCATAAAAATTTATGACGACCATAGCTCGGAAGTTTATGTCGGCATGGATGATGTGGCGCAGCAGGCCATGCTTGCAGTCCTGAAGTAAGGGTAGTGCCTCATTTTGCCGTGATGCTGCGTCAGACTTCGTTTTTGCCTCCGTCGAGTACCAGAAGAGTACACGTCAGCCGGCAAAAACTCGTCTTCCTTGCCTGACGTCAAAAGCAGGCACTACCTGTGCATTTTTTCAAGGTTAACGTTTTGTTCAGGCAGGAGATTTATATGGGCAAAGTCCGGGATGAAGCACGAACAAAGGCTGCTGAGGAATTATACGCCAGGCTGAAGCCGTTGCAGGAAGCCAAGGGCTTTTTTTTCAACAGCGACCACAGCGCGACGCTGGATATTCTTGACGCGTTGCTTGGCCTGAAAAAACGCTACGGCTATATGGCCTGCCCCTGCCGTCTTTCTACCGGTGTGCGCGAGATAGACAAAGATATCTGCTGCCCGTGCGAATACCGCGCGGATGATGTGCATGAATATGATTTCTGCTATTGCGGCCTGTACACCAGCGCAGAAGCCCTCAAAGCCGGGCAGAAACGCCGCCCGGTTCCCGAGCGGCGGCCTGTTGCCAGAACGCTGGCCTCCTTGTAGGATAGTGCCTACACTATTCAGATTACCAAGGAGAGGCCGGTTTTGTCCTCATACAACAAGCAAAAGTCCGCTATCGGGCATGGTACGCTTACTCTTTGCCTGAACGCCGCCGAAGGCCGGTTACAACTTATTCTTGGCCGTTACGCACCGGCCCGGCACAATGTCGGGCCGGTCGGTTTTCCGGCGCGACCCAGCGGAACCGCACCCCATACCCAGGCCATCCCTCAGGCTGATGCCAGCAACATTACCGCGCCAGTAGAACCGGAAATTCTGGCCGTTCAGGATTGGTCCGCCGTATCCCAGGGGGCCGAACTGCTGGCCACGGCCTTGCAGCAAATCCTGGGCAACCTGCAATTGCAACCGGACCGGATCGGGCGTCTGGCCGTGGTGACCGGGCCGGGCAGTTTTACCGGCCTGCGGCTGGTCTGTTCCACTGCCGCCGCCATGAGCCGGGCCTTAAAAACCGAACAGGCCAGTCTGGAATATTTGCCGCTGCTGGCTGCCAGCCTTGTGGATACGCGCCCTGATTTGGACGGACGGGAAATTTGGGTGCTTACGCACGCCCGCAAGGGCCTGGTTTATGCTCAGGGTTTTGCCCGGCTGGAAAGCGCTAACCTGGCCCTGCCCGCAAGCGGCCTGAATCCGGCTGACTCGTCTGGCTCGGCTGCCGCCACACAACTTGCAGGCAGCGCGGGGCTGTTTGGCCTGCGTGAATTGTGCGAATTGCAAGTGCTGGATTTGCCGGGCGTCCACAAACTGCTGCGCGAACGTAGCGGTTTTTTGCTGGGTTCCGGCTTGAGCAATAATTATCAGGAATTGGCCGAAGCGGCCCTGTCCGGCGGCGGCAAACAATGGCTGCTTTTACCCGGAGCGCTGGATCAAATTCGGCCCGCAGTTTTGCTGCGGGCCGGTCTGGCTGCCCCGCTTACGGAGCAAGATTTGCAACCGCTGTATGTCCGGCCCAGCGACGCCGAGGAAAACCTCGGACAAATCGCGGCCGGACTCGGCCTGGATGGCGATTTCGCCAAACAGCGCCTGGCGGATCTGCTCAAAGAATAATCAAGTTTTCCGGGGCTCCGCCCCGCTCCCCGCCGGGGGGAATGATTCCCCCCGGACCCCCTCAATAGGCTATGCCACCTACTTTAATTCATATTTAGCTTTCAGCTCTTCCCAATACGGATCAGCCTTGAGCAGGCGGTAACCTTCGTTGATCGTGTTGCGCAGTTCGGTATCTTCATTGCGGGTAGCCACGCCAAAGTCGTCGCCTTCGGCAAATTCACCAACAATCTTGACCGGCTTGCCCTGTTTGCCAATAGCGTCGTTGGCCGGGGCGGAGTCGATGGCAGCCGCGTCAATGCGCTTGTTGACCAGGTCTTCAATGGCCATGGGCGGCGAAGCGTAATAACGCAGCGAATAGTTCCACTTGTTGGGAGCCTTGTTCTCTTCCAGCCACAGCGCTTCGTTGGTGCCGCCCTGCACGCCCAGCTTCAAATTGCCGTTGAGCACTTCTTCTCTGGTAAAGTTGCTGTCGTTATGCACCAGTAGGTACTTGCGAATGGAGAAGTAAGGTTCGCTGAACGTCACTACGGCTTTGCGCTCGGGAGAAATGCTCATGCCGGAGCAAACCATGTCAATGCGCTTGCCAAGCAGACTGGTAACGATTGAGCTCCAGTCCATGGCTTCATGCTTTACCTTAAAGCCCATCTTGTTGGCGATCCAGTTCATGGAATCAACGTCAAAACCGGCGGCCTGTCCGGAGGTATCAATAAAGGCAAAGGGCGGGTAGCTGGCGTCGATGCCGTTGATATAAACTTTTTCCTCAGCCAGGGCGGAACCGGCCAGGGCAACGCCCAGCAGCAGTGTCAGGCAAAGGGATGCGAACCCTTTAAGACGGAAACTTTTAAACATGGTCTGTCCTCTTGTTGTAGTTTGTTGTTTTTTGTGGGTAAATTTTATTGCTCAAGACCGGACTCTCCATAAAAAAGTCGCGCATCATTGCTTTCGTCTTCCAGAATATTCACCTTGTCCTCAAGCCATTCCAGCACTGCCCGCGCCGTATGCACGTTAAGGATGATGCGCGAATGAATATGCCGGGAAACCAGTTTCAGGCTTTCGTCATGCGGCACAATCTCATGCCCCAGAGTACCGTCAGGGGAAAGAATGGCCTCGGAATGTCCGGGCAGTTTGTCGCTTTCAGTATAAAAATTCAGTTCCACTTCGCCCTGCGGGTTGATGCCTCCCCACACTCCGTGAGCATAGCGCACTCTGGTGCCTGGATCCTGTTCATATTCGTAGCGTATGCGTATGGGAGACAAATCTTTTTCCATTCTTCAGGGGTTCCTTTGCAACAGTTTACGCCAGTGTTTACAAAATGATATTTAAACGGGATGCATTTTTGTTCTCTGGCAAGGAAGATAAGCCTTTTATGCAGGAAGTGTACTCTTTTGGTGCTCGACCGAAATAAAAGGCGAAATCTGACGCAGCCAGAGGCAAAAAGGCGCCCGTGACTAAAGGCTTACCGACACAAACGCGCCAGTGCGCGTCTCCGGCACGCGCAACGCGCTTGCGCTCAACCCGGAAGAAATCAGCCCGGCCATAGTCTGCCCATGATGCGTTCGGGCCGCCCCGCCGCTGACCATATCTTCCAGAGCGCGGTCTGCCATGCCCTTGCTGGTTTCCGCCGTCAGTTCAAACATGGATTTGTAACGGTGCACACCATAGGGCGGGTGGGTATCCAAATCCACCATGTAGCGCGTAAAGGGAACACGCGCATTGTCAACAATGCGCGACATCCTGGGCAAGCCGTAAACAAAACCATCTGTATTTCGAGGCATACACCCTCCACTACGGCAACGGCCACTATTTAACCGCACCGCAGATCTGCATCTTAGAATACTAGGGATTGTAAGTAAATATGTAAATTGGAGCCATTATTCATTAGTGGCGCTTGTGCTGGCACCGGCTTTATGCTTAAAACAAACACAATTGGAGCGGACTTTGCGGATTTTTTACTTTTTCAGCGCTTATATCAGCCATCTGACTGCCGGACTGGATTATTTCCGCTGCCTGGCCTCGCTGGGTCATTGCCTTGGCAGCAACCTGCCGTCCGATGTCCAGGCTGATTATCTGTCCGCGCCCTCCGCTGGCTCTCTGCCTGACGTCTCCGTAAAATCACCGCCCAAGCCGCTGCCCGAAACCGGGTTAACGCGGGAGCAACTGGATTTTGCCGCCACAGCGGATCTGATCATCCTGCATGACGAGCCGACGCGCTATCCCGAAATTTTTCAGCGCCTGCCCTTTTTATCCGATCGGCGCGTGGCCGCTTATGTGGCCTGGGAAAATGAGACCCTCAGCCCTTTTTACGCCGGGCCGCTACAGTTGGTAAGCGAGGTCTGGAGCTGTTCCGATTTCAGTTGCCGCGCCATTGCGCCGCATGTGCGCAAATGCCGCCTGCTGCCGCATCTGGTGCAACGGCACAAACTCAAGGCGGAAGACTTGCGCTGGGCCGACGAAATCTTTGGACGCGGTGCGGATTCCCCTTTTGTCTTTTTATCCGTAATTGACGGCATCAACCCGCGCAAAAACCTGCGCGGCCTGCTTACCGCTTACAGCCTGATGCGCCGCAACTTGCGCCGTCCTACCCGGCTCCTGCTCAAGCAATATCGCGCCAGCCTGGATTTGACCGATCTGAGCGCAAGCGGACTGGATGGGGTAAGCAGCCTGGAAGGCGAACTCAGCGCCGGGCGCATGGCCGCGCTTTATGCCGGTTGCGATGCCTATGTCAGCGCCCATCATGCCGAAGGCTGGGGATTGGGGCTTTCCAGCGCCATGGCCTACGGCAAGCCGGTAATTGCCACCGGCTACTCCGGCAACATGCAGTATATGCATAGCGGCAACAGTTTGCCAATACTGTATGAATTTGCTCCGGTTTCCGACGAAATGCTGCGGCTGACGCCTCTGTTCCAACCGGGCATGCGCTGGGCCGATCCGGATTTATCCGCCTTCGCCTCGGCCATGCATATGGCGGCCGCCGGACGCCTGCCAGCGGATCTTCCGGCCAATGCCGCGAAAATCGTCAGGGACTACGGGCCAAAAGCTATCACGGAGCGGCTGGCCGAATTAATTAATAGCTAGCAAAACAAGCCGGAACAATGGATTTATCTGATGCCAGATTTCAGTCTGAAAGCTCTTGCTGTTAATCCATCTATAGATCTTGAGCTATTGCTTGAAAACAGTCGGGAAAAAGATATTGAAGACCCACTGCTGAACAGACTCAGGACTGAATGGTCCGCCTGGTTGCCCTGTTTGCATGCCGTGCATATTACCGGTAGTGCTGCGGCTGATTCCTGGCTGGCGGTTTGGCTGGATGAAGCCATAGAAAAAAAAGTAGACTGTCTTTGGGCTGAAGCGCCCAGCAAAGCCTTTTTATATAACGCTCTGGCTCAAACCCTGTGCATGAGCGCTGTTTACGCTCTGTTGCCCGAAGTGACGGCTTTTGGCTGTGCTCCGCTGCCGCCAGCCTGTGCGGCGCTGGGACAGGCGCTGAAACAGATCGGACTTCAAGATAAAGGCAATATGAAACGGCGTTATGCCGTTATCACCGGCTATCCGTTTGCAGGCGGCTGCGAAGTTTGCTCCTTGCGGGGAGAATGCCCCCGGCTAAAGCCCAATGGCAAGGAAAATGCCGCTTTTGAGCAATTCAGCTAGCGCTTGCCCGTTGGAGGATAATTTTCTAATGCAACGCTATCAACTCGTATATTTCATTGTGCTTCCTGCTTATGAAGGTTAATGTCGCCAAAGCGATCTGCGCTTGAGTATTTTGTTGCTGGAGTAAACTATGGTCTTGCCCCTGATCGGAACGGTCAGTATTCCTGATATTATTTTCGCCCTGTTTTTGCTCGCCATGTTCGGCTACGGTCTGTTCAGAGGACTGGGGCACGAAGTACGCGGCCTGCTGGCCGCTGTTCTGGCTGCCGGTGTGAGCCTTTATCCCGACGTGCATAGTCAGGCCGTCACCTGGTGCCGCGATCTGGCCTTTTTCGACGAGGCGCAGGCCAGAGCCCTGGCCTATATCGGCGTCTATTATCTGCTGTATGTGGTTTTGCGCCTGATCATGGCCCAATTCAAAACCCTGCGCGAAGCACAAGGCGTGGGCATGGTCAGCCGCCTGCTTGGCGGTTTTTCCGGCCTGCTGCGCGGTGTGATGGATTGTACCATGTTCCTGATTTTGGCCGCTGGCTGGCGTTTGCCCCTGGAAGAGGTGTTCAAGCAATCACACCTGGCCGACTTCATAGTGGATCTCTGGCATCAGTTCGGCCTGCTTGGCGAACTTTACGCCGCTTTTACCCTGCTCAAATTCTCGCCCGTATAACATCGGCTTTTCCGAGGTTTTCGCATGTCTTCGCTAAATTATCTGGATCTGCTTCTTGGCGGCCTGTTGCTGGCCTTTATGTTGCGCGGCCTTTTACGCGGCGCTGTGGGCGAAGTGGTGGGCCTGGCCGGGTTTGTCCTCGGCATGGGCGTGGCGGGCAATGACAAGGTGCATAACTTTGCCATGAACCATCTTGGGCAAATACTTGGCACTAGCGCCGATTCCTCCATGACCGGCCTGATTGCCTATGCCGTGGCATTTGCCGCGCCCTTTCTGGCGGTGGCAATTGTCGGACGCCTGCTTCAGCAGCTTCTGAACGCCGCCGTGCCCGGCTTTGTTTCCCGGCTGCTTGGCGCCCTGGTCGGCCTGGCCAAAGGTATGGTGGTCTGTACCTTAATTCTGCTGGTTTTGCAGTTTGCCGCGCCGGGCAGCAAGGTTAAAAGCGAATCGCTCCTGGTCCCGTATATCAGCTCGGCCTGGAGCAAATTCAGCTCCCTTACCGATGGCGCTTACAAGCTGCCGGACTTTACCCGTAAAATAAACTTATAATTCAGGATATAATATGAACATAGATAAAACCACGCCGGAAGCCGCCGCGCTGAACAGATCCCTTGCCATGCTGGACAGGCTGATCGGGCCGGACGGCTGCCCCTGGGATCGCGAGCAGACGGTGAACACGCTTTGCGATTACGCCCTGGAGGAAATGTACGAACTGATCGAAGCCGTGCGTAACGGATCAAAGGCCGATCGCCGCGAGGAACTGGGCGATGTGCTGTTCATCCTGCTTTTCATGTCCAGATTGGAGCAAAAAGACGGCAATTTCAGCCTGGCCGACGTGCTGGATGAAAACACGCATAAAATGACCAGCCGCCACCCGCATGTTTTTGGCGAGGTAAAAATCGACAGCCAGGAAGAAATTTTCACTAACTGGGAAAAAATCAAACAAGCCGAAAAAGCGGCCAAAGAAGCCAAACCCGGAGTATTCGGCTCGCTGCCCGTCTGCCTGCCGCCGCTGCTCAAGGCTTACCGCATTCACTCCAAAAGCGCGCGCAACCAGTTCACCTGGGACAACGACGAGGAAGCCGAAATGCAGGTGGAGGCCGAATGGCTGGAATGGATGGATGCCTGTCTGGAGGGCGACCAGGCGGCGCAGGAACATGAACTGGGCGATTTAATTTTCAGTCTGGTCGAACTGGGCCGCCGCAAGGGAATCAAGGCCGCCGCCGCTCTGGAAAAAACCAATACGCGCTTTCTGAGGCGCTTCGCGGCCATGGAAGCTTTGGCTATAGCCAAAGGTCTGGACTTTGGCGCGCTGGATCAGGAGGCCAAAGACGCCTTGTGGACCGAGATTAAAGCCGGGGAGTAATTAGAATAAGCTTGCGCCGCAATAGCCAAAGAGAGTATGTTCAAATCATATGGCGTACACAATACTTGATAAAATTCTCCGGCGTTTCCGGGGATCCGAATTTTTCAGCGAGAGCGCAGCAGGGCGCGAGGCTGATGCAGGGCGCGGAGCGGATAACATAACCCCGGGGGGTTCTTGGCGTCCTGGCTTCGGCTTGTCCTCACAAACCCAGTGCGCTTCAAACAGCCCGCGCGTTTCTGCCGCAGCAAGCGAAACAGCCAGAGCAAACGAAACCGCCAGGGCAGGCAAAATGGGCCGGAAATTTCTGGACCCGCGCAGTCCCAATGCGGCCTTGCCGTTCAGCGGCGTAAAGATTTTTTATTTCTTTATGTTCGCCCTGCTCTTTCTGGCTCTTTACCTTACTTTTTTGCTGATCCAGCCCTTTTTGCACACCATCATTCTGGCCTGCATCTTCACGGCCCTGTCGCATCCGCTTTATCGGAAGCTTTACCTGCATTTTTGGGAGAACGGCTGGATTGCAGCCGGTTTGACCTTGTTCCTGCTGGTGATTCTGGTCTGCCTGCCGCTGATTTTTTTCACCGTGCAGCTTATGCCGCAGGCCACGCAAAGCCTTGCCGCGCTGGCCCAATGGCTTTCCGGCGCTCATCTGGACGCGCTGTTGAACGAAGAGGTTTACCCCTTTCTGACCTGGCTGAATGAAGAGTTGACCTGGGTAAATCTGGATGTGGCCGACATGCGCTCCAGCCTGATGAACATCTCACGCCAGGCCGGGCAAATTATGTTGGCCTGGGGTACCAGCTTCGTGGTGGATTCGCTGACCATGTTCGCCAACTTCCTGCTGATGCTGCTGATCATGTTTTTCCTGCTCAAGGATGGCGAACACATGCTCGGCAGCTTGCGCCGCCTGACGCCGCTACGCACCGATCAGGGTGACCGCATTATTTCCAACCTGCGCCGCATGGCCAAGGCCGTGCTGATTGGCGGCTTCATGGTAGCGGCCCTGCAAGGGCTGGTCGGCGGCATCGGGCTTGCCATTGTGGGTATTCAACCCCTGTTCTGGGGCACGGTTATGGCCTTTGCCGCTCTGGTACCGGTGCTGGGTACAGCCCTGGTCTGGATCCCGGCCGTCATTTATCTGCTGCTCATCAACCAGGTATCCTCCGCTATGCTCCTGCTTGGCTGGTGCGCCATTCTGGTGACCTCAATAGACAGCTTCCTGCGTCCAATCATCATTCGCGGCAGTTCCAAAACTTCGCTGCTCTTCCTGTTCATTGCGGTAATCGGCGGCATCAAGGCTTTCGGGGTGCTGGGCATTGTTTATGGCCCGCTCATTCTCAGCTTTGTGGGTGTGATGCTGGCTATTTATTCTGATGAATACCGCGCTTCGCTCTCTACCTTCTACCGAGCGCTGCCGCCGGGGAACAAGGCGCTTTCGCCGGGCAGCACGGCCCCATCACCGGGTATGTCGCCTAGCCTAAACCGCCGCCGGGCCGCAAGACGCCGCAGACCCAAAAGCGAATAAAAAACCATCAGGCAGATTGATTTTTAAACGTCCGCCCAAACGTGGAAAGAAGGTTTCCGTATGATTACAATGCTCACCGCCCGCACTGCGGAAATAGATGAACTTGCTGACGCGATCAGCGAAATCAAAAGCCAGATTGACTTTACCGCTTTGAAAAAACATTCCTGCGGGCTGATTTTTTGCCACGAGGACTATATTGAAAGCGGGGTGGTCGCGGCTCTTTGCAAGGAACTGCCGTTCGATATTATCGGCATGACCTCTATGGCCAGCGCGGATAAACATGGTTTTGGCCTGTACGACTTTATCCTTACCGTGCTGACCAGCGATGAAGTTTCATTTGTGGGCGGAATGACAGACGACATCAACCACGACAACTACCAGGGCGAAATCGATCGACTGTACGCCAGCCTTCGTGAGCGGGCGGGCAGTGACCCGGCCATGATTTTTACCTTTATGCCGTATGTTCGTGACGTTTCCGGCCAGGAAACGGTCAGCGCCCTGGATGCTTCCTGCCGCGGCATTCCAGTGTGGGGTTCCCTTACAACCAACCTCGCCTTAAACTATGATACCGTGCAAACAGTCTGCAACGGCAAATCCCTGCGGGCCGGGGTGGCCATGATGCTCCTGAACGGGCCGGTCAAGCCGACGTTTATAGTGTCTTCCATTCCCGAGCATAACATCTCAAATAACCGCGCACTCATAACCAAAAGCGACCACGCCATTCTGCGCGAAGTAAATGACATGCCCATTCTGGAGTATCTGGCCCGAATCGGCCTGGAGGTCACCAGAGAAAACATCACCACAACGCCTCTGATGCTGTACTATGACGGGGCGGACAAACCGGTGGCCCTGGGCTTCTATACCCTGTTCGAGGATGGTTCGGTTTTAACCGGCGGTGAAATGCCGGTGGGCACCTCATTCTCTGTGGGCAGCATTGATGCGGAGGGTATTTCCGAATCCGCCCGGGAAGGGCTGGAGCGCATTCTGGCGCACCCGGAGCGGCAGGCAACCCTTATACTTCCGTGCGTAACGCGCTACATCATGCTTGCCCCGAACCAGGAAGGCGAGCTTAAACAAATCAGCGAGAGTCTTGCCTCTGCCCCGCAGCCCTTTATGATGGGCTACTCCGGTGGCGAAATTTGCCCTACGCCAGGGGCTGACGGCAAGTTGCACAACCATTTTCATAACTATTCGTTTTGCGCGTGCATTCTTTAGTTAAACCGCTGCGACTGAAATGACGGATCAGAACGTGCCGGACACGGGAAATGACATACTTGCGCGGTTGGAACAGCTTGAGCGTGAAAACCGCAAGTTGCGCCGTGAAAACACACACCTGAAAAATATCTCGACTCAGGAGAGACTTGCCGCAGTAACGGTTCTGAACCAATACAAGGCCAGAACCTTCACCCGCCGGGAACAGGAACGCGCGTTGGCGCTGTTGCTGGCCAATTCCCCAAGTATTATCCTGTTTCTGAACCAGGCCAGCCGGATCGATTTCTGCACGGATTATTTTGTCTCCAAAGCGGGCTTCGCCAATGTGACTGAAGTGCAGGGGCATACTGTAAGCGAGATTCTCGCCCCCTTTCTGGATGACGAGATGCACCAGGAGTTGCTGAAACGTATTCAGAATGTACTCAGCACCAATGCTCCTTCAAGCTTCGATACCCATTTCATCTTTGATCACAGCGGCATGGCGGAAGATTTCGCAGGCTTGCTGGTGCCCATGAAAGACAAGGGACAGCGCGACAGCGGCGTCATGCTGATATTCCATGACGTAACCGCCCTCAAACGCTCGCGCGAGGAAGCTCTGGCGGCCAACAAGGCCAAAAGCGCCTTTCTGTCCAATATGAGCCATGAAATCCGCACCCCGATGAACGCGATTATCGGCATGACCGCCATCGGCAAACAGGAAAGCAGCCTGGAGCGTAAAAATTCCGCTTTCGAAAAGATCGGAACAGCATCCGTGCATTTGCTTGGCATCATTAATGATATTCTGGATATCTCAAAAATAGAATCCGGCAAAATGGAATTGGCCCCCATTGCTTTTGGATTCACGCAAATGCTTGACCGGACCTTTAGTGTTATCACACTAAAAATGCAGGAAAAAGGCCAGCATTTTTCTGTAACCATAGACCCTGCCATTCCGGGAGTTTTATTCGGCGACGATCAACGCCTGACACAGGTAATCGCCAATATTTTGTCAAACGCCACCAAGTTTACTCCGGAAGGCGGCTCCATAGATTTCAACGCAACGCTGCTCGTCCGCCAAGGTGATTCCTGCGTTATTCGGATGTCCGTAAAGGATTCCGGCATCGGAATATCCGGTGAGGAACAAGGTAAACTGTTCAATATTTTCCAGCAGGCCCAGGCCGGTACAGCGCGAAAATATGGCGGCAGCGGCCTGGGGCTGGTCATTTCACGGCGTATCCTCAATCTGATGGGCGGCTCCATCTGGGTGGAATCCGAACCGGGCAAGGGAACCGAATTTCTCTTTACAGTGCCGCTCGGTATTCTCGAAGTTGACCCGTCGGCGGCGCAGGCCGGACAGGACACCACCAACGAACTGCTGGCCAGTAATCTTGATCTGTCCGGAAAAGTCATTCTGCTGGCCGACGATATTGATATCAACCTGGAAATTGTAACCACTCTGCTTGAACCAACCAAGGTCACAATCGACACGGTTAAAAACGGACGGGAAGCGGTTGAGTCCGTTGCCGCCAACCCCGATCGTTATGATCTGATCCTCATGGACCTGCAAATGCCCGAAATCGACGGGCTGCAAGCCACCGCGCTGATCAAGAAGCTGGATGCACCCCGGGCGGGCACTGTGCCCATTATCGCCATGACGGCAAACGTCTTTAAGGAAGACATCCAGCAATGCCTGGAGGCCGGTATGGACGCCCATATTGGCAAGCCGATTTCTTTGCCGGAGCTTATTAATGTATTGGCTCGCTACATAAGGTAGCGCCTCAATATAAATCCGACTGTCTCTGCAAATCCTCCGCAGTGATCTTTTTGCGAAAAAGCACATACACAAAAACCTGGTAGGCGATTACCAGCGGCACAAAGATGATCACCACCACCAGCATGATTTTGAGGGTGGTCGGGCTGGCTGCCGCGTTCATGGCTGTTACGCTATAGGCCTGGCTTAGACTTGAGGGAATCATGGCCGGGTACATGCCGAGCACGCCAAAAAAGGTAACGCAAACAATAAAACCGGCATGAGCCAGCCAGGCCAGGTAAGTTCCGGCCCTGGCAAAGCGCGAGGCCAACAGCAGCAATACCGCCAAAATCGGGAACACGGCCAAAGGCGGTGTTTGAATGATGCTTGCGTAAATATTGGTGAAAACCGCTGTTGCGCCCAAAAACAGCACGGCAGCGGCCAGCAGCAGCAGCCACAGCGTTCTGGACCAGGCCACGGCACGATCATGCAGCGGCCCCGCGCTTTTGACAGCCAGCCAGAGAGCGCCGTGATGGGCGAACATAAGTACAAAGAATACGCCGCCCATGAGTCCGTAAGGGCTCAGCAGTTTAAGCAGATTGCCGTGGTAGACCCCTTCGCCGTCAATGGGAATGCCCTGAAACAGGTTGGCGAAAGCCACGCCCAGCAGCAAGGCGGGCACAAAGCTGCCGAAAAATTTGCAGATATCCCAAAATTTGCGCCACTTGGGAGAATCCACCTTGTTACGGAACTCAAAGGCCACAGCGCGAAAAATCAGGGCGAAAAGCAGCATGAGCAAAGGCGCGTACAGGGCGCTGAACAGGGTGGCATATGCTTTGGGAAAAGCCGCAAAAGTCACGCCGCCAGCGGTAATCAGCCAGACTTCATTGCCGTCCCAGAACGGCCCGGACGCGTTATACATAATGCGCCGCTCCAAATCGTTCCGGGCCATAAAGGGCATCAGGGTACCCAGGCCGAAATCAAAGCCATCCAGCATGAAATATACGGCCCAAAGCAAAGTCCAGAGCAGGAACCAGACGGTCTGCAACCAGGTGGGGTCAAGCAAGGCGACCGGCATGACATCAGGCATGGTTTTCACCTCCATCGGGCTTTGAGGGCGTTGCAGCTACTTGTTTTGAGGGTGGTTCCGCTGCTTGATTTGAAGGCGCTTCCGCACCTTGCATCACCGTCTTGCGCATCAGATACAGGGCCACCACTCCCAGGAAGGCATAGGCCATGGTAAAGGCCAGCAGCGAAATACCCACTGACGAGGCCGGTATGGGCGAGGCCATTTCCGAGGTGCGTTTCAGACCGTAAATAATCCAGGGTTGCCTGCCCACTTCGGCCAGCATCCAGCCTGCGGCAATGGCAATGTAGGGCAGCGGCAGGTTCAAAAACAGCATCCAGGCCGTCAGCCGGTGTTTGCCCAGATCTTTGCGGTACAGGCAGGCCAGGGCGGCCAGCAGCAGAAACAGCCCGCCCAGCGCGACCATGAGCCGGAAACTCAAGAAAACCGGCAGCACCGGCGGGCGGTCTTGTTTGGGAAAGTCCTTCAGGCCCTGAACTTCGGCCTCAAAATCGCTGTAAGCCAAAAAGCTGAGCATGCCCGGAATCGGGATCAACTCAATGGCGTTGCGCTCGTTTTCAACATCGGGCCATTGGAAGATATAGAAGGGAGCGCCCTTTTGCGTATCCCAAAGCAATTCCATGGCCGCCAGCTTGGTTGGCTGCACCCTGGACATGGTATTGCCGTGCAGATGCCCCACCAGCATCAGGCAAAGCACGGCGGCAAGGGTAAAAGGTGCGGCAATCTTCACGCAGCGGCTGAACAGATCCGCCTGCTTCCCCTGTAAAATCAGCCAGGCTGAAATGCCCAGCACAAAAAATCCGCCCAGCACCCAGGCCCCCAGAATGGTGTGGAAGAACTGCCCCCAGGCATAGGGGTTGCTGATTACGGTCAGAAAATCGCCCAGGTTGGCAAGCTGGGCCACGCCGTTAATTTCCGTGTAACCTACGGGGTTTTGCATCCAGCCGTTAGCCAGGATGATCCAGATGGCTGAAATGTTTCCGGCCAGAGTGACCAGCCAAATCGAGGCCAGATGCAGCTTTTTGCTCACCCGCTCCCAGCCGAAATGCCAGACCGCGATAAAGGTCGATTCCAGAAAAAAGGCCACCGTGGCTTCAATAGCCAACAGCGGCCCGAAAACCCCGCCTACATATTCCGAGTAGCGCGACCAGTTGGTACCGAACTGAAAAACCAGGCTGATGCCGGTTACTACGCCCACGGCGAAGTTGATCAGGAAAAGGCGGCCCCAGAACCTGACCAGCCGTTTATAGCGCTCGTCTCCGGTGCGGTAATAGATGGTTTGCATCACCGCAATCAGCAAAGACAAGCCCAAGGTTAGCGGGACAAACAGAAAATGGAAAAACACCGCCACCGCAAACTGCATCCGCGAGAGCATCTCGACACTGAGCCATTCCATAGGGATTCCCTCCAGCGCCAGTAGTGTTGTTTTAATGATAATAGTTACTATAACTATTTTAAAATAAATACAAGCTATAGCATAAAGAATATACCGGGGAATGATAGACAGGGATAGGCCGTTAGAGCGGCACAAAGGTTGACTTATTTTCAATATACCAATAAATATTATTTATTGGTATTAAAAAGGAAAAATTGAAATGAAAAATACATCTGTTTCTCTGGGTGATCACTTCACCTGTTTTATTGACGCCCAAGTACAGGCCGGACGCTATGGATCGGCCAGCGATGTCGTGCGGGCCGGACTGCGGCTATTGGAAGAACATGATCTCAAGTTGAAGGCATTGCAAAACGCCCTAATTGCCGGAGAGGAATCAGGCGAGCCTGCACCCTTTGATAATGAAGCCTTTCTTGCGCGGATGCGAAAGAATTATGTCAAAAACTAAACGCATTCCCAGACTTTCACCACTGGCTGAATCCGACTTGGAGAGTATTTGGCTATATACATTCAGGCAATGGTCTCTGGAGCAGGCTGACAAATATCATCAGCAGATTATGGCAGCGATTGAGGGGCTGGCGTCCGGCCACAAGATTTGGCAACGCACTGATGTGCGCGAAGAATATTGGAAATATAACATAAACAGGCATGTTATATATTTCTGCTGCGCGAACGAATACCTTGACGTAATTCGTATTCTGCACGAGCGCATGGATGTGGAATTGCAGTTTGAAGAAACTAATTAAACTCAATTCTGCGAAAGGATAAGCTCGACCTCATCAACCGAGAGGCCGGTGCTTTTGGCTAGTTGTCCGGGGGTCTGGCCCCGGCGTTGCCCGGTGAGGATTATTTCGCGCAGGAATTGGGGCGATCGCATAACCTGTTCGGCCTGCGCCAGAAGTTTGTTCAGGCCAGCGGCCTTTTCTTCCAGACCCTGATCCAGCTTGATCAGTTCGGCCTGACGCTCGGCAAAGCTGCGCATGAGTTCTTTTTCCAGCCCGGCGTTCAGGGCCAGCTTATCCAGAATGCTTTCCTGATTGGACTGCAATTCGGTTAGCAACTGCTCGGATTTTTGCAAGCGTTTGAAGAAGCGCAGGATCATCAAAAACAGCGCCAGTTCGACCAGGGTCAGAACAATGAAGAACAGGTAAAAAAGCAAATTCTTATTCCATTTTCAATTTAAAATTAAACCTGACACAGCATCACGGCAAAATGAGGCACTACCTTACACTTTCACATTCACAATGTTTCCGGCCCATACATTGCCATCCTGATTGACAGGCTCCGGCTGTCCAAGGGCATCAAGCAAATCCAAAACAGGCGATCCGGCGCTTTGCGAATCTCCAGACGGAGAACCGTCTGCCTGGCCGGAAGATTGCCCGGACATCTGCCCGGAGAGTTCCTCTTCAAAATTTCCGCTCTGCCGTCCGTCCCGTTCCCGGCCATGCCGCCTGCGCCGAACCCGCTGCCCCTGCTCACCGGCCGAAGCGCTTTGAACCTGCTCGTTGTCCTTGGTCAAGTGCTGGGTAATCACCTGTTGCATGGCCTGCTGCTTGATAAATCCGGCTTCCTGCTCCTGCAACGCAACTCTGGCCACATGCCCCATGGGGGCCACCTGCGCTGGAAAATTGCCAGACATGTCGCACCTACCTTATAATATAATCCTCAAACAAGACCTCTTTAATCTTTTCGGTCATCAGGTAGTCATTGATTATATTGGTGATGTCCTTTTTTATCTCTTCAAGCTTGGCACTGTCGGCCAAAAAGGCATAATCCTTGTTGCGCAGGTAGTAGTAGATGGCATCGCGGACGAGGATGGTTTTGGCATTAAGCTCCAGAACGTTTTCCTCGTTATTGGTGGGAATCAGCAAGGTGCAGATCAAAACACGCATTTCCCCGGCCGGATCTTCAAGTTCCACCCAAAGCGGCTTCAGACTGATGTTAAAGCCGTCTACCGGGGCGGGGTCCAGAATCGGGCTGCTGGGCACGGTAACAACAACCGGCTCTATTTTCGGGGCGGCAAAAAACATGAAATAGCTCCCGGCAGCCGCACCCAGAAGCAGCAGAGCCAAGCCGCCGATGATGATGAGCTTTTTTTTGCTTTTTTTGGCCCCAGCCGCATCCTTGCCCGCAGCGGGCTTGGCAGTGGGGGTTGGAGCGGCCTCCGGCTTGGGCGCGGCAGGCGGTTCCTCCTCAAGAAAAGGCGCGCCCTCAAGATCGAGTTCGACCTTTTTGAGATTCCTCTCCTGACCGGGAGCCTGTCCGGCATCCGGCCCAGTAGCAGGAAGCGACCCGGAGGAACCGGGAGCAGCAGATGCGCCGCCAGACCCGGAGCCTTTTTTCGGCTGCGGGTCTGTATTATCGGAGGCGGCACCAAGCATGGGAATCAGAGGGAGCATTGCTACCTCACCAGGCAGAGCAAGTCAGTTACCGGCGACAATCCGTGCCCGGCCTTAGGGCATTTCACCCTTGAAATGCCCTGCACTGCTCTAGGGGAAAATTTTATCAATTTTCTGTTTCAGGGTTTCCGGGGTGAACGGCTTGACAATATAGTTGGAAACCTTGGCCTGCACCGCTTCAATGATGTTTTCCTGCTGGGCTTCCGCCGTCACCATAAGAAAGGGCAGATCGGCAAATTCATCGCTGCCGCGCACTTTGCGCAAAAGGTCAATGCCGGTCATCTGCGGCATGTTCCAGTCGGAAATGATGAACTCTATTTTATCCTTGTTCAGGACGTCCCAGGCAGTGGTGCCGTCGTCGGCCTCAACAATGTTGGTAAAGCCAAGCTGACGCAGAATGTTTTTTATGATACGGCGCATGGTGGAAAAATCGTCCACAACAAGCACTCGCATATTCGGATCAAAAGGCATAATCGCTCCTTATTGGATTCGAGTGAAATCTGTTTTTTATACTAAACTATCAGGGTTGCACGCCAAACTGATTGTAGAACTCCCTGCGCAGTCTGGCCAGAGCCTGTGAATGTAACTGCGAAACCCGCCCTTCGGTAATGCCCATAACCTCAGCAGCCTCGCGCATATTCAGCTCTTCGCTATAATATAACGACAATACCAGTTTCTCTCTGGGTGTCAATTGCTCTATGAGTTCCGCCACTTTGGAGATCATTTCGCTGGTCGCGGCCTCAGCATAGGGTTCGCCGTTTTTAAAGCTGTCTTCGCCGCTAAGCAGGTTCTCAATGGCATCCAGCGAAAAACAGGCCTGGCTTTGCAGGGCTTCCAGCCCCTCACGCACTTCTTTTTCGCTCAGTCCGGTAAGGGCGGCCAACTCGCTCTCGCTGGGCATACGCCCGGTGCTTTGTTCGCTTTGCAGGATGGCGCCGTCTATCTGCCGCACTCTTTGGCGCAACGAACGCGGAAACCAGTCCAGGCGGCGCAATTCATCCAGCATGGCCCCGCGAATGCGGTTTTCGGCATAGGTGTCGAACTTCACGCCCAAATCCGGCTTAAATTTGCTGAAGGATTCCACCAGCCCGAGGCTCCCCGCGCTTATAAGCTCACCAAGCTCGATATTGCGGGGCAGGCGTGATTTAAGACGCGCCGCCAAATATTTGACCTTGGGCGCATAGTGCCGGGCAATGCGTTCCTGATCGACCGGGGTAAAGTCGTTCCAGGCTACTGCCCCGGAATCCAGGTCGGACCAGGGCGCATCGGAAGCCGGGACCGGACGCGAAACTGCTGCGGATTTGTAAGCCTGTTCCGCGTGCTTGGCGTTGCTTCGGCCCTGATCCAACTCCAACAGGCCAGAGCAGGAGTCCATAAACGGATCCTGCTTGACGGTATCGGAGCCAACAAGCAGTTCCTGCTTGTTTAGGCTTTCGCCCATGGCTTGCCTAGCTCCTGAAGAGCAGTTTTTTCCAAAAGAATTTGATGTTTCCATCCAAATTCACCGGCACTTCCCAGGTTTGCACCTTTTGCGCCAACTCGCGCATGGCATTGCAAGCCGGTCCACCGGCTTCTTCCATGCAGAACGGGCGCTGATTGATCACAGCCCGGCGCACCCCGTTGTCACGGGGGATAAAAGCGGCCAGTTCAAGCGACACTCCGGCCAGAAAATGGTCGCAGGCGTTGTACAGGCGTTTAAACACATCCAGAGCGCTTTTTTTGTCCGGGGCCATGTTAACAACAATTTTGAAATGTTGCACCCCGTGATTTTGCGTCATTACTTTTATGGAGGCGTAAGCATCAGTCAGCGAGGTGGGTTCGGTGGTCAGCACCACGATACGTTCCTGCGCGGCCAGGTTGAAATATACAACGTTATCGTTAATGCCCGCTCCGGTATCAACAATCAGGTAATCGATCTGATCTTCCATTGCGTCCATGGATTCCAGCAACTCCAGCTTCTGCCCGGTGGAAAGATCGAGCATTTCGCTTACCCCGGAGGCGGCAGGCAGAATTTTAAAGCCGTAAGGCGTATCCATGATAATATCGTCAAGACTCATGTCTTCGTGGAACAGATGAAAAAGATTGTATTCCGGCGTAAGGCCCAGCACCACATCCACGTTGGCCAGGCCAAGGTCGGCGTCCAGCAACATCACTTTTTTACCGTTCTCGGCCAGGCAATAGGCCAAATTGGCCGAGATGTTGGTTTTACCTACACCGCCCTTGCCGGAAGTAACCGATATGACCAGAGGCGCATTACTCATAACTGTAATCTCCATCCGCAGCGCCGCCCTGCGCCGTATAAGCCGCAGGCGAGGCGTTCACCGGAAGTTCGTGTTTGAAAATCAGACGCCATAACATGACCTGTGTAACGGGCAAAAGCGTGTTCAACAGGCCAGGACCGAAAGAAAGAGCGGATACAGGCAGGCCCCCGGCCAGGGCCAGATTGAGCAGAGCGCCATAGCGCCCGAACTCATCCAGTTTGCTCCAGATTACGCTGCCCGGCAAATCCAGGTAGTAGCGATCCAGAATATTCAGGGTAAGCGCATCGCTGTATGAAGCGGGCAGCACCAGGTGCATGGCCGTGCGAATGGCGTTTTGTCCCAACAATCCTAAATTTTCGGCCAAATCACGCAAGTGATCGCCGTTTCGCAGGCCGGGCAGGTCAACAATAACCCGCTCAAAGCCCTGAGCGGAAATTTCCGAGAGTACGCCGCGCATTTCCATGGCGTTACCGGCTTCACGGTAAGCAAAGTCGGAAAGCCCGGCATAATGTTTGAGCAGCAGCCGCCCATTGCCGCGCTCGGCATCTGCGTTAACAACGCAGACCTTGCCGTTTTCGCCGCCGTTTCTGCTGTCTCTTTCATCCAAAAAATCGCCGCGTTCCGCCGCACTGGAGCGTCTGGCCCGTTGCCTGGCACTGCGATTTTTTTCAAAAGCCAGGGCCAGACGTACCGCTGTGGTGGTTTTTCCCGCCCCGTAAGGCCCGGCAATCAAATGCACGCGCTGCGGCCAGTGTTCGCAACCCCAGGGCTTTACCGGCAGCATCGAACTCAAAGGGCCAAGCACCGGCTCGTCCGGCTTCTTGGAAAGACGCCGGTAAAGTTCCAGCAAAACCTGATCGTTTGTGCCTTCGCGCTGAAGATATTCCAGGGCGGTACGCTGCCGGGAGCTGAGTTTATCCAGATTCAGGGCCGGTTTCATCAGAGCGAAAAGATGATGCTTGATGCTGTTCCATTCGTCCATAAAATAATCGGGCATCCGGCCACCAGACCAGCCTCCCTGACCATTTAAACCGCCCAGGCCACCGGAATCGCCTGTCGCGCCACTTTGGCCGTTCGCCCGCCCGCTCCCGCGTCCGGGTCGCCCAGCCGGTTCCGGGGTGGCGTCCTCGCGTTCCAGAGCGGCAGTCATGGTAACCGTTTTCACACCACCGGCGCTGCTGGTGCGCGTTTCCAGAATAACAGCCTCGGATCCCAAAGCGGCCTTAATCTGGTCCAGCACCTCTTTATTATTCAAACCGGTGAATGTTTTTACCTGCATTATGTCATGCTCACATTACCCACGGAGGTAAGGCGGATATCCGCCGGTACTTCTGCCTGCGAAATCACGGGCACGCTGGGCAGAAAACGGGTTACAAGCTGCGCCAGGTGCGGCCTAACCAGGGGCGAAGCCAGCACTACCGGCTGCCCGTCGGTATTGACGGCGTTTTCCACGGCTTTGTTGATGTTCTGGATCAATTTCTGGGCCGAACCCGGATTAAGGGCCAGATACACGCCGCTTTCCGTCTGCCGTATGGATTCCTGCAGCGTCTGCTCCGCTGTGGGGTCAAGGGTTATTATGGGCAACGCGCCCTGACTGTCCATGTAAGGTTTTACCACGGTTCGCGCAAGACGTTCACGCACATATTCTGTAAGTGTTTCCGGACTTTTTACACCCTGACCGTAATCGGTGAGTGTTTCCACGATGCTGAGCAGGTCGCGGATAGAGACATTTTCGCGCACCAGGTTTTGCAAAACCTTCTGCACCGCGCCCAGGCCAAGGGTATTCGGCACCAAATCTTCCACGGCCTTGGGTGCGTATTTGGCCAGGTTGTCGAGCAACCCCTGCACTTCCTGACGGCCCAGGAAATCGCCCAGATGCCTGCGGAAAACTTCGGTAAGGTGAGTAGCGATAACCGTTGAGGGGTCCACCACCGTATAACCGGCCAGCATGGCTTCCTCCTTCTGACTTTCCGGAATCCAGACGGCAGGCAGGTTGAAGGCCGGTTCGCGGGTTTCGATGCCGCGAATGCGGTGCTTCACGTTGCCCGGGTCCATGGCCAGGAAGTGATCGTTGAGTATTTCCGCCGAGGCCACTTCGTTGCCCTTGATCAGCAGACAATACTGGCCGGGCTTGAGTTGCAGGTTGTCGCGCAGGTGCAGCGAAGGCACCACCACACCCATATCCAGAGCAAACTGCCTGCGTATGGAGCGGATACGGGCCAGCAGGTTGCCGTTTTGGGCCTCGTCCACCAGCGGAATCAGGCCATAGCCCACTTCCAGTTCCAGGATATCCAGAGGCAACAGGGCCTGCACTTCTTCCGGGGTATCCAGGCCGGAGGGCTGGCTGCCGGTAACGGCCTTGCCGCCGGAAGGCAGAGCGGCCTGACCGCCGCCAATGCTGCCGGGCGAAGTAAGACCGGCCTTTTTGGGCATGACCATCGCTTCCGCGTTATTGGACTTGTCAATGGACTTGGCGAGTATGAAAAGGATGGCCGCAAAAGTCAGGAAAGGCAGCGTGGGCATGCCCGGCACAATGGCGAATACAGCCAGCACAGCCGAGACCAGCCGCAGGGCCTTGGTGTTGCGGGTAAGCTGACCGAGAAATTCTTCGCCCATCTTGGCTTCCGAGGCGGCGCGCGAAACAATGATACCGGCAGCCGTGGAAGTGATGATTGACGGAATGGTAGCCACCAGGCCGTCACCGATGGTCAGCAGGGTGTAAGTATCAACAGCCGTGCTCCAGGCCATGCCCTTTTGCAGTGTGCCAATGAGGATACCGCCCACAACGTTGATGATCGAAATAATCAGGCCGGCCATCACGTCGCCCTGCACAAACTTGCCCGCGCCGTCCATGGCGCCGTAGAAGTCGGCTTCCTTGCGAATCTTGTTGCGGCGGTTGGTGGCCTCGGTTTCGTCAATCAGTCCGGCGTTAAGGTCGGCTTCAATGGCCATCTGCTTGCCGGGCATGGCGTCCAGGGTAAAACGGGCGGCCACTTCGGCGATACGCGTGGTTCCGGCGGTGATGACCATTTTGTTCAGGATGAAAAGAATCAAAAATATGACGGCCCCGATGACATAGGAGCCACCAACCACGAACTCGCCAAAAGACCGGATGATACTACCGGCGGCATCAGTGCCGGTATCGCCGTTCATGAGAATAAGGCGGGTGGAGGCCACGTTCAGGGCCAGGCGCAGCATGGTAGTTACCAGCAGGAGTGACGGAAAAATCGAAAATTCCAGAGGCGAAAGCATGAACATGGAGGTGATCAGAATCAGCAGAGAGAGCGAAATGGACAGCGATAGCATCATGTCCAGCAGAAAGGTCGGCACCGGCACCAGCATCACAAAGAGGATTACCACCACACCGGCGGCCAGAAAAAGATCCCCTTGTTTGGCAAAGCGTTTATAGTTAGGCAGGGTTCCGCTATTGGCTGACATCGTATTTCATCCTTCTGGTTTCTGGGGCTGGCAAAAATATTTCGTCGGTTTTCCGACGTTGGTCAAAAATCCGCGCTTTCTCAGCGCCCGACATCAACCTGCTTGCCGCCCTTGTTTTTCCAGAGCTGGGCCAATATTGCGGCCACAGCTTTGTATAGATCCTCGGGGATCATTTCCCCTATCTCCACCTGACTATACAAAGCCCGTGCCAAAGGTTTATTTTCACGAATGGGAACGCGGTTTTCGCGGGCGATCTCCTTTATTTTTTCCGCCACCTTGTCCACGCCCTTGGCCACCACAAGCGGGGCTGGCGACTCCATGGGATTGTAACTCAAGGCCACGGCGAAGTGCGTGGGGTTGGTGATAACCACGTCCGCCTTGGGTACCTGCTGCATCATGCGCCGCTGGGACATCTGAAACATTTTCTGCTTCATTTTGCCCTTGACCTGCGGGTCGCCTTCCATCTGCTTCATCTCGTCCTTGACCTCGTCCTTGGTCATTTTGAGATTTTCGATGTAATCCCAGCGGCTGTAAAAAAAATCGCCCACAGCCAGAATAAGCATTGGCACCAGGGCGTAGAGGGTCATGGTGAAGCTCATGTCCAGGATATAGGCGGCCAAGCCTTCGGCAGTGGTATAATAAAGCCCGGTCAGGTGCGGCAGTTCATCCTTGATTACGATATAAACGGCCAGACCGATAACCAGGGCCTTGAGCAGGCTTTTGCCAAGACGCATGAAAGTTTGCAGCGAAAGAAACATGCGCTTCATGCCCTTGAGCGGATTAAGCTTGCTCAGCTTGGGCTTGAAGACTTTTGGGGCCCAAAGCTTGCCCACCTGAGCCCGGGTAACGATAAAGCAGCAAAAACCGATGAAAAGAATAATCGGCAGCACCATTCTGGCCAGTTCTGTGGCCAGCCAGGGCAGCAATGCCGTTACATCGGCCTCGCGCGCCTGAAAAGTAAGGATGCCTTCACCGAGAAAAAAGCGGTAGATACCCATCATATCCTTGGCTACATAGGACAGCCAGAAGTAAAGCCCGATAGCGCCGGAGAGGATGGTTACGGCGTTGCCCACCTCCTGCGACTTGGGGACGTTACCCTCCGAACGCGCCTTGTTGAGGCGTTTCGGTGTAGGTTTCTCTGTTCTGCTCGGATCAGACTGGGGCATAGCTTACTCTCGCAGCCGGACAGCGCGCATTACGTTATCAAACATCGGGCCTAGTCCTCTGATGTAATCATCCAAAAAGAGCGCGATCAGCGAAAAAGTTATGCCCATAAGCACGAAACCGATGGCAATCTTAATCGGGAAGCCGATCATCAGCAGGTTCATTTGCGGGGCAGCCTTGGCCATCAGAGCCAGGGCCAAATCCACCATGAACAGACAGCCGATAACCGGCCCGGCTATTTTCAGGGCCAGTGTGAACATCTGCCCGGAAAGGGTAATGACGTCGCTCAGGCTGGCGGCACTGATAAAAAGCTGACCGGGCATGATGATTTTGAAACTGCCCATGAGGGCGCTTAAAACATACAAATGCCCTTCCATGGCCAGAAAGATGGTCATGGCCACGGTCTGGGTCAAAAATGACGTAGCCACCAACTGTGCGCCGGTACTGGGGTCGGCCATGCTGATCATGCTGAAGCCCATCTGAAAGCCGATGACTTCACCGCCGAGCTGAAAGGCAACGAATATGAACTGCACCAGCATGCCAAGCAGCATGCCGAGAACTATTTCGGACAAAACAAGTATGGTAATGTTGGCCGGATGCGCGGGCAAAAATTCGCCCGGCAGGGAAAGCTGAGGCCAGATAGCCAGCGTGAGCACAATACAAAGGAAAGCCTTGACCATATTCGGGATGGTATCTCCCCCGAAAAAGGGCAGCAAAAAGACAATCAGACTCACCCGAATCAGGGAGAGCAGAAAGCTCATGAACTCCAAATAGTCAAAGCTGAAAATATCCATACGGACTGATTAGCAAAATATGTTCCGGCAAGCAATGTGGCTAATTTTGAAAGAGAATAGCAAGCGGCAACTATTTGTAATTAATACGCTGCAAGGTGTAGAGGCCATATCAGCAAAATGGCCGGAACCGCGCAGGCGATAACCAGAATGGACAAGGGCAGCCCCATCCGCCAATAATCGCCAAAGCGATAGCCGCCCGGAGCCATCACCAGAGTATTGGACTGATGCCCTATGGGAGTCAGGAAGGGGCAGGAAGCCCCGATAACCACGGCCATCAAAAAAGGATCGACGGAAGCCGCCAACCCTTTTGCCAGAGCAACGGCCACCGGAGCGGCCAGCAAAGCGGCGGCCGCATTGTTGAGGACGTTTGAGAGCAGCATAATGGAGCCAATTAAAAGGGACAGCATAATGGCCGGGGAGAGCGTGCGCCCGATACTGAGCAAGCCATCGGCGATTAATTTTGAGCCACCGGTGCTTTCCAGGGCCGCGCCTATAGGCAGCATGGCCGCCAGAAGTACAATCACCGGCATATCAATGCTTTCATAGATTTCATTGATTTTAACCAACCCAGTCAGAATCATGGCCAAAGCACATATTGTCATGCCCACGGCGGCAGGCACAATATTGAGCGCTATCAGGCCAAGAGCCAACGCGAACATCGAAGCGGCCAAAACCACCCGGCGGGAACGATCCAAATCCAGTCCTCTGGCAGCCAGAGGCAGGCAACCCAGGCGGCTCAGGTCAGCCTGAACATTCTCCTCCTTGGCCTGAATCAGCAGAATATCTCCGGGCACAAAACGAACTTTATCGATGCGCTGCTTCAAACGATATCCATCGCGGGCCACCGCCAGAATGTTGATGTTATAAATGTCGCGCAACTCCAGCCGGTTGGCGCTTTTGCCTACTAAAATCGAGTTGGTGGTGACGATCACTTCAAACAATTTAAGGTTTTCTGTATCCAGCTCGCACTTTTCTTTATTCTCGGCATCAGCGACCAGCTCCGAGCCGGTCTTGCCCATAATCTTACTCATATTTTCCGTGTCAGCCTCCACCATAACGATATCTTTAGCCTTGAGCACCTGATAGGCCGGAGGCATGGTGGTTTTGCGTCCATCACGAACTAGGGCCACGATGATAGCATCGGCGTCATCCTCAATGGTCTGTTGAAAATCTCGTAAAGTTTTACCGACAAATGGTGATGCCTCCGGCAGACGCAGTTCGGTCAGGTAAGATCCTACCTCAAACAAATCCGCTTCATTTTTTTGAGTCGCCCGGGTGGGGATCAGCCGCCTGCCCACAAGCGATATAAACAACCCCCCGATCACGGTAATGACCAGACCTACCGGCAAAAAATCGAACATTCCGAAAGGGATTCCGGCAGTTTCGGCTCGGTAGGCTGAAATAATAATATTGGGAGGGGTACCGATCAAAGTTAGGTTCCCACCCAGCAAAGAGGCGAAAGCAATCGGCATAAGCAGAAAGGATGGAGAGCGCCCGCTCTGACGAGCCAGCCATACAGCCACCGGCATGAACAAAGCCAAGGCTCCGACGTTATTCATAAAACCGGAACAGATCGCGACCAGTCCGCTGAGAGCGCCTACCTGAACCCAGGGCCGATCACCAATCCGTGTCAGGTAGCGGGCCAAAAGATCCACCACCCCGGCGTTAAGCAACCCCCGGCTAATCAACAGAACAGCAGCCACAGTGATCACAGCCGGATGCCCGAAACCAGAAAAGACCTGAGAAGCCGGTACCAGCCCCCAGCAGGCGGTGAGCAGCAACACAAACACAGCCACCAAGTCATAGCGCCAGCGGTTCCACAAAAATAAAACTAGCGACAAAACCAGGATTCCGAATATGAACAATTGATCTGGCGTCATCATGGCCCCTTAATTGATAACCCTATAACACTATGCATGACTCAAGACTGGTTCAAATCCTGATCTTCTACATAGTTATTATATGGCTGCCAATTATAGTCTGATGAAAACCCAGCTAAGTGAGGGAATTAGAAAGCAATACGGCCATGATAATTTTTACATTCAACTCAAACAAGACGTCTATGCAAATGGATCAAACCACAATTATAAGCCCTTAAATTATTGAACAAGAGGCAGCAACTCCGGATGCACATCCAGCACGCGTAACAGCTTTACCAGAGGCACAGGCGGCGGTGTTTTTCCTTTTTCGTAGCGGGAAAAGGCATTTGCTCCTCCGCCAAATATATTGCCCGCCTCTTTTTGTCCCAGATTCAATTTTTTGCGAACCTGTCGGATATATTCAGGAGTTACCCCACGCTTGGAACAGACTTCATGCTTGAAGTTCTGCATTGCCTCATCTGCTTTTTGCGCGGCTTCCATGTCAAGAAAGACTTCGCCACACTCCGGGCAAAGTTCCCCCTCAACATTTTTAATAACTGTTTTACTGCCCATAAATGCAAAAGGAATTTCCGTAACCGTATGCACGGTTTCTTTGTGTCCACAGCTTCCGCATTGCATTTTATAACTCCTTAAAGGAAATAATTACAGCCTGATGCGTAACGGTCAATTTGAAATAAACAGCGCCAGCGAGCGTTTGAGGCCGATATACATCCTGCCATACACGGTGTTCACGGTATGTAGTCATGCTTTTGTAAAAATCGCTACGCTCCAAATTCAACGCCGTGTCCAAAACATCCCCAAACTCTAATCCAAGAGCCCATGCGCCACGCAAAGCGTTTTTCGTTACATGAGCTTTGCCTTCCTGAATCAGGCGCTTGACTTCGGCAAGATCGTAGTGTGGCGTATTCTTGTCTATGACCATAAAATAACCTTCAAGGGTATTTTGTCAAGTTCATCCTGGCGTCAATAATTCTTAAACCATCTGCCTCAAACAACCCCATGCTCGATCAAAATCTTTACCCCAATACCCAACAGCACCAGGCCGCCGATCAGATTGGCCCGGCCCGCGAATTTCGGGCCTAGAGCCACGGTTGCCTTGCCAAGATGCAGGCCAAGCGCGGTCAGGCCGAAGCAGACTAAACCGATAATCACCGCTGGTTGCCAAACCTCTACCTTGATCATAGCCAGCGAGATGCCCACGGCCAAAGCATCGATGCTGGTGGCCAGGGCCAGCAGCAGCAGGGTAAAGCCGCGCGTGGGATCGGCGCATTCTTCATCTTCTTTATTTTGCAGGGCATCGTGGATCATTTTCACGCCCACCAGGGCCAGCAGGCCAAAAGCCACCCAATGATCAAAGGATTCAATATATTCGTGTACGCTCAGGCCGAGAAACCAGCCAATCACCGGCATGGCGGCCTGAAAGCCACCAAAAGTCAGCGACATGCGCAGGGTCTGGCCCAGCGTGCAGCGCAGGCGCAAGCCGGAAGCCACGGCCACGGCAAAGGCATCCATAGCCAGAGCCAGGGCCAGGAAAAGAATTGCTGCAATGCTCATTAATATTACCTTTCCGTCAAAGTATGCCCGGTAAAATTTTGATTACTTTTGGCCAGATCATTAGCGTAGCGGTCATTCTCGCTGAACAGGCAACCGCAGTACGGCTGGCGGTAAATGCCCCATTCCTTGGAAAGATTTATACCGGCCTGCCAATCCGGGCGAAAATCGCGATAAAGAAAAAGCGGAGCGCCAGCCGGTTTCAGATTTTCCTGCTGGCCCATATCCAGATTGCGCTCCAAATTTCGCGCCACGCTTTGCCCCGCCTCGGCTATCTCTTCATGACGCTGCCGCCGGGAATAGAGCAGCGACGTGCTGAAGGCATCAAAACCTAACCGGGCGGCCAGCTCAGCGGTTTTGCTCAAGCGTTGTTGCCAGCAAAGCGGACAACGTCCGCCGGGGTTCTCCCTGCTGAAAGCGGGCAACACCATTTGGAGCCAGGCCTGACTGTCATAATCCTTTTCATCCAGCGCCCAATGCATCTCGATGCCGTAACGGGAGGCTACCTCTGCCGCGCCTTCCCGGCGGCGCAGATATTCAGCCAGAGGATGAATGTTCGGATTATAAAAAAAGCCCGCAACCGTATGCCCCTCGTCCAGCAGACGCCGAATCGGCATAATGGCGCAAGGGCCGCAGCAAATGTGCAAAAGAATTTTCACGCCTGCTCCCTGTCCAGCATCCGGCAGCTTATCGCCTCGGCCAGATGCTCTACCCGGATAGGCAGATCGCCTGTCGGGCCTGCAATACCCGCCGGGGGCGCCCCGGCCTCCGGAGCCGCCTGATCCACCGTGGCTTCCAGATCCGCAATAGTGCGGGCCAGACGCAGAATGCGGGTATAAGAACGGGCGGAAAGAGCCAGACTGCGCATGGCCCCGCCCAGAAAAGCCTGTTCCTCGCCACCCAGCGCACAGTGCTGTTCCAGCAGTTTGCCGTTAAGCTCGGCGTTGCAACGGCAGAAGCCAGCGCCGTAATACTTGCTCTGATCTGAAGTGCAGTCCGCGCTCCGGGCTTGCGCGTAGCGCTGGCTCTGAATCTGCCTCGCGGCCAGCACTCTGGCCCGCATGGAAGCGGAATCCGGGCCGGAAGTTTTGGCGCGTAAATCCGAAAAAGGCACCGCCGGAACCTCAATGTGCAAATCGATGCGATCCAGCAATGGCCCGGAAAGACGGGAGCGATAGCGCTGCACCGCGCCGGGACCGCAAACACATTCCCGCGATCCATCGCCCAAATAGCCGCAGGGGCAGGGGTTCATGGCCGCCACCAGCATAATTTTGCCGGGGTAGGTTACGCTTATGGCCGCGCGGGAAAGGCTTACCCGGCCATCTTCCAGCGGTTGGCGCAGCACTTCCAGCGTGGCTTTTTTGAATTCCGGCAATTCGTCCAGAAAAAGCACGCCCCGGTGGGCCAGCGAGACTTCGCCTGGCCGGGGATAGCCAGTGCCGCCCACCAACCCGGCAGTGGTAGTGGTATGGTGCGGGGAACGGAAAGGACGGGTGGTGATGAGCGGCTGTTCAGGCTTAAGCAACCCGGCCACGCTGTAGATTTTGGTCACCTCCAGGGCTTCCTCAAAATCCAGAGGCGGCAGGATGCCGGGCAGGCGCTGGGCCAGCATGGTTTTGCCGCTGCCCGGCGGCCCGATAAACAAAATATTGTGACCGCCTGCCGCCGCGATTTCAATGGCCCGCTTGGCGTGTTCCTGACCTTTGACTTCGGAAAAATCCGGTATCAAATCCAGACCCGCGCCCGGCAGCAAGGAGCCATCCGGGCCGCGCATGTCAGGGGCCGCAACCGGACGCAACTCGCCCCCGCCGCTTAAAAAGGCCATGGCCTGCGGCAGAGAAGATATGCCGTAAACCGGCAAGCCCTGCACTACCGCGCCCTCAGCCGCGTTTTCAGCCGGAACAATCAGGCCGCGTGCCTTGTTTTTGGCGGCCAGCAGGGCTACGGGCAATACGCCCGGAACCGGACGCACCTCGCCGGTAAGCGAAAGCTCGCCCAGGCAGTAGAAGCCCTCCAAAGCATCCTGTGGCAAAAAGCCAGCAGCGCAAAGCAGACCGAGAGCCAGGGGAAGATCATAGGCGGACCCGGCTTTGCGGCAGTCAGCCGGAGCCAGATTAACGGTTATTTTTCCGGCTGGCAGCTTGCAGCCGCAGTTGCGCAGCGCGGTAAAAACCCGGCTGCCCGCTTCGCGCACCGCGCCTTCGGCCAAACCAACCATGTTGAAGCCGGGCAGGCCGGAACGGCTGAAATCTACTTCCAGCCGAACCTCAAAGGCGTCAACGCCGTGCAGGGCTGCGCAAAGAACTCGCGAAATCATACACCGCACCAACCTACAGTAGTGCCTGCTTTTGTCGTCAGGCAAGGAAGATGAGTTTTTGCCGACGGGAGTGTACTCTTCTCGTACTCGACAGGAGGCAAAAACGAAATCTGACGCAGCATCACGACAAAATGAGGCACTACTCTATAAGCATCCCAAGACGGCCCCACCTCGGCCCATCATGGGAATAACCGCTGCTGCCCGCGTCGCCCTGCTTGCTGCCCCAGGACCAGTACATGCGCCAGGCTTTGCCGCGAATGAGGCTACGATCCACAAAGCCCCAATCGCGTGAATCCAGAGAGGAATCCCGGTTGTCGCCCATGCAGAAGTACTTGCCATCCGGCACGGTCAGCGGGCCGAAATTGTCATAAGGGGTAATGCGTCCGCTCAGGCGCACATAAGGTTCGTCAACCGCCTCGCCGTTGCGGAAAAGCTTTTTGTGCCGCATTTCCAGGGTATCACCCGGAATACCAATAATGCGCTTGATGTAATCTTCCTCAGTATTACGCGGATTTGCAAACACGATGATCTCGCCGCGTTCCGGGTCGCCTACCTCAAAGAGCACTGTCTCGGAAAAAGGCATCTTCACGCCGTAGATAAATTTGTTCACCAACAGGCGGTCGCCGATAAGCAGGGTATCGAGCATGGAGCCGGAGGGAATTTGATAGGCCTGAAATACGAACGCCCTGATAAACAGAGCCAGGGCCAGAGCCACAATTATTGCGTCAAGATATTCGCGCCACACGGGTTTCTTCTTCATTTTGCAATTCCATTTTTAAGTGATGCGGTTATTTTTTACTTATTATCGCGAGATGTATTTTTGTTGCAAAAAGACGCTCGCGATCAATCCTCACTAACCTTCAACGCCGCCAAAAACGCCTCTTGCGGCAACTCAACGTTACCCATGCGTTTCATGCGTTTCTTGCCTTCTTTCTGCTTTTCCAGAAGCTTGCGTTTACGGGTTATGTCGCCGCCGTAACACTTGGCGGTAACGTTTTTGCCCATTGGCGAGTTGCGTTCACGGGCAATTACTTTATTGCCTATCGCGGCCTGGATGATCACTTCAAAAAGCTGCCTGGGGATGGAGCGCTTGAGCTTAAGGGCAATGGCCCGCCCCTGCTGGTAAGCTTTGTCGCGGTGGATGATCACGGCCAGGGCGTCCACCGGATCGCCGTTGATCATGATATCCAGCTTGACCAGTTCGCTTTCGCGGTAGTCGATAAGCTCGTATTCCATAGAGGCATAACCGCGGGTACCGGACTTGAGGCGGTCAAAAAAGTCGAAAACAATTTCCGCAAAGGGCAGCTCGTAAGTGATGATCACCCGGTTGCTGGTCAGATAGCGCATGTCCTTTTGCACACCGCGCTTTTCCTCGCAAAGCTTGAAGACGTTGCCCACGTATTCGTTGGGTACGTGAATATCAATGCGCACATAAGGCTCATAAAAAGCCTCCACCCGGCCGGGATCGGGCAGGCGGGCCGGGTTGTCGATATACAGCGTTTCCCCGGCGGTGGTAAGTACCTTATAAACCACCGAAGGCGCGGTGGCGATTAGATCAACCTGAAACTCGCGTTCCAGACGCTCCTGAATAATTTCCATGTGCAGCAGACCAAGAAAGCCGCAGCGGAAGCCAAAGCCAAGGGCCTGCGAAGTTTCGGCCTCGTAAGAAAAAGCTGCGTCGTTGAGCTGGAGTTTTTCCAGCGCGAACTTGAGCTGTTCGTAGTCATTGCTGTCCGAGGGGTAGAGGCCGCAAAAGACCATGGGCTTCACTTCCTTGAAGCCCGGCACCGGCTCGCTGGCCGGGTTCGCGGCCAGGGTAATGGTGTCGCCTACTTTGGCGTCGCCCAGTTCCTTGATATTGGCGCAGAGAAAACCCACCTCGCCAGCGGCGAATTCCGGAATATCCACGGCTTCCGGCGAAAAAGCGCCCAGGCGCAGCACTTCGTATTCCACGCCGGTAGAGAACAGGCGAATGCGGTCGCCCTTTTTAATCCGGCCTTCCATGACGCGAAAAAGCACCACCACGCCCTGGTAGGAATCATACCAGGAGTCGAAAATCAGCGCTTTAAGCGGAGCTTCCCGGTCGCCCCCCGGCGCGGGCAGACGGCTGATGATCTCCTCGACCACCTCGGCAACGCCCTCCCCGGTTTTGGCGCTCACCGGCATGGCTCTGGAGCAGTCCAAACCGATGGCCTCTTCAATTTCGGCCTTGACCCTGGCCGGATCGGCGCTGGGCAAATCGATTTTATTCAGGATGGGAATTATTTCGTGGTTGTGATCCAAAGCCAGATACACGTTGGCCAGAGTTTGCGCTTCTACACCCTGCGAGGCGTCAACCACCAGCAGGGCGCCCTCACAGGCGGCCAGCGAACGGGAAACCTCGTAGTTGAAGTCAACGTGACCGGGTGTGTCGATCAGGTTGAGGATGTATTCCTGCCCGTTCCGGCTTTTGTAGGGAATACGCACGGTCTGGGCCTTGATGGTGATGCCGCGTTCGCGCTCAAGATCCATGCGGTCAAGATACTGCTCACGCTTGTCGCGGCCAGCGACCAGCCCGGTTACTTCAAGGATACGATCGGCCAGGGTGGATTTACCGTGGTCGATATGCGCGATAATACTAAAATTTCGTATGTTTTGCTGTGGAACCATAATCTACCCGCGAACAGCCGTCCGCTGTATTTTTATTGAAAGGAAACAGATAACTTAAAAGCTGACTATCTGCCTTAATTGAACTAATTAGCTTGCCACAATAGCAATTAAAAAGCAAATCAGGCATGTTACCGGCCAAAAAAAGCGCCGGACGGCTGAGGGGCCGCCCGGCAAGCACAAAACAGCAAAGCAGTACCGAAAGGTACGGTCTAAATTTCTTCGATGGTAATCGCGCCCGTGGGGCACACTTCAATACAGGATTCGCAGCCCAGGCATTCCTCGGCGTTGAGCGGGTCGGACTTGCCGTTTTTCAGCTCGTATACGCTTACCGGGCAGATGTCGATGCACTCGCCGTCGCCGTTGCATTTAGCGGCATCAACGATAACACTGTAGGCCATTTTTTCCTCCAAAGGAGTTGGGGCGTTGTCCCGCCCGTTGGTTCTCGTTTGACAAACCTTTTTTAAACTACTTTTTGCAAATAACTGCGGTAACTATCCATGTCAAGAATTGGCAGCACCAGCTTTTTCGGCCAAGCCTGCCTTTGTCGGTTTTAATCCTTGCCGTGCAATATGCCCTAAGCTAAAACCACACCGGAATATCTACGCAATTATTATCTTAGGACCACACCAGAATGAAATGCTTAAAAGACTGCCGGGCCAAGGCTAGGGCCGAATTTCAAACCCCTTTGCAAGCCTTGGACAAAGCCCTGGATTTACCGGCTCTGGAAGCCGCTTTGGCCGACAATCTCGCTGCCGTGCGACCGTTGGGCGGGGAATATACGCAAGAAGGCCAGCATCGCATCGACAACCTGACCAAGCCGCTGGGCAGTTTGGGACAGTTGGAAGATATGGCCCTGCGCCTGTTTCGCCTGACTGCGGCGCGGCAAAGCTCGGCCCCGCGCACGCTTAATTTTGACGCGGCCCCGCGCAGGCTGAATCTGGACCCGGCTCTACTTTTTACCGTAGCCGCTGATCATGGCGTGGCCGCCGAGGGCGTTAGCCCGGTTTCCCAGGCGGTTACCCGGCAGATGCTGCTGAATTTTCTGGCGGGCGGGGCCGGGGTGAACGCGCTTTGCCGCAACGCGGATCTGGATTTTATGGCTGTGGATGCCGGAGTGCTGGGCGCGGATTTTGACGAACACCCCGAACTGATCCGGGCCAAGATCGCGCAGGGGACGGCAAATTTTACGCACGGCCCGGCCATGCGGCGCGAAGAAGCCCTACGCGCCCTACTGCTGGGCTGCGAACTGGCCGGACGGGCCGCGGATCAAGGCTATCTTTGCCTGGCCGCAGGCGAAATGGGCATAGGCAACACCACCCCATCCAGCGCCCTTTACTGCGCCCTGCTAGGCATGGAGCCTGCAGCCTCCGTTGGCCCCGGTGCGGGGCTCAGGCCGGATTTGCTGGGGCACAAGGCCGAAGTAATAGCCAGAGCCTTGCGGGCGAACGCGGCGGATGTGGCCTCCGGCGATGCCCTGCGCATCCTGACCGCTCTGGGCGGGCTGGAACTGGCCGTGATGACCGGCATTATGCTGGGCGCGGCAGCGCGGCAACTGCCCATGCTGATAGATGGCTTTATTGCCGGAGCCTCTTTTACCGTGGCCTGGAAGTTGGCCCCGGCGGTGCGGGATTATTGCTTTTTCGCCCACTGTTCGGCGGAAACCGCACATAGCCGGGTTCTGGATTTGCTGGGCGAAAAGCCCATGCTGGATCTCGGCCTGCGCCTGGGTGAAGGCAGCGGCGCGGCCCTGGGCATGTGCCTGATGCGCGGCGCTGTCCACATGTTCAACGACATGGCCAGCTTTGCCAGCGCCGGGGTGGATGCGGTTTAAAGGCAGGGCATTGACATCACACAAAGTATTACATATTTATATATCACACATTGTGTGACTAAGACATAGAGGGATTATGCGAATTTTCAAAAACAGATGGTTTGCCAGATTCGCACGAAGGGAAGCCATACCCGATGAAATGCTATGTGAGGCCGTTAAGCAAATTGAGGCAGGCCACCACGATGCCGATTTGGGCGCGGGGGTGTTCAAACAACGAATAGCCAGATCCGGTGAAGGACAATCTGGTGGATACCGGGTTATTATGTGTTTTAAGTTAGAAGAACGGGCGTTTTTCATATATGGCTTTGCCAAATCCAGCAGGGGCAATGTCGCCCAGAATGAACTAAAAGAGTTCAAGAAGCTGGCGAAAATATTGTTTACCATGACCGACGAGCAGCTTGAACGAATGTTGCAACACGGCGACTTTGAAGAGCTTCCTTGGAAGGGAGGACATACCGATGACTAAGAGCTACAAGAATGAAATTTTCGCGGCCATCCATGAAACCGCCGAGGCGCTCCACTCTCACCGCGTAATTGACAAAACTACCATGCGGGAATTTGACGAATCCTGTCTTGCCCCGGCAGAGGACATAACACCGGACGAAATCCGCGCTATCCGCGAACGGGAAAAGCTGTCGCAACCTGTTTTTGCCCGCTACCTGAATGTGTCCAAAAATCTTGTTTCGGATTGGGAACGGGGCGTAAAAAGGCCCGGCGGCCCGGCATTGCGCCTGCTGTCCATTGTGCAGCACAAGGGGCTTGATGCCGTCAGGGTATAAAGGGGCAAGATCGAAATCGGCTTATGGAGCAAAGCTGATATAGTGGTATACTTTGTGTATTTGACGGCATTGAAGCCATACTCTATTTTACAGCAGCCGTAATCCGCGCCCAGTCCCTGTCCTTGGCCATAACAAACAGGCATTGCCCGCCGGACAGTTCCGCCCAGAGTGAGCCGAGTTTCCGGTCTTCGGTAACTTTTGGCGTATCCCACCTGTCCGCACCTTTGTATTCAACCACAAGAATTCTGTCGTCCGGCAGGATACAGATAAAATCCGGATAAAATTTGCGGGACGCCTGTTGCAGAAAGAAGCCGCTATTAGCAGCAAGGTTGCGAATCCAAAACTTGATATTGCCCTTGACGGCTTCATTATCCAATAAGCAGGCGCACTCAAATTCCTCTTTGGAATCAAAGTTTCCTATCTGCCGGTAAAAGTGTTTTTTGAACTCATAATAGCCCCATTTTTTCGCGTCATAGCAGGAGGGAGGATAATACTCTCGCAAAAACTCAAAGACATAGCTTTGATCCACAAAGAATTTTTCCTTTGCGGCAGGGCCGAATAAACTGTGCTGGAAGACTTTTTCCAGAGATGCTTGCCGGATGATGGAAAATTTTTGCTCCAACACGCTACGGAGTTTGGATTTTTGCCGCACAGCCCGCGCCAGCGAAAAGTCCTCCCGTTGCAACAGACAATTTAACCATCCAAGAACAAAAACCTTTTTCATCTGGTGGGTCAGGCTCGGCATGTGAATATTACGGCACAACCACGCAGCCAGTTCTGTTACATTCCAATTTTCTGGCTGGTAAACCAGCTCAAGGTTTTGCTGTACCTCACCGAGAAAACTGACGCTCATACACCCTTTGCTGGTTGTATCTATAGTACCTGTTTCCGCGCTGCGCTCATTGAGCGCATCAATGGCGATTTGTTCCGGCTCCATATCAGCGTTGGTAAATTGCCATTCCACGCCAAGCTGTTCCGCAGGGTCGTCAAAGGCGGTACGGACGCCCGCGTTCAGCAAGGAGAGCATGGAAAGCTGCGGAACAATCACACGGTAGCCGAGTTCTGCCGGATACTGAATAAAGACGACACTTTCAGCGGAGGCTTTAGCGGCTTCCACAATAATCGTTTTGGCCTGTGTATCCTCCACCATGCCTGCAAGCTGTGTTGTTTCCTCTTCTGACAACGGCGTATTGATGGTCAGGGAGTTGGTCTTTTTGTCCCACGCCACTTTTGGAGCAAGGCTTTTGGGGATGCTACCGATTGACGTGCCTTGCGGCAGGGTTGCCGTAACCGGATTGCGTTGCGCGGGAATTTCCAAATCCAGCTTGCCCTGTTCCGGCGTGGCTGCAACGACAAAATCCCGCACATCCTTGCGCTCGAATCCTGCCGCTGAAACAAGCTGATCCCGCAATGCTGACGCTGTAGCCGCAAAATTTGGTGAAGCCACAAAGGCATAGGATTGGTTCAACGCATCGTCTGCCCGCCTTCTGGCATCTGGTTGGCGCAAAATACGCCCCAATAGCTGTTCCACGGCGGTTGCGGATTGCAGAGAAGCCACGCTGACCAAAATATAAGCAGATGGACAATCCCAGCCTTCTGCCAATGCTTTCTGCGTGATTACATATTTCACCGGACAAGCAGGGTCAACAAGACCCTGCGGATACTCGGCGGCGATTTTTTCCAAGCCTTTTTCTTCGCCGGTGGCGATAACGATCTGTTCTTCAGGGATACGATTGCTGCGTAAAAGTTCATCCTTGATGACCGATGCTGTCAGGGTTTCATGCTTGGCACTTTTGGGCTCGGCCTGAATCAGAACAATGGGACGTAATGATTTCGCGCCTGGTGTCCATTCTTTGTCCGCTACCGTTTGCAAGGCGTCACGGCGAGCTATGGCATCGATAAGACATTGCCGCCAGTCCGGCACGGTTTGCAGAACGATGGGCAGTTTAATCATTTCTTCCGCTTTCAGTTCAGCGGCAGAAACGCTGTACAGCACATTGGAAGGCGTCCGCGTTGTATCCGGCGTGGCGGTCAGTTCCATAATTCCGGATGGCTTAAATTTCGCCAGTGTTTCAAAAGAAAGCGGTGTCCGACTGTTATGCGCTTCATCCACAATAATGAACGGGCGGCGCAAGCGCAACGCGTTTGCCAAAGAGTACGGCACGATCGTATTGCCATTTTCGTCTGTATGCTGGAGTAAATCGTTCCTGACGACGGTGGAAAGACCATCAAAATGCGGCATTAGTGCGCCGTTGTTTTCATAGACGCTTGCGCGTAGTCTCGTTTTCCACCTGAAAGGCTTGCCGTGTGGCGACTATGACTGTGGTGGAAGTATCCAGTGTAGGCCGGGGAAGGCTTTTTGCTTCTTCCAGGGTCAGTACGGTGACTGCGCCCGCCTCTCGCAAGGCAGCATGGAGCGGATGCCCCCTGTCTTTTAGCCCGGCAAGTGTCTGTTCCCTGATCTGTTCAGACGGAACAAGCCAGAGAATGACGCTGTACTCCGTGCAGAGCAGATGCAAATTGATCAGACTGACAGATTTGGCGGCTAGCCATGTTTTACCCCCGCCCGTGGGGATACGCAGACAAAAATATGGCATATCGGCAGAGAAACCGGGCAGAGAGTGATACGGCAGGGCATTGCCATGCAACTCTTCCGTGGTTTGCATGAACGCCTTTGCCGCAGAGGCATTGTTGTTGCAAGCCCGGAAAAAATCGCCCAAGGCATCAAGAGCCGCTTGTTGGTAATTTTTAGGAGTGAAAGTGGTCATGCTTGCACCTCCAGAGCGTAGGGTGTTTGCTTGAAGGTGATGTTTTCCCGGCGTAGCCATGTATCGCCCCGTGAAGCGGCGGCGTAGATAACTTTTGGCCCGCCCTGCTCGTCAGAAAAGTCCGCTGGTTGCGGTAAAGACTGGTACACGGCTTGGGTAAGCACATTACCGCCGGATACGCTTTTATCTTTGAGGATGCCGTTATAAAGCAAATACACGGCTCGTCCCTCATGAACGCCAAGCAGCGGAGAATCGGCAGATCCCGCATACCCTGTGCCTGTTTCCTGAAACCAGACAAAATCCGCCAGTTGCGCGAAAGTGACATCCGGGCGGATTTCCCCAGCGGCGGTAAACAGCGGCTCTTGCGAGAGACGGCAGAACTGAAATCCGCCACCCAAACCAGGCACGGCTTCCCCTTTGAAGTTGGTATACCCGCCGATTACATTTTTCAGGCGTTGGGCTGTCACTTTTTCAGCAATGCCCCCGTCCATTTCCACGGTGATACAGCGGCGGCTCCCTCCGTCCTCAGCGTTCATCTTCAAAACAGCATGGGCGGTGGTACCGGAACCCGCGAAGGAGTCCAGAATGATGGAATCCTTGTCTGAGGCGATTTGCAAAATGCGCTGAATCAAGCGCGTTGGCTTTGGTGTAATGAAAACCTCATCGGACGTACTGAAATCGACAAGATCAAGAAGTTCTTTTTTAGCTTCTTGCGTATGGCCTACGTCGTCATAATGCCATAAGCTCATTGGAACAACGCCCTGTTTTACTTCTGAAAGATAAATTTTAGGTGCAGGGACATTATTTCCATCAAATCCCCACCATATGCGACCATTTGCATTCATTTCCCAGAATTTTTCTTCAGAGACTCTCCAATATGAGCCCTTTGGAGGGCCAGAAATAATTCTTCCAGAAGGGCAACTAATTGAATATATTCCCTTGCTGTAATAATTTCTAGCTGCAAGATTGTTTGGGCGCCATAGACCTTTAGGGTCATTATCTGGATTTTTATATTTTTTGTCTTGTTTTTCTGATCGTGCTACTAAATTTCGTGTCCATATATCTATATTTACTGCATATACAACAATGTAATCATGAGCTTCTGAAAAATGCCTAGCAGACGCTTTTGGCGCATAATTCTTTTCCCAAATAATTGATTCAACAAAATTCCTCTTTCCAAAAACTTCATCCATTACCAACCGTAACGCTGCTACCTCATTATCATCAATGGAAATGAATATCGCACCGTCCTCCCGCAAAAACTTACGCAACAAAACAAGGCGCGGATACATCATGCACAGCCAGCGGTCATGCCGATCCAGCGTTTCGCCTTCCTTGCCTACCACTTGACCAAGCCATTGCCGGATTTCCGGACTGTTCACATTGTCGTTGTAACTCCAGCCTTCATTCCCGGTATTGTATGGCGGATCAATATAGATGCACTTGACCCGTCCGGCGTAGCGCGGAAGCAGAGCTTTGAGGGCATCGAGATTATCGCCCTGCACCAACAGGTTGCCGGAAGCTTCACCACACGAAAGTCCCGGTACAGGCTCCAATAGCCTAAACGGGACTTCCTTGTGATGCCGGATAACGGCCTTTTTACCAATCCAATCCAAACTGGGCATGCCAACTCGCTAACGGTAAATAGATGAATGTCAGCTTCAAGATGGCGAAAAGGTGTACATTTTCGCCACCCCCGGTCTAGCATTGAATCCCTTCAATTTACAACAGGAAATCTCCTTAAATACATGCTGTCCAAAGGAGGGGCTGGAAAGTACGCTTTTTAGCCATGTTATGAACTATCTGGCGCGAATATCGCCGCGCGATAACGGAAAGTTGAACGGGCCATGCCGCAACGCCGTGCAGCCTCGGCAGTGGAAACCCGTTTTGTTTTCCAAAGTTCATGAATATGTGAAAAATCTGAGGGGAGCGGCTTAGGTTCACGGCCAAAACGGATGCCGTTCACTTTGGCGGCGGCAATGCCTTCGGCCTGTCGCCTACGGATATTTTCCCGTTCGTTCTGCGCTACAAACGACAATACCTGAAGCACCAAGTCAGCAATGAACGTGCCGAGCAAGTCCTTGTCACGACGAGTGTCGAGTAATGGCATATCTAAAACGAGAATATCCACCTTTTTATCTCGCGTCAGAATACGCCATTGGCTCTGAATCTCCTCATAATTACGCCCAAGCCTGTCAATGCTCGTGATGCAAAGTTGATCTCCAGGTTTCAGACGTTTCAGCATGGCCTGATACTGTGGCCGCTGAAAATCTTTCCCTGATATTTTGTCAGAATAAATGTGCTTTTCCATAATGGAATGCGCGCACATCGCCATACGCTGACGGTTTTCATTTTGATCTGCACTAGATACGCGAACATATCCGAATATTTCGCCCATTCGCTTAATCTCCATGTTCTCATTTGTCGCCGTTTGTTTGACAAGCCACATACTATGAAATATTATTATCAATTCGCTTGCGCGTAGGCATCCATAGCGCTCACGCGATCAAGAAAATCTATTCAAAAAATTTGAGCTTAAAATGAGTAAAATCAGCACAGTCAAGGGATTTGCCGATCATCTGCCGCGCGAGGCTGCGCAGTTCAACCGGATTGCCGAGACGGCCCGACAGGTTTTCGCCGCCTACGGCTACCGGGAAGTGCACATTCCCATTCTGGAATATACCGAGCTTTTTGCCCGTTCCATCGGCACGGAAACCGATGTGGTGCAAAAAGAAATGTTCACCTTTCCGGATCGCAAGGAGCGTTCGCTGACCCTGCGCCCGGAAGCCACGGCCGGGCTGATGCGCTCTTATATAGAACACTCAATTCACGCCAAGGAACCAGTCACCAAATTCTTCACACACGGCCCGATGTTCCGTTACGAGCGCCCGCAAAAAGGGCGCATGCGCCAGTTCCATCAGGTGGACGTTGAATGTCTTGGCGCACCCGAGCCGCAAGTGGACGCCGAAATGCTGCTCATGCTCATGGAGTACTTTTCCGCGCTCGGCCTGAAAGACTTGGCCCTGGAAATCAACACCCTGGGTTGCAAGGAATGCCGTCCGCATTACCGGGAAGCGTTGTTGGCATTTTTGCAGGCAAAGCCGGTTGATGAATTTTGCGAAGACTGCCGCAAGCGTATGGACGCCAACCCGTTGCGCGTACTGGATTGCAAGGTGCCGCGCTGCAAGGAACTGGTCGAAGGCGCTCCGCGCATTGCCGACAGTATTTGCCCGGAATGCAAAACCCATTTTGCTACCGTATTGGGCATCCTTGAGCGGGCCGGGCTTGAACCGGGGCGTGACTACAAAATCAGCCACCGTCTGGTGCGCGGGCTGGATTATTACACCCGCACCACTTTCGAAGTGGTCTCAAACAGCATCGGCGCACAGGGTTCGGTGGCTGGCGGCGGGCGCTATGATGGCCTGATCGCCTCGCTGGGCGGCCCGGAAGTATCGGGCATCGGTTTCGCCTGCGGCATGGAGCGCCTCGCCCTCATGCTGCCGGAAAACGATCTGGACAAACCCGATTTTTACATTGCCGTGCTGGATGCCGCTGCGCTGGACGAAGCCCTTCTGCTGGCCCAGGCGCTGCGTAAAAACGGTTTGAGCGGCGAAACTTCGTACAACGCGGGCAGCGCCAAAAGTCAGTTGCGCAAAGCCGCGAATTCCGGCGCGAGTTATTGCCTGCTACTGGGCGGCAACGAACTGGCGGACGGCACTGTTATTGTAAAAAACATGGACAGCGGGGAGCAGATTACGCGCCGCCGCGACGATATAAATAATCTGATCATTAAATAAATTTTGTTGCAATTTTAACCAAGCAGGAAATTAAAAAGTCATGGATATTATTCAGGATAGTCAACAGGAAAGAGACGTGCAACTTGAGCACCAAAAACTGGTGAAAGCGCTCGGCAGCTGGACGCGCACGCATGATTGCGGAAGCCTTAACGCCGATGATTTGCAGGCCGAAGTCTGCCTCATGGGCTGGGTTCAGTTCCGCCGCGATCACGGCGGCCTGATTTTTGTGGACTTGCGTGACCGCGCCGGGCTTACCCAGGTGGTGTTCATTCCGGAAGTGGCCCCGCAGGCGCACGAAAACGCCCATGTGCTGCGCTCGGAATACGTGCTGGCCCTCAAGGGTTATGTACGCCGCCGTCCGGAAGGCATGGAAAATCCCAACCTAGCCACCGGCGCGATTGAAGTGGTGGTGCGGGAATGGAAGTTATTGAACACCTCGCGCACCCCGGCTTTCCTCATTGATGACCGTCAGGACCCGGCGGAAAACCTCAAGCTGGAATACCGCTATCTCGACCTGCGCCGCCCGCGCATGGCCGCCAACCTGCGCGACCGGCACCGCATGGCCCAGAGTGTGCGCCGCTATCTGGACGAAAGCGGCTTCATCGAAGTGGAAACCCCCATGCTCACCCGCTCCACGCCGGAAGGTGCGCGTGACTTTTTGGTTCCCAGCCGCCTCAACCACGGCGAATTTTACGCCCTGCCCCAGTCGCCCCAGCTTTTCAAGCAGCTTTTGATGATGGGCGGCCTGGACAAATATTTTCAGGTGGCCCGCTGCTTCCGCGATGAAGATTTGCGTGCCGACCGCCAGCTGGAATTTACCCAGATCGACATTGAAATGTCCTTTGTGGATGAAGAACAGGTCATGAGCATGGCCGAAGGTCTGGCCGCCCGCCTGTTCAAGGACGTCAAGGGCATTGACATTCCCCGCCCCTTCCCGCGCATGACCTGGGATACGGCCATGGCCGACTACGGTGTGGACAAGCCGGATACCCGTTTTGACCTGAAACTTGTCGATGTTACCGATATCGTGCATGGCGGCGGCTTCAAGCTTTTTGCCTCGGCCGAGCTGGTCAAGGCCGTGCGTGTGCCCGGCGGCGAAACCTTGAGCCGCAAGGAAATTGACGACTACACCGAGTTTGTTAAAATTTACGGCGCACAAGGCTTGGCCTGGATTAAAATCCGCAAGCCGGAAAACGGCGAAGGTGTCGAATGGCAGTCGCCGGTAGCCAAGTTCCTCAGCGAAGCCGAACGCCAGGGCCTGACCGAACGCCTGGGCCTGGCCGCCGGTGATATCGTGTTCTTCCAGGCCGGAGAAGCGGGCATGGTCAACGCCGCTCTGGGCAACCTGCGCCTGCGCCTGGGCGCGGATCTCGGCCTCATCGACAATGACGCCCTGAACTTCCTCTGGGTAACGGACTTCCCCATGTTCGAATACGACAAGGAAGAAAAGCGTTATGTGGCCTGCCACCACCCCTTCACCCAGATGCAGGCGGACGGACTGACGGATATCAACCCCGCTACGGTAAAAGCCCGCGCCTATGACATGGTGCTGAACGGCAACGAAGTCGGCGGCGGCTCCATCCGCAACCATACCGCTGAAATGCAGCGCGGTACTTTCAAAGCCCTGGGTTTTGACCCGGAAGAAGCGGAAAGCCAGTTCGGCTTCCTGCTACGCGCTCTGGAATACGGCGCTCCGCCGCACGGCGGCATTGCTTTTGGCCTGGATCGTCTGGCCATGCTGCTTACCGGCTCCACCTCCATCCGTGAGGTCATCGCGTTCCCGAAAACCCAGAAGGGCACTTGCCTGCTCACCAGCGCTCCGGCGCAGGTTGCGCCCAGACTGTTGCGTGATTTGGGCCTCAAGTTGCGCGAGAAAGAATAAAGATGGAACTTGAAATATTGCAGTACCCCGACGCGCGGCTCAAGCAAAAGTCCGCGCCGGTTACGGAAATAACGCCGGAAATCCGCGCTCTGGCCGAAAACATGGCCAAAGCCATGTACGAGAGCGACGGCATTGGCCTGGCCGCGCCGCAGGTGGGGCGTTTTGTACGCCTGATTACAGTGGATCTTAGCGGGCCGTCGCAACGCGAAGCCCTGAAGGTTTACCTGAATCCGGTGCTGGAAGCTTTGCCGGACCCGGAAAGCGGCAAACCGGAAGGCGTGGAATCCGAGGAAGGCTGCCTCTCGGTGCCGGATTACCGCAGCAACGTTAAGCGGCATAGCCGGGTGCTTTTGAAAGCCCTGGATCTGGACGGCAATCCGGTGGAGCGGGAGGCGGCGGATCTGGAAGCCATCTGCCTGCAACACGAGTGCGATCACCTGGACGGCAAGCTGTTCATTGACCGCATCAGCCGCCTTAAGCGCGGGCTGTATGACGGCAAGGTCAAGAAACGCCTGAAAGCGGCTGAATAGGTCGTGAGCGTCTTTTTGCTTCTCACGACAAAAGAGGCAATATGAAAATAGTTTTCATGGGAACGCCGGATTTCGCGGCTGCCTCGCTACGTGCACTGCTGGATTGGCCCGGCGGGCAGGTGGCGGCAGTGTATTGCCAGCCGGATCGCCCGGCCGGACGCGGTCAGGCTTTGCAAACCGGCCCGGTCAAGGCTCTGGCCCTTGAGCGTAATCTGCCGGTGCTGCAACCGGAAAACTTCCGCCAGCCGGAGGAATTGGAGCGGCTGGCCGCTTTTGGGGCGGATATTTTTGTGGTGGCCGCTTATGGCCTGATTCTTCCCAAAGCCCTGCTGGATCTGCCGCCGCTGGGGGCCATCAACGTGCATGGTTCGCTGCTGCCGGAATATCGCGGGGCCGCGCCCATCCAGCGGGCAATCATGGCTGGCGACATCCGCACCGGCATAAGCATTATGCGGGTGGAGCCAAAGCTGGACAGCGGCCCGGTTCTGCTGCAACGGGCCATGGCTATCGGGGTGGATCAGACTGCTGGCGAACTGCATGACGAACTGGCTTTGCTGGGCGGCGAACTGCTGGTGCAGGCCCTGGAACGCATGAGTCAGGGACGGCTGACCGAGCAGGTGCAGGATGAAAATCTGGTTACTTACGCGGCCAAATTGACCAAAGCCGATGGAGTGCTGGACTTCAACCTGACCGCCAGGCAGGTGCATAATCAGGCGCGGGGAGTTACCCCTTGGCCCGGTGCGCAAATAACTTTCGAGCGTCTGCCGCTGGATCAGGAAAAAGCTCCGGCCAAAAATCAGGATCTGGCCCGGCCACAAGGCCAGGCCCAAACTCAGCCCCAAAGCCAAATTTTGCCGCCGATAAAAGCGCTGATTGAAGCGGGCCGCGTGCTGGTTGAAACCGGCCCCACCTTGAGTGATTTTTGCTCCGCTCTGGCAGGAACACCCTACCTGCCCGGCACCGTGCTGCCCCTGCAAGACGATTGCCTGCCCGTGGTCTGCGCCGATGGACTTTACGGCATCGAGCGGCTACGCCCGGCTGGCGGAAAAAGCATGAGCGCCGCCGCTTTTGCCAATGGGTATCTGAAAAATTGCCAGGCTGGCGCTATCTGGTAAATTACTGCTCATGAAATTTTTGGGGCTCCGCCCCAACCCCCGCAAGGGGCCTGAGGCCCCTTGACCCGCAATTAGGTACTTAACGCCAAATCCCTGAATTCACGAGGTGGGTAATGCGGAAATGTTTTAATATTTCTACGTTGTTGTTTCTTATCTGTCTCTCCTTCAGCTTGTACGCCTGCTCGGACGAAACCCAATCCGGCGAGTCACAAAACGCTCAATCAAGTTCCGTCAAATCAGACGATACGCAAAACACAACGCCGGATCTGGTGCTTGGTGTGATGCCCTCCATGGATTATCTGCCGCTGGCCGTGGCCCAGCGCGAGGGCTACTTCAAGGATCTCGGCATTGCGGTCAATCTGCACAAATTTTATTCGGCCAACGAGCGCGACGCCGCCCTGCAAAGCGGCAATATCGACGGCGCGGTTATCGACTATACCGGCGCTCTGCTGCAAAAAGCCGGTGGTCTGGATCTGCGCCTTACCTCGCGCTGCGACGCGCCCTTTTATATTATCGCTTCCGCCAAAAGCGGCATAACTTCGCTGGCCGGGCTGAAAGGTGCCAGCATCGCGGTTTCGCGCAATACGGTCATTGATTATTGTGTGGACATGTCGCTGGAAAGCGCCGGGCTCGCCCCGGAAGAGGCGCGTAAAGTTGAAATCAACAAAATACCGCTGCGCTATGAAATGCTGCGCGACGGACAGATTGACGCCACCGGCCTGCCCAACCCTCTGGCCATAAAAGCCAGACAGGACGGCGGCCTGCAACTTGCCTCCAACGCGGATTTGGGTTTTTCCATCACCGGGATCGTCTTTTCCAGCCGGGCAATTGCAAACAAGCCCGAACAACTGCGCAAGCTATACCAAGCCTACAATTTGGGCGTAGCCTACCTGGCCGGACACGAGACCGCCGCTGTGGCCGACATCCTGAAACAGGACATGGGCTTTACCGACGAAATCCTGTCCCGAATCGATTTGGGCGATCTGCCCGCCTATACTCCGGCTGCCCTGCCCAGCCAGGCGGATTTGGATAGGGCCGCTGGCTGGCTGATCCGCAAAGGGCTGCTGCCCGCTGATTTTGACTGCGCGGCGATTACTGACGGGGATTTTTTAGGATCTCATTAGTTTTTTCTGGTGAGGCTCCGCCTCCCCAGGCCCCTCCGGCAGGGGCATGATGCCCCTGCA